>JAPLDT010000007.1 GCA_026391315.1 Bacteroidia bacterium
GGTGAAGGTTTTGGGGTTAAATAAAAAAACGTTGAGTTTACGAAACAGGCTTTCAATTGGTTTAGCTTCCCCCTTAGGGATCACCGGCAGGTAATCCCTCTCTCTATTTTACTTGCTCTTCTGCAGTGCCTTGTAAACAATAAACCCAAAGACCAATACACCTAAAATTATAAATACAATGGAGAGATGTCTACTGTATTCCATCACTTTCGTCATAAGCATCTCTTTTGGTACTACCGACTCAAGGGAATAGCCGATGGTGGCCAGTATGATGTTCCAAATACCGGCGCCAAGTGTTGTATAGAGAATAAATCTGGGAAGGTTCATTTTTGAGAGCCCCGCCGGTATTGAGATCAGATGTCTTACGCCTGGGATCAAACGTCCGGTAAAAATGGAAATTGCTCCGTTTTTGTCAAAGAATGCCTCTGTTTTTTTGATACCCTCTTCATTAAGCATTAAGAGGTGTCCCAATTTACTGTTAGCAAATCGGTAGATAATCGGACGTCCAATAAAATCAGCTAAAGCATAATTTATAAGTGATCCGATCAATGCTCCCAATGTTGAAAAAAATACAACGAGGTAAATATTTAGCTCTCCTGCTGCAGCTTTGTAAGCAGCCGGAGGCACAACCAATTCGGAGGGCAAGGGTATCACGGAACTCTCAATGGCCATTAAAAGAGTTATCGTCCAGTAGTTTAAGTTGTCAAGACACCATTGAATAAATCCGATTGATTCCATAAAACGGGGGTGTTGAGTTTTTTTTCTTCTATTCTGTGAAGTTAGGTAATGCCTGAAATTTTTGACAAAGAAATGAATTTTTTGGCAAAAAACAGTTTTACAAATAATCGAACAATGGACTTTAATTTAGAAAGATTTTAAGGTTAACACTTTAGTATCATGAAACTTAATTTTTACCTTTAGAGGATCTTATGAATGAATGTAACTATATATGAACGAAGATGGAACATAAGAACAAAATATCAGATTTACAGTCACATACAGGTGTAGAAGTGATGCGATGCTACCAGTGTGGCAAGTGTACGGCAGGTTGCGTTCTTGCTTCGGATATGAATTATCCTCCAAGCTACCTCATGCGGTTACTTCAAACCGGAACCAGGCAAAATATGGACAAAGTACTTGCATCCAACTCGATATGGCTTTGTTTGAATTGTGAAAATTGTTTGGGTCGTTGTCCGATGGAGATTGATATTCCCAAAATGATGGATTATTTGAGAACTCAGGCAATCAAGGAAAATAAACTGCATCCTGATTCTAAACCCATTATTGCCTTCCACCGTTCTTTTCTGGATTCTGTCAGGAACACTGGTCGTTTATATGAAATAGGACTGGTACTCTCCTATAAATTCCGGACTTTCAATTTTCTTCAAGATCTTGCCATTGCCCCTTCGATGTACCTGAAAGGGAAATTGCATCTTTTGCCTGAGAAGATCAAAGACCGGAGAAGTATGAAGAGAATATTTGCCCAAACTATTGAAAACGCTAAGACTGTGAACAAATGAAGATAGGATTTTACCCGGGTTGTTCTCTAACCGGCTCCTCGAGAGAATACAACGAATCGGTTGTGGCACTGGCCAAAGCACTGGATATTGAACTGGTCGAGATCAAGGACTGGAACTGTTGTGGTGCCACCGCTGCCCATGTCATGAACGAAGAGCTCTCTTTGTCGCTGCCTGCTCGAATCATGGCAATGGCTGAAGAGCAAGGACTTACTGAAGTAGTAGTGCCTTGTGCAGCTTGTTACAACCGCTTAAAAGTTACTCAGCACGAACTGGAAGATGAAAACAAACGTACGCGGGTGATTGAAATTCTCAAACTGCCTTACAGAGGGGATTTAAAAATTATCAATGTATTGCAAATGCTGGAAGCCTATGGTGCTGAGAATATTAAAACCCGAGTCACACGTCCGTTTGCTCACAAAGTAGCCTGTTATTACGGTTGTTTGCTGGTTCGTCCTCATTCTATTCTGAAATTTGACAGGGTGGAAGATCCACAGAGTATGGATACTTTAATTAAAGGGATAGGAGGTACAACGTTGGATTGGGCCTTCAAAACGGAGTGCTGCGGAGCCGGTTTTTCTGTCTCCCGTACCGATCTGGTAGCAAAACTATCAGGAAATATATTGAAAGATGCCGCTGATCGCAGCGCTGAAGCTGTGATCGTTGCTTGTCCTTTGTGTCAGTCCAATTTGGATATGCGCCGCGGAGCCATCAACAAAACACTCAAAAATCCTATTGATATACCTGTTATTTATATTACGCAGGCCATTGGACTTGCCTTGGGTATAGGAGCCAAAGAGCTGGGATTAAAACGTCATTTCGTAACCGTAGAATTGTAACTATATGTCAAAGATCGGAGTATTTATTTGTCACTGCGGTGAAAATATCAGCGCTACCGTCGATGTCGAACGTGTTGCACGGGAGATAGGCGGTATGGAAGGGGTTGCTCACGCCATCGACTACAAATACATGTGTTCGGATCCCGGACAAACTTTCATCAAAGAGGCTGTCAAAAAATATGGTCTGGATGGAGTTGTCGTTGGTGCCTGTTCACCCCGTATGCACGAACCAACCTTCAGAAGGGCCTGTGCAGAAGCGGGATTAAACCCCTACCTCTGCGAGATGGCCAACCTTCGCGAACATTGCTCCTGGGTACACGAAAAGAGTGAGGAGACGACCGAAAAAGCCATAGATTTGGTAAAGATGATGGTTGAGAAGGTGAAGAAGAACAAACCGCTTGACTCGATCAAAGTACCTGTAACCAAAAGGGCTTTGGTCATTGGTGGCGGTATTGCAGGGATTCAGGCCAGCCTTGATATCGCCAATACCGGTCATAAAGTAATTTTGGTTGAAAGAGACCCTTCAATTGGCGGCCATATGTCGCAGCTATCAGAAACTTTTCCAACACTCGACTGTTCCCAGTGTATCCTGACTCCAAGGATGGTAGAGGTGGCACAACATCCCAATATTAAGTTGTACACCTATGCAGAATTGGAGAGTCTGGAGGGTTTTATAGGTAATTTTAAAGCGAAGATACGGCTCAAAGCCAAAAGTGTTAATTATTCAACCTGTACGGGTTGCGGCGCTTGTATTCAAAAGTGTCCGGTCAAAAAAATCCCCAGTGAATTCAATGCCGGTTTGGGAACCAGAACGGCTATTTATGTTCCGTTTCCACAGGCTGTGCCAAATAAACCGGTGATTGATCGGGTCAACTGCAATTACTACAAGCGGGGAGCCTGCAAGATTTGTGAAAAGACATGTCAGGTAGGATCTATTGAATGGGACAAGGAGGACGAGATCATCACGGAAGAGGTAGGCGCGGTAGTGCTTGCAACAGGATTTGATGTGAAGGGTACCGACTTCTTCCCTGAATATGGCTACGGACAATACAAAGACGTATTGACAGGTCTTCAGTTCGAACGACTGGCTTCTGCCTCCGGTCCGACTTTTGGCGAGATTCGCCGTCCCTCTGATGGCGCCATACCAAAGAAAATTGTCTTTATTGCCTGTGCCGGGTCCAGGGATCCTGCTAAGGGAATACCTTATTGCTCAAAGATTTGTTGTATGTACACAGCCAAACATGCCATGCTGTACCAGCACAAGGTCCACGATGGTGAGTCAACTGTATTTTATATGGACATCCGTGCAGGTGGGAAAAACTACGAAGAGTTCGTTCGCAGAGCTATCGAGGAGGATACCGTTAATTATGTTCGCGGGAGGGTTGCCAGGGTATATGAAAAGAATGGTAAACTGATTGTCAAAGGTGTCGATACACTTCTTGGTGGTGAGCAGGTCGAAATAGAGGCTGATATGGTAGTCCTTGCAACTGCAGGAGTTGCAAATTGCGGTTCAGAGCAACTCGCGCAGAAATTGCATGTTTCTTACGATCCTTACCATTTCTTCGCTGAGGCGCATCCGAAACTCAAGCCTGTTGAGACCAATACGGCAGGAATCTTTCTGGCCGGCGCCTGTCAGGCTCCCAAAGATATACCTGAGACTGTCGGAATGGCATCCGGGGCTGCAGTGAAGGTTGCAGCCCTCTTTTCAAACGATGAATTGGTGAGGGAGCCGGTTGTGGCAGTAGTAAACCGTTTGGCGCCACCTCTTTACAGTACTTGTGTTGGGTGTTTCATGTGCGAAACCGCCTGTCCGTACAATGCCATCGAGCACGAAGAGATCAAAGGGCGCGATGGCAGTCTGATCCGAACCATTGCCCGGGTTAACCAGGGACTGTGTCAGGGTTGTGGTACATGTGTAGCATTCTGCCGCTCCAAATCCATCGATATCCAGGGGTACACCAATGAGCAGGTATACGCCGAGGTGATGTCATTGTTAAACGACTAACTAACAGATAATGAGTAGTAATACTGATTTTGAACCCAAAATAATTGCATTTGTCTGCAACTGGTGCACTTATGCCGGAGCTGATTTGACCGGCACAAGCAGACTAAAATATGCCACTAACGTTAAGATCGTTCGCTTTCCGTGTACCGGACGAATAGATTTCCTTCTGTTGCTAAAGTCTTTTGCGCAGGGCGCCGATGGAGTGATAGTTTCTGGCTGTCATCCAAACGATTGTCACTATACCAGTGGAAATTTCCATGCACGGCGTCGTTGGATCGCTTTCCGTTCGATCCTTGATCTGATGGGTGTTGACATTCGCCGAATACAATACTCCTGGGTTTCTGCTGCTGAAGGTTCCAAATGGGCAGATCTTGTCAACAACACTGTTGCAGATATCCGGGCACTTGGGCCTTATGCCGAATATCAAAAGGTTGCCGACTATTTAGAGAAGGAGGGATACAATGAAGAAGCTTAGAGACAGAGCCGCCGAGTTGCTTTCACAAGGAGTAGTTTCGCTGGTAATTGGATATGAAGAGGGTACCAAAAGACCCCGGCCACTCTTTTGTAGAAACAGTGAAGGTGCTGAAAAACTGATCTTTGATAGCCATTGTTTCCACAATCTGGCGGTTTATATTACCAAGAAAGAGCTGGTTGGGAAAGAGCGCTTCGCAGTAACTGCTCCGATCTCAACACTGCGAAGCATCATGCAGTTGTATGTGGAAAACCAGCTGAGTGAGGAGAAACTCCTTGTCATTACTGTTGATTTGAGCGGGGAGTTGCGTGAATTTACCACTTTCGACGAGATAGCCGCTTATGTGGCACAATTTGAGTTGAAACGCGGAGAAAGGGAGCAGGAGATACTTTCCAAAATTGAAGGAATGACCCGTGAGGAACGGTGGAAATTCTGGATGGAAGAGATGTCACACTGCTTCAAATGTTATGCCTGCCGCTCGGCTTGCCCGCTTTGCTATTGCTCCAAGTGCGTTGTTGAAGTGAACCGTCCGCAGTGGATCAATCCATGGCCGGCACCGCTTGCCAATATGGAGTGGCATATTAACAGGGCCATGCACATGGTGGGACGTTGTACTGCTTGCGGAGCGTGTGGGGATGCTTGTCCGGTTGGCATTCCTGTTGATTTGATTACCAGAAAGATGATGGAAGATTTGGCGCCGGAATTTGGTTACGTTCCCGGTCAGCCGGCCAAACAAGGCAATGCTCTTTCGAGTTGGAAACTGGATGACAGGGAGCAATTTATACGATAAGAGCTATGGAAACAAAATACATTAATAAGAGCGGAATAGAACAGTGGTTCAATGCCATTGTCTCCAGTGGCAAGCGAGTATTTGCGCCCGTGAATTCACGCGGACAGGTTGATTTTAAGCCTGTTAAAAAGTTGAGTGAGGTCGCTGATGAATATATCCAGACAACCCAGTCAATTAAGGCTTCCGTTTATCCGAAGGCAGAAGTCCTTTTTTCCTATGAGAAGGTGAACGGTAAAGTAAATTTGACAGATTTTGATCCGGAAAGTGTTGCTGAAACTGTGCTATGGAAGGTTCATCCCTGTGATGCGGCAGGATTTAAGCCACTTTCGGCTATTTTCAACTGGGATACGGCAGACAAGTTGCACAATGCTCATCTGGTCAAAACTTCAGTGATATCTTTCAGTTGTGCGGCTGCTGATGAGAGTTGCTTTTGCACCAGCGTAAACGGGAGTCCGGGTAATACTGCAGGCAGTGATATCCAACTGACCATGCTTCCTGATGGAGGCGCTATCGCAGAGATTCTAACTTTCAAAGGTGAGACTCTGGTAGCACTTATGCCCAATGTTTTTGAGGCAGACAAAGGCGAGAAAAAGGAAAAGTACCTTGTCGATCTCCCGACCAGGTTTAATCTGGAAGAGGTCAATGCCAAGCTAAACAAGGCTTTTAACAGTACTGTCTGGAAAGAGCAGTCGGAGCGTTGTCTCGGATGCGGCGCCTGTGCTTTCGTCTGTCCGACCTGTGCCTGTTTCGATATTCAGGAAGATGCCCATGGCTCAAAAGGGAGGCGTATCCGTTGTTGGGATGCCTGTGGATTTGCGATGTTTACTTTGCACACGTCGGGTCACAACCCCCGTGAGCACCAGAGTCAGCGTTGGCGTCAGCGAATTCTCCACAAATTTTCCTATATGCCAGAAAGACTTAGCGTGGTAGGTTGCACGGGATGCGGTCGCTGTTCGCGTGCCTGCCCTGTTGACATGAATATATTGGAACACATCACCTCAATTGCGAAACAATGAGCGAGCAAAATACATACCTTCCTTACCTGATGACCATCGAAAAGGTAATCAAAGAGGCGCCAGGTGTAAAAACTTACAGATTAAAATTTCAGGATGAGGCAGAGGCCGAAGCCTTTGAGTTTAAGGCCGGACAATTTGGCGAGTACTCAGCTTTTGATGAGGGCGAATCCACCTTCTGCATTGCCTCTTCACCGACAAGAAAGGGCTATATTGAATGTACTTTCCGGGATACCGGCAGGGTAACTTCTGGGTTGGCTTCACTGGAAGAGGGGAGTACCATGGGTTTCCGTGGCCCTTATGGCAATGTTTTCCCGATGGAGGAGTGGAAGGGGAAGAACCTGCTCTTCATAGCCGGAGGAATTGCCTTGCCTCCGATGCGTTGCGTGATCTGGAATGCACTTGATCTGCGCGAAAATTTCAAGGATATCACTATCGTTTATGGAGCCAAAAC
The DNA here is from genome assembly GCA_026391315.1 of Bacteroidia bacterium. Lineage (GTDB taxonomy): Bacteria > Bacteroidota > Bacteroidia > Bacteroidales > Prolixibacteraceae > CAINVV01. Next base: position 7,091 of record JAPLDT010000007.1, read on the forward strand.
AGTCAATGATCTGGTTTACAAATCAGAACTGAAAGAATGGTCAGATCGTCCGGATGTAAAGATGGTCACTACCGTGGATCCGGGTGGCGAGAATGCCGACTGGAAAGGAGAGATTGGCTTTGTCCCAACGATAGTGGATAAGGTGGCACCATCAGCTGAAAATACCATAGCCATTGTATGCGGACCCCCGATCATGATCAAATTTACTTTCCCGGTACTTGAAAAGCTTGGTTTCAAAGATGACCAGATCTACACCACGCTTGAAAACAGAATGAAATGTGGTGTTGGCAAATGTGGCCGATGCAATGTTGGTAAGCTGTATATCTGCAAGGATGGGCCCGTATTCAGCAAAGAGGAGTTGAATTTGATCCCAGCGGAAGAGTATTAAAAAAATGCCTTGAAGGTTTTCAAAACCTTCAAGGTATTAATTTTTTACCGCAAATTCTTCGTTCTGCTGGCATCCAGCTTGATAAAGATAAAGAGCAGGACTGTAAATGACCACAAAGAGGATCCTCCGTAACTGAAGAAGGGTAGCGGGATGCCAATAACAGGAGCCAGACCGATGGTCATGGAGATGTTGATGACGATGTGAAAAAAGAGAATACAGGCAACGCCATAGCCGTATATTCTGCTGAACGTCGATCGCTGTCGCTCCGCCAGATAAACCAACCTAATCAGTAGTATTAGGAAAAGAAGTATCACCACTGTTGTTCCTAAAAATCCCCACTCTTCTCCAACCGTACAAAATATAAAGTCAGTGCTTTGTTCCGGCACAAAATTGTATTTTGTTTGTGTTCCCTTTAAAAATCCTTTGCCCAACAAGCCACCTGAACCAATTGCAATTTTTGACTGGTGTACGTTGTATCCAGCGCCGAGCAAATCATTTTTAATTCCAAGCAGGTTGTCCACCCTGTCGCGTTGGTGAGATACCATCACATTCCGGTAGAAATAATTCACTGACAAAGCTATAGAGATGGAAAAGATAAAAAAAAGAAGGACAAACCATGCTTGTTTGATGTGTTTTTTAAGACCGTAAACGATGAAGATAAGTATGGTCAGTATGGAAGTGAGGGCCAACAAATGAAATGGTGTTGCATCGAATTCAAAAATATTCTTCAGACCGAACAAAATTCCATAGATCAGTGAAACAATTACAAATCCGATAATTCCTTCTTTGATACTTTGCCTCAAAACAATTAAAAGGACCAGCGATACCACGATTAACAACATGAGAATCATTAGTTGGGTCCACACCAGGGCCAGAATAAAAAGGATAATCGCTGTAAACCCTCCGATTAAGATTACGTCCGGCAGACCTTCACGGTAGAAAACCAGAAAGAAGACGGCAAATACCAGCGCAGATCCTGTATCATTCTGTAGCAAAATTAACAAGGCAGGTAACAGCATCAAGGTTCCGAGAACGATGTATGATTTGGTTCTGGCCATCTTAAAGCCAAACTGACTCATGTATTTGGCTACCGCCAGACTGGTAGCAAATTTACCAAGTTCGGCAGGTTGCAGGGCTACCCCTCCAACTTCAAACCAGGCTCTGGCTCCATTTACTTCACGTCCAAAAAAGAGTACGGCCACCAATAGAAGAAGTATCAAGACATAAATATGATAGGCAAAGGCAACATAAAATTTACTGTCGACAATCAAGACGCATATAGCCAGAAACATCCCGGCAATAATCCAGATCATCTGCTTCCCATATTGCTGACCAATGTCAAGAATGCTTTGATGTTCGTCGCTGTAGACGGCAGCATAGATGTTGATCCAGCCCAGCATAACCAATGCAAGGTATAACAGGATGGTTATCCAGTCCAAATTCAGGATTATGTTGTTCTGACTCTTCATTTATTAATAATTCACCAGTATCTTGATGGGCATCCATAAGGGCCACCCCGACACTCCTTTTTACTTTATCCTTTATCCTTTTTACTTTATCCTTTATCCTTTTTACTTTATCCTTTATCCTTTTTACTTTCTCCTTTTTACTTTATCCTTTATCCTTTTATTCAGTCTCCCCCCGTCAAATGCATGGCCGAAATCAGGTCAGCGCTCAGCATACTGGCTTCCAGCGGTTTTCTTTTGGGCGCGATAGAGTCGTTCAGGTATTTTTCGATAATTAGACTGGCAATTGGAGCGGCATAACGGGCACCCCAAACGCCATTTTCGACGTAAACACATATGGCAATTTTCGGATCATCTTTTGGTGCAAATGCCACAAAAGCTGAGTGCGCGGCTCCGTGCGGATTTTGGATGGTACCGGTTTTTCCGCAAACGGCTATCCCATCGACTTTGGCGATCTTTGCAGTACCTCCATCGACTACTTTTTCCATTCCGTCTGCAATAACCTGGAATAAATAGGGATTTGCCTGGGTGACGTGTTTCTCGAAGGAGAGTACTCTTTCGGTATGGTCAAAATTCTGAATGCTGCGAACAATATGGGGAGCAATGTAATATCCCTTGTTGGCGATGATGGAAACCATATTGGCCAGTTGAAGCGGCGTCATCAACAACTCTCCCTGCCCGATTGAAAATGACCGGATGGTCATCACATTCCAGTGGCTTTTCCCGTAGATCCGATCGAAATAGGTCCCTTTTGAGACGTTACCCGCATTTTCAGCTGTCAAATCCCCACCAATCCTGTGTCCAATACCCAAATCCATCAAATGGTTTCGCCAGGCTTCAAACCCTTCCTCTGCAGTTGGGTATTTGTTGATTATGGCACGAAAAGCCTGGAAAAAATAGGAGTTGCAGGATTCGCGAATGGCGCTTACCAAAGGAAGAGGGGTTTCATGGTTGTGTGTGCATTTTATAGGGGTCGATCGGGGACCGTTGCAGGAGTAACGTATTTCCGGCCCCAGCAATCCCTCCTCCAGTCCGATGATGGCATCGGCAAGTTTAAAGGTCGAACCGGGAGGGTAGGAGGAGGTGATAGCCCTGTTAAGCATTGGTTTCAGTGGATCATTGAACAAGGTGATATAGTTCTTTGTTCTTTCCCGACCAACAAACGCGCCCGGATCAAAAGTTGGAGAACTTGCCATAATCATAATTTCCCCAGTAGATGGTTCAATCGCTACAATACTTCCCACTTTTCCGGCAAGCAGCCGCTCCCCATAGGCTTGAAGATCAGCATGAAGCCCGGAGATAAGGTTTTTCCCGATTACGGCGGCTGTATCCAGCTTTCCTCCCTCAAAAGATCCTTTGACACGGTTGTGCACATCGACCATCATGTAGGAGATCCCCTTAACCCCCCGAAGCTCATTTTCGTATGCTTGTTCAATACCTGATTTCCCAATGTAGTCGCCACTTTCGTAGTACCTGTCTTCATCGACTTTCTTCTGATCGACCTCACCAACAAACCCAAGAATGTGAGAGGCAATCATAGCTGGATATTGTCTTAATGTACGTGCCTGAATATAAAAACCAGGATATTTGAAAAGCTGCTCCTGTAAGGCTGCATATCGATGGGCTGAGAGTTGCTTGACAATTGCAGAAGGTTTCCACTTGGAATAACTTCTGGCTTTTTTGATTTCGCTCACCAGTTCTGCCTTATCAACACCCGCGATCCTGCAAAAAGAGAGGGTATCAAAAGCCTTCATCTCCCTGGGAGTAACCAAAACATCGTAAGCCGCCTGATTGTAAACAATCAACTTGTGGTTACGGTCATATACCAATCCCCTGGCAGGATAATTTATTTGCCTGCGCAAAACGTTGTTATCTGCTGAAATCTTGTAGGAAGGGTCGATAACCTGAATATAAAACAGCCGGAAGATCATGGCCACGGAAGCCAGGCAAAATATGCCTATCAGCAAATATTGTCGTTTGGTATAGGTATCCACTATTTCTTTAATTTTCCGTTAGACGAAAATTTATACGTTGTAAGTCAGTTAGTTACAAAAAATAATTTCGTCTCTACACGGCAGAAACAGGTAACCAACAGCGCAAAGCTAAAGTAAAGATATTCTCGTCAATATTCTAGCATCAAAGTCAAATACTTGTCGTTCAAAATTAATTTTTGGGATTTACTTGCGGAAGAATATAAACTGACTGATAACAATCAGCGCAATAGACAAAATCCCGCTCAGGATGGCTCTTGCCAAAGTGAAAAAGAATCCCTGAAAAGTAAAGGCCTCTAGCATAAACAGCAGGAGGTGATGGATGGCAACAAAAATGGCGGTGTAACTAATGAACCAGTTCAGACTCATGGTTGAGATTCTTGGAGCCGAAACTGACTCCCGTGTTTCGCGGGTTGAAATTTCATTTAGAATCACTGGTCTGACAAAGCCAATGACTACACAAACGGCCACGTGGACTCCAAGCGTATTGGTGAAGGCATCGACAGAAAGACCTAAAATAAATCCAAGGAATATCAACAAAGCGCGGGGCGTATCATAAGGCAGCAAAAGCAGGAAAATAAGATAGAAGAATGGTGAGATCATTCTAAATATCAGTATATGATTGAAAATCAGTACTTGAAGTAAGACTGAAACAACAAAAATCAGTGAATATTTAAGCAGGTTATTTACCATCGTTGTTCAATGATTCAAGTTTATTGATCTCTTTTAATTGCCTGTTTTCGACCAGAGCTACCTGAACAATGCTTTTGAAATCCACAGCCAGGTCGATGTCAATCTTGTAAAAATTGCTGCCCGATCCAAGGGTAAATTCTGAAACTATCCCAATTTCCAGACCTTCAGGGAAGCTGGAGGAGAATCCGGTTGTGACGACAGTATCTCCATTCTGGACCGGAACATGGTATGGAATTTCATTTAGCTGAACTTTGCGGTAATCCTTGCCATTCCAGGAGAGCGATCCAAAGAAGTCGTTGCGTTTGATTTTCGCACTCAGCTTCCATCTTTCATTCAAAATAGATATCACGGTGCTGTAATTATCGCCAACATTGGTTACCAAACCGACTACCCTTCCTGCAGAGACCACACCCATATCGGGTTTAACTCCCTGAATACGTCCTTTGTTGAGGGTTAGAAAATTGTGCCGTTGATTGATAGAGTTGTTGATTACCCGCGCTGTGGTGAAGAAGTAGACAATTTTATTCAGCGAATCACGCGTCATCGCAATCAGGGGATTGCGCTCACTCAAATAGCTCTGGCGGGAATTGTTTGTTCCCCTGAGCTGATAGTGCTGAAGTGCAGTGCGCAACTGTGCATTCTCTTCAGCCAGTTCCGTATTCGCTTTTTTGAGGTCGAAAACCTGGAACACACCGATAAAGTTCTCGAAAAAGTAACCACTTATACCATTGCTGGATGTTAGAAACTTAGCTTGCTGGTAGTTGTTGTAAGAAACAACCATGGAAAGCGAGAATATTTCTAAAATTAAAAAAAGGAATATGTAATGATATCTTAGGATTAACCTGAAAAGATTCCTCATATTTTAATTACAAATGGCTCTATGGTAGAAATACAATTATCGGAGCAAGAAAGAGAATTTATCCACGTTTTTGAGTGCCACACCGGTACCACGGGCTACAGCGCGCAACGGATCTTCTGCAATCCTGAACGGGATGTTAAACTTCTCATACAGCCTTTTGTCCAGTCCACGCAGCAAAGCTCCACCACCGGCAAGCCAGATACCTCTCTTGTAAATATCGGCATAGAGTTCAGGTGGAGTATGTTCAAGGGCGTTGGTAATTGCAGTCTCAATTTTTGAAATTGATTTATCCAGACAGTGGGCAATTTCGGTGTAGGTAACGTGAACGTCGATAGGCATGGCTGTCATCTGGTTCGGACCCTTTACAATCATGTCTGCCGGTGGATCGTCCAGTTCAGTCATGGCGGAGCCGACCACGATCTTGATCTCTTCCGCAGTTCTTTCGCCAATTTTGACATTGTGCTGGTGACGCATGTGTTCCATAATATCGGCAGTCAGATCATCACCTGCAATCCGGATGGATTTGTTGGTAACGATCCCTCCCAGCGAGATAACGGCAATTTCGGTAGTACCTCCACCGATGTCGACTACCATGTTTCCTTCCGGAGCTTCCACATCGAGACCGATTCCGATGGCGGCAGCCATGGGCTCGTAAATCATGTAAACATCCCGTCCTCCTGCATGTTCAGCTGAGTCTCGTACGGCACGGATTTCAACTTCCGTGGATCCTGACGGGATACAGATGACCATTTTAAGAGCCGGAGCAAAAAATCTTTTTTTAGGATTGATCATCTTGATCATTCCGCGGATCATCTGCTCTGCAGCATTAAAATCTGCAATAACGCCATCACGCAAAGGGCGGATGGTTTTAAGGTTTGAGTGCGTTTTACCCTGCATCTGGCGTGCTTTTTCGCCGATGGCAACCAGCTTCTCTGTTTTGGTGTCGATGGTTACGACCGATGGCTCATCCACCACAACTTTTCCGTTGTAGATGATGATCGTGTTGGCCGTACCGAGGTCAATCGCAATCTCTTGTGTCAGAAATGAAAAGAAACTCATATATTATTTATTTATTTTAATGTTTAAAATGTCTGAATCCTGTTGTCACCATCGACATTTGATGGTTGTTGCAGAACTCAACAGATAACTTGTCCCTTATTGATCCTCCTGGCTGAATAACTGAAGTAATTCCTTCGTTGTGAGCAATTTCAACACAGTCTGGAAAAGGAAAGAATGCGTCAGATGACATTACAGCGCCTTTAAGTTCAAAATGGAAAGATTTTGCCTTATCGATGGCCTGTCTCAATGCATCGACCCTTGATGTCTGACCAACTCCACTTGCAAGCAGTTGTTTCCCCTTTGCCAGTACAATGGTATTAGATTTTGACTGTTTAACCAAACGATTGGCAAACAAAAGATCAGAAATTTCCTCTTTTTTTGGAGAAGTGATTGTGACCGACTTAAGATCGGCTTCAGTCTCCCTTTTAGAATCACGGTCCTGAACTATTACTCCATTTAATACGGTTCTATATTGCTGAGGTTGAGTATTTTCTGGCTTTCTTACCAAAACGATCAGATTCTTCTTCCCTTGGAAAATTTCCAGGGCTTCCTGAGAATATTTTGGTGCAATGATCACTTCAAAGAATATTTTCGCTGCCTCTTCGGCTGTGGCGCCATCAACGTCCTTGTTGGTAACAAAAATTCCACCGTAAGCAGAAACCGGATCACCCGCAAGGGCAGCGTGAAACGCCTCCGTAACATTGTTGCGCGAGGCACAACCACAGGCATTGTTGTGTTTCAGAATGGCAAAGGTTGTCTCGGTAAACTCGTCAATCAGGTTCACGGCAGCGTCGATGTCCAACAGGTTATTGTAGGAAATCTCCTTCCCCTGAAGCTGTTCAAACATTGCTTCGAAGTCGCCAAAGAAAACTCCCTTTTGGTGAGGATTTTCACCATATCTGAGTGGTTTTGCCAGGTTATAACTTTCGCGGAAATTGTCGCTCGTTTCGCCTGCAAAATATTTGAAGATAGAAGTGTCGTAATGGGAAGAAGTTGCGAACGCCTCCGCAGCAAATTGCCTGCGGTCGGCCAGGGAGGTAGCACAAGCTTGTTGATTAAGAAGTTCCAATAATTTACCGTATTGTCCCTGATGAGAAACAATTAAGACATCTTTGTGATTTTTTGCAGCTGCCCTGATAAGGGAGATTCCGCCAATATCTATCTTCTCAACAATATCCACATCCGGGGCACCTGATTTGACTGTTGCTTCGAATGGGTAGAGGTCGACAATTACCAGATCAATCTCGGGAATGGCATACTCCAATAGCTGCGATTTGTCCCCTTCGTTTTCCCTGCGGGCCAAAATTCCGCCAAAAACTTTGGGATGAAGTGTCTTGACCCTGCCGCCCAGGATGGATGGATATCCGGTTAATTCCTCAACTGCTGTGACCGGAATTTTCAGCTCTTCAATAAATTGTTTTGTTCCTCCGGTTGAGTAGAGCTTTACCCCGGATTTATTCAATTTTTCAACGATCTCCCCCAATTCGTCTTTGTAGTATACCGATATTAAAGCAGACTTTATATTTTTTAAATTACTCATTCTTAATTCCTTAAAAATTTTCCACAAAAGTAATAAAAAATGTTTTAACTTTCGGGTGAAATCAACCAACGTATGTTATTTATAAGGCTGTTTCTGGAAAGTTTTCGTTTTGCGTACAACTCTTTGGTTGTAAATCAACTCAGGACATTTCTCTCACTTTTGGGTATTACAATCGGTATTTTTTGTATCATATCAGTCTTTACTATAATCGATTCCCTTGAGAGGACGATTCGAAACAGCATGGAAAAACTGGGCAGCAATGTGGTTTATGTTCAGAAATGGCCCTGGGCCCCACCTCCGGGCGAAACGGATTATCCCTGGTGGAAATACCTGAACCGACCGGTTCCCAAATTCAGTGAAACAGTTGAAATCAAAAGGAGATCAAAACTGTCGCAGAATGTGGTCTTTTTCCAGGGCTTTAACCGGACTGTTCAATTTGGCACCAACAAAGCTGAAAATGTAACCATACTTGGGGGGTCCTCCGGATTGATAGAGACATGGGGATTAAAAATATCTTTTGGCAGACCTATGTCAGAAGAAGAGCTGGATGGTTTCAACAACCTTGGCATGATGGGTTCCGAACTGGCTGCCCAACTCTTTCCGGGTAGTACTGCTGTCGGAAGAAGTGTAAAAATACAGGGATTTACCATATTAATTGTTGGCGTTTTCGAAAAAATGGGGGAAGATATGTTCGGTACCAGCATGGACAACAGGGTACTTATCCCTGTCAAATTTGCCCACCGTATGGTGGATCCCAATATGGACGCAGGTCAGAGTATTATTGTTAAAGGAAAGAATGAAATAGTTGCTGCAAGGCTAACGGAGGAGTTGGAAGGAATCATGAGATCCATTCACAGAATTAAACCTTCAGAAGAAAATGATTTTGCACTGAACGAGGTTAGTCTGATTTCTGGTCAGCTGGAAGGCGTCTTTAAAGTTTTAAATATTGCTGGATGGATCATTGGTGGATTTTCCATTCTCGTGGGCGGTTTTGGAATTGCCAATATCATGTTTGTTTCTGTCAAGGAACGTACCAAAATTATAGGAATTCAGAAAGCAATGGGGGCTAAAAACCGGTTTATCATGCTGGAATTTCTGTTTGAAGCCACCGTTCTGTCACTAATTGGAGGTCTGATCGGCTTAATGCTCATCTATATTGGCACTTACATAGCCAAAGAAAGTCTTGATTTTGAATTTGTGCTGACAGCAGGGAATATTGCCACCGGATTGATTATCAGTATTTCCATTGGTTTGATTGCAGGTTTGGTGCCAGCCCGATCTGCTGCCAGACTGGATCCGGTTACGGCAATGAATAGTGTTTGAAAAAGTTATGAGTTATAAGTTATGAGTTATGAGATTTGGCCAAAGTTGAGAATCAAATCAAGTTAATTGTAATTGCGATATTAATTTTTATTGTGATAATTGCTTCTATCGTTATAACAGCCGTATTTTCAATTTAATTATAATGTCCTAATCCGGATTGCAGCGTCATAACTCATAACAACTTCTCAATCTCATTGGTGAGATGGATGAACTCTTCCACAGAGAGTTGTTCGGGCCGACGGGTCAGGGTGTGGGCATTCAGTTCGTCATAGCGGGGCGTGAAGCTTTTGATGCTGTTTCGCAGCATCTTCCTTCGTTGGTTAAAAGCTTGTTTGACAACGGATTTAAAAAGCTTTTCATTACAACCCAAATTGGTTCTGCCATTGGCTGTAAGACGGATTACCGCTGATTTTACTTTCGGCGGTGGATCGAAAACATCTTCGTTCACTGTGAAAAGGTATTCAACCTTGTACCAGGCCTGGAGAAGTACACTCAAAATGCCGTAGGTTTTGCTTCCCGGTCCATGACAGATGCGTTCGGCCACCTCTTTCTGAAGCATGCCGACTACTTCCGGAATCAACTCTTTGTTGTCCAGTACTTTGAATAAGATCTGAGAAGAGATGTTGTAGGGAAAATTTCCAATCAGCGAAAATGGGGTAGTGGAATAGTTGGCCCTTAAATCCATTTGCAGAAAGTCACCTTCCAGAATATGTCCCTCCAGTTCGGGTAGATAAGCTTTGAGGTAACTTACAGATTCACGGTCGATCTCCACAACGGTTGTCTCAATATTGGTCTTTTGTAACAGAAAACGGGTAAGAACGCCCATTCCCGGACCAACCTCCAAAACCTTGTGGCGATCGCCCATAACCAGGGCATCGACAATATCAGCAGCAATCTGATGATCCCGAAGAAAATGTTGTCCAAGTCCTTTTTTAGCTCTTACCTGCATTTTGAAAAATTACAAATTAAAAATTAACCTGCATTCATGTCAAAGGTATTAAAAAGGAGCAATTCGACACAGATATTTTGGTTACTTTTACGCCAAACAAAGGCTTGTGTCAAACTTTAATTTCGAACTTTTCATTGCCAGAAGGATCTTTTCAGAACGTGAAAACAAAAGAAAGTTTTCACGTTCGATCATCTCTTTCGCCCTCTTCGGGATCGCATTCGGGGTAATGATTATGATCTTGTCTGTAGCAGTTGTGACAGGTTTTAAGAAAGAAATCCGCGACAAGGTTATTGGTTTTGGCTCGCATATTCAGCTCGTAAATTTCGACTCAAACTCCTCGTTCGAAACGGTACCAGTCAGCAAGAACCAGTTGTGGCTGAAACATTTGACAAGTCTAGAAGGGATCAAACATGTGGAGGTATTCGCCACAAAACCCGGCATCATCAAGACAAATGAAGAGATGATGGGGATGGTTCTGAAGGGCGTGGGAGCCGATTACGACTGGAGCTTTTTTAAGGAAAATCTTGTAGCGGGATCGATTTTTGCTGTCAATGATAGTATCCCTACAGACAAAGTGCTGATTTCCAAACAGGTGGCTTCGTTGATGAAATTGAAGGTGGGCGATCCGGTCTATTGCTACTTTCTCAACGACAATGCGACAGACCAGCGGATGCGGAAATTTACGGTTTCTGGGATCTATCAGTCCAGCCTGGAGGAGTTTGACCGACTTTTTGTACTTGCAGACATTCAGCAGGTCAGAAAGTTAAATGGCTGGCGACCCGATGAGATCAGCGGATTTGAGATCTCTATCAATAATTTTGACCAGCTGGATGAAATGACGAAAAAGGTGAAAGGTCTTACTGTACATTATGCTGAACAGGATTCGGTATTGATGCGGCCGGTGAGCATCACCACCAAGTATCCGCAGATTTTTGACTGGCTTAATCTGCTCGATATGAATGTGTGGATTATACTGACCTTGATCATATTGGTGGCAGGTTTTAACATGGTCTCAGGATTACTGATACTTATTCTGGAACGAACCTCCATGATCGGGACCCTCAAAGCAATGGGAAGCAACAATTATAGTATCAGGAAGGTTTTTCTTTATCTCTCCTTCTTTTTAATCGGACGTGGAATGTTGTGGGGAAACATTGCAGGCATTGGTTTTTGTCTGCTTCAATCCTATTTTCACATCTTTCATCTGGATCCAACCTCTTATTACCTTGAATATGTGCCAGTTAATTTCAAAATCATTCATCTTTTGATGCTGAATGCCGGAACTTTGGTGGTAACGCTCTTGATGCTGGTAGTTCCCTCCTGGTATGTGTCAAGAATCTCACCTGACAGGGCGCTGCGGTTTGATTAATGAACTGTTTTCAGATATTCCTGGATCAACTTCATAACTTCCTCGGGTTGTATATCATTTATTCCCCTGATTACAATTTTGGATTGTTCGTAAAACGGAGCTCTTTTTGCCAAAGCCGTCTCTATAAACTGCATCAACTCCTCCTTGCTCTTCCCTGCAATCAGTGGACGTTCGGTCTTGGATTTGAGTAATCTGCACGCAAGGATTTCATTGTCGGGAGCAAGGTAAATGGTTATTCCAGCCTCATTCATCTGTTTCATGTTATCAAAAAAGCAGGGGGCTCCACCTCCGGTACCGATGATGATGTCTTCAAATTGAGCGACCTCGTGCAGGGCCTGACGCTCCTTTTCGCGAAAGGCAGCTTCACCTTCCTGGGCAAAAATGTCGGGAACTGATTTGAAATTTCGCTCTTCGATGTATTTATCAAGATCAATGAAATTCGTTCCCATGAGCACGGCAACTTTTCGTCCGATGGTCGATTTACCACATCCCATGTAACCGGTCAGAAAAATTCTCATTACTCAAAGATTATGGTCATCTGATCCGGTTCACCATCCTTGCCGGGTCTGATAATTTCAAATGGGACATCGTCGATCAATTCAATCTCTTCCTGATTTGCAGCGGGTTGCTCCTGGATATCGGTTCCTTCTTCCTCTTTTTCCTCACTCTCTTCCTCCTCTTCCCTGATGAGTGCTTCAACTTCAACAATATTTTTTATCTCAAAAGTCGAGATTCGTTTTCCTTTTGCCTTGTAGGATTTGACAGCGATAAATTCTGAAACATCGATGATCTCTTTCTCCCGATCTTCGTGTGCACCGCCAAATTCCACTTCAAGCTGCGGATATTTCTCCCAGGTGATGCTGGTCAGTTTGTTGTCAGGGAACTCTCCGATAAACCTGCACTGTTTCCCGGCATTCGGTTCTATGTTGAATCTTTTCAGGTAATAGAAATTTTGTTCAGCATCATAATAGATCACGGAGGCAATCTGATCCGGATCGAATTTGGAAATGGAAAGCATGTTCTTTTCGAAATGGTTCTCCAGATCATAGGTGAAAAGATGGAAAAATCCCTCCTTGTCGACCACGAGAATCTTGTCATCTCCAGTATATTCTCCAAGGTACAACCCACGTCCGTCGGCATTGAGCCTCAGCACATCCTCGTCGAACCAAATTTTTCGTCCGCCGAGGGTCGACATGCCCTTTTCCTTAAGGGTAATTTTGTGAATCTCGTTTTTGGAAACCAGGTTTCCCATGGATGCACGGCCTTTGATAGCCAGTTCAGCCATATTGACCTCATCGATCAGTTTCTTCAGTTTCGGTCGTGGTTTGAAGGTAATGCGCAATACTTCAGCTTCCCCGTTAGGGTTGGCGCTGAAATAGAGTATGCGGGACCCCTCTGTTCCAAGGGTCATGTTGTACTCCTTGTCGCGGGTCACTCCTGTCACCGCAAAACGTTTCATATAATTGTTTCCGCCTTTGCCATCCCTGTAAACCAGGTTGTAGATGGTACGGTCGTTGTTCTTCTCAAATACTGCCACATGCAGCACATTTTTTCCAATGAAAGCCTTGTCGGAAACCTTTGAAATAAAGTAGGTGCCATCCTTTCTGAAGACGATAATGTCATCTATATCAGAGCAATCGCAGATATATTCTGCTTTTTTAAGGGCAGTCCCGACAAATCCTTCTTCCCTGTCGATGTACAATTTCTCGTTGGCAACCACTACTTTGGTGGCTTCGATATTCTCGAAATTCCTTATCTCGCTTTTCCGTTCGCGACCTTTGCCAAACTTTGTTTTTAGTTTTTCGTACCAGGCAATGGAGTAAGGGATGATGTTTTGGATGTGATGTTCTGTTTCGGCAATCTCATTTTCTATAGCGAGAATTAGCTCATCTGCCTTGACCGTGTTGAATTTTAGAATCCGGCCCATTCTGATCTCCATCAATTTGAGGATATCCTCTTTGGTGATGACCCTTTTAAATATGGATTTCCAGGGATCCAGCCTTTTATCAATGTGCGCGACTGCTTCATCCATGTTACCGGAGTCTTCAAAAGCCTTATCCTTGTAAATTCGTTCCTCAATGAATATTTTCTCGAGAGAGGAGAAGTGCCATTGCTCTTCCAGCTCGCTTTTGTGAATCTCCAACTCCAGCTTCAACAAATCAACCGTGTTGCTGACCGACCTTTTGAGGATTTCGCTGATTGGCATGAAGTGAGGTTTGTCGTCCTCTATGATGCAGGAGTTTGGCGAGACGGATACCTCACAATCGGTGAAAGCATACAGCGCGTCGATGGTCTTGTCTGAACTCGTACCCGGAAGCAGGTGGACGAGAATTTCCACATTGGCAGCGGTGTTGTCGTCAATTTTCCGGATTTTAATTTTTCCCTTTTCGAAGGCCTTGATGATCGTTTCGATCACTGATGAGGTGGTCTTTCCAAATGGTATTTCTGTGATAACCAGTGTCTTGTTGTCGAGTTTTGCGATTTTCGCCCTGATCTTAATGGCTCCGCCACGCAATCCGTCGTTGTATTTTGATACATCGAGAAATCCCCCGGTAGGAAAGTCGGGGAACAGTTCAAACGGCTCATTCTTCAAGTGGGAAATAGAGGCATCGATCAGTTCCAGAAAATTGTGAGGCAGGATCTTGGAGGCAAGACCTACCGCGATTCCTTCTACGCCCTGGGCCAGCAGCAGTGGGAATTTTGCGGGTAAAGTTACAGGTTCCCTGTTTCTTCCATCGTAGGATTGCTGCCACTTGGTGGTTTTTGGATTGAAAAGGACCTCAAGGGCAAACTTCGAGAGCCGGGCTTCGATGTACCGCGGAGCAGCCGCACCGTCGCCTGTATGGATGTTTCCCCAGTTTCCCTGGCAATCGATAAGCAGATCTTTCTGACCCAGTTGTACCAGTGCATCGCCGATGGAGGCATCCCCGTGGGGATGGTACATCATGGTTTGTCCGATGATGTTGGCGACCTTGGTATAGCGGCCGTCATCCATCTGTCTCATGGCATGGAGAATCCTGCGCTGTACCGGCTTCAATCCATCATTGACGTAAGGAACGGCACGCTCGAGAATGACATAGGAGGCATAATCGAGAAACCAGTTCTGGTACATCGACGAAAGGTAGATGATGTGGTGCAGCTCTTTCTTTTCCCCCTGCTCATTTAGCTCCGGCAGCAGGTCATCGGGTAAAAGGTCTCCTACGTTATCCATTAATGTAATTTTCTTCGTTTAAATTTTTACACAGAGTTTCACAGAGAAGTCACAGAGTTACACAGAGGAAAAACTATTTTCCTCTGTGTAACTCTGTGTTGCCTCTTTCTTCCTCTGTGTAATATTTTTCATAACCACTAATCTAGATCTCATCCTTCTCCACATGCAAATTTTCAATGATAAAATCCTGTCTGTCAGGCGTATTCTTGCCCATGTAGAATTCCAGCATTTCGACGATCGATTCATTTTTGTTCAGGATGACCGGATCGAGACGGATCTGATCTCCGATAAAATTCTTGAATTCATCGGGGGATATCTCTCCCAACCCTTTGAACCTGGTAATCTCCACGCCTGTTATGAGCACCTTGACCGCCGCATCCCTTTCCTGTTCGGAATAACAGTATTCGGTTCTTTTCTTATTCCGTACCCGGAAGAGCGGAGTTTGCAGGATGTACAAATGGCCTCTGCGGATCAGTTCCGGGAAAAATTGCAGAAAGAAGGTAATCAATAACAACCGGATGTGCATTCCATCCACGTCGGCATCCGTCGCAATGATCACTTTGTTGTAACGAAGCTCATCGATACCCTCCTCAATGTTCAGGGCTGCCTGCAGGAGGTTAAACTCCTCATTCTCGTACACTATCTTCTTGGTAAGTCCGTATGAATTCAGCGGCTTGCCACGCAGACTGAAAACAGCCTGGGTATTAACATCCCTTGATTTGGTGATGGAGCCGCTGGCCGAGTCGCCTTCGGTGATGAAGATGGAGCTGTTGTCTTTGTTTTCGTGCGGTGTATTGTAATGCAACCTGCAGTCTCTCAGTTTTTTATTGTGAAGACTTACCTTCTTCGCACGTTGCTTGGCCAGTTTTTGTATGCCGGATATTGCTTTGCGTTCTCTTTCCGACTCCTGGATTCTCCGCAACAGCACATCGGCCGTCTGCGGGTTTTTGTGGAGGTAATTTCCAAGCTCTTTTTGGATGAAGTTCATCACAAAGTTACGTACCGACATGCCATCCGGCGAAATATCCCTCGATCCCAGTTTGGTTTTGGTCTGTGATTCAAACACCGGTTCTTCCACTTTGATGCTGATGGCCGCCACGATGGAGGCCCTGATATCCGAAGCATCGAACTCTTTTTTGTAAAAATCACGAACGGTCTTGATCAGCGCTTCCCTGAACGCGGCCAGGTGCGTACCTCCCTGAACGGTATGTTGACCGTTGACAAAGGAATAGTAATCTTCACCGTATTGGTTGCCGTGTGTAATGGCACTTTCGATGTCCTCGCCCTTCAGGTGAATGATGGGGTAGAGCGGTTCCTGTCCGATATTTTCATTCAGCAGGTCGTAGAGTCCATTTTTAGAGATGTATTTTTCTCCGTTGTAGTTGATAATCAACCCGGCGTTGAGGTAGGTGTAGTTTTTCAACATGGCTACCACATACTCATCGATGTAGTGGTAGGTTTTGAAAATATCCTCGTCGGGTGTGAATACGACTGTAGTGCCGTTTGGTTCATCGGTTGGAAGTTCATCATTTTCGACGACAACATCCCCTTTGGAGAAATCGATCACCTTGATTTTCCCATCGCGAACAGATCTTATGGAGAAGGCGGTAGAGAGTGCATTAACCGCTTTGATACCGACACCATTGAGACCAACTGATTTTTTGAAGGCTTTGGAATCATATTTTGCACCGGTATTCATCCTGGCAGCCACATCCATCAGCTTGCCCAGAGGAATACCACGGCCAAAGTCACGGACCGAAATCCTCTGATCTGAAACGTGAATATCGATCTTCTTACCATTGCCCATCATGAACTCATCGACCGAATTGTCTATCACCTCTTTGAGTAGGACATAGATACCATCGTCGGCAGCTGAGCCGTCTCCGAGTTTGCCAATATACATCCCCGGACGTTTTCTGATGTGCTCTTTCCAGTCGAGCGTACGTATCGAATCTTCAGAATAACCTTGAACCATTCTTAATTGAGTTTGCACAAATATAAAGAAATAAGGGAGCGATTTCTTACGATCGCCCCCTCAGTAATGAACAACTAACGGTTGATAAATAATGCCAGGAATGGCTTATTTATTTTGAATCTTTACTCTGCCTAACTTATCAGGATCATCATTTTTCTGTATTGGAACGATCCTGAAGGCATATTCGTAATTTTTTGCCGGGATGGTATATTCGGGGTGAGTCCTGGCACCCCAGCTGTCATCTCCTCCAACTCCCATCATCAGATAGTCGATGTTAAAGGCTGTCAGATTGCGCTCTTTGACATCACAGGTGTGGCGATTCACCACCTCTTTGCCATCGTAAATATGGCCGATGGTGCGTACCGGTGACTCGAAATCCTCCATCAGGTTGTGGTGTGCCGTAATGTTGAGGAGTTGGTCTCCGATTACCAGGATTCCGGTCCCTCAGTCCTTCTTCCCCATCACCTCCAAAATCACTGATTCCAGCGGCTTCAGGTTTAGCTTAATATTGCCGGTCTGTTTCTCTACCAGAAGCAGATAGTTGTTGTTATTGTTCAGATGGTCAGTCAGTGTATAGGTTCCATCTTTCAGGTTCCACTGACGGATGAGGTCGATCGGCAAAAGAAGGTCAAATGTATTCGGGTGGTCTGCATCAAATCCAGCCACTATCACCAATTTTTGGTTTAGGCTCCAGCGGGCAAAGGAAAATATTTTGTCGGAATAACCAACAGATTTTTCCCTGTTGCAGGTTTGTAATTCCTGGTATTGCCCCATTAATGCAGGGGAAGTAATAGTGAAATTGAGCAACCGCTTGTAAAAGGCACGAAGAGATTTCTCCTCTTTCGAAAGTTTGCCTCCATCGAAGGCTCCACCGTTCATCCAGCGCTGGTGTGCAGGAACACCGATGTAATCGAAAATGGAGGTTCGGGATGGTTTTCCGAATCCGGCATTCTCTGCACCCTTCTCACCAACCTCCTGACCGAAATAAAGCAGGGTGGGAGAGGTGCTAATGGTGGCAGATACCACCATGGCCGGTTTTCCTTTGGCTGCGCTGCCCGCAAACTCGGGACTTGCAAGTCTTTGTTCGTCGTGGTTTTCCAGAAAATGCATCATGTGATGTTCGACATCGGCCAGGTTTGACTGGACTTTGACCAACCGGTCGGCAGGAGCTTTCCCCTGTATTATTTTTTTCAGCGTATCGTAAAAAGCGACCTTATCGTAGAGATAATCCATTTTCCCTACATGAATGAAAGATTGGACGAGTGATGGATTGTACACTTCTGCTACCAGAATGGTTTTTGGATACTCCTTTTTGATGGCGCTGTTCAGGTAGCTCCAAAACTCAACAGGTACCATTTCGGCAATGTCGAACCTGAAACCATCTACCCCTTTTTTGAGCCAAAACAGGCAGATATCCCTGAATTTCAACCAACTATCCGGAACTGATTTACCTTGCCAAAAGGCGTAATGGGCAAGGGCGGGTTTATCGTCATAGCCATGGGGCAGCGATTCGAAATCATTTGTCCCATCAGGCCTAACGCCATAATTTATTTTGACAGTTTCATACCAGTCATCTGCTTTGGGTTGTGCCATTCTTGATCCGTTTCCGGTCCATTTGGCAGGGTTTTCATCAAATCTTCCATCCACCATGGGATTTGGTGAACCACCAAGTGGCTTTTCTGTTAAAACCGGCACTTTAAATGATTCTCCCGGTAGGTAGTAAAAGTTGTTGTCACGTGCATAGGTGACACTTTTGTCGTCGGTCTCACCAAAGTCTTTTACTCCGGCCATCTTCGTAACGGAGTGGTAATTGCGGGCTACATGGTTGGGAACAATATCTATAATGACCTTTAATCCTTGATCATGGGTACGCTGAAGAAGGGTCCGAAACTCCTCCATTCTTTTGGCAGGGTCAACGGCAAGATCAGGATCTACGCTGTAATAATCCTTAACGGCATAGGGTGAACCCGCACGACCTTTGACCACCTCGGGGTCATCGTTGGAAATGCCGTAAGCGGTATAATCCCTGATTACATCGTGATGCAGGATCCCAGTGTACCAAATGTGCGTAACTCCCAGTTCTTTAATCTCTTTTAGGGCTTTTGAAGTAAAATCCTTAAACTTGCCGACTCCATTCTCTTCGATGGTGCCCCATGGTTTGTTGGTGGTATTGGTATTTCCGAAAAGTCTGGTAAATACCTGATATATTACTATTTTGTGGTTAGAGCTATCGTTTGGGGCTAAGCTCTTTTGGTCGGTAGGATCGGTTTTGAAACCAAAACAGAAGAGCGCAAGCAGGATAGGTAGAAGCTTGAAGGAAGATTTCATTTTTCAGGTACTTAAATGTAAGGTGAAACTAAGCAACTTCTTTGCGTGATTCTTTGCGATTTTACTCTGTGCACTTTGCATGAACATTTTTTCTTCACGCAAAACACGCAAAGAGAAAACGCAAAGATAGCAGAGGTGAAAGGCTTACAAATGTAAATATTAACTTATTATCTTTGCTTGATGAGCAAGAAAACTACTGGCTTTTTAGACAACATCGACCGGAAAGACTACCGGCCAAAGTTTGGCGGGTTGGAGATCCTTAAATATCTTGGTCCCGGGCTTTTGGTGACAGTTGGTTTTATCGATCCGGGAAACTGGGCCTCCAATCTTGCTGCCGGAGCCAATTTTGGGTATTTGTTGCTCTGGATGGTGACTTTTTCGACCATCATGCTCATCATGCTTCAGCACAATGTAGCGCATCTTGGGATAGCTACCGGACTTTGTCTTTCTGAAGCAACAACTAAATTCATCAAGCCGGCTTTTTCAAAACCCATTCTGACTTCAGCGGTGCTGGCTTCCATCTCAACCTCCCTGGCAGAGATTCTGGGCGGAGCCATTGCTTTGAATATGCTTTTCGACATACCAATCCGGGCAGGATCGGTGCTGGTGGTAATTTTCGTGATGATCATGCTCTTAACCAATGGCTACCGGATGATTGAGAAGTGGATCATCGCCTTTGTTTCTGTGATCGGACTATCCTTTATTTATGAACTCTCTTTGGTGCAAATCGACTGGAACAGCGCGATGCATTCCTGGGTAACACCTCATTTTCCCAAAGGATCGATGGTCATTATCATGAGTGTGCTGGGAGCAGTAGTAATGCCGCACAACCTTTTCCTGCACAGTGAGATCATCCAGAGCCGGCAGTGGAACCTGCAAGATGAGAAAACCATCAAAAAGCAGCTCAATTATGAATTTCTCGATACGCTTATCTCCATGCTGGTAGGCTGGGCCATCAACAGTGCAATGATATTGCTGGCGGCTGCTACATTCTTCAAGGTTGGCACAGAGGTGACCGAATTGCAGCAGGCCCAGGGATTGCTTGCGCCACTTTTAGGCACACATGCGGGGATTGTCTTTGCAGTAGCACTGCTTTTTGCCGGAATTGCTTCCACTATTACCTCCGGAATGGCGGCTGGGTCAATTTTTTCAGGCATATTTCAGGAGCCTTATGATATCAAGGACAACCACTCCCGACTGGGTGTTGCCATCTCCTTTGTGGTAGCGCTGCTCATTATTTTCCTGATTTCAAATCCCTTCAAAGGGTTGATCTATTCTCAGATGTTGCTAAGCATCCAGTTGCCAATCACGATTTTTGTGCAGGTCTACCTCACCTCCTCCAAAAAGGTGATGGGGAAATATAAAAATAGCAGATTCAATGCAGCAGTGCTCTACCTGATCGGCGCTATTGTGACGATGTTGAATATAGCGCTGCTTGCAAGCTTCATTTGATTTTTTACTCCTTTCAATGGCTATGACGCATAGCGTGGGAGGGATTCAAATGGTTTTTTCACAAAAGCAACCTCCCGGGGAACATGTGAATCATGTAACCTATTTACTTTTTTATGTAACTCTGACCCTATTGGCGGCCTCTACCTTTGTCGGGTTGTGGAAATTCATTCACAATGAATAAATATAATGTGATGAAAAAAATACATACTTTAATGAGTATCGTGTTGTTTGTCCTACTTGGTCTCAATCTGAATTCATGTAAAAAAGAGGCATCAAATACGTCCTCTTACCCTTACAGTGTGCGGTTGACCGATGCATCGGGTCCCTACAGTGCCGTGAATATCGATCTTCAGGGTGTAGAAGTAACCGGAATTGACGGCAAAGCAGTGACATTGAATGTACATGCGGGAATTGTTAATGTGCTGCGTTTCTCAAATGGTTTGGATACGCTTATTACCACAGGTACCCTGGAGGTAGCCTCCGTGGAACAGATAAGGCTTATATTGGGTACAAACAACTCAGTGATGATCAATAATGTGAAATATCCGCTTAGTACGCCAAGCGCTGAGCAATCGGGTTTGAAGTTGCAGGTGCACCAAACACTTGAGGCCGGAGTGCAATACAGTGTACTTCTCGATTTTGATGTCGACAAATCAGTCGTTCTCGAAGGCAGCGGAACCTACAAACTGAAACCTGTGATCAGAACAGTTGAAGTTGCACTCAATGGATCAATCAAGGGGAAAATATCTCCAATAGGTATTCTGGCCTCTGTAGTGGCCACCTCTGGAGACCAATCATACTCCTCTAATGTGACCGCCACCGGTGATTTTATGCTTATGGGACTTCCCGCAGGAACCTACTCGATTACGGTTACCCCGGCATTGCCATTACTCCCTGTTATAAAAAGCAGTATTATAGTAACAACAGGTGTTACGACAAACATTGGCATAATCGCATTGTAAGATTATAAATCAAGTTTTATATAAATAACGCCCCGTACTTAAAAATACGAGGCGTTTTTGTTTCCATTTGTATGATAATCAGTCCTCCCAGTCTCCTTGTCTCCTAGTCCATCAGTCTCTCAGTCCTTCTTATACGCTACCAGGTTATTCAGCATTAAATATTGCGAAGGCTTTAGCTTCAGGACTTTCCGCAATTTTTGCGGATCCATGGTAACACGGGGATGAGTAGCAAACCCTGTACCGGCACAAAAAATTCCTATGTTTTGGGAAACGATACCGGCATCCATGGCAGCCCATTGCAATTTTAGGGAGTCTACACCTGTTTTAAACCTCGAAATGTCAGAAACCAGTACGCAGTAGAGCGGGGCACCGGCAAAATTCACCTGCCTTCCTGCTACCTGAAGCCTGTAGTCACCTGCTGTGATCAGATCCAGCTGATGTTTCTTCGCATCGTACAGATAGGCTCCTTTTTTCATCACCACATAAACGTCAATGTCTTGAGAATTCATTGCGGAAGGAGCAGTGCGCTTTCCAATATCGGCCCGGTTAACGCCATCTGCGGCCCAAAGCAGATCAGAAAGGTCCTGAATCTTAAGATCGAGGGTATCAAACTTGCTTTGGGAAGATCTTTGCGCAAAGCTCTTCATCACAGATAATCCCCTGTTGAGATCGGGTTGATTCAGAACAATTGTCTGCGGTTGTGCGAACAAAGCAGTTGCAAAAAATGAGCAACAAATAAGAGTAAAGAGTTTTTTCATGGATGATAATTTATTAGGGTAAGGATGTTATAATTCATGTTATCAATAATTTATAATCTTTCAGTCGTCCTCGTAATTATAGATGGTGAGCCTATTCAGACAACATTAAATATATTACATCCCTACGGGACTCCGGTTCACCATATGGATTCTTCTATAAATATTTTGTCCCTACGGGACTCGTAATCTCATGATTGCATTTTTCTATAGATATATCATCCCTGTGGAATTTTGTATATTGATGGATACATGTTTCTATAAATAATTAGTCCCTCCAGGACTGCGAATCTCATATAATTATTATCTCAATACATTTTTTATCTCTGTCGAACAGCCATATCTGGTATTAAATTCTTTCACATTATATTTTGTCTCTTTGGTATATTGATTATTGTTGAATAGTATGGAACAAGTATGGATGAAAAATCATTTTCCTAATCAAATATAGTTAGGAATATTCAATTGTGATCCCGCTAGGGATCTGATATTTATAGAAAATATTAGGAAGGTATAAACAAAAGTCCCGTAGGGACGAAATATTCATTGAACCCTTGTTGTTATCTCAATTCTGTTCTTATCAGGATCCAATGTCACAAATTCGTAATAGCCATCACCGGTGGTTCGCGGACCATCCAGAATTTCGAATCCGTTCGATGCAAACAGACGGGCTTTTTCATCAACCTCTTTCTTTGTTGCAGTCTCAAATGCCAGATGGATGATCCCTTTGTGCTGTAATGAAATTGTATCATTTTGGTTGTCAGGAAGATTTGGCCTGGTCATTAACTCCAGGCGCGCGCCATGACCAAAAGATATGAAATAGCTCTCATAGCTCTTTTTCGGATTGACATATTTTTCACCGGACTGCCCATCCAGGTATTGAACATAGAACTCTTTCAATTGCTCCAGGTTATCGGTCCAAATGGCTGCATGTTCGAGGATCATCGGATTCAAATTTGTACTGTAAATTATTTTTTCTTTGGTTTGAAAAGAGCTAAACCGGTGGTAATGCCGGAGATGATGGAGTTCATTGTTTCAACTTTCTCGGGCAACAGTGGTTTCAGGGATTCAATCTCAACCAAAAGCTTTTCTATGTTATTGGTCAGCAACTCTTCTTTTGCCGTGAATCCGCCATGTGCAACCAAATCATGCGCCGGTATTAGTATTTCAAGCATTATTTCGCCTTCTAAAAATTTATCCTGATCGATCAGTCCAATGCTTTCGAAATAGTCCAATACCGAACTAACCAGTTCAGGGTTAAAACCAAATATTTCCATCGAATCTTCCGAATCAAATCCGAAAGTCATCTCAGGACTTTCGGATACAATCTTGTTTAAAATCTTATCCTTTAATTTGCAATCTATCATGGGACGGTTTTTAAAAATTGGTTACAACGTTTTGCTTCTTAAATTGCGACTAAGGAGTGCAGAGTTGCACATCTATCCCACGGTAAGTTATTGTTAAAGTACTAAAAACTTGCTTATCAACGCATCTGACCCGCTTGAATTTAGCAGCTATTGTGGCTGGTTGATTATTCCTTCGTTCGAGAGGTGATTATTTTATCTTCCGGATTTCGTCTGCAATCCCAAATCATTACTATCAGAATAGTGGTTTTAATTATTTCATAGATTATTTGATAGTCTCCATTAACAAGTGCTTTGACTGTGTCAATATCTGTCTGTAATCCAATAGTTGGATTTTTAATAATAAGTTGTATGCTTTTATTGATTTTCGAGTTAAGTTTTCGGCTATAACTGGCATTCCCGTTTCTTTGATAATAGAAATCAAGAATATCAAGTAAATCTAACCTCGCTTCAATTGACCATTCTACTTCGTACTTAACCATTGGTCAATCTCATGTTTTAGAGATTCATTAGAAATAGTCTGACCCTTTTGGATTTGTTCTCTTCCTTCTTCAATTCTTTTTTTCTGGAAGTCAGAAAGCATATAAGTTCCTTCAGAGACCTTAGATTCAATAATTGTTTTAATGGCATTCAGGAAGGATGCATCATCAATATGAGTTAGGTATTCCGTAATAACATGTCTTAATTCAATAGTACTCATATTAGAATCTTTTAACAAAGTTAAAGAATTTTTCCTCAAATAACGATTTTAGTAAAGGATTTTCAATTAACCACAGCGATCGAAGCTAACAAACTTAAGGGGTTATGGTATTCTATTTTTAAAGTCGAATTATTTTGAAGCACAAATTCTTGGTTAAATGCAATACCGGGAATTTATATGTTATGGAATCGTAAAATAAAATATTGAACCTTTCCCTTCCTCGCTTTCTACCCAAATTTTTCCGCCGTGTTTTTCGATAAACTCCTTACAGAGAATTAACCCCAATCCTGTTCCTTTCTCGTTTTGGGTGCCATTCGTTGAGTAATTTTCGTCGATCCGGAATAACTGTTCAATTCTGTCTTTTGGTATTCCTATACCGTTGTCGATTACAGAAACCGTTAGTCCCTCTTTTTCTTCAGCTGAAATGATGATCTCCCCTCCCGGATGAGTAAATTTTATGGCATTTGAAATCAGATTTCTCAACACCGCACTCATCATATTTTTATCAGCATAAACAGCAATGTTGTCAGGTAAAGTGTTGGTGATGACAATGGATTTTTGTCCGGCAGCATTGTCTAATAAAAATTCTACTTCATTGATGAGCTCTGTCATTTGAAAATACGCGGGATTGAATTCCATCTTTCCGGTTTGAGAACGCGACCATTCCATCAGGTTCATCAGTAAATCCATGGCCCGTTGAGATGAATGGAGGATGATACCGGTATATTCCTCTATTCCCTGATAGTTATTTTCCTTGACCTGTTCATCGAGAATTTCGCTAAAGCCAACGATAGCGTTGAAGGGGGTTTTCAGGTCGTGGGCAATGATGGAGAAAAACTTGTCTTTTTCCGCATTTAGCTTTATTAGCTCTTTATTTGTTCTTTTTATTTCTGCTTCCGCAAACTTGCTCTCGGTGATATCTCTTGTAATCCCAACAACAGCAATCAATTCACCATTATCAGTTAATAATGGTGAAAGTGAAAGTTGAATCGGGAAATCATTTCCATCTTTTCTTCTGTTGAGAACTTCACCAGTCCACATTTCCTTCTTCGCTATGGAAGAATACAGATCATGGCTTACTTCAGGTAAATTATTTTCCGAATGTATTGCTGTTATCGGTTGGCCAAGAATTTCTTCTTCTTTGAAGCCATAAACTTTACAGAAGGAATCGTTAACAAAAATAATTTTGTAAACCTTATCTGTGATAGCTATACTATCGACAGTATTTTTAACCGCATGAGCAAGCATATTTATTTTTTCTTCGGCTTTCTTGCGTTCAGTGATGTCATATGATAATCCTAACACGCCGATAACTTGATTTTTCTCATCAAAAACCGGAGTTAACCGTGCATCTATCCATCTGTTTCCCGTAGGGAAGACCATTTCAACTTCGTTTTGGAAGTTGCTTTTTGTTGCAATTACATGTTGGATGTTCGCGAAATTCTGTTGGGCC
Organism: Bacteroidia bacterium; assembly: GCA_026391315.1. Lineage (GTDB taxonomy): Bacteria > Bacteroidota > Bacteroidia > Bacteroidales > Prolixibacteraceae > CAINVV01. Next base: position 32,928 of record JAPLDT010000007.1, read on the forward strand.
AAATCGGGTGGGAAAATATCTTTGAGGTGTTTTCCAATGAGCTCCTGAGCCGGGGCACGAAATTGAGCGGCAGCAACTTTATTTACATAGGTAACATATCCCTTCGTATCAATAAGGTAAATCATTTCAGGTGAGGACTCAGCTAAAATGCGGTATTTTTCTTCACTTTCTTTTAATTTTTCTTCCGCTTTTTTTCTTTCGCTGATGTCTCTTACGATGGCTTGAAGAAAAATCTGGCCGCCAAGTTCTATTCTGTTTAGGCCCACTTCGGCATCGAATAGCGCACCGTCTAAACGACAATGGGTCCACTCAAAAAACTGGGGTTCGCCTTTTAACGCGGCGCTAATTTTTTCCATCGCTTTATCAGGAGATAAACGCCCATCGGGTTGTTGTTCTGGTGAGAATTCAACGGGTGAATGGCCAATAATATCTTTTTTAGAGCATCCAAAAATTTGTTCGGTTTTGAAATTACAATCAATGAATGTTTTATCATTCATGATAAATATGGCATCGTTGGCCGACTCAAACAGTGTTTTAAACTTGGTTTCGCTTCTTTTGACTTCTGCCTCTGCCAGCCTGCGTTCGGTTATCTGAAGTTCGAGTTCCAGATATTGTTTAAGCATTTGCGCCCTGCCCCTACGTAAGAAGAGTTCAACAGGCAGCCAAACGATCGCGAGCAACAGAATAGCCAGACCAAAAGCCCATTTACTATGGGTTGCCGCTTTGCGCAACCGCATTAGTAGTTGATCGGTTTCCAACTTGTGCAGTTTGATAAATGTAGAAAGCCCTTCTGAATAAATAGCTTTCTGTCTGGCGTATTCACTGCCTGTTATAATTTCGTAGGCTTCGTTTCTTTTTCCGAGGTGAACCAATTCAAAAACTCGATGTTCCAATGCTTTGAGTTGAATATTAGCGCTATCGGTCATTTCCAGTGTTTGATTGATAGCATGGAAAGGATACATACTCAACAATTCATTAATTGCACTGTCGAGTTTTGGCTCATAGAGGCGGTATCGTTTTTCCCATTGAGCATTACCGGTGCTTGCCGCGAGTAAAGTAGAACCGGTAAGTACTTCGTCAAAAAAACGGATGTTCTCAACACGGGCGCCGATTATTCGTGAATGCTCGGAATTATTGAGCAAATCATCCTGGATCTTGTATGAATAAACAGCACCAAAGATCAATACAAAAGCTGAGGAAACAATTGCAAAGAACAAAAAGAGATTTGGGTTCTTCAAATTGTTGTTCATGTATTTTTTCATCGTTTTGAAAGGTAAGTTCTTGATTAACTCTTGTTCCGCCTGCGTGTGCCTGACGTTGTCTTTATTGTGTACATTCTTGAAGGAATTACACTCTTGCTGAAAATCTTGTAACTCGTTCATAAACGCTACAACCATGCGTCAAGACTCCGATTTTTTAGTGTTTAGGCAGAACCGGAGCTAGTAATTTGAGCGATGAACTTACATAATATATTTGAATATCAAACTATTCACTGTGTGATTTTTTCTTTGCGACTTCCAGAACGATTTATATTTAGCATAGTAGGATAGGGAACGGTTGGAGGGTTTAAAAAGTTTGAAGACCGGGATATTGAGGTTGCTAAATCTCTGGGAATAATTCGTATTTTAGTAAGCAATAGGATAACCCCTAAATGAAAAGAAAGGTTTTGCTTATTTAGATAAACAAATCAATGTCGTTTAGTTAAGGTTATTGGGTATATCCCTCTTGTGTACTTCGTGAGAACCTTTGTCCCGCATATGCGGGATTGTGGTGAAATTTAAATGCTTAACCACAAAGGTCACAAAGGAAAGCACAAAGGAAACACTAAGAATTACGTTAACTAAACGACATTGATAAACAAATGATTATCAGATGAAAACTATTAAGGATTTACTGCTGCTTTGTTTGATGGTGACTGTTATGAATACTACCGCTCAGGAACATCTATCGAGAATTATCGTTTTTGGAGCTCACCCCGATGACTGCGATCTGGATGCGGGCGGCATAGCCATCAAATTTTCCCGGATGGGCCATGCGGTGAAATTTGTCTCAATGACAAACGGTGACGCAGGTCACCAGTCGATGGGTGGAGGTGCATTGGCAAAAAGGAGACATGCAGAAGCCCTTGAGGCTGCCAAACGGATGGGTATCGAATACACAATCATCGATAATCATGATGGTGAGCTATTGCCTACGCTTGAAAACAGGCTAAAAGTTATCAGGGAAATCCGAAAGTGGAATGCTGATGTTGTCATCTCACACCGACCGAATGATTACCATCCGGATCATCGTTATACAGGTATCCTTGTTCAGGATGCCGCCTACATGATTATTGTTCCCAACATTGCGCCGGATACTCCTCCATTAAAGAAAAACCCTGTTTTTCTCTACTCTCAGGATAATTTCCGAAATCCAACTTTGTTCAGGCCCGATATTGCCGTTGATATTGACGATGTTAAGGAGCAAAAAGTGTACGCCTTATCCGCACATGTATCTCAATTTTTTGAATGGCTTCCATGGACAAACGGAGATGAAAACAAGGTGCCTAAATCTGAAAAGGAACGCCTGGCCTGGCTGTCTGCTAAACGGTTGAGCAATCCAATCAGTTTAACTGTCCGGGAAAGTCTAAAGAAGTGGTATGGCAATGAACATGGGGAGAGCGTAAAAAACGCGGAAGCTTTTGAAATATGCGAGTATGGCAGTCAGCCTTCAGAAGAGGAAATCAGAAATCTCTTCCCAATGCTGAAATTAATCAAATGATGAACACATTTCGATCTTTTTTTATTCAATTTTTTGTAAATCACCTACTCAAAACTAATTTCTGTAAAATGAACGAAAAATTTGGAAATCTTTATCAGGAATACCTGAACGGTAAAACGGAAAGACGCGATTTCATGAAAAAAGCAACCCTTTTGCTTGGTGGAACATTGGCAGTGTCCGGATTTCTTCCATTGTTCGAAGCGAACTATTTGCAGGCTGCCGAATCGGTTGCAGGCAATGCTGAATTGTTTACAGAGGATATCAGTTATCCTGGTGAAACGGGTGCCGTGAAGGCTTTTCTGGCGCGGCCAAAGAAGAAGAAAAAATACCCCGCAGTGATTGTTATCCATGAGAACAAAGGACTTCAGCCCCATATCCGGGATGTAAGCAGGCGAATGGCAGCGGAAGGCTTTCTCTCCATGGCGCCCGACGGACTCTCTCCGCTTGGAGGTACTCCTGCCGATAATGTGGATGAGGCAACCAAAATGATAGGCCAATTAGACAGAGAGAAAACCATCAAAAATTTTGTTGCCGCGGTAAAATATCTGAAAACTCATCCGCAGAGCAACGGAAAAGTCGGATGTACCGGTTTTTGCTGGGGTGGCGCCATGACCAACAATGTAGCTGTCAATGCGCCTGATTTAGTTGCTGCCGTACCTTATTACGGAACCTGCCCGAAGAGCGAAGATGTACCTAAAATTAAGGCCTCCTTGCTGGCCCATTATGCCGGCGACGATGATCGTATCAATCAGGGGGTGAAGGAATTTGAAAAAGCGTTGAAAGAGGCCGGAACGGATTACCAGCTTTTCTCTTATCCAAATACCAAACATGCCTTCAACAATGATACCAATCCTGAACGATACAATGAGGATGCTGCAAAACTGGCATGGAAGCGGACTGTAGACTTTTTTAAAGAGAAATTGAAAAGCTAAATCTACTTCAGTTTTTCTTAGTGAAACCTTCATGTCTTTGTGTCTTAGTGGCAGGAAAACGAGGCCACAAAGGCACTAAAACACTAAGGTTCACAAAGGATTTTATAGTAACCAAACGAAATTGGTAATTAATAATTACATTATCGGTTAATCCTGCGATGCCAATAAATCTGCAATCGTCTTTACAAAAGGAGTGCAGTGGTTTAAGAATTTCCTGTAGCCTTCGCAGAGATAATTGAGCCCTTTTTCACTGTCAGGGCTTTGGATGAACCGGTTTTTGGGACACTCTCCATGGCACATCGTCAATACTTCACAATTCAGGCAGTAGTTGGGCAAAGTGTTGAATTTTGCCTCTCCGAAAGCTACCTGCCTGGGGTGATCCAGTAATTCGGACAGATGCAGATGATTGATATTTCCAATAAGATGTTCCTGATTGACAAAATGATCGCACGAATAAAAATCGCCATTGCGTTCCAGTACCGGCACACCGCCACAAGTTCTTTTGAAGATGCATAGCGTATGATCCTGATGAAAAGCAGTGCGCAAGGCCTCTTCCAATAGCTGTATCCTGATATTCCCAATATCGTGTTCCTGCCATTCATCGAATACCGCAACCATAAAATCACCGAATGCCTTTGCAGGAACCGAGTCAGGGGTGACTCCCGTTTTCGAATTCAAATCCCGGTCGACGAGCGGTAAAAAGCTGATATACTTTGCATCAAGTGATTTGAAGAAGCGATACATCTCAAGCGGATGATGCACATTGAAGGCATTGATCACACAAAGAATCTCGCAGTTTATTTCATACTTTTTCAGCAAACGGTATACGTTCATCACTTTTTGAAAGGTGGTTTCTCCTGATTTCGTTTGACGGTATTTGTCGTGGACAGCCTCCGGCCCGTCTATACTGATGCCCACAAGAAAGTTTTCATCGGCCAGAAACCGGCACCACTCATCGTTGAGGTTGATGCCGTTTGTCTGGATACCGTTGATGATCTTTTTGTGGTGTTGATTGTGTTTTCTCTGTATTTCAACTGCATTTCTGTAGAATTCAATCCCCGCCAGGGTTGGTTCCCCTCCATGCCAGGAAAACAGAACTGGTTCTTCCGTAGCGGTTTCCAGGTGTTGGATGATGTACCTTTCAAGCAGTTCATCCGACATTTGAGACTCGCTGCAAGTGTACAAATCCTGTTTTTCGAGGTAATAGCAATAGGCGCAACCAAGATTGCACAGGGCGCCGACCGGTTTGACAAATAGCTGGAATTCGCGGGTGGATTGGGAATTTTCAGGAGTCATTTTTTTTTCTTGCAGGGAAATATAATCAAATTTAAAGTACTTTTTTCAAGAAATTGTTTCAATAACAATATTTGAAGGGATTGTTGATGCGAGATATTGTCGATTTGTTACTTTTGAGATAAGCTGAGTAAATCTTAATATATCGACACATGATAAAAAGCAAATACATGAACCCGTACCTTGCCGGAGTGCTGCTTGGTATGGTTCTTTTGGCCGCAATGTTTCTTTCAGGACGGGGCCTTGGTGCCAGCGGTGGAATAAAAGATACTGTTGTGGCTGTGGTTGGAGCGGTAGACAAGCAGCATGCCATGAATACTCCCTATTACAGCAAATATTATCAAAATGGGGAACACCCGCTTAGAAACTGGTTGACACTCGAAATTTTCGGAATGGTTGTGGGTGGTTTTCTTTCAGGTGCCCTTTCTCACCGTCTGAAATTCAAAATTGAAAAATCGCCCAAAATATCCAACAGGAAGCGGTTGTTGTTTGCCTTTCTTGGTGGCCTTTTTTTTGTGTACGGAGCTCAACTTGCCCGTGGTTGCACCAGTGGAGCGGCGCTCTCTGGGATGGCGGTCCTTTCTGTAGCAGGTTTTGTAACCATGGCTGCCATCTTCGGATCGGCCTACTTTTTTGCATGGTTTTTCAGGAAATTGTGGATATGAGAAGGACCCTTCGACCCTTCGACAGGCTCAGGGACCGCAAGCTTAGGGCAAGTGAAGTAAAAAGGACCCTTCGACAAGCTCAGGGCAAGTAAAGTAAAAAGGATAAAGTAAGTCATCAGTCATTCAATTTTTCAAGTTATGGGACCGATTTCAATCATATCAGATTTCCCGGAGTGGCTCAACATGCTGATCGCCTTTTTCATTGGTATTGGCTTTGGTTTTGCCCTGGAACAGGCCGGATTCTCATCCAGTCGCAGATTGGCCGGAATGTTTTACGGTTATGATACTACCGTGATAAAAGTGTTTTTTACTGCTGCCATTGTTGCGCTGGCCGGCTCACAATTGCTCAGTTTCTTCGGCCTGTTAAACCTGAAATTGGTTTTTGTGAATCCCTATTATGTAAATTCAGCCATCCTGGGCGGAATCATTATGGGCGCAGGCTTTATCATGGGTGGATATTGTCCGGGAACGAGTATCAGCGCACTTTCAATCGGGAAAATTGATGCCATGATTTTTCTGTTGGGAGGAATGGTCGGAGCCTTCCTTTTTATGGAAACGTACCCATTCATCCAGGCATTTGCCATGGAAAATTACAAAGGCAACATGAGAATCGATGAATGGTTGGGGGTTTCACCAGGCGTTTTCACCCTGCTGCTGATTATAGCAGCGGTTGCTATGTTCTGGATTGCTGAACTTGCCGAGAAAAAATTCAGCAGACCTGATATCACCTCAGATCTTTAATTCGAAAACAGATGGATGCACGTATAAAATATTCACTGTTGCTGGTAGGAATCGGGATTATTCTCGCCTTCCTGCCATATAATGCTACAGACGCCTTTCGACTAAAATCGGACGAGTTGCTTTCAAAATCGGCATCAGAAGAGAACTACTTGTCGGTGGATCAGGTAGCACGGATGGTGAACAAGGAAGACAGTACCATTATGTTGATTGATCTGCGGGAAACGGCGCAATTCAAGGAATGCAACATCCCGGGATCCATAAATATTCCATTTTCAGATCTCCTGAATCCATGGTGGGAAGGGACCTTCAATCAGAAGAAGATCAAAAAGATATTTTATGGGAATGGCGATCAAACGGCAAACTGTGCCTGGGCAATAGTTACCGGATTGGGCTATAAAAATAGTTTTGTCATGAAAGGCGGACTCAATGAGTGGTTCAAAACGGTCATGCTTAGTCAGTTCAGGGGTGAAAAAATTACTCCCCTCGAAAATGCGTTGTATGAAACCAGGTTCAATGCACGTAAAGCGTTCACCCAGATAAACAGCTTGCCGGATAGCCTGAAGAGACAATATTTCAAGGCCAAAGAGATCAAGCAATTGAAGCTCGACGGTGGCTGTCAGTAAATCTTAAAATCAGAAAGTAAAAAATGAAATGAGTCCCGATCTGTCGGGACGAATTCCATGTGGCAATTAAAAACAAATTATATACACATGAATCGAATAAAAAGTCTAAAAATCACCATCCTGGTAATTGGGATTCTTCTGATTTTGGTAATTATCAGAAATTTAGATCGAAATGTTTTCAAAGAGAAGGCGAAAACCGCTGTAGATGCTGTCCGGAACAACAGCAATGTAATCACGGTCAATCAACTCAAAAAGCTTACTGCACCTTATCTGATCATTGATATTGGCAGCGAATCAAGACCCGACTCCCTTCAGTTTCAGCATGCTGTAAAAATTGCTTTCAGTCAGCTTTTGGACAAGGCAAATCGAAAAATTCTGAATGATGCTAAGGGAGAGTTAATACTTTATGCTGATGATGTTGCGACTGCCTCCAGAGCCTGGGTGATATTGAATCAGTTGGGTTATAAGAATTTACGGATACTAACTTTCGAGAACAACCCTGAGGAGTTAAAATACAAATTCCAGCCCGACACCACTGCCAGACTGGAACAAGATAGCTTCTAATGCTCTTTTAAAAAACTGTTTAAGTTTTATAATTTTATATTTCAATCTTGAAAAGTGTGCGAAATTCTTTGTGATACCTTGGTGTCTTTGAGACTTTGTGGCTATTTTTTTTTCTTGCCACCAAGACACTAAGACACCAAGGTATCACAAAGGAAATTCTTTTTTGCCTGGAATAAATGGAATTTTAACAGTCTCTATGTTTAATTTTTTACGTAGGGAAAACTTTCGATTTCGTTCTCGGTAAAAGGAAGCCATGAAAGCAACTTCTTGTCCTGCAGCATTTTACTGTGCATAAAAGCATTGTTTCCATACATGACCGCCTTCGCGTTATAGCCGAACAATCGGAGATAGGCTGCTACAAATGCTGAATTATGGCCGGTTCCGCAATAAACAGCAACCTCTTTGTTGGTAGGAATAGATTCCATTTCGGCGATAATTCCAAGCGTTCCATTTGTTTTGTATCGCATGGCGCCAGGTATATGTCCAGCATCATACTTATCTTTTCGCTCGAAATTAATAGTATAATAAGCTTTTGGTAGTTCAAAAACCTTATCCGCGGTGATGAAAGCGTCCGCATAACCTGCAGCAAACAGACTATTGAAGCGCGCTGTCATGATCTCTTCACCGGTCGATTTGCCGGAGTTCATTAGCGGAAAATCGGTGGATGAAGCTCTTGCATTTTCAGTTAACTCGAGTTTGCCTTCATACTTGTCGGAAACCTCCTTCAGCCATACATCTTTGGCGAAATCTTTGTTCCAGCCACTCATACCCCAACGCAAGGCATATCCATTTCCATAGCCCATTAATCGCAAAAGTGAAGTGGCATAACTCGAAATCTGTCCTGAACTGCAGACCATTACAATCTTGTCGAATTCAAATGGTTTGATCACATTGGAAAAGTAATCGGGGATTTTGCTGAATTCAACATTTACGGCTCCTTTGATATGCCCTTTTGCATAATCATCCTTATTTCTCAGATCGATGATTTTAATTTTACCATCCAGCTCTTTGTAAACAGCAGATGCTTTAATCAAGGAAGGGAAACTTCTGCTGTTTACGTAATCACCTGAAGTCTCCAAAAATTTCAGCAATTTCTGCGACTCCTGGTTTACCTCAACGGTAGCGGATTTTAGCTCTGATGGGGGAGCTGTTTCTGCCTGTTTCGGTTTACTTCCCCCACCGGAACAGGAGGCCATGAATGTGATAAAAATTACCGCAATGATTGGTTTGATTGTTTTCAAGTAGTTCATAATAAATAATTTGGTCAAATTATTATTTTTTTGGTACCACCAAAACATTCTCTTTGTCGTATTGAAGCGTTTCAGTCCGCTTGCCCTGGTCATCATATTTATAGGCTATGATGGCTACTCCGTTACCGGGATTGTTGATGATCTTTTTCTCCTTGTCCATCGAAATCCTCTTGACCACAGCGCCATGGGTATCATACTCTGATTTAGTCACCGGTACATTTTTGCCGCTCAGATATTCATTGTCCTGGTCAAACATGCTTGTTTCAGTCACATAGCCGTTCGGATCTATCACATTCACCCTTTTGGCCCAACCCCAGTAGAGGTTTGAAAGCTGGCCAACCTTGTTGTGCACTGAAAAACTCAAAAGATCACCGGAACTGTTGTTGTCAAACTTAAAATAGGAGACGCCAATATCCCCGCAATTCTCGGCTGTGCAATTGTACAATGTATCTGCCTGATAATTAGCCATCCTTGTGACGTATCCGCTATTATCGTATGAGAAGCGAAGCTCATAAAAGGGGCAAAATTCATTCATCACCACACTGGCGCCGGCCAGATTGAACCTCAATTCCTTTATCATGCCATCGGGGAGTTTCGTCCACTGGTAGTTGTGAATTTTATTCCGGTTTTCCACTGGAGCATTGTTCTCATCCAGGTAGCGCATGGCAATCCTCATTCCCGAAACATCCAGTTTGTATTCAAAAACCGAAGCCCCGCCGTTTTTAACGGGTTCGTTCTTCTCATTGAAGAAGCGTTTAATCTGTTTGTCACCTTCATAGGTATAGGTGACTTTGGCGGCATTCAATGAAGAATAATCAAGCAGTACGTTGTTGCGGTTGTATTCAACAGAAACCAATTGCTTGTTCTCATTGTATGTAAACTTATAGTTATTGATGGTTTTAGCCTCTTTGGCAGTCAGTTCGTGAGCACCTTTTTCGGTGTCCCAGGGCGATTCACTGAATTGAATGCCCCGGTAATATTTCACCGGACTATCGGCCACTTTTTTTGCCGGTTGTACACAGGCCTGCATGCCCAATGCGATTAACGCGAATAAAAACAGTTTAAGGAATTTCATTTTCAAATAAGTTAAATGGATGATTAATTCTGTTTCAGATATGTTGTTCTGTTTTATAGCTCTTTAACGTAAAAATTGGATAAAAGTTTTGGAGAGGGAGTTTATTAAGGATAACGTAGGAAGCTACACGCAGGGGCAGATTGCGGGTCCCGAATCCTCGGGATCAAGCCGAAAAGCCGACCGAGCGGAAAGATACACACCGAAAACCACTGCTGCCGGATTTGCGGGTAGCTGATTAGCACCTGTTGTTTTCATCGTCTTAGTATTTCTGAATATTTTTTTTCTGTCTGTTTCAACTCCAATTTAATACAGACTTTTTCTTGAGTAAAGGTCATTTCGTATTGAGAGTCGGGAAATATCTCAGCGATATTTCTACTGCCAATAATGGTTAATATTAATCTATTGCCACTCGCCGTCCATTTTAGATTCTCCGTTTCACCTGAAGGAAATATGACCGTTGCTGTCTGGTCATTTTTAAATGAGATTTTCGGGCAAATATTACATTTAGCTTCAACACCTTCACTTATAGTCTCATAAACACCCCATTCTCCAATTAGCAAATTTGGATTTTGAATAGTGTTTTTTCCTAAACCTTTTTTCTTACCCGATTGGTTGTCAAGGTTGCATGAGTATAAAAGTAAAATTGTCAATACTATTATGAGATGTTTCATTGTCGCTTTACTATTGGTGTTGTTGGCGGCTGACCCTTTGTCCCCACTCTCAGTTTATAACTATGTTTTCAAATTCTGTATGGGGATGAAACTTTAAGTATCTCACTATACAATTTGCTAATTTTTTCTTTAATCCAATCTTTCGTCATTTTTTGGGCAAACACGACTTTGACTTGAGAGTTTTTTGGAATGTCAAACTTTAGGATCATCAAGTCATCTTCAGGACTATTTGATGATACTCTCCCATGAGCTAATGCGTCTCTTATGGTTATAATGGCATTGTCAACCATTAGCAAAGGGTCACCTTTAGCAATTTCTTTATTATATCGATCGATAAGTTGTTTAAGGGTCGAATAATCGGTCAATGCATTTTCTGGAACTATGTCATCCACTGAAAAGGTATTTATGCTCATTCCATATCCAATCGGGTTATGTGGCTTACTTTTGTTATCATATAATGCCGCTCTAAGAACAAATTCAAGTGATTGCAAGTTGGAGTAAAGTTTTCCAATCAGATAGAATTTGTCATCATTTGGTTTGTCTGTCATTATTTTTAATATTTAGTTCTACTCAAGGATTTTCCCCCTACATATTAGCGTTTTATTTAACGTTTCCCCAAATTTATGTAAAATATAGTGAAAGTCAAATTGTAAGGTTGAATTTGAGTACGAAGAGAAGAGGGGAAATGGTCGAAAATGTATCAGTTTTTATTGTAGGCCAAGCTATTTTTTAGATTTCATCATTCCGTCCGAATGCATGAGGTTAGATATTTTCAAAATTTGTGCTCAGACGGTTCTCAGATCGTGCCTTAGTTCTACAAAGATACCGCCCCTACGGGGCTGTATTTTAGGAATTTATTACATTGATGTCAAACATTTGCAGGTACCGGAGGGAGGCCCCACCAGGCCCGTGTAATATCAGCCGATTGCATTCTCAGTTGTCCCAATATTTGGGACAACTCACTTCCTTCTACTATGTGGTTTTGTTTTCAGCGCATTCCAGTATTTTCTCAGACGCGGGTTTTCGGTTAAAGCCTCAACCACATCAACAATCGGGAAGTGCCGTTTCTCCTGTTCTTCGTCCCAGGTGGAGCGGATTTGCTTTTGCTCAAATAGTTTGATGCTGATCTCTTTTTTCATTGGTTAGGTGCTATTTCAATAATTTTCGGTTTTCAACCTCCAATAGTATTTTCATTTGTTGAATGGCTATGTGGTTCAATTTAATTAGCCGTTCTTTTTGTGGCATGTTCTCATTGATGAATACTGCATTCAAGTTTTCCATATTCGACAGGCAAATTAATTCGTTGATGTTTGCATAATCACGAATATTACCTTTTAAATCTGGGTTTGCATCGCGCCATTGTTTTGCTGTAATGCCAAACATTGCTATGTTAAGAACATCGGCCTCGTTGGCATATACAATTGATGTTTGTGACGCCGAAAGTTCTTTGGGAATAAGGTTTTGCTTAATTGCATCTGTGTGTATATGATAGTTGAGCTTTGCCAATTCACGCTTTGCCGACCAACCCAATAGTTTTGTTCCTCTTCCTTGAGCCGTTGAAATTCTTTGACGATATATAATTCGAACTCTACCGAAATCCAGCTTGCAAATTTGAATGCAATATCTTTATGGGCAAAAGTTCCTCCGTAGCGACCTGATTTCACGATAAAACCAATAGCGCTGGTTGAAGAAACCCACTTTTGTGGCGACATAGTAAATGCATTTAATCCGGCATCTTTTTTAAACCCCTCGAATTCGAGGGGTTTAAAATTGGGATTGTATAAGGTTTCCCAAATGCCCAGAAACTCAATGGTATTGCGGTTTCGTATCCAATTGCCTATGACCGCGCTGGTATCATCGGTTTTGAATTTGGCAATATCGGTAAGCGATATGTAGTCGTTGTCATTAACAGTGATAACCACAACATCGGTATCTTTTACATTAATTTTCTTGCTCATCTTCAAGCTCCATTTTTACAGGTTCAACAAATTCAACGCCCCAGACATCGGCCAATATTTTATCGATTTTCTTTTCGGCTACTGATTTCATTTTCTCAAACTTTCCTATTTACGGCGGCTTTTTACTGGAACTGGGAAGTTATTTGCGCATGATAAGGAAAGTTGAATTTACATAATATTTCTGAATGTCAAAATATTCAAGAGGCAGTGATTTTGATGAATTTATGGACGGGGAGAATGACCCAAAATGAGGCACTTTTTATTACAGGCAAAGCTATTTTTTAGATTTCATCATTCCGTCCGAAAACAAGGTGGCTTGTCTTTTCAAAATTTGTGCACGGACGGTTCTCCGATCGTACATTTTTTCTACAAATATGTCGCCCCTACGGGGCTATATATCTTGAGTATGCAATATTGGTGGCGTCGCGCTAAAGATGCAAAATATAACCTTCCAATTGCATGAAAATGAGGTGGTCCCTGAGCTTGTCGAAGGGGTCGAAGGGGTTGAAAGGTGAGAATTAGCTGATATGCTGATGCGATGATGAGAAGGATGGCAGAGTTACGCTGCAATATTTCGTAGTCCCGTCAGGGACGACCATTATTGTAGCCCCGGGTGGAGCGGAGCGGAACCCGGGGTATTCAACACAAATGGAGGGATACAAACGGCAGAAGCAGGCGCAGGTGGATTGGAAGAGGTTAGTCTGGGCAGATTTTGAAATCCAGGCCGATATTGATCATACCAGCCTGGAAGTAATATCTAATTAATCCTTATTGTTGTAGTGTTACTGCTGTTACAAGGTCTGTAAATTGCGCCTGTTGCAAAGTCAATGACAGCGCCCGGCCAAAATAACAAGATGTCGGCAACCAATGCGGCGCCCCTGATTTCCCGCGCCGGCTGACCGGCAGCAGGCCTGGTTCTTTGACACTCTGAAACCTGGCCGCCCAAAAGGGTGGCACAGCTTGATAATAGAGCCACAATGGTTAAAACTGCCAGGGCATTGAAAATTCTCTTCTTCATTCTACTTGATTTTAATAAAACTTCATTTTGATTAATACGTTGTTTTGATGATTGCCGTTTTTGAAATCAAATCATGCAAGCCTCTTTTATACAATAGATAAGACAATATATCCAATGGGATGAACCGCATGAGCGTTCTGCAACCTATTCTAAAAAGGAAATTATTTTTATTCCCGGTTGTCGATACCAACCGGGTTTTGGTTATCATTTTACCTGGCGTCTGTCCCTTAACAGATTCAAATACAAAATAGTACAAAAAGAATGCTAAAATCGAAATCCATTTTACCTCTTCTTCAGGAATCACATCAATAAAAACAATAAAAAAAATCCATAACAAAGCAAAATAGATGCTTGTGTCCAAAAGAAAATTCACGAAACGTAAAGTTTGTCCTGCAAAATTCATACGTAAATATCATTGTTAAATAATTGAATATCAAATCGTACGTATGGAACTCGCAAAAAGCATTTACATCGCCTTTTGTGAGCAAAGCCCATGCTCGTTTCATAAGTGAATAATTTGTTCTATTTGTCAGATGGAATTAATCGTATTTTCACTCCATTGATCTTCGATTACATTCGATCGTAAGGTTAGGTCTCTCTTAATTCGTCCAGTCAAAGATAATGTTTTTATCTTGATTTATGGTCTTCGAATAGAAAAGTTATGTTCTATAGAATCTTTATTATTCACTATCCAGACATACACTGAGCATGCACTTTATGCCAAATGTGAGCACGCCAAAGAGTCTTTCCCTGCCTAATTTCCACATTTCCCCCTTCGGCTACGCTCAGGGACCGGTTCTCATTTCCACATTATTTCAAAAACTTCTCCCTCTTTTGCAAATTGGTCAGGCCTCCAAGGAGGAAAACAACGCTGCCAATGCTCAGAAATATGCGGTTCTTTTGCGAGATCTGTGCCCATACCATTTCGTTCATCCGTTGGGGAATGCTGTAGGGATTGTGAAAAACATTCCACTGTGTATTTGCGAGCATATCGCCCATAAAGATCAGAAAAACGCCGATCAGGATCATCACCACTGCGGTTCCGTTCCCGTTTTTCACGACAGTGGAAATCAAAAACGCCAGACACCCCAGGAAGAAGACGGGGAACATCAGTTGAAACGACATGTTAAAAACGGGAAAGGGAGTCAGGCCAAAATAGCCAAACCAGCAAAAGACATAAAGGATTGCCCAGGTAAGCAGGAAGATCATCAACAGTCGTATCAGCCAAACTTTGTAACGATAATCCGGGATACCAAAAAGGATTTCGAGAATCCTGGAGTCTGCATCATTCTGTATCCCAAATACGGTAGGGTAGAAGACGAGCAAAATTCCCGGAAAGAAAAGGATCGAATATACGTCTGAAGAGTTTAGGGACGGATTCTTAAATACCAATTGGATAGAGAGTAAAATATAAAAAACCAACGAAGCAAGCACGAACCAGAAGAAACGACCTGCAAAAATGATCTTCAGGTTGTACCGGGCCATTTTCAGCACCAAATCAGTTCTATTCTTCAGTTTACTTTTCCAAATTGCGTTATCCATTTCGCTTTTATATCAAATATTGTTCAATTAATCAATAAGTTATGAGTTATGAGTGAGGAGTTATAATGCCCACTATCGAAATTACAGGTAAATCTCATAACTCATATCTATAACTCATATCTCATAACTCATAACTCATATCTCATATCTTCTTCCTAAATCCTTTCAGTATGCACAAATATGCTTCTTCCAGCACCGGTTTGACGACGATAGCGTCTTCAGTCGGTTTTTCTATGGAAAGGAAACGCATTTTGATCATTTCACCGTCGCGCATGTGGTGAATGACGCGTTCTTTCATCGGGAAGGAGTCAAACTCCCTGGCTGGGATGCTAAACTGCCAGACAAATCCCTCGGCAAGCTTCACCATGTCGTTCGGGTGACCCACATAACACAGTTCACCGCGGTTGACTACCGCTACCTGGTTACAGGAGCTCGAAATATCCTCTATAATGTGGGTAGAGAATATTACGATGCGTTCGCGGCTCAGTTCGACCAGAAGGTTCCTGAAGCGGATTCTTTCACGTGGATCCAAACCGGCTGTCGGCTCATCGACCACCAGAATGCGCGGCAGATGCAGCAGAATCTGGGCAATACCCATCCGTTGTTTCATACCGCCAGAGAAACCGCCAATCTTTTCGTCTTTACGGTCCCACAGATGAACGGAGCTGAGGCAATATTCGATCCGTTTATCCCTGGTCGGACCATGTGTCAATCCTTTCAGGATGGCCTGATAATCCAGGAATTCGTAGGCAGACATATTTTCATAGGTGCCAAACTCCTGTGGCAGGTAGCCAATCAAGCCCTGCAACTCTTCCCGTTTCTCCTGGGTGTCGATGCCGTTGATCCAGACCTTGCCATAGCTTTGTTCGTAGATACCGCAAATTACCCGCATCATGGTTGATTTACCGGCACCGTTGGGTCCGAGTAAACCGATCATACCGGTATTGATTTCCAGTGAAACGCCCCTGAGTGCCTTAAACGGATCTCTTTTGCGCCCAATCACAGGCATCTGCTCAACCAATTTGTAGAAGGTCCTACGGATACCCGCAAACCTGCCTTTCAAACGTTCGATGTTGATGTTTTCGCGGTATAGTCTTTTGGCAGTAGTATCCACCGATAGGATAAAGTACCAGATTACGCCAAGTATAGCAACTGTTACCACCTTTTCCCATCTAAAATAAAAGAATACCAGAATGGGAATCGGATAACCCCAATAGATCAGTTGATATCCAAGTTTTGCGAATTTGTCCATCCACTTCCTGCCATCCTTTTCGGCCCTGTAAATGAGGTACTCGGAAACCGGACTCCACATGCTCATCATCATCAGGTAAATCAGAACGGCGAATATGATGGTGTACATACCGTTTTGAAGATAGAAGAAGGTAAAATAGAACATGAAGCCAAGTAAAGGAATCTGCCAGATAAAGAGATCGAAGTCTTTTAACTTGCGGAAATATTTAAGTTGACCAGCCCGCTCACGGATATTTCTGTTCCCTTTCCATTCCCTGGCAAACCTGCTTCCCCAGTCGTATATTTTAACAAGGCTCGCGATTTTGATGGTTATTTGCTGAGCCGGATCAATCACTGTCTCTTTTGCTTTGCGCAAACTGTTCATGATAAACCAGATTCCACCGGGTACAACGATGACAAGCGCTATCATATCCAGCATCTTCCACATAAAATCATCTACCTTGTAGTAAACGAGCAGAATACCGCTCACCAACAGGATCCCCTGCGTCACTTTCAATTTCCAGTTCAGTCCTCTCATCCAGTTAAGGGATGTTTCGAGACCAGAGTAGAAAGTTGGAATAAATACAAGGGTGAGCAGGGTACTCAGGCTCAATCCCCCAATGACCGTGATGGCAAATGGCGCCCCGATTGCGCCGACATATTCATTATCGCCCATGGCGAGGGGAAGCATGGCGGCTATGGTAGCAATGGCCGTAATAAGTATTGGACGAAGCCTCGACATACCGGCCATCATCAGCGCACGGTTTTTACGGTATCCGCGTTTGCGAAGAATTTGGGTATAATCTATCAGGATGATACCGTTGTTCACAACCACCCCGATTAAGATCAAAAATCCGATCAGGGTATTGGCGTTGAAGAGCGAATTGTGGGTGAAAATTAATCCAAGGAATGAGCCGATTGCCGCAAGCGGGATGGAGAACATCAACACAAACGGAGTGGTAACCGACTCAAAAACGGATGCTAAAATCATAAATATCAGGAAGAAGGCAGCAAAAATCAGGAAGTAAAAATCCTTAAGTGTATCTTCTTCGTGTATAACCTGAATGGCAATGCCAGAAGGCATATTGTAACTTTCAACGATCTTATCAACCTCTGCACGGTAAGATTCCAAAAGATCTTTTGAATCCTGCGCTGCAGCCACAAATTGGTAGCGAACCTCAATTTGTTTTTCCTGGTTTACCCGTGTAATATTGGCATAGCCGGATGAAAGTACCACATCGCTTATGTTTTGAAGGTCATGAAACGCCCCTTTTGAGTCTGCAATAGGCAACGTTCTAAGTTCAAATGCCGATTTATTCCTTTTGGCCTCTTCTGCAGTCTGACCTTTCTTAGGCATCTCTTTGATGGTGATGTCGTATTGATCGTTGCCCTGCTTGAAGGGGATATTGGTGGAAATTTCCTTGCTGAAAGAGTTCAGCTCACTGGCAATACTGTTTAGTGAAACATCATAGGCGTTCATCAAAAGCGGATGAAATGCCAGGTGTACTTCGGGCCGGTTGTTGGAAAAACTGACACGAACATTTCTCATGGATTCCAGACTCTCTAAAAAGTACTGTAAATCCGATGCTACATTCTTCATCACATCGAAGTCCTGACCTTTGATCAGGATACGTTCCTGGTTTGACCCAACACCCATCATGGACATGAAATTACCTGATCCTGAATTGCCTATGCCCATACTTCCGGTACTTCCTCCGGTTGAAGAGGCATCGGCCATATCTATGGTTCCGCCAGGGACGTCAAGTGTTTTGTTCGTCACCTCATCACGAATCTGTGCAATCGAACGTTTTTTGATTTTCTGGAAATCCTCCTTCAGTTCGACCATAACGCTGGCACTCTCCACCTGTATGTTGCTGGTAACGTCTTTGATTTCCTCAATGCCTTTGATCCTGTTTTCAATCTCACTGACGACTTTGTCGCTTGATTCGATGGTTGACCCGGAGGGCAAAGTCACATTGATACGGAAGGCGTTTGTCGTGACTTCCTTCTGGGTACTTATACTTGTTGCCAGACAGATAAAAATCGTTACAAAAAAGACGACAAGCGCCCCAACGATGGTTTGAGTCGGTTTTCTCAACGAATATTTTAAGATCATGACATAGGCCTGAACAGGCTTATTGCGAGTCGAAACCTGTGTAAATTCCATACTTCCTCCCGCTTTCTTTTTCAGGAAAGCGTAGGCCAGCATAGGAACCAACAGCATGGCTACAGCAAGTGAAACCAAAAGCGTTGATATGATGGAGATCCCAACATTCTTACCAAGCAGCTTAATCAGGAAATTATCCGAAAAAAGAAACGGCAGGAAGATGGTTGTTGTGGTCATTGTAGCCGCGATCACAGAACGCCAAACCTCAGAAGTTCCCTGGATTACTGCATCCCGTGGAGATTTGCCCGTGGCCCGCAGTCGGTAGATATTTTCGAGTACCACCACACTGTTATCGAGCAATATTCCTACCGCCAAAGCCATTCCCACCAGTGTGAGGCTGTTGATTGTCACATCCGAATAATAGAAGAAGTTGAAGGCCGTAAGTACCGAAATAGGAATGGCCAACGCTATAATCGAAACGAGTTGAATATTTTTCAGGAATATCCAAAGAACGAAGATAGCTAGCAGCGCTCCAACAAGCGCCAATTCACCAATCTGGTTCAGGTTTTTAGACATTGTATCGGCAGCATTGTTCTGAACTGTAATCTCAATTTCTTTCGATGCAAGTTCTTTGTTCAATTTGTCGATAACCGCCAGCGTTTTTTGGGAAAGTTCTATCAGATTGGATTGGGCATCGTTGACCAGTGTAATTGACACGGCATCTTTTCCGTTTACCCTTGAATAGGAGGTAACTTCTTTCGTTCCGTAATAAACTTTGGCAACATCTTTGAGCAAGATTGGGCCATTTGCTATCACCAGGTTTTCCAGCTGGGAGAGGTCATCGTATTCAGAAGTAATCTGTACTGTATATTTCAGGTTTGAACCATAGACATCGCCAGCATATGCCCGGGTACGGTAATTTTGAGATATCTTGCTTCTTATGGTGTTAGAAGTAATTTTGTATGCATTACAAACCTCATCATCCAATTGTATTTCAATTGTTTTCTCGTGACCCCCAAAGATGTTTATGCCAGCAATGCCGTCTATGTTTTGGAGATCGGGTTTAATTTTCAAGTCGGTCACGTTCCGGACCTGATCAATTCCACCGGTTCCCCGAACCTGCAACTGCATGAACTGTTTGTTTACCTGATTAAGGTCAACTTTGACCACAGTTACGGTAAATTGGGTCGGAATTGAAGACTTGATCTCACTGATCTTCTCCTGTAGTTTGAGGTAAGTATATTTGAAATTGACCTTTTTGTTAAATTGGACCATGATCGTTCCCCGTCTCGACTGGCAGGAGGATTCCATGTCTTCGATTCCCTGCAGCGTACCAATGGCTCCTTCGATCGGGATGATGGCCTGACTTTCCATGAATTTCGGGTCAACCTCCTGCTGGCTCGATACCTGAACGTAAAGCATGGGTAATTCGGCATTGGGGAAGAGTTCCATGGAAAGGTTTTTCCAGGAAACATATCCCATCATGCTTAGCCCAATGAAGAGCATGCTGATCAGTATTTTTCTTTTTATAATGAAGTCCATCCGTTCAAAATTGTTGGTTTAATTGTCTTGTTCGATGGGTTTATTACTTGTCAAAAGATCATAAACGCATGGAATCACCAATAGTGTCAGCAGCGTGCTGGTTACCATACCTCCGATTACAGCAAGTGCCATAGGCGCCCTCAGGGAAACACTGTCACCAAATCCTAAAGTAAGCGGAACCAAAGCAAAGACGGTGATGATACTCATCATTAGTATAGGACGCAACCTTTGCTGACCTGCCTGAGCGATCGCTGTCCGTTTTTCCATCCCTAACTCCCGGAGCTGGTTGATCCGATCGACTAAGATGATGGAGTCGTTCACCGCTATACCACCCAGCATGATGATCCCGATCAGTGCCATCATGTTGAAGGTTTGACCAAGAATATAAAAGAGTATGATAGTCCCGACTATTGCAAACGGAATGGACAACAGTATGACAAAAGGATGTACCAATGATTCAAATTTTGCTGCCAAAACCATGTAGACCAATACAATGGATAGTAAAAGCGCGAATCTCAAATTGGTCCATGATTCCTGCCTTTTTTGTTCTTCGCCTGCAATTTTAAAACGATAGTCTGCAGGAAGGTCGATGGCCGAAATTTTAGTTTGTATCTCGGTTGAAATTTTGTCCAGGGAGGCCCCTTTTTTCAGGTCGGCCATTACTTTCCCGACCCGGATCTGGTTACTGTGATAGATCTCTTTTGGAGCCATTGCCTCTTTTAATGTGGCAACTTCCCCCAGTCTTACAACAATGGTTCCGCTGCGGATGATCACATTACCCAATTCTGACATACCCAATTTAGGTAAATGGATGGTAATATCCCGTAATTCACCGTTTTTGTCAAATTGTCCCACCAGCTGACCGGTCAGTTTTGCCGTTACCTGGGTGACGATATCGCTTACTGCCAGATTGTATGTTCCAGCACGGAAACGGTCGACCATCACGTTATATTCAGGATATCCCTGGTCCATGTTGGTTGTGAAGTTGTACAATCCCTGTACGTCCTGAACCGCTTTTTTCGTACGATGGGTTAAAGAATCCAGTACGACCAGATCATCACCCCTAATCTCAACGACCATGGGCGCGTCACTATTTCCCAGAATACTTTGCAGGGCTGTCTCGTCCTGTGTAAAGCTGACTTCCAGATCAGGATTTTGCGCATACCATCCTGCAATTGCGGCAATTACTTTAGAGGAGCTGATTTTTACATCCGGTTTCAGGATAACTTTTATCTCTGCCGTATTTTCTCCCTCGAAGATGGATTGGTCACTGGTTGATAATCCGGTTGAAGGTCCTATTCTTGCGAAGAGTCCCTGTAAGTCATCGCCCAGCAGTTCCCTTACCATAGATTCAATAGATGCGGCTGCTTCGGAAGTGCGTATGAGCATTGTACCTGCTTTCATCTTCAGGTTGATGGAAAATTCTTTGCTGTCGCTCTTGGGCATAAATTCACTTCCGATTCTTGGAATAAGGAAGAGAGACAAGCCGAAAAGAACAAGTGAAGAAAGGATAATAACCATCCTGTGTGGAAGAAGATTGGTCAGGAAGTTGCTGTATCCGGCTTTCTTCTGTATAGAAATGGAAGCGCTCTTTTTGTTCATGAAGAATCGGTGGTACAACATCGGAATCAGGAAAATGGCCACGAACAGCGACGAAACCAGCGAAAAGGCTACGGTCCAGGCCTGATCTTTGAAGAGGGCACCGGATGCACCGTGCATGTAGATGATGGGCAGGAAAACCACGATATGGGTGAGGGTAGCGGCCGTAATGGCCCCTCCAACTTCAGCTGTTCCAACGATGGCCGCATCTTTGGCAGACATCCCGTTTTCGTGGTTTCGGAAGATATTCTCCATGACCACAATGGCGTTATCGACAAGCATCCCCGCCCCAAGGGCCAGACCGCCAAGGGTCATGATGTTAAGTGACAATCCATTGAAATACATCAGGTTAAATGTGGCAACAATGGAAATTGGAATAGATAAACTGACAATCAGGGTGGTCCCAATTTTTCTCAGGAAGAGGAAAAGGATAATCACTGCTAAAATAATACCGAAATACATGGTATTTTTTACCTCATCCACTGCACTTTTGATAAAGGTACCCTGGTTGGATACTACCGTGAATTTGTAGCCAGGAAGGGCTTTCTCAATGGTAGCCAATGTTTTGTTGATCTCTTCAACAGCTTTAACCGTGTTGTATTTGGTCTCTTTGTAAATGGAAAGGGCAATACAACGTTCGCCATTGATGCGCACGATATTGACAGGTTCCTTGTTTTGGAAGCTGACCCTGGCAACATCCTTTAAAAAGGTTGGCGCTTTTTCGGCAGTGGTGCTGCCGGCCACTATGGTTTTATAACCGACAATCAGGTTTTCAAAATCTTCTTTTTCCGATAAGAGGCTTACGCCCTTCACAACATATTGCAATCCGGTTTCAGTGATTGTCCCTCCGGAAATACTCCTGTTGTATGACTGGATCTTGGTCGAAAGCTGATCAACAGTTAAATTGTAAGATTCAAGGGCATAGGGGTCAGTATCTATCCGAACCTCATTTTGTTCAATACCGCTCAAATCGACCTGGGCGACCCCTTCTATCCTGACTAGTTCATTACGGATGTAGTTTTCGGCCACTTTCCTCAATTCGTTCATGTCTTTGATGGTGGTATGCGACATACCAACAATCATGGAAGGTTTCGTATTCGGATCGTGCTGAGTGATAGTCAACTCAGTGATCTGACTGTTCTGGGAATAGGCGGTCAAGGCCTTTTGAAGATCCAGAAAAGCCTCATCCATGTCCTTGTTCCAGGCATATTCGACGGTTATTTGAGCCGATCCTGTCTGGGATATGGAAGATGTCTGCAGTACCCCGCTTTGACGTGACGCAATTGCTTCAATGTTAGAAACATACAGCTTTTCCATCTCTTCGGGAGGTCTCTCGCCGGACTTGATCTCAACGAAAACCCTGGGGGAATTCAGATCCGGGAAAAGATCTATCCCCAGTTTTTGATAGGAGATGACACCAAGTAGCAGTACCCCCAGAACCATCATCAGGATGGTAACGGGATAGTTGACTGCAAAATTTGTCAATTTCTTCATTCCGAAAATATTTTAAAAATTTTGTCTGCCAGCCGGCAGATAAACTATTTGACAATCTTAACTTTTGAATTGTCCCTCAGGGTTTCGAATCCTTTGACAACCAAACGGGTATTAGCCTTTAACCCTTCAATTACCTCAACCGACTTTTCATTCTCCAGTCCGGTAGTGATAGTCCTGCGCTGGGCAGCGCCCCTGTCAACAATGAAAATGGTCTTGCCTCTTCCGCCGGCAACAATAATATCTTTAGGAATAACAATGGCGCTGTCTTTCCTGGCAATTTCAATATCTGCTTTGACAAACATTCCCGGGCGTAATTTCAGATTGGGATTGTCGATGGTCATTCTACCCATGAAAGTCCGGGTCTCTGTGCTGATAACCGGTGAAAGCTGACTGATCTGGGCTTTCAGGGTATCGTTTGGCATTGTATAATTGGTGATATTTACCTCCTGTCCTAACTTGATAGTGGTCAGGTATTTTTCTGGAAGGTTAACATCCATCGTCAGTTTACTGTAATCCATCAGGGTAACTACGGCTGTACCTGCAGTGATGCGTGTATTAATTGTTATATGTGGAATATCAACAATTGCCCCGCGGAACAATGCTTTTACCTCTGTTTTCTGTAACTGGATTTTTGCATCTTCGAAACTGGTTTTAGCATTGGCAAGGGCAACTTCGGCATTTTTTGTATCCCTTAAAGTGACACCGCCCTTTTCGTATAATGATTTTTGTTTATCGAATTCAAGTCCGGCAATTTCAAAATTCAACTTCTTGGTATCAAAAGAAATGTTGTTTACATATTCGGGATTATCAAGTTTGACGATTACCGTACCCTTATCAACCATATCGCCGAGTTTAAACTGTTGTCCTGTTTTTGGGTTATTACAAAGGGTATAATTCCCGGCCATTTCGGTGTTTAATACCACCTGACTTGCGGCATTGGCGGTTCCCGTACTGTTGATATACTGTACGATAGGTCCCTTTTTTACATCAATGACGGACACTGGGACTGCGATGTCATTTTGAATCTGACTTTGTTGGTTGCCACAAGAGGCCAGGATAGGAAGAAGGAAGACAAATCTCCACAATTTATTGATTTTCATATGGTTATAATTTTGTTTTTTAATTGTCATATGGATCTCGCCGATAATCATTCGTCTGTGTGTCAGAAGATCTGTAATGGCTCGTTTCATTTTGTTTCTATTTTCGGTTGATTAATTATTTTTTGCTTTCAGAAATTGAACAGGAATAACCGGCTGGTTGGTCGAGAAGTCGTATAGTGATTGAATTTTAAGGTTCAGCAGTTCCAGTTTGTAATTGATCAGGGCCTGGGCATAAGCCATCTTATTATTGGACAGCTGTACCTGGTAAAGATTCAGGTCCATACTTGTCAAATCCCCGTTTTTAAACCGCTCCAGGTTAATGTCGTAGGTGAGTTGAGAGTTTTTCTGATTTTGAAGTGCGATGCTAATCTGATCTTTTAAGTTGCTCAGGTTCCTGATCACTTGTCTGATATCTACCTTAATCTGGATATCCTGATTGGAATAGTTCAGTTTCTGTGTATTGATTACAGCATTTTGAGCCCTGATTTGGGCTGCACGCTGACCCCAGTCGAAAATAGGAACATTGAAGGTAATCCCGTAATGCGGGCTTTGTGTTGGCTTGTCGTAGATGTTTTTAAGCGTTGGATTATCGCCTGACACACCAATTGAAAGGGCCAAATCACCCCTGAATTCGTTTTGAGCTTTGACTGCGATCAGGTCAAACTGAGAGGTTTCAATACTGATCTGACGCTGGCGAAGTTCCATGCGGGATGCCAAACCGTGTTCAAGCGCCTTTTTCCCATCAACATCGATCGGGGCTACAGAAACGTCTGTCATTACGGAAATCTCCTCAAAAATATCCATCCCGATATATTGTTTGAACTGGTCTTTCGCGCTTTCCAGGGAGACCCGTGAAGAAGCAAGGCTTGATTTGGCGGTTTCGAGGTTCACTTCAGCCTGGAACAACTGCTCTTTGGCTGCCAGTCCGGCATCTACCTTGTTTTTAATGATCTCGTAACTTTTTTGTGTGTTTTCATTTTCATCCTGTCTAATGGTGAGGCTCATTTGAGCCATATAGACGTTGTAGAAAAGTTGCGACACGGTTTTTTCCAACGCTAACCTTTGTATGGAATAACTAAGCTGGGCATTTTCATTGTTAAGCTCCAGCGTTTTCAAAGCAATCTTGGTACGGTTGTAAGTAAAAAGCGGTTGTGACAGGCTGAGATAAAGATTGTTTGAGAAGGCTTTGTTTACCAGCGGGTTACCCGAAGCATCAGATGTGTTCGATTGCCAGCCAAATGTATTTACCAGCGAAATCTTTCCGTCGGTGGCAAGGATCGGCTGATCCACTCTAAAAGTTCCGGATGAATTGATTAACTGGTTGGTAAACCAGGATGAAGTTCTGTTATCGAATTTCCTGCTGTTACTGTAGTCCATCGGATTGAGGCTCAGTGCAAATTTTGATTTCAGGCCTGCACGCTGGGCATTCAGCGATTCGGTTGTTCTTTCGAGGTTGAGGAGAGTGCTCTGAATGCTCGGACTATTCGCAACGGCTATTTCCATTGACTTTTCCAGCGTCAGTATAGTTTGACCCTGAGATCTATGGCTAAACATCAGGAGTACACTCATTAAAAACAGGGACGATGTTATTTTCTTCATGGGTGAATAATGGTTTTATATATTGACTATAAGCAAGTTCATTTGGAACCCGCACATCGAATTCTATTATTTTTCTTTAATAAGTTTTACAGCATCAGCGAAAACAAATCTTGATTTTGTGTTATTGGTCAGTTCAATTTTTGCCGAATCGGAAGAGAAGTGATAAGTCCCCATTTCAATCCAGGTGCTTTCCCTTGCATCAGCTTTAACGACTGGATGATCAACCCCATCGTCATGGGTGACGTTGAATTCATAAATATCATCGGGTTGGTTGTCGCCTCCTCTGCCAAAACGGATTTTCGGGATATACGCATACAATTTGTAATAACCGCCTTCTTTAATTGGAACGCTCCAAATTGCTTTTCTGTCGCCGGTGCCTCCTTTACAGTAATAGGCAGAACGAATCTGTTTTCCATAAAACTGCTCGTTGGTTGTCAGGGTCCATTCCACCTGAGGGTTCCAGAGATTCATACCTTTGTATTTCAATTCATCATCCGGAACATCAGAGGTGAATAATTTTTTAATAAAACTTTTTGAAACCGGCTGTACAATTCTGAATCCTTTGTCTTCATTATCTACAATAATTTCACTTGTTTCTGAACCGTCTGTATAAGGAATCACCTCATCCTTATCCGAGCCTTCCCCTTTAGGATCAATTTCAAGTTTGTCGAATCTCTGAGAGATCGTTGAAGGAAGATTGTGTGATGCGTAAGTGTTTATTGTCATCATCCTGGGATCCCTGTTCAGCAGGAATGTAAGACGTTTTGACTCTTTAGCGCCGATGACCACTGTCTTTTCGATGTTTTCATCGCTGCCACCGCCTCCTCCTCCCATTCTTCGCATACCGCCTCCTCCGCCGCCAAAACCACCGAGTCTGAATGTTACCGTAATCGCTCCCGAAATATTCTCAGTATTGGTAAGGACAAAAGAGATCACTGTTTTGATCTGATTGTCTTTCTGTATTTTAAAAGCTTTCGTGTCAACAAGAATATATCCTGGCAACATCGCTGAAGTATACCACTGCGGCAAATACTGATTAAGATCGAGTTTAAAATTGTTACGCATCTCCTGGTTGAGTTCTTCTACCTGAATTATCCTGAATTTTCGGTCATCCAGAAAGCCCCGCAAAAATTCATCAAATTTTTCCGGACCAACAGCCCCTTTCATAAGGGCGAAAAGGAAACCACTTTTTGTCTGAATGACGTTGTTCAGAATATCAGAATCTGCCTGCTTTTCGAGGATATCTGCAAAAGATCTGTTTTGCAAAGCAATATTCCCTTTTTCATCACCCGAAAGCCCCATCATGGTACGAATAAACATATTGCCACCTTCTGTTGCACTTTTCGACAGATAAGATTCAACCACCCTGTTGGTTATAGGATATGCAGGGGAGGCTATGAAATTGAGGTAGTTATAATAGTTTGGAAAAATAAAGTAAGGGTTAAGAATATCAGTTGTGTTGAGATTTGGTCCGCTGCCGCCAATCCTGATCCCGTTAAAAGCGCCCATTGGATCAACTTTGCTGCTTAAAAATGTATCGTTGATAAACCGCTTCAGGTAACCGGCTTCGGTTTCGCGGGGAGAGACCGTTTCGTTGTTGTTATGATCGCGGTTTTGGTTTTGTGACATTCTTTTAACTCCGGCAAAATTTGTGCCGCTCATCTTAAATCCGCCTTCGGCCATATAAACCGTTTCAGGCTGAACCTGCTCACCGGCACTGCTCCAAGCATGGTTGAAAGAGCAGAACTGCACCGGAATTTCAATTAGTTGAAGTCTTTGGAACGGGTATTCACGATGAATCTTGATCTCCCATGATTTTTTAACATCCCTGATAACAGGAACGATAGAATCTGTAAGTACTTTGAAATACTGGTCAAAAGTATTGTGCCCATCGAAAAAGCTAAGCGTATAGGTAACCTTATCAACTGTTACCGAACGGGTTTGATATTTTCCGATAGCCAGTGATATTTGGGTCAAAGGTTGCTCGGGTTGAAAAAGAGTTGTTCCGTTTTCATCTTCCGTTTTCTTTCCCTGCGACAAAACTGTGAATCCCTTGGTCGCTTTAACTTTGAGTTGGAAATGAGCAAACTGTGATGTGAGCCAGTTCAGTCCTTTGGAAGAGTAGCTGACCCCTGCAGTTGGATACCAGCGGTTTTCGGGAGTCAACAACAAATATTCGGGAGTGACAAAGGCGTGCTTTTTGTCTGTAACCCCATTTGGGCTGTTTTTCCAGTTTTCGAGTTGCAACGGGGTTTGATCAAGGTAACAGAAAGATTCATCGATCGTTCCTTTGTATTGAATACTGATTTTCAATGAATCGCCTGGCTGTAGCGCTTTTTCGGGTTGGATTTTGAGTAGCTGCATTTCCCTGGTGTAGCGGGCTCCTGAAAGTTGCTGTACTTCCAGACCTGGATTGAGGGTGAGCACAAACTCATTTAAAGCCTCCTTCTCTGCATTTTTTATATTTAGGGTAGTAGTTGCCGCAATCTGATTGCCCAGATGTTCGAGTTCAATGTCATACGACTGAACTCGGACAACCTTCATTCCCGCATAACGATTGTTGATTTCGAGCATTACACTGCGGTGTCCCTCTTCATTCGTAATCTTCCGGATGTAGATGAATCCCAGGAGAATTCCTGTTGCAAGGAATAAAACGGAGAAAGAGACAACAACCTCTTTAACTAATTTGGACTGGGATAATCTCCTTAGCAACAAAATGGTGAGACCAATGAATCCGAGTCCCAGGAAAAAATAGATTCCCCGGTGTATCATGATATCTTTCAGGGATGAAAATCCAACGACTTCCGACCAGGTCATGGGTAATTTGAAGGCCATGTAGTCGAAGATGTAATGAAATTTATTCTGCAGGTAAAACAGGGTTGCGGCAATATATCCTAACAGTACAAGGAACGTTACTGCCTGATTTTTAATGACAGACATCAGAAAAAAGGAGAAGCCCATAATGAAAATCAGGGTGGGTAAACTGATCAGCAGGAAGTAATAGATGTAAGGGAGCAGATTGAAACGCGTATAAGGTGAAGCCATATTGAAAACTGCAACCATACCCAGTGCAATCAAATTCAACATCACAAAAACCCAGATATTTCCAAGCGTTTTGCCAATAACATAATCTGCATTCGTGATCGACCGCATGTAAACCACTTCAGTGGTATCCAGCTTTTTATCCTGTTTCAAAAATTCAGAAGCAAGAAAAACGGCAATGATTGCCTGTGCGAGATTGATGATGTATAAATTGGTAAACGGAATCATGGATGGCAAGGCAATCATGTCCTGATTGGGCCAGCCGATCCCTGTCTGTGTTATAAAATTGTAAAAGAATACAAAGACCAGGGATAAAATGGAAAAAATACGAAAAAACCAACTTCTGAATAACGTTTTGGATTCGTATTTTGCTACGGCTATGATGTTGTGAATTGCTCTCATTTTCAGGTAGTATTAGATATTTCAGATCAAATCTCGATCCATTTCTGGTTGAGTTCATTTTCCATAAAATTGACGTAGGCGTGTTCCAGATTGGGTTCAATGCGCTCGCCCAGGTAGCCGTTGATCTCCTTGGAAACCACCTGAACCTCCCAACCTTCCTCCGAAGGAATGGAAGAGATGATCGGGTATTTTTCCTGAATTTCAAAATATTCAGTCTCTGTGGCCGTGATTTTCCATACGTTATTCCTTGCCAGTTCTATCAGGTGCTCGGGTGATCCCTTGTAAGAGAGTATACCCTTGTTCATCAGTGCCATATCGGTACAGGTACTGGAGATATCGCCAACAATGTGCGTAGAGAGGATAATCACTACATCTTTGTCGCTGACCCTGGTGAGCAGGTTCCGGAAACGGATCCGCTCTTCCGGATCTAATCCCGTGGTTGGTTCATCCACGATGATCAGTTTTGGATCCCCGATCAATGCCTGCGCGATTCCCAATCGGCGTTTCATACCACCCGAGAGGTTGTTGGCAAATCGGTTACGGGCCTCGTACAGTCCCACCTCTTCGAGCATCTTCTCAACAATCTCCCTCCTGCTTTTGCCATTGGTAAGTCCTGCAAGACGTGCAGCATAATCGAGGAATTCGTAAGTCTTTAATTTGGTGAAAAAACGAAAATCCTGTGGCAGGTAGCCGAGCATCGAACGGATCTCTTTGCGGTCTTTCATCAAATCCAATCCATTGACGAGAACTTGTCCGGAGGAGGGTTTCATTAAGGTAACCAGGATTCTCATCAAGGTGGATTTCCCGGCGCCATTGGGTCCTAGCAAACCAAACATACCACTCTCGATGGTCATGTTTACATCCTTAATTGCGTGATTGCCATTTGGGTAGACTTTGTTGAGTCCTTTGATCTCAATTCTCATGCGTGATTTATCTTAAGTATATACCTGTTAGAAAAGGTTATTTGCCTGTAATTACGGGAGTTTGACACAGATATGTCGAAATGGTTTAACTAAAGTACGCAAAAAATAAAATCCCCCAATGACGATTTTGAAATTTGAAGAGTATTTCCTATTTTCACGAAATACAATGCATTCCAGTACCCACCCAATTTTCCGTTTGCACTAAAGTTTGTTTCATCAATAAACGAGTTAGGGGGCATAAACGTACCATTCAAATATGAGAAAATCCCTTAAGAAAGAGCTATTTGGCAATATTGCAATAATGATGTTTTTAATTGCAATAATTGTAATTGCAGGTATAGTCAGTGTGTTAATTCAAAAAATTAACATTAAAAGAATAATTGTCGAATATCATGAAATAAATGCTATTTATGATTTAAGCTATTCACTAAAAAAGACGGCCAAATCAGCTGATAATTACCTTCTGATAAATAATCCGGATGTTAAAATGGAATTTGAAAAGAATATCTGTGAATTGGAATTAACTTATACTAGTTCTAATGCGATTATTACTGATAGACATTCGAAAAGAATACTCTCCACTGTAAAAAACGGAATTGATAAAATCATTTCGTTAGGACATCAAGACATAAGTAAAATTAATGAAGATGAACGAAATGCTATTAACAATGAAATAGAAACCGTTTTAAATAAATCAGACCAAGAGATATTAACCTTTCAGGAAGAAACAAAAAAAGAACTTGAAGAATATATTAGAATTGATGACAAGATTCGAAACTTCAGCATTATACTAATAACCATAATCGGTTTAATTATTATTATCGGAAGTCTTTTCTGGGGTTTGTATTTTGTAAAAAAACGTACAGCTCCAATTATTGAATTAATAGATTTTACGCAAAAGGTTGGCGAAGGAAACCTTAATATTAGAGCAGATATCAAATTTGGGAATGAGCTCGATTTACTTACAACTTCTTTTAATAAAATGTTGGAAACCTTAACCCAAACAGCTATTTCAAAAGACTATTTAAACAACATCATAAACAGCATCGTGGATTTAATCATTGTTACCGATAACAATGGCAAAATGAAACTAATTAATGACGCCACTTTAAAAATATTAGGTTATGAAGAAAATGAATTGTTAGAAAAAAATATCATGTTTTTATTTCCAAATACTGAATCTGACTCAGATTTGTTAAACCTTATTTCACTGAGTGGAAAAAATAAAAATCAGAACAAAGAATTCATTATCAATACTAAAGACAATCATCAAATTTCGGTTTTAATCTCAATATCACTTTTAAAGAAGGAGGAAGATGGATCTCTATCCTTGATTCTCGTAGCCCGTGATGTCACTGAAAAAATTAAAATAGAGAATCAACTGGAAGTTGAACGAAAAGGACGAGCTGTTGCGATTTTTGAAGCACAGGAAGAAGAACGATTAAGATTAGCTGGTGATTTACACGACGGCCTCGGACAAATGTTAACCGGGATAATGTATTTCATAGAAAATAACTTAACCAACAAAAGTAATGGGAACGACATGAATCAGAAAAACATCGAACAATTACAAATACAGATAGATACTGCTATTCAAGAAACCAAAAGTATTTCACACAATATTATTCCAATGTTGTTAAAAGATTTTGGATTGGTAATCGCCATAAAGAAATTAGCAACACAAATGAATTCGAATAACGATTTTAACATAAATATTAACGAATTTAACTTTGAATCGAGATTAGATTCGAGAATAGAAAAAATATTGTACCGGGTTTGCCAGGAAGCACTCAACAACATTCTCAAGCACTCTCATGCGAAAAACGTAAATATCCAGTTAATAAAACATGACCATTCTGTCGTTTTACTGATTGATGACGATGGTGTTGGATTTGAAATAGAAAAAGTTGATTTTAAAAGTAATTTTTCAGGAATTGGATTAATAAGCATGAAAGAAAGAGTTTCAGCACTCAACGGAGTATTTTCGATAATCTCCGAGAAGAACAAAGGAACTGAAATTCTAATAGAAATACCCTGTTAATCAGTTGATATGAATAAAATTAAATTACTTATTGCAGATGACCATAACTTTATTATTGATGGCATTGTGGCATTATTAAGCAATGATGCAAAATTTGAAGTTATTGGGATTTCAAATAGCGGTAAAGATGTCATTGATAAATTTAAATTATTAAAACCGGATATTGTTATCATGGATATTTCAATGCCTGAAATTTCAGGTATTGAGGCAACAAGATTAATTATTGGTGAACATCCTGCCGCAAAAATTATTGCCTTGACACAGTATGATGACATTGAATATATATTAGAATTTCTTAAGGCTGGTGGCCTAGGTTATATACTTAAAACTGCTAATAAAAATGAGTTAATAGAGGCTATAACAACCGTCCATATTGGTAGTAGATACATAAGTGCAAGTGTTTCAAAGATTTTGGTAGAAAATTTAATTTCTTCAAATAATAGAGAGGACTCCGAAAAAGAAATTCCGCTTACCAAACGAGAGGTTGAAATAATAAAACTAATTTCAGATGATTTGACCAACAATGGAATAGCAGAAAAATTAAATATAAGTCTCAGAACCGTTGAAACACACCGAAGAAACCTAATGCAAAAATTGAATGTTAAATCAACTGTAGCATTGATTAGGTGGGCATTACAACACAAAATAATGACTATTAAATAGGTATCAAGTCTGTTTTTAGGGAGTGTAATCTGAACTCTGTCCATTGATTTTCACTTTAAATCTCATTTTTCTCATTCAATCAATGTACGTAGTTTTTGGTATATTTAATTACCAAATCAATGGTATTGCGCACATTCATAATTATATCTTGTTTTGTCATGAAAATATCTTTTAAAGATTTGTATTAACCATTATCTTAAATTTATCGTGATGAACAAAAGAATTTATCTAATCTATATTTTATTTATCGGCCTATTAGTGAGCTGTAGTAAAGATGTAGCAATTAATCCAGATCAGGTTGCATTTGATGCAGCCGACGGAATTAAAGGGGCACAGATTTACGATCATCCTCTAAACTATGCTAGTGCCAGCCAAACTGATTACCCAAATGCACAAACAAATTTTTGGAGATGTAAAAGTTGCCATGGTTGGGATTTGAGAGGACAAAGCGGAGTGCTAATTAATAAACCTTCGTCTGCTACTTATCCTGTTGCAGCTGCTGGTAATTTGTATACATCGTCGCGCTCTAAAAGCATTAGAGTACTTTTTGATGCTGTTAAAAAATCGGGAGGTAGGAAGAAAGGCACTTACGATGCTACTCACCCTGAATATTCTTCAATTTTAACCGATGCTCAAATTTGGGATGTTGTAAAGTTTTTAAAAGTAACTTCTCATAATGTTGATGATTTTTATACAACAACAACAACAGGGACGTATCCAACAGGGACTAAAACGTTCTCTAATATTGGGAAAGACGGAAATGCAGCAACTGGATTAGTAACATATAATAAAAATTGTGCAGTGTGCCATGGTACAGATGGTAGGAAAATTAATATCTATTGCCAAGATTTATTTTTAGGTGAAATGTTCAGAAAAGATCCACACGAAATGCAACACAAAGCAATTTGGGGTATGCCAAATGACCGTGAGAATATTGATAAAGGTTGTACTTTTGCCGGTACAATGCCTGCAATGCCCATTACCGATCAAGATATTAGAAACATGATGGTTATGGGCCAGGATGTTACAAAATTTCCTTGAGTTATTTATGGAGCTAGTATATTGAATGGTGTATAATTTTTAAATTGACATTTTTTTCAGAGAAATAAGCTGACTTTTTAAGTTAGCTTATTTTATTGTTGCATAGGGTATTCCCTTGCGGGACACTGCATCGGAAATGACCATTCGTTGACAGACCTGTGTGAATCCTGTTAAGGTTTGGAAGGCAAAGAGAATCAGGATAGTGATAGATGGTTTCATTAAGTTGGTTTAGGTTATTATCCAGCCACGAAGCCCTTCGACAAGCTTCAGTGACCGGTAATCTATGATCTATTGTTTGCCCCTTAGGCCCTTCGGCTTCGCTCAGGGACCACAGGCTAGGGAGCACAATCGAAAATCGACCCTTCGACTTCGCTCAGGGACCGAATCCAAAATCGAAAATAATATAAAAAGGCCATCCTCTCGGACAGCCTTTTCTATTTATTTCGCCTTATTAATATTTACTTCACTTTTTGTACAATGGCGCTGAATGCAGCGGGATTGTTCATCGCTAAGTCGGCAAGGACTTTGCGGTTTATTTCGATGTTGGCGCCCTTCAACTTGCCCATAAACTGGGAGTAGGAGAGACCTTCAATACGAACTGCAGCATTGATACGCTGAATCCATAATGCACGGAATAACCTTTTTTTGCTTTTTCTGTCACGGTACGCATACTGGAGACCTTTCTCCCATGTGTTTTTGGCAACCGTCCAGACAGTTCCTCTTGATCCAAAGTATCCTCTGGTCAGTGAGAGCACCTTCTTACGGCGAGCCCTCGAGGCGACGTGATTGACTGATCTTGGCATTTTTACAAATTTTAGGACAATGGCGATCCCGATATTTCAGGATACTTGTGGGCACATTCCCCGGTTAACAATATTAATTATTTCAAGGAACCCTACTTCAATGCGA
>JAPLDT010000067.1 GCA_026391315.1 Bacteroidia bacterium
ACACTGTTATATTGCGTTCGTCAAACAAGTAAAAACAATTGTAATGGATTTAATTAAAATTGCTGAAAATGCGTTTTTGGCAGAACAAAAGGAGTTTCCGGCATTTCACCCTGGTGACACCATCACCGTAAGGTACAAAATCGTCGAGGGTAACAAAGAGCGGATTCAGAACTACAAAGGAACTGTAATTCAAATCAAAGGTACCGGAACTACCAAAACCTTTACTGTTCGTAAAATGTCGGGTAACGTTGGCGTTGAGCGTATTTTCCCTATGACGTCACCGTTTATTGACGGAATCGAAGTAAATCGCATGGGTCACGTTCGTCGTGCACGGTTGTTCTATTTGCGCAGCCTTACCGGCAAAAAAGCCCGTATCAAAGAGAAAAGATTTTAATCAAGATTGGTTGACAAAAAAGGTTCTCAAAAGGAACCTTTTTTTTTGCTCCTGAAGAGGTGCCGGTGCTCCGAAAACCAATTTTTTCCTACCTTTATACAAACCATTCAGCTATGACCTTAACTCCCAGGGAAAGACTTTTTTCGACCAGGTGGTTCCTTGATTATGGGATGATTACCATCGGATCATTCATCATGGCCGTGGGTTACGTCTTTTTCATTACGCCGCACAAGATCGTTCCCGGCGGAGTTTATGGTCTTGGCATCATTGTCCACTACATGACCAAAGGAATCGCCATTTGGCCCGACGGCTTCCCGATAGGTCTTTTCAACTTACTGGTAAACATCCCATTAACTTATATCGGCATCAAAACACTGGGGCGTCGGTTCGGTGTAAAAACCATCTACGGCTTTGTCTCATCCTCCATTTTTATGGATGGCATTACCATGATGCGGATGGTCGGAGATGCGCCTTTGGTTCAGGATGTTTTGCTATCCTGCATTTTCGGGGGAGTTCTGACAGGAATCGGTCTGGGTCTGATATTCAAAGCCAGGGCCACTTCCGGTGGCAGTGATATTGTGGCCATGATCATTACGAAATACACACGTATTCCTATTGGCCAGATGCTGATCTGGGTCGATTGCGCCATTGTATTTGTGGCCCTTGCCGCATTCAAAGACTGGCAAATACCGCTTTACAGTATTCTGGTCATCTACATCACCGGTCGTGCCGTCGACATGATTCTCGAGGGAGCCAACTACAACAAGGCCCTGATCATCATTTCGGATGAACATGAGAAAATCCGGGATAAAATTGTTATTGACCTGGAACGCGGAGGCACCTATCTGAAGGGTGTTGGCATGTATACAAATGCCGAGAAGAGTGTTATTTTCACGGTAGTAAGCCGCAGGGAGGTTGCCATTTTGGAAGAGCAGATTGCCGCTATTGATCCGCATGCCTTTATCACCATCATGGATGCGAGCGAGATTTTGGGCGAAGGTTTTCGCTCACTCAAACACAAGATCGAAGATTAAAAAACAATGTGAAAATTGGGAAATGTGGCCCTTCGACTTCGCTCAGGGACCGGTTCTCCGTTTCACCGTTTCCTCGTTTCTCTTCATATTTAAAGAGTTCAGCTCCCTTAGTCTCCTAGTCTCCCGGTCCCCTAGTCTTTCCGTTATTCCCTCACATGATGCGCTATCACCTCCGGTATCTCAAAAGAGACCTCCGTCACACCACTAAACACCCCATCTTTGTACCACGGGGATTGCCGGATCATCTTTTTAATCCCATTCTTTTCAATGGTGTAGACATTCGTTTGGGGAGTCTTTAGCATTGAGATCAATTTGGAACGGGAAGGTTCCGGATGGCATTCGATCAAACTTGAACCGATCGTAACACCACTATCGTCGTATTTTGTAAATGCCCTTTTGGATCTTTCATTCATGTAAAGAATGATACCATGAAGGTCGCAAATGGTAATTGCCGCCTCATCTTCGTCAAGCCAACTTTCCATATTTTTTATCTTCTCAGGATTTTTTTGAAAAGGAGCGAATCCAATCGATTTCGAAACGATGCGGAAGAAGGTGCTCATTGACTTCACCATGAAGCGTGGTGAGCATATGGATAAACATCGGTTCCTTCAATGAAACTGAATTACTGTAAACCTCTGATCCGTTAATTTTCCAAACCAGTTGATTGCCGAGCATCTCTAATCTGAAAATGTGGTAATGTTCGTCATTCAGACCGCCTAACCGAACATATTTGGTAGATTTTCCACCTTGATGTTCAACTATTCCCAATCCTACACCATTTTTAGTGCTCCTGAAAAGATCAATCTGTGGAAATGTGGATTCGCCTGTCAAAGTAAAAGCTGAAGTAATGGTAGAATCCTTCTTAAACCTCACCTTCGCCTCGATAATTCCTTCCTTCAGACGAAAGGAGGCAGCACTGTTAAGAATTGCAGAGGAGTATTCATACTGCCTTGGAAGAAGTCCGACAGCAGGATCCCATACAGTTCCCTGGATTTTCTCTTTCTTTGCCCAAATTGAGAGCGTTTTGTTGTTCAATTCAATATTCTTTTCTCCCTTGAAGCCCTGCATTTCGTCCTTTTGGGAAAAACTTATTCCTGCAGTTCGATAAGCCATCCAGTTTTCTGGTTGCCAATGTTTGTTATCCAATTTTTTTTCGGTAAAATTTGCCTCAAAAGCAATTTCCCATTTTTCGAAGAAATCAAGTTCCCTGGCCCTTTTCAGTTTCCTGTAATCGGCCATGAACTTACCCTTATCAATCGCATTAAATGCCAAAATATCTTTGTACTGCTCACTTTTGAGAAATCGCTTCTTATCCTTCAAATAGGCAATTCTGCCGTTGAATTCCAGGGATGATGTCAACTTCTTCAACTCCCCAAAACGCTGTAAATTTTTAGATTCTATTGTTTTAAGATAAGTTTGATAACTTTCAGAATTGCTGAACTTTCTCCAGAAAGTGATGTCCCTACTTTTCCTGAGATGATTAAACTCTGTTAAAATCAGATAATCAGGCGTTTTAACAAATTCTTTCTTTTTAAGACCGGCTCTCCTACTCCCGAATTCAACCGATTCAACCTCCTTCTGAAGTTCCACAAATCTTTTAAGGGCATGTCCGGACAATATATTCTGCAACCTCGACAAACGGTCGGAATCCAAAATTTTATGGTAATTTTTTATGACATACGAACCCGCCAATTTTTTGTACTCCTTGAGAAGTTTCTCTTCATGACTTCCGACGAATTTGAGAGATTCGATCTGCCGCTTTTTATGCTGGAAATCAGATGATTCAATGAGGTTCTTTAAATCTTCGAATTGTTTCAATTCAGGAGAACTCTCCATTGCATTGAGATCGTCCCTCATTTTAATCAGCTTTTCCCATTTTGCGTCGAGTTGATCGGCAGAGGGAAGGAGTCCTAAAGCACATTTCAGTCTGAAAGGGATTGACATGATGGTTGAATTAGTTATAGAACAAATTTAAAATAATCCCCGAAAAAAATGGCTAGTTTTGGCAAAAAGAGTTCAAATGATCTTACTTCCCGAGTCTTTTG
Organism: Bacteroidia bacterium; assembly: GCA_026391315.1. Lineage (GTDB taxonomy): Bacteria > Bacteroidota > Bacteroidia > Bacteroidales > Prolixibacteraceae > CAINVV01. The sequence goes on from JAPLDT010000067.1 coordinate 3,474, forward strand.
AAAATAGGATGAAAGTGATTCTGGGTGCAGAATTTCATAAATTCAGCGATTCTCTCTCCTCTACTATCCATCATTCGATTCGAATAAATACAAAAAAGATAAGGAAAGTTATAGATCTGATTCCTGTTCATACCTGTTCTACAGGATATTACCTTCAACAACGTCCCATCTACACCCTCGATCCGCTTTTTCATGCAGGTGCCTATTATGTACAGGAGTCGAGTTCGATGTTTCTGGAACAATTCATCCAACATGCACCAAAAAAACCTTTACGTGTGCTGGATTTATGCGCTGCCCCCGGTGGCAAATCAACCCATTTAAGCTCACTCCTTCCTTCCGATTCGCTTCTGGTAAGCAACGAGGTGATCCATTCCAGGGCTTTGATATTGTCCGAGAACCTCAAAAAATGGGGAAACCCAAACGTAGTGGTTACCTGCAATGATCCCAGGGATTTTTCCCGCCTTCCCGGCTTTTTCGACATTATTGTCGTCGATGCTCCTTGTTCAGGTGAGGGATTGTTCCGGCGCGATCCATCCGCCATCAATGAATGGTCGGAATCCAATGCCTCTTTATGTGCCCAACGGCAAAGAAGGATTTTGGCTGATGTCTGGCCGGCTTTGGCCGAAGACGGGATGCTGGTCTACAGTACCTGCACCTATAATCCGGCCGAAAACGAGGAGAACATCTCCTGGCTTTCCGAATTCGCCGAAGTGGAGGGTATTGAACTGGCTATCCCTGAGCACTGGGGAATCGTTACAACCGAAGCCAACAACATTCCATGTTACCGCTTCTATCCGCACAATGTACCTGGGGAGGGCTATTTTACCGCTGCGGTTCAAAAAAAAGGGAGGGTTGACGGAGAGAAGCGCAGCAAAGAAAAATCTGCATTACCGCTTGCCTCCAGGACAGAACAATCGGTATTGAGCGATTTGCTTCAACAACTTCCGCTTTCACTGGTGAAGTTTGAGGAGACCTTTCTGGCCTTTCCGACCAACCTGCTTCAGTCGTTGGATCAGGTCAAAGCCGCACTCCGTATCGTTCACGCTGGCGTAAAAGTCGGAGAGATCAAACAGACCAGCCTTGTTCCAGCCCACGAACTTGCAGTTTCCACAATTATCAACACATCGCATTTCCCTTCGCTGGATCTATCGCTTGAACAGTCGATCAGTTTTTTGAAAAGAGATGATTTCCAGCTTGATTTTAAGGAACAGGGATGGAACCTGCTCACCTACCATAGCCATCCGCTCGGGTGGGCCAAAAACATCGGAAACCGGTTCAACAACGGCTATCCCAAAGAGTGGCGCATCAGAATGTCAACGACCGAATTTACTGGGGAGAGGCTGGCAGAAGAGGCTAAAAAGTTCCCGATAAAAAGTTGTCGTTAATAACTTTTCCAAAGTTCGATGCTTTACTCATTCCCTTGTCAAATGATGAAACTTTGGAAAAGTTCTTTGCCATCTAATCCATCCTCTCCTTATAATCCTCATATCCGAACTCCCGCAGGAGGGTAAATCCGTTAGTCTCATTCCAAATTCCGATCGAAGGATGCGCCACGCCATTGAACATGGTGGTTTTGACGATTGTGTAATGAATCATATCTTCAAAAAGAATAGGGTCACCCGGTTTGAGTGGTTGATCAAACGACCAATACCCCATATAATCCCCAGCCAGACAGGAGTTTCCGCCCATTCTGCAAGCAAATTTCCCTTCAACGGCTTCCTGGTAAGCCCCCCTGATTTTTGGTTGGTACGGCATCTCCAGACAATCGGGCATGTGGGCGGTAAATGAGACATTCAGGATAGCCGTTTTGGTCCCTTTGTTCTCGACCACATCCACCACCGAAGCCAGCAAAAATCCTGTTTCCCAGGCAAAAGCACTGCCTGGCTCAAGGATGACCGATAGATTTGGCCATCTGGATTTAAAAGATTTAAGTACGCTGACAAGATGGTTCGCGTCATAGCCTTTTCGGGTTATCAGATGGCCGCCGCCAAAATTGACCCATTTCAATTGACCCAGAAATTTTCCGAAATGCAATTCAAAAGCCTCCAGGGTTTTCTCCAGGTCGTAGGAAGTTGACTCGCACAGGGTGTGAAAATGAAATCCTTCAACACCTTCGGGGAGGCTGTTGCCAAGCTGGTCGACTGTGATCCCGAGCCTGGCGCCCGGAGCACAGGGATTGTACAACTCTGTTGCCACTTCCGAAAATTCAGGGTTGACCCTTAAACCTATCGTGATTGCTCTTTGATAAGCCTTTACGCGATCAATAAAATGCTCCAGCTGGGTCAATGAATTGAAGGTGATGTGGGAAGAACAATCAAGCACCGTTTGGAAATCTACATCCGTAAAAGCCGGGGAATAGGTATGCGCCAGGCAGTTCATCTCCTCGAAGGCTAGTCTGGCTTCGTTGGCTCCGCTGGCAGTGGCACCGGTAATGTATTCGTGAACAATCGGAAAAACTTTCCACAACGAGAAACCCTTGAAAGCAAGGATAATCTCCACTCCCGCCTCCTGACTGACGCTTTGGATCTTCTCCAGATTTTTGCGCAGCAGGCTTTCATCAATGACGTAACAGGGGGTGGGTATTTTTGATAAATCGATGGACATGATAATTTGAAAATGTGAAAATGTGAAAATGTGAAAATTGTTGGCCTTGATTTATAAATTTTCCGAAAAATTCGTTTTTGTCGTGTAAAATACTTATATTTAAGGTAGTATAACCGAGATCTTTGTTTTCAATTATTACCGGCAAAGATAAAACTAATTAAACAATCTCTTTCGGCTAGCCGGATTGGGATCTATAAGGCAAATCGACAACTCTTAATTCTGTTCTTCAAAATATTTCAGCTCTTTCCCAAAATAAATCCTTCCCTACTTTTTTATGAGAGTGAACGACCGTAAATTTATATAGAGTTCGTGCACAAAACTTAGGCAGATCCGAAAAGCCTGAAAAAGAGTAGGATTTTATTCAATACTTTACGATCATGAAAGAGTTAGAAAAAAGTGAATTAATGGACACAAATGGAGGCGTTTTTGGTTTGGATGATTTTTTGGTAGGAATCGCTGTTGGTGCTGTATTAGCAATAATTAATGATTGGGATAATTTTGAAAGAGGTTTTACTGGTCAAGCATATAAAGCAAAATAAAAATGAAAAATCTTAACGAATTAACAAAAAAAGACCTGATAGTTGTAAATGGAGGAGATTCATTTGCCTTCAGAGTGGGACAAGCACTAGCAATTATCTTCGCTCTTACTTTTGACGGTACTCCAGGAAGAATTGACACTGTTGGAGGTGCCGTAGCTTTTTATAATTGGACAAGGTAATTACTTTTCATCTACCACGGCTTTCCTAAAAAATAGCCGTGGTAGACTTTGACTATTCATTCATTCAATTTTATTGCAAATTTTTATTCGCATAAGTAATTTTCAATTTTGACCAGATCCAAAACATGAAAAAGAAAAAGAATCTGTCCATAAAACTTAGAGTAATGATAATATTTTTGGGAATCTTATTGTCTTATTTATTCTTTAGCAATTGGGCTAGATTTGAAGAGCTACTTGGCAAGCTTTTTTAATCGAATTTCATTTTATTAAATCGATAAGTATTGTGCTAAACCACTCAGTGGTTGAATATGAATAGCCACCGGTGCAACCGGTGGAAAAGGTATTCACACGTTCCACAAAAACCACAACGTGACTGAATACGAATAGCAACCTGAGGTGTGCATGTCTGCACACCCCACGCCAATCACAAAGTGGTTGAATATGAGGCGGAATTTCAATGAAAACTTCTATAAACTAATGCAAATATGTTGAATGAATTAACAATTTGATTATTTTTATAATAGGTTTGCAATCTAACCACGAACCAACAATTAATTTTCATTAACCTAAATTCAGCATCGATGAAAAAGTCAATCCTATTCGCCTCAGTTTTATTTTGCATTTTCTTTCTCGTCTCCTCAGAGCTTCATGCCAAAAAAAATCAGATTTACGGCTTTTGGAATCTATCAAGTGGCAAGCATAATGGAACATCGGCACCTAAGGTTTTCTCCAATCGTATTCAGAAATTCAACATGAACAATACTTTTGAATCTCAATATTTAAGCGAAAAAGGTCTGTGGACTTACAACAATGGAATGTTTTATCTGCTCAATGACTCCACCATAGTTACCTATCACAAGAATCCATTGGGAAAAACGGATAATATTGGCAATACCTATAATTACAGCATCAAGAATGATACTTTACATTTTTATGGATTTTATTTGAGGCAGTTACCGCAAAATCCATCCATGATCCTTAAGGTATATATTGATGAATGGTGGGTAAGATCAACTAAGCAATAAACTGCAATCACCCTTCGGTTCCACTCAGGGACCGGAACCCTTCAAACATTTTAAACATTTCAAACATTTCAAACCATTTCCCGGTTACTTGAGCACAATCTCCTTTACAATAACTCTCCCGGCATGATCGTTCATTGCACGGATAATGTCGTTGCGCATCATAAACAGTTCGTTGCGCACGATGGAGGAGCTAAGGTTTACGAACAGGGTCTCGTTTTTGATGTATATGGAGGTCGTAGCCCTGGCAATGGGCTTGCCGATGATAAACTCCCATGAACTGACCGCATCAACCTCGGCAAGCTTTCGGTCAAACTTCGACTCCTTCAGAAAGCTCTTGATGGCGCTTCCAATTGAATGGATCTCACTTCTTCTCATCCTTTTTCACTGATTAAGCTGATTGTTCCCTTGTCTACAACGAAGATTCTGAAATCATCACCTCCGGCTTCCCTAAGGATCCCGTCCAGATGTTCCCGATTGGTGTCTGTGATGAAGATCTGACCGAAATGATCATCTGCAACCAATTTTACGATCTCCTCTACCCTTCCGCTGTCAAGCTTGTCGAAAATATCGTCCAGCAGCAGGATGGGCTTGATGCTGTTGAGCGAGCGGATGAAATCGAATTGCGCAAATTTGAGTGCGATGAGATAGGTCTTGTTTTGACCTTGTGAACCCATACGTTTGATGGGATAGCCACCCAGCTTTAGTTCGAGGTCATCCTTGTGAATGCCTGCTGTCGTAAACTGAACCATCCTGTCTTTGGCAAAAGAGTCTTTCAACAACACTTCAAACTCCTGATCATTAAGCTGCGATCCATACTCCAACGAAACGGTCTCATTTCCACCCGAAATCAGTGTGTAATACTTTTGAAATACCGGAAGTAATTCCTCCAGAAACTGTCCTCTTTTGATATGTATCTTTTTGCCCAATAGTAAAAGCTGTTCATCCCAAACGGAGAAGATATCCGGATCGATGACCGACTGACCCGCATAATTTTTGAGGAGTATGTTCCTTTGCTGCAGCACACGATTGTATTTGACCAGCCAATCCAGGTAGGTCCGGTCGTATTGCGAAATGACACTGTCCATGAACCGTCGCCGCTCCTCACTCCCACCCTGAATCAGCACCGAATCGGCCGGAGATATCATCACCAATGGCAATAATCCGATGTGGTCGGAAAAACGTTCGTACTCCTTCTTGTTGCGGCGAATTTTCTTCTTTTGTCCGTTTTTGTAACCGCAATGGATCTCTTCCTTGGCGCTGTTGAGTTCATATTTTCCCTGGAGGGCAAAAAAATCTTCTGAATGCCTGATATTTTGACCATCCGGATTATTGAAATAGCTTTTGCAGAACGACAAATAGTAGATGGCATCGAGCAGATTGGTTTTGCCAACGCCATTGTTCCCGATGAAACAGTTCACTTTTCTTGAAAAAGTCAGGGTTGCCTCTCCAAAATTTTTATAATTCATGACCGAAAGCTCCCTGATAAACATGGTGGCAGATTTTTGAATTACAAATCTAAACTTTTTTAGCTAAGCTTCTAGTTGAACCCAACTGGTAGTTACCAACAAAAATCAGAAGATCCTCTTTAAAATCTGTTGAAAACCACAAATTCACACCTTATATTTTTCAAATTGTTGCGCTCGTTTGTTAAAAACGATTATTTTTGCACACGCATACAAAAAAGCATCCATTTTAAGAGAACCAAGTTATGAGCAAAGAGAAGAAGGTCCAGGCCAATGATAATCTAAAGGAAGTTGAACACGTATTGACGACCGCTGAATATTTTTTCGAAAAAAATGCGAAAATTATCTCCGTCGTTTTTGGAGCGGCTGTCGTGGTAGCCTTGTTGTTGCTCGCAACACACCGTTTTTACACCATTCCGCGCGAAAGCAAAGCCAAGGAGCAAATCTTTACTGCAGAACAGTATTTCGAGAAAGACTCTTTCAATCTTGCCCTGAATGGTGATGGCAACTATCCGGGTGTTCTTGATATTATCGACAATTATGGCCGTACTCCTGCCGGCAATCTTGCAAAATATTATGCCGGAATCTCTTACCTTCATATCGGTAAATACAAAGAGGCCATCAGCTACCTGGAAAATTTCAAAACAGACGACTTGCTGCTGAAACCAGTTGCAACTGGTGCCATCGGTGATGCCTACGCTGAACTTGGGAACAAGGAAAAAGCCGTTAAATACTATGCAGAAGCAGCTGCTGTAAAAGCCAACAATTTTACGACTCCGATCTATCTTTTAAAAGAGGGTAGAATGCATGAGCAAATGGGAAACAAAGAGTTGGCTCTGGCCAGATACCAGACCATCAAAGACAAATACGGTGATTCCAACGAAGGCAGACTCGTCGACAAATACATCGCCCGTCTCACAGGAACAAACTAAAAGATATTTAAATATAAAAAAAACCTCCCCGTTCGGGGAGGTTTTTTTTATATTTGTGTTATGAAAACATCCATTCTGATCCATCTGGCTACAGGCTTTGAAGAAACAGAAGCTGTAACCATTATCGATGTTCTGAGGCGGGCAAACCTTGATGTCAGTACTGTTTCCGTCACAGGCTCTTTAGCTGTAACAGGAGCACATAACATCACTATCGAAGCTGACCAGCTTTACGATGAGGCCGACTACAATATGGCGACCATGATTATTCTGCCTGGTGGTATGCCTGGAACATCCAACCTACTGAATCACACTGGACTCACTGGCCAACTGAAGAGGTTCTATGAAGAAAAAAGGTTCATTGCCGCCATCTGTGCGGCTCCCATGATCCTGGGTTCCCTGGGTTTCCTCAAAAACAGAAAAGCGGTCTGTTATCCCGGATTTGAATCCAAACTGACCGGAGCGACTGTTTTAAACGCCCCCTTCATGGTAGATGAAAACATTGTTACGGGTCGTGGAGTTGGTACCGCCCTCGCCTTTTCGCTGGAGATTGTCAGGTTACTAAAAGGGGAACAACTTGCATCGGAACTTCGGACTGCGCTGGTGATTCCTTGAATATTTTAGTTTCTTTGCGAAAAAATATATGCTCAACTGGATAAATAAAAGACGTATCAGTGTAATTTTTCTTTTCCTGGGTGGTTTAAGCGGATTTCTTTACTGGAGATTTGTTGGCTGTAGCACAGGAACCTGCCCGATTACTTCACACTGGTATGCAAGTACCCTTTATGGAATGCTCCTGGGATGGCTGATAGGTGATTTGATCGTTTCCTTTAAAAAGGTGAAACCAAAAGAATAGTCAGTCGAGTTTCAGCACAAGGATATTCTTTGTTTCGGGTGTGATTTTGTACCGGTTATCGACTCTTACGCCGACAATCCAGACTATTTCTTCACCATTGGCAAGGATCCAGCACTCCTCCTTTTGAGGCAAACTGAACTTCACATCCACGAAAAAATCACTCAGCTTTTTCATTCCCTGCATGCCCAAGGGTTGAAAATAGTCTCCCTTCTGCCATTTGCGCAGAATAAGCGGAAACTGCAGCAAATCCATGTCCAGGCTTGCGATCCTGGGCGAGGTATACAATTTAAAAGAAGCAGTTCGTTTTTGAGTCGAAATCGAAAGCTTAACAGGAATATCTATTCCCGAGAAAGTCTCATCGATGTAGTATCTGCCCGAAGTCTCTTGGCTCAGTTTACTGATGATAATCACTTCCCGATCAAGCACAGCGCGGTGTGAAGGGGAAAAAAATTGCTTTCCTGTCTGACCATCCAATGCTTTGACAATCTCCTCCACCACCTCTCCGTTAAAATGGAAAGGTCTGAACAATTCGAACAAATAAGTTGAAAGAGGATTCAAAAGTCTCAGTTCAGCAAGTAAAATCTCAGTTTCACCATTTGTTTTTCTCCTGACAGCCAACTCTTTTACTCTCTCAATCGCCTGAAAATAGATTGCAGAGGTTTCTCTCAAGTGACCTATCGTCTCATCCATACTCTCTCTGAAGGATGGATTTAACTCCTCCATAAGGGGCAAAACCATCTTGCGGATTTTGTTACGTTGGAAATCGGTCAGAAAATTGGAACTATCCTCCCTGAATTGCAGCTTATGCGCCAATGCATGGTTTTCGATCTCCTTTCGTGATCCAAACAGCAATGGTCTGACCACCTTCCCATTAACGACTTTCATCCCGGTTAAGCCCGAAATGCCGGTTCCTCTGGCAAGGTTCAGGAAAAAGGTCTCTATCTGATCATCCCGGTGATGGGCTACTACAATCCAGTCGAAGTGGTGTGTCTGGCGAACCTCTTCGAACCAGTCATACCGAAGATCCCTGGCGGCCATTTCAATGGAAATTCCATTTTCACTGGCATATTCTTTTGTATCAAAGGTTTTGCAAAAACAGAGTTTGCCGTAGCTCTCACTTAGTTCCCTTACAAAGCGTTCATCCTGATCCGACTCCGCTCCTCTCAGTTGAAAATTACAGTGAGCTACCGCGAAAGCCATTCCGGCACGGTTGAGCAAATCAATAAGCACCACTGAATCAATGCCTCCACTCACTCCCACCAAAAGAGTATCATTGGGGGAGAAAAGTTGATTGGATTCAATGTACTTTATTAATCGTTCAACCATTCTGCGATGAGTTAAGGTAAACTTTGGAAATGATTGCAACGATCACCCTGCAAGCACTTTCCATCGATTTGGTGGGAATGAATTCATATTCTCCGTGAAAATTGTGTCCTCCGCCAAAAATATTGGGACATGGCAACCCCATGTATGAAAGTCGTGAGCCATCTGTTCCACCACGTACCGGCACTACTATGGGTGCAATGTTGCAGGAAAGCATCGCCTCTCTTGCCAGTTCGACAATGTAAAACTGAGGATCGATCATCTCCTTCATATTGTAATACTGATCTTTGATTGAAATTTCCGCAACAGTTTCGTTGTGGTCCATGTTCAGATCTTTCACCATTTTTTCCAGTACCGATTTCCTTCGCTCAAAGTTTTCTTTGTCAAAATCGCGGATAATGAATTCCATCTCTGTCCTGTCGACCTGTCCTTCAAGTCTTACCAAATGGTAAAATCCCTGATATTTTTCAGTATGTTCGGGTACTTCACCGGCTGGAAGTTTAGCCAGGAACTGGTTGGCCAGCAACAACGAATTTCTCATTTTATCCTTGGCAGAGCCCGGATGAACATTGACTCCGTGGAAAATCAAATGGGCTGAAGCGGCATTGAAATTTTCATATTGCAGTTCACCAAGCTCGCCTCCATCCATGGTATAGGCAAATTCAGCTCCAAAATTCGGTACATAAAAATGGTTGGCTCCCCTTCCAATCTCTTCGTCAGGAGTAAAGGCGATCCGAATTTTTCCATGTTTAATTTCGGGATGAGCCAGCAGATACTCCATGGCAGTAACGATTTCAGCAACTCCGGCTTTATCGTCGGCACCCAGCAGAGTCGTTCCGTCTGTCACGATGAGTTGCTCACCTTTGTATTTGAGAATTTCGGGAAAGCGCTTGGTGGAAAGGACTACATTTTTCCCTGCATTGAGTAGAATGTCATTGCCATCGAAACAATCGATCAACATTGGACGGACATTCCGGCCCGAACAATCCGGACTGGTATCCATGTGCGCAACGAAGCCAACGACCGGTACAACGAGGTCGGAATTGGCCGGAAGAGTGGCCATCACATATCCATTCCAATCGACTTCCACATCCGACATGCCAATCCGCACCAACTCTTCCGCCAGCATCTTTCCAAACACCAACTGTCCATCTGTACTTGGACAAGAGGTGCTCCCATTGTCAGATTGGGTATTGTATCCAACATATTTAAGAAACCGGTCGACTACTTTTTTTTCCATCTAATCGTCTAAACAACTTAATAAGATAGCGCAAAGAGTACTCTTCGTTTGGAAGGCTTTCCTGTTAAGATACATTTGCCTTCCTCTTCGACGCTGTCGAATGGAATGCATCGGATGGTTGCTTTTGTCTCTTCCTTGATGATGGCTTCCGTTTCAGAAGTTCCGTCCCAATGTGCCAGAATAAATCCGGGATTACTGTTAAGCCGCTCCTTAAACTCTTCGTAGGTATCCACTTTTGTCGTATTTTCTTCCCTGAATTTCAAGGCTTTATTGTAGATATTTCCCTGAATTTCAACCAGCAGATTTTCAATCAGATCCTCAATGCCTTCCAACTGTTCAACCTTTTTCTCCAATGTGTCGCGGCGGGCAACCTCTACACTGCCATTTTCGAGGTCGCGGGGACCAATGGCCAAACGTACCGGTACGCCTTTCATTTCGTACTCTGCAAATTTCCATCCCGGACGCTGTGAATCGCGGTCATCGTATTTTACACGAACTCCCTTGCGTTTGAGCTTTTCGACCAACACCTTAACCTTTTCTGAAATTTGTGCCAATTGGTCAAAATTCTTGTATATAGGAACAATTACCACTTGGATGGGGGCAAGTTTTGGTGGAAGGACCAATCCGTTGTTATCCGAATGGGCCATGATCAACGCCCCGATCAAACGGGTAGAAGCACCCCAGGAGGTGGCCCAAACATACTCGAGCTTGCCCTCCCTTGAGGTAAACTGCACATCAAAAGCTTTGGCAAAATTCTGACCCAGGAAGTGAGAAGTACCGGATTGCAAGGCTTTCCCGTCCTGCATCAAAGCCTCGATACTGAAAGTTTCAAGCGCTCCTGCAAATCTTTCGTTTTCTGATTTTGCACCTTTGATAACCGGAACAGCCATGAAATTCTCAGCAAAATCAGCGTATACGTTGATCATGCGCTCGGTCTCCTCCAGTGCCTCCTCTTTGGATTCATGGGCTGTATGACCCTCTTGCCACAGGAACTCGGCTGTACGCAGGAACATGCGGGTACGCATCTCCCAACGGACCACATTGGCCCACTGATTGACCAGAATGGGAAGATCCCGGTAGGATTGTACCCAATTTTTATAGGTACTCCATATAATTGTCTCGGAAGTTGGCCTGATGATCAGCTCCTCCTCCAGTTTTGCGTCAGGATCAACAATAATTCCCTTTCCATTGGGGTCATTTTTAAGGCGATAATGGGTTACAACTGCACACTCTTTGGCAAATCCTTCAACGTGGCTGGCCTCTTTCGAAAAGAAAGATTTTGGGATAAACAATGGAAAATAGGCATTTTCATGACCTGTATCCTTGAACATCTGGTCCAATGCCGCCTGCATCTTTTCCCAAATTGCATAACCGTATGGTTTGATTACCATACAACCGCGAACAGCTGAGTTTTCAGCCAGATCTGCTTTGCTCACCAGGTCATTGTACCACTGCGAATAATTTTCCTCTTTGGATGTAAGTTCTTTTGCCATTTTTATACTTTGGTATGATATTTGCTTGTATCTATCTATATTTTCCATGCAAAAGTAAGGAAAATTGAAGGAATTCTAAAGTAAAGGAGGAACAAAACATGAAACCAAATGTGAAACTATTAATCGCCGTTGCTTTATTGGCTACCGCCTGTACGACAGGTTTAAAGGTAACCACCGGTGGTTATTCAGATGATCTTTATTTCACTCCGGGTGATGCGCAACCATCGGCACCCAAAGCGGTCAAGCAGGTAAAAAAGCAACCGGAGAAAAAAAGCACCGTGGCAATGGAGGTGGAGGAGAACGATCAAGGTAAGGTTGTCAACAACTACATCGTTCCCAAAAGCAGCAGAAAAGACAAAAACGCCTATTATTTTGATGATCAGCCGGCTTATGCTGATACTGTCATGGAATACAAGGATAACAAGGAACAAATAACCATTAACAACTATTTCGAAGGTGAAGAGATGGATTATTCATCCCGTATCCGATCCTTTTACAATCCCTATTTCTACGATCCATATTGGGATCCGTACTGGGATCCGTACTATGGTTCAGCATTTAGCTGGGGTCTTGGCTGGCGTGGCATTTATGGGGGCTATTATGGAGGCTGGTATAACCCATGGAATCCCTGGTATGGCTACGGATATGGTGGATTTGGATATGGTGGCTACGGTTATGGTGGATTTGGATATGGTGGATACGGTTATGGTGGATACGGTTATGGCTGGGGCTGGGGCTGGACAAGTGGTGGTTACTACGCCAGTAGTGGCGGTGGCTGGAGCAACGGCAATTACTATGCCGGCAAGCAAAATAGTACCGGCAGACGCGGTGAATCAAATGCTGTCAGATATGGTTCGAACAACACAAAAAGCGGCATGTTCAACGGTTCAGGCTCTTTCAATGGTCAGGTATTGGGAAGAAACCCAAATGCCTCTTCAACCAGGCAGTCGTCGGTAAATGGCACAAATGGTGCAGTTCAATTGACCAGACCTGCTGTTTCTGGTGGTGTTGGCGCAACAGGCACCAGACAACCTTCAACCAGAGAAGCTACCGTACTGCAGCAAGGTCAGGGTACCAATTCCATGCAGGCAACACCCAGATTGAACAGAGGTGAGACCCTCTCCAACCTTCGTCGTTCGGGCACCAACAACATTCAAAGCAATGGAGCTGTCAATCAAAGCAATATGTCCTCCAGACCTGTATCTACAGGAAGGGATTATACCCCTACCTACAATAGGCCAAGGATGAATACACAACCTTCTTACAACAATGGATCAACCAGGCAGTACAATACACCACAATCTAACAACAACACTCAGGGCAGCAGGTATGCAAGACCTCAAAGTTCAGGTGGTAGCTTCGGTGGTGCAGTAAGAACTCAAACCCAACAATCGGGCAGTTACCAACGTGGAGCAGCAAGCAGCTCACCCACGCGTTCAACCCCTACTCCAAGCAGCAGCGGCAGAAGTTATTCACCAGGATATTCAGGAAGCAGTAATTACTCTTCTCCATCATCAAGTGGAAGAAGCTCTGGTGGAGGCTTTGTTGGCGGCAGCAGCGGTGGTAGCAGCGGTGGCAGTAGCGGTGGAGGAAACACCGGAGGTGGCGGCGGAGGTTCAGGCCGAAGCAGATAAATCCGGCTATTCCACGATAATTTAATAACAAAATTATATTCAGCTATAACGAGCATGATTGGAAATCACTAACAATGATTAAAATAATTGCATGCAAATTAGCTTCGCTGATCTTCGATTCCATTTGTCCAACAAAAGAAAAATTACATACAAATGAAAAAATTATACTTTACATTATTGGCAATCATAGGGATAACGGCTGTTAGCTCTGCACAATATGTCGACAATGCCTTGTTGTTTTCTCAACAAAATTATGGTTCCACAGCACGTTCCAAAGCCATGGGAAATGCCTTCGGCGCCCTGGGCGGAGATTTTGGCTCACTCAGCATCAACCCTGCAGGTATTGCTATTTATCAGCGGGGCGAAGTTTCTACTACCATGAGTCTCGTCAATGGGAACGCAACAGAAACAACATACCAGGGAAATTTAAACAAGGAGAACAACAACAATTTTAATTTTAAGAATTTTGGTTATGTATCGGCGATCCCTGGTGTTGTAAACAGCTCCGGATTGGTCTCTATCAATTTTGGCATTGGTTACAACCGTTTGGCCAATTTTAACCAGAACAGCTTTGTCTCTACGGAGAGTTCTTCCTATTCGAGAATGGACGCCTTTGCCCAACAAACCAATGGGATCAAATACAACAATCTTGTTACAGTTGATGGGTACGATCCCTACCAAAGCGGGATCATCCCATGGGAAAGTAAACTTGCCTGGGAAAATTACCTGATCGATGTGACCAATTCTGCTACTACCGGCGATAAATATGCCACTTTCCTGCTTGACAATGAGAAGGTTAAGCAACGTCAATCTTCCAGCAGAGAGGGATTTATCAACGAATACATTGCCAGTTTTGGGGCCAATTTCAATCACAAGCTTTACCTTGGAGCGACCATTGGCATGCAGGATCTGTTTTACGATGAAGCCAAAGTTTACAGCGAAATTGGTATCGACGAAGTCGGCACCAATCTGAAAAGCTGGGGTCGTTTCGATTACACAAACAATACCAGATCAACAGGAGTAGGTTATAACCTCAAATTGGGAGCCATTTTCCGGCCAATACCTGTACTCAGAATCGGCCTTGCCCTTCATACTCCTACCTATTCCCACATCAAGGAGACCTACAGTTCATCCATGAGTTCAAATCTGGTTGGAATCAGTACCCAGTCTGATGGAGCCCACAAAGAGTCTACACCTATCGGAAATTTCGAGTACAACTTTCAAACGCCTCTTCGCGCTATCGCAAGTGTGGCCTATCAGTTTGGCAAAAAAGCGATGTTCTCAATGGATTATGAATTTGTTGATTATGCCTCCTCAAAATTCAGCCATGGATATGCTGATAACTTTAGCGTTGAAAACGGAGATATCAAGGCAGTTTATAAATCTGTCAGTAATGTAAGATTAGGCGCTGAATACCGACTTACTGACGCTTTCAGCCTCAGGGGTGGTTTGGAATTTTTGGGTAATCCATACAAATCCAGCGCCTATGGAGTTTCTCAGCCCAATATGGATTATAAATTCACAACTTACAATGGTGGTTTTGGTTACCGTTCAGGAAAATATTCGGTCGATGTTACTTATAGCCTTGGTGACAAAACCAACTATATGTATCTTTATCACATAGATGGAATTAATGTAGATCCTGTTAAGTATCATAACATTAACAGCGAGGTACTATTTACATTCGCAATTCGGATGTGAGAAATGAAATAAAAAGAAATAAGTAGAAATAAATGGTAATAAATAGAAAATAGGTGGAGTAATTTCCACCTATTTCTATTTATATCAATCTATTACAATTTATTTCTACTTGTTTCTATCTATTTCAATCAATTTCTACCTATTTCCATTTATTTCAATCTATATCACAATATCATCCCAGCCCCAACTACATTGTTCGTTGCCTCATCAATCAAAATCAAACTTCCTGTTTCCCTGTTTCGTTTGTAGGAATCATAAAACAAGGGACGGGTCGTTTTGATGGTGATTTTGGCAATCTCGTTCAGCCCGATGGTGGTATCTTCGTCGTACTCCTCCAACGTATTGATGTTGACTTTGTAGGCTACTTCGGTCACCACACATTTCATCTCATTGGAAGTATGCTTTAGCAAATATTTCCCCCGGTGTTGGAGTGGTTTGCTATTTAACCAACAAATCATCAGATCGATCTCCTGTCCCTGAATGGGTTGGTTCACTGCATCGACGATCATGGATCCGCGACTGATATCAATTTCATGCGCCAGACGCAGTGTAACTGACTGAGGAGCAAAAGCCAGTTCCAGACTCTCTGCACCAAAATCAATTCCTTCGATGGTTGTCTTTTGACCACCCGGAAGGGCTACAACCTCCTGTCCTACCCTGAAGATTCCACCTGCAACCCTGCCCGCATATCCCCGGTAGTCGTGAAATTGATCAGACTGCGGACGAATCACATATTGTACCGGGAAACGCGGATCATCAAAATTGTGGTCACCACCTACCGGCAACGACTCCATCAACCCTATAAAAGTTGGACCGGTGTACCAATCCATGTTGGTCGAACGATCCACCACATTGTCGCCCAGTTTTGCGCTGATTGGAAGAAAATGAACATCGTTGTTGCCAAGCTTACGTGCCACTTCCGTAAAATCAATCTTAATGGCTTCGAATACCTCCTGCGAAAAATCGACCAAATCCATCTTGTTGACACATACCACCACATGTGGTATCTGCAACAAAGCAGCAATGTAAGCATGCCGGCGGGTCTGTTCGATCACGCCGTTACGCGCATCGATCAGGATAACAGCCGCGTTGGCAGTGGAAGCGCCGGTTACCATGTTCCTGGTATATTGAATATGTCCCGGGGTATCGGCAATGATAAATTTGCGTTTCGGCGTGGCAAAATAACGGTAAGCAACATCAATGGTTATGCCTTGTTCTCTCTCAGCACGTAGACCGTCGGTGAGCAAAGCCAGATTGACCTCTTCTCCTCCCCTGCTGATGCTAGCCCTTTCGATGGCCTCCATCTGATCCTCAAAAATTGCCTTGCTATCGTACAACAGACGGCCAATCAGCGTACTTTTTCCATCATCAACA
The DNA here is from genome assembly GCA_026391315.1 of Bacteroidia bacterium. Lineage (GTDB taxonomy): Bacteria > Bacteroidota > Bacteroidia > Bacteroidales > Prolixibacteraceae > CAINVV01. The sequence continues at coordinate 19,834 of JAPLDT010000067.1, forward strand.
CTCCCTGCAGTGGTGAACCGCAGAAGTTCCATATCCAAATATCCGATCTCCTTACCGGACAAAGCTGATGCTTTATTGTCAATCATGCTAACCTTATATCATTTCAACTATTAATCAACAAGTTATGAGTTATGAATTATGAGTTATAACTCAACTGCCATCACTCATAACTCATATCTCATAACTTAGAACTCATAACTCATCTCTCAAAAATATCCCTCTTTCTTTCTGTCTTCCATCGCCGCTTCCGAGCGTTTGTCGTCGGCACGGCCGCCTCTTTCCGTCACGCGGCTTGCTGCTACCTCCTGAATGATCTCTTCCAGCGTATTGGCCGCGGAAAGGGTCACTCCGGTACAGGTAATATCACCGATGGTACGACATCGGATCCTTTTTACTTCCGCCTTTTCGCCAGGCTTCAACTGCATAAACGGAGCAGTGGCCAGCCATACGCCATCCCTGCAGAACACCTCGCGTTCGTGGGTGAAATAGAGACTTGGCATGGGAATGTTTTCCATCAGAATGTATTGCCACACATCCATTTCTGTCCAGTTGCTGATAGGAAATACCCTGAAATGTTCGCCAATATGTTTTTTGCCATTGAACAGGTTCCAGAGTTCAGGACGTTGATTTTTAGGATCCCACTGTCCGAATTCATCCCGGTGTGAGAAAAAGCGCTCCTTGGCACGGGCCTTCTCCTCATCGCGGCGGCCTCCACCCATGGCGCAATCGAACTTCATCTCTTCGATGGCGTCCAGCAGGGTTACTGTCTGCAAAACATTGCGGCTCGCGTTGACCCCTTTTTCTTCGACTGCCCTACCGTTGTCGATAGAATTTTGGACGTATTTAACAAGCATCTTGGTGCCTGTTTTTTCGGCAAGGTCATCCCGGTAGGTGATGGTCTCCTCAAAATTGTGACCGGTGTCGATGTGCATCAAGGGAAATGGAACTTTGGCAGGATAAAAAGCTTTACGTGCCAGAAAAAACATGACAATTGAATCCTTGCCACCCGAAAAAAGCATCACAGGATTTTCGAACTGTGCAGCCACTTCACGGATGACGAAGATCGACTCTGCCTCTAATTCCCTTAGATGGTTAATGGTATGTAACTCCATAAATACTAAATCTGATTTCTTGATTGTCCGCGTCAGAACATTCGACCAAATGGACAAGCCACAAAAATAAACATTCCGAGGAGAAAAACGACTAATGGGATTAATCCTTCTCCTATTCGTAACCCTTTCTTAATAAAACCTTCTGATTGTTTGGAATCTCAAGATATAAGCTGGTAACTGAGATCCCAATGATTGCTTTGCAAAACGCTTTGGACCTTAACCTCAAAAATTCTTCTGACTATTTTCCTGGTCTGGTCCGGATAATGGACTTCTACCTTTTCGTCCGACTCAAGCCAATTACTGATCTTTTCAAATTGCGAAGGATGCAATTTTTTTATGACAGGAACCCCCATCAATTCAAGCGCTGCGGCGTTGCACTGCTGCTCATACTGACCTTTCATGGGTATCACCATCAATTTTTTATTCAGGTAAAGCGCTTCAGCAGGAGTTTCAAACCCGGCCCCGCATAAAACACCTGAAGAGTTTGCCATATCCTCTACAAATTCATCATTTGTTATTTTTCTAACCACAATATTATCAACCTGATAGGATTTTTTTGCATGTTTTGAGAAGATGTGCCAGTCGTAATCACCGAACAAAGAGAGCGTATCCACCAAAAACTTGTCATCATAGGCCGGCAGATAGACGGTGAAATAATCCTGTTCATCCGTTTCACAATCTCTCACCTGTTTTCGAATGACCGGAGTAAAAATATTGTCGTCATATGCATTGAAATGAAAACCGAAATGAGTGTCAGCAGGTGCATAGTTCCTTAAAATGAAACGGCCCAAACGATCACTTCCCAAAGGAATCGGCACTTTGTCGCTAAGAAGCGCCCCCTGATGGCTCAAACTGATACATGGAACATTTTTCTTCTTGCATGCCCACGCCGAAACTGGCTCAAAATCATTGATTACCAGGTCATAATCCTCAACGCTAAGCTGATCAATTTCACACTTTAAGTTCCATAGGTTGGTTTTTGTGACCGTTTTCCAAAGATCTACGCCTCCATTTCTCCCAAACCAAAAACTCAAACCCTTCAACCGATATTTAATGGGGACATCTAATTCAACATCACATTGAGTGCCACTTACCAGGATATCGCATTGGCAAAAATCCTGAAGATAAGGTATAATGTCCCTTGCGCGGCTGATATGGCCGTTGCCTGTTCCCTGAATTGCATACAATATCTTCATAACTGAAATTTTTATTATCCTCAATTATCGTTGAAACTCAACCAGCATATTTTTAAACAGTTCTTTCACTTCGATATCTACAATCTTTTCAAAATCGGCATCCACATTGCCGGGATCTTCGACAAAGTCTTTTCGGTAGGTGAATAATTTCCACTCCCCCTGGTTGTATTCCAGAGCAGTCAGGTTTTCAATCCAGTCGCCCGAGTTGAGATAATTGATGGTTTGGTTTCCAACAGTCATCTCTCTCATTTCGGGATGATGAATGTGTCCGCAAATAATGTAATCTATTCCTTTTTGTACTGCTATCGAAGCAGCCGTATCTTCAAAAGCGTTGATAAACTTCACTGCGCCCTTAACGGATTCTTTGATTTTCTTAGAAAAGGAGACCGGTCCAAAATTCAGTTTCCGGTTTATCCAGTTTATTTTCGTATTCAACCAAATCAAGGTATCGTAACCAATTGCCCCAATTTTGGCCAGCCACTTGGAATACTGCATCACCACATCAAAAACATCGCCATGAAAAAACCAGGCTTTCTTTCCGTTCAGTTCCAGTTTGAGCTCGTTAAGAATACGAAGCTTTCCGATTTTCATACCGCTGAACTTTCGAAACATCTCATCGTGATTTCCTGTGATGTAATAGACGGAGCTACTACCGGAGGCCAATCCGATCAGGTGTTTGACTACCTTCAAATGTGATTTTGGAAAGAACCGTTTGTTAAATTGCCAGATATCGATGATATCCCCGTTTAGTACAATCGTTTTGGGACGAATGCTTTTCAAATACTTTAACAACTCTGTGGCGTGGCATCCCGAGGTACCCAAATGTATATCGGAAAGTACAACCAATTCAACACTTCGTTTTTTGTCCATCAGTTACGGTTTTTCACATAACAAATAAACACCAACCATATTACGAATCGGTTACAAAACAGTGAAATAACGGTTACGTTTTGGTTATTTTAAAAAATCCCGGAACCAGTATCCTGAATCTTTGATAATACGTTCCTGGGTTGAAAAATCATTGTACACAAGTCCGAACCGCGGCCGGTATCCCTCCGCCCATTCAAAATTGTCGATTAATGTCCAGGCAAAATAGCCACTGACGTTAATCCCTTCATTTTTAGCTTTAAGGATATTTTGAAGGTATCGCTTGTAAAATTCAATTCTTTGCGGATCATGAATCCTCCCATTTATCAGCCGATCAGGAAATGCCGCTCCGTTTTCTGTCACAACGATCTCCCTGACCGGGTATTTCGAGAACTGTTTGATAATATTGTAAATGCCCTCCGGAGCCACTTCCCAACCCATTTCGGTAAGTTCGGCATCATCATCGGGCTTTACCCGATTAGCCCAAATAAAAGGGATCAATGATGGTTTGGTAACCACCCTGAAATAGTTCTGTAACCCAATGAAATCGAAATCAAATTTCAACTTCTCCTGATCGCCGGGAACCATAAATTTCTCAACTTTCCTGAGAAATGGAAGTTCTGTGTATGGATATCCCATCCCCAGCGAGGGTTCAATAAATAGCCTGTTTAATACGACATCCAGCCTTTGGGCTGCCCGTTGATAGCTATCCTTTAATTTAAAGGGTTCGATGTGAGAGCAGGAAAATGTTGTACCGATATGGCTCTGTTTGACATTCCGGCGAATAATTCGCCCCCCCTCTGCCTGGCACAGGCAGGCATGATGGACTGAAGCCAGAAACTTACCTATTCCGGTCCGGTTTGGGGCATGGACTCCCGAAAGGTATCCCAGGGTGGTAAAACCTGCAGGTTCATTCAGTACCATCCAGTGCTTGATCCGATCTCCAAATCTTCTGGTGCACAAATCCGTATATTCCGAAAACCAGCCAAGAATATCCCGGTTTGCCCATCCACCACGATCCTCGAGGGTTTGAGGCAAATCCCAATGATAAAGCATGGCCCAGGGCTCAATTCCAAGCTCGAGACAAGTATCAATCAGCCTGTTGTAAAAATCTACCCCCTTTTCATTGATTCTTCCGGTCCCATCAGGAAGGATGCGTGCCCACGAAAATGAGAACCTGAAGTTTTTAAAATTAAGGCTTTTCAGTAGTTTTAGATCAGTCTCATAGCTATGGTAAAAATCGATGGCCTCGTTCCCATTGGATTTATCCTTGATATGACCTCTGGAAGAGAATCTATCCCAAACTGATTCTCCCTTTCC
>JAPLDT010000111.1 GCA_026391315.1 Bacteroidia bacterium
AGTCTCAAAAATTCAATTTTCTCATACGACTATAACAAAGAGCTGTTGTACAGTATCCTGGATAACCTCAATTTACTTTATGTGGCTGCAACACGGGCAATAAATAACCTGTTCATCATCATGCCCTACAAGGAGGAGATCAAAAAGCCCGGAAATGTGGCCGAGTTGGTGCAAACCCTGATCGAACACCCGCCGCTTTTGGACAGCATTGATCAGGAAAAATACAGCGATTTTGGTAAGTTCTGGGATTCGGATCATAAAGTATTTGAATTGGGAACGATGGAAACCATTCGTGAACAGGAGTTTTCTGCCATAAAAAGCAGGCAAAACGAACCGCTTCTGCTTAGTTCGAGTAGCAATAGGATGAAAATAAGGTTGCACAGCAAGGATTATTTCCAACTGACTGGCGCCAGGCAAGCGGAGAGGATCAACAAAGGTACACTCATGCACCAGATTTTCGAAAAAATCAAGACAAGGAAAGATGTAGGTGGTGCTGTCAGTCAGATGGTTGCTTCCGGGGCGCTAAACCTGGAAGAGGGCAAGGATATCTTTGCTAAAATTGATGAATTGCTACAGAAGGAACCTTATGCCAATTGGTTTTCCGATGAGTGGCGGGTGCTGAACGAGCGTGATATTTTGCGTGTGGGTGAATCCAAACATCGACCTGACCGTGTTCTGCTGAAGGACAATTCAGCCATCGTGATTGACTACAAAACCGGCGAAAAATCGGACAAGGATATTCGTCAGATGAAGGGATACCTGATCGATCTGAGAAAAATGGGTTATGATTCCTGCGAGGGAAATGTCTGGTATCTTCAAAGAAATGAATTGGTTAAGGTAGAATTAAGTCAATGATGAATAAGTTACAAAGGTTTGAAAGGTTTATAATGTTCGAAATGTTTTGGTAGTGCGTAAGGTCTTAATTAGGTTGGCATTGAATTAAATATATGAATCAATGTCGTTTAGTTAAGGGTATTGATTATATCACCCCTTGCGTCCTTTGTGAGAACCTTTGGGTCTTTGTGGTGAATATTAAATATTTAACCACGAAGGTCACAAAGGAATGCACAAAGGACACACAAAGGATTTCGTTAACTAAACGACATTAATATATGAATCAAATTTTAGAATAATGACCAGAAAAATAACCAATCCTTATATGACATCGGGCCGGAGAGATTACAACTGTTTCGGTTGTTCGCCCAACAATGACAAGGGTTTGCAATTGAAATTCGCACTGGATGGCGATGAGGTTACAGCGCAGTGGAATCCGCAAAGATGGGCGGAAGGTTTCCGAAATGTACTGCATGGAGGAATTCAGGCAGCCCTGCTCGATGAACTCTGCAGTTGGGTAGTGCAAACTTTGTGTAAAACCGTTGGAGTTACCACCTCGATGGAGATCAGTTACCGGAAAGCGGTGCTGATCAGTGAGGGAGAAATTACGCTCAGGGCTAAATTGGTGGAACAAAACAGCCGGATGGCTTTTGTTGAAGGTAAACTTTTGAGCAGCGACGGAATCGTCTGTGCTACCGCGAAGTGCAAATTTTTCATTTTCCCGCTCGATAAGGCGATGGCCGAGTTTGATTATCCGGGAATAGAGGCGTTTTTTGAGGAAGGCTAGACTAAAAAGGATAAAGGATAAAGTAAAAAGGATAAAGTGGGATTTGTGAGAAAATTATCTTTTGTGATATGAATCAAAACAGATAATGCCCTATTCAGTTCAAATGCCACTTTATCCTTTTTACTTTATCCTTTATCCTTCTTCCGCGCTTGAGAGAGGAGTTACAAACCGCATCACCCGCGTTTGCACTACACAATTTACCTTCCTAAAGCTTTGGAAATTGAATATTATTAGGTAAGTTTATCGTGCCTGCAACACGCAACAAACCTGCCTCTTTGCCCCAAGATTAAGTGTATAGGCGCATGTTTGTAGCGGATATAAACGATGTTGCAGCCATTATAATGACCTTAAAACTATGAAGATTGTACAAATTTTAACGTCACTTTTGTTAATCGCAATTTTTGGGTGTAGTCCAAAAACAAAGCAAGTCAGTCAATTTATTTCTTCGAGTGATACGTTGATTATTCAAACCTCAAAAATCAAAGGTTATGGCCTGTTTACAATAAGAGGAGGAAATATAGAATTTCATGATACTTCAGAATTCAATGACTTTCCGGTAGTTTTTCCAAAGGGTATTACCAATATTAAGATTGGCTCGGAAACGGTTGATTTCAAGCCATTTTGGTACAGAAATATAATTAATGAAAAATCACCCTACCTTACAACGTTCATAAAAGACTATTTCCCCGACAAAATTGACACATCAAAACTTCCTTCAATAAAAGACAATTCGATTAGCATAATATCTGGCCTTCAGGGAAAAGACACCATATTTATTGTCGATCAGAACAATAACAAGGACTTTCGGGATGATTCGGTCAGGTTGGTTCGCAAAATTGATTGGAATGCATATTCTGAGCTCATAAAATGTAAATACAAGATATACAATGGGAAAGGGATGGTTGAAGATTCGAGTTGGGTGAATATTGGAGCAGACGGTAATGATCAACTCTTATTTTTCGTTGCTCATCAGTTAGAAGCATCTTTCTCTTTTAACAAGCAGTTGTATCAGATTCGAGTTGTAAACGGTTCACCATTCTTGCGCTTTTGTTTTGATTCTCCAATTCTTGCTTTAACCGTTCAAAACGGGATTAAAAAAGATACTTTGTATGAAGCTGATCTTTTAAAAAAGGGAGAATATTTGAAGCTAAAGGATGCTTATTATCGATTTGATGATATTTCAAATGACGGGAAAAGCATTGTTTTGACCAAAGAGAGTGACTTCGGCAGCAAAATTGGGACGCAGACAGGTATGTTGGCTTCCGATTTTACATGTAAATCTATTGATGGTGATTCTATCCGGCTCAAAGATTACAAAGGAAAATTTTTGCTGCTCATTAATGTTTCAGCTTGTTGGTCAAAAGAAAGCAGCTACAAATGCTATAAAGATTTGACCGAAGCCTACCGAGGGAAACTGGAATTTCTTTGTATAGATAAATCTCCCATTTTCCTTAGTAATAACATAACAGAATTAAACCTTTCAGGCAAATTTATTGATGCAAATGAAAATAAAATGATTCAGGCTTACAGACCTGAATATTGTTCAAGAACTTGTTTTTTAATCAATCCAGATGGACGTATTGCTGATAAATTTGAGATATTTGACTGGAAATCTAAAATGGAATTATTATTCGGGGGCAAAAAATAACGGTTACTATTATCTAAGGCTTCGGGTGGTTGACGCACGAACCCCAACATGAAGCCCTATTGCACGAAATCCGCGCCAGTTGACGTTGAATTTGTAGGTCCTGCAAAAATGGAGCTTGAAGATGAGAAAGAAAATTAACAGGCTTTTAAAGTGGTCAAATCTGACCACTTTAAAAGTCTCCTAATTCAGCGGGTTAAAAAGCAGGAAGACAAAAAAGTAATCTTTTGAATAATTTGTAGCATTATGACGCAGGAAACTTCTATCAAGTTATTTGAGCAAAAACAAATCCGCTCATCATGGGACGAAGAACAGGAGAAGTGGTACTTTTCGATTGTTGATGTGATTGAAGCGCTAACCGCAAGCCCACGTCCGAGAAAATATTGGAATGCACTGAAAACAAAACTAATAGATGAGGGAAGTGAGTTGTCCCAAAAATTGGGACAACTGAAAATGCAATCGGCTGATGGTAAATTTTACAAAACCGATGTGGCCGATACAGAACAACTATTCCGATTAATACAAAGCATACCTTCGCCCAAAGCCGAACCGTTTAAATTATGGATAGCCAAAGTAGCCCGCGAGCGGATCGATGAAATTGAGGATCCCGAAATTGGAATAGACCGCCTCATGGAAACATACCTTCGCAAAGGCTACTCAAAAGAATGGATAAACCAGCGGTTAAAAAGTATCGAAATCCGCAAAGAATTAACTGAAGAATGGGAAAACCGGGGAGTACAAAAAGGTCAGGAATTTGCCATACTTACCGATGATATAACTCAGGCATGGAGCGGATTTTCAACAAAACAATACAAAAAATTCAAAGACCTGAAAAAAGAAAACCTTCGCGACCACATGACCAACTTAGAATTGGTACTCAATATGCTTGCCGAAGCTACAACCACCGAAATTTCCAAAGAGAAAAAACCAAAAACCTTTCCCGAAAATCGTAAAATTGCCAAACAAGGCGGTACAATTGCAGGAAACACCCGCAAGGAAATTGAGGAGAAAACAGGAAAGAGAATTGTTACAAATCTCAATGCAAAACAATTGGAACAAAAACGGCAAAACGACGTGTTGAACCAACAAAACCCGATTTACCGATAATATGGTCGCCACTATCGCAAATCCACGCCAGCGAGAAGCATCAAATCAAAAATTCCAGAAAATTCTCCTTCGAAATGACCTGAAATTCAGAATCAGGATAAGCATCAGCCCGGGCTTTAGGGGCTTTTACTTTCCGTGGGGTCCACCTAAATTTGGCACCTAAACTTTCCGTATTTAGCTAAATATGGCAAGTAATGTTGCTGAATTTAGCTAAATACGGAAAGTTTGAGACAATATGCTTTTGATTGGAATTGTGCCGGGGCTCTATAATCCTGATGAGGAGTAGCCAACAAACCGACTGAGGTGCTGTGGGCCCTGACCCTCGCTGGGGCTGGTTTGCATCAGTGCCCTTACAAATGTCTCGCCAGCAGGGGAGTATTTTAAATTACGGTTAGGAGACCATTCGAAATAAATGGATACAATAATTCCGGGATATTGCAATTAATGCATTACTTTTATAGTATGAATTGAAGAATGGGTTAATTGGCGATAGTAATGGAAAGGATTTATCTGGATACTTCTGTTTTTGGAGGTTACTTTGAACCGGAATTTGAATTATGGACTAAGATACTATTTGATAAGATCAGAGAGGGAGAATTTAGGATTATTTTTTCTCGTTTAACTGACATTGAGTTACAGCCAGCGCCTGAAAGAGTAAAGCAATTGGTTGGAGATCTGCCCGAATCAATGATCGAATTTATTGATATTTCAGATCAGGCATTAGAACTTGCGGGTCAATATATTGAAGAAAATGTTGTTGGAAAGACCAGTCTGTCTGACTGCATTCATATTGCACTGGCCACTCTGCATAATGCGGATATTCTGGTTAGTTGGAACTTTAAACACATTGTCAACATGCACAGAATAAGGGGTTATAACTCGGTAAACTATAAATTGGGGCACAAAATTTTAGAAATTAGAACACCAAGGGAAATTTTAGAATATGAAGACTAAGGATAAAATAAGATCGAACAAAACCCTTCTTGAAGATTTGAGGGAGATAAGGGACAATTTGAGCCTTGAAATGGAAGATATGACCTTGGACCAAATAAGGGATTTTCTGAAAAAGAAAAAAACACTGCACCCGACAGCAGTTTGGAACAAGGTTGGCTAAACTTAGCCATCTGCTCACACCGTCAATATAAAAGTGACCAGAAACGGCACCAAAATGGTAAGGACTATTCCGCTGAAAACGGCTATAATGGCGTATTCTTTGCCGGAATAGTGGCTGATAACGGGCAGGGTGGTGTCCATCGCCGTAGCTCCACCCGAAGCAATGCCCGCCAGATTCCCGAAGTATCTTACCATGATAGGAGTAGCCAATAGCGTGGCAACTTCCCTGAAAATGTTTGACAAGAGGGCGACAACCCCCAGACTGTGGCTATGTAGCTGGGTGATAAAGACACTGGAGAGACTGTAGTACCCAAATCCTGCTCCTACTGCGAGGGATTCGAGTAAAGTCAGCGTAGGGATCACCAAAGCTACCAGGGCAGAACCTGTCAAAGTTCCAAGGATAATGGTTAAAGGTACCCAGATGATTTTATAATTGTGTGTAGCCAAAACCTTCCAGGAGTTTTTGTTGCTTCCAATACTTATTCCGGCAAGAAACATCAGCAGGTAAAGGGCATAACTTCCGAATTTGTCGAAATCATATCCGGAAGGCAACTTTCCCGATAATCCTACAAGGACTCCTGCAACAAAGAAACTGAAGATGATCAGGCTACTTCTCATCTTGCTTGAATAAGAACTTAAAGAGAATAGCCGATAGCAAAACACTGCCGGCTATTGAAAAGATGCCTATTGCAATGGCTTCGTACCCTATTTTGCCAATATTTTGTATCACCTCCCGGTTGGTGCCAACAGATATGCCAAGCAGGAAAAGAAGCAGGTAAATGGCCCAATTCAGAAGGTGATTGTTGAAAAGATGCAATTTGGGTTTCTTAACAATCAGTAATCCAAGTAGAATTCCGGCCGACAAAACGACTAAGATGGCAATCATCTCTAACTATTTGAATTGGTAGCGAACTGCAAAGCCAATATTTACGCCGGTTCCATGGTTGATGAGGCCTACTTCCGGCCGTGCATCCAGGGCAAATTGAATTCCGGCAGGAAAACAGTATTCGATTCCTATATCTCCTGATCCAATCAGAAACAAGCCGTTTTTGTACCTGTAATCATAGCCCTGGTTGGAACTCCAAGTGCCCAATTTGGCACCTGCGCCTGCATACCAGTTCACGTTTTCACCCAATTTAGGTAGTTTCCAGAGCCAGTGGTAGAGTCCGGTGAGTGCCCAACTGTTGTGGTCTTGCCTGAAATTGTTAACATATTCGAAATTGCTGTTGAAACCAAAATCAAATTCCAGCCGGTTTTCGGCAGAAAGTCCACGCTGGTAAGAGACTTCAGTTCCAAGACCATAAACAGCACCATAACGCAAACCAACCGAGTGTTGAGGGATTTGAGCCACAGCAAGATTTACCAAAAACAGACCAACGAAAATGGTGCAAAAAAAGCGCTTCATAATTGTTTAATTTAAGGCACTGCGAGTCCTATATTTATGGCAGTGCCATGGTTGATTAATCCGATTTCAGGACGGGCATTCAATGCCAGTTGGAAACCTACCGGAAAGTTGTATTCGATACCAATATCTCCGGCAGTTGCCAGAAACATTCCGTTGTTATACCTGTAGTCATATCCGGTATCGTAGCTCCATGAGCCGATTTTGGCTCCCGGACCGATGTACCAGTTGAAGTTTGAATCAAGTTTATTTACCCAGTGGTAAAGTCCTGAAAGTCCCCAGCTTGTGTAATAGTACCGGTTGTTCATGTAATTTTCGTGATAGTTGTTGAAGCCCAAATCAAATTCGAGCCTGTTGTTGCCGCTTAAACCATGCTGGTAGGAGATCTCAGTGCCAAATCCATCGTCAGTACCAAAACGCAATCCTAAAGCATGCCTGGCAATTTGGGCAGAGGAGAAGTTCGATACCAGAACAACGGTCATCAGAAGTAAAAGAATTCTTTTCATTGCTAATTTTTTAATTTATAATTTTTTCACCTGAATGGAGATGGCCAAAAATAAAAAATTAATTATTTCATCAAAATTTGCATCAGTAAAATGAGGTACAAAAACAACAGAGCATATTTATTTCTCAAAAGAGCTTCAGCTGACAATTCTACAAAACCTTTCAAACTGAACTTTCCAGACATCTGCTTCCGCAGGCATAAATGTCTTCGTCCCGAAAGATTCTCCCACCATGGTTCTTATCTCCTCAAGACTTGCCACGGCATTCATGGCTTTGGCCTGGATCAGGATATTCCCGATGGCAGTTGCTTCGGTTGGACCAGCCTTTACCGGCAACTGGAGTGCATTGGCGCTGTACTGGCAGAGGAGTTCATTGTTGGCGCCTCCTCCAATGATGTGTACAATGTCGATTGGATAGGAAATTACCGACCTGATCGAATCAAGTGTAAGCCGATATTTCATCGCCAGACTTTCAAAAATGCACCGGATGAATTCACCATGCGTTTCAGGTGTTGGTTGATTGGTTTTCAGACAATAATCAACGATGGCCTGAGGCATATCAGCCGGATTCAAAAAACTCGGATCGTCAGGATCTATCAGACATTTAAAAGGTTGCGATAAGGTACTTAAATCGACCATTTCACTCCAGGAATAGTTGACTTTGTGAGACCAACTTCTTCTGCACTCCTGCAAAAGCCACAGTCCCATGATGTTTTTCAGGAAACGCGTAGTTCCCTCCACACCTCCTTCATTGGTGAAATTGAGGGCCAGTATCTCTTTCGAAATAAGTGGTTTGTCAGATTCTATTCCCATCAGCGACCAGGTGCCTGAACTGATGTAAGCCCAATTCTTTCCGGAAGCCGGAACAGATGCAATGGCAGAAGCGGTATCATGCGATGCCACCGCGATCACAGGTATATCGCTGCTACCCGTTTCTTTTTGCACTTCAGGCTTGATTTTGCCCAGCAGGGTACCCGGAAGCACTATCTCCTGCATGATGGAGGGATCGACGCCCATAGCCTCAAAAAGGGAGGTTTCCCATGATAATTTTCCAGGCTTCAGGAGTTGGGAAGTAGATGCAATGGAAAATTCATTTTTTTTGACACCACAAAAAAGGTAAGAAAGGGCATCGGGCATGAAAAGAAGGTCCTGGCCAATTTCATATTGGGGCGCTTTGGTTTCATGGTTGACAAAGAGCTGAAACAGGGAGTTGAACTGCATTAG
>JAPLDT010000004.1 GCA_026391315.1 Bacteroidia bacterium
ATAGCGTTCCATATTTGGATTCAAGTTCACCAATCCGTCAAAATCGAATACTGCATTTTCATCATTCAGGTTTATTCTCCCTTCGAATTCCTTGCCGGTGACTGTGCCTTCCATTTTCAGGTTGTGATAAGTATATTTATTTAGATGAATCTGCGTTACGTCGGCCTTGATTTTTGCTTTGATCGTATTCATCTCCAATCCCTGACCGATCGCCTGTGCGGTCAAAGTTACAGGGCCATACAGGATTGTGTCTTTTAAAAAGCGGCCAATATCAAGACTGCTCATGCTTACTTTGCTACTGAAATTTTCTGACGGATCAATTGATGCTACAATATTTGCAGCTCCAAAACTGCTGGTCATATTCACGGTTGACTCAAAAGACTTCATCTTTCCTTTGAAAACAACCTGCATACTGATATTTTCGGGAATATCTATGCTGTCGGGGATATATGGACCAGCCATCATTACAATATCTTTTTTGCCTGAAATGATGCTCAGATTGGGGAAATCATAAAATGCTGTTTTAACTTTAGGCAATCCTTTGATAATGAAATCTGTTTCTATAAGCGTATTTGTTCCAGTTCTTACCGACAGAGTTTTCGCATTCAGATTATTCATCTGCCCGCTAATTTTCCCTGAAGCGGTTGTAATATTCGAGGCATTTTTAAAAAATGGTTGGGCAATAAGATCTGGTTTAAAATAGAGTAGATCTGAGTTTTTGAAGCTTAGATTTCTAAGGTCTAAATTCAGGTTACTGAATTGGACGGAATCCAGCAAGGTTGCCAAAGAGGAATATTGTAAATCCAAATCCGCATCTACGGTAGAGTAGGGGGTTTGCACCTTCAGTTTCCGGGCGGAAATAGAATGCTGATCCATTCTGAAATCTGCCTCACAACCAGTGATTGCAAAGTTATTCTGATCAATCGCGTTGAATTTCTTTACCAAAACTTTTGTTAGATCTGTTGAATACGAAAAATCACTGGCATCAAGTGTTAAGTGATTATATTCAAGATTATTCACGTCAAATAAATTCTTTATTTCCGGACTATTTCCGGATTTGTATGTAAGTGAATTGTCTTCCAGATCGATACTCTTCATTGTTATTTTCCAGTTGCTTCCGGATGTTGCAACGATTGCAGTTGCAACCAATTCAGGCGCGAAGGTATGGTATAGAATTTTACTATTTAACAAGTAGATAGATCCGGTCATCAACAACTGCTTCTGCAAATCCATAGAAGAATTTTCCAGCTTACTTTGGTCGATAATCGCATCAACAGACAGATAGCCAACTGAATCGCTATAACTGATTGTGGAATTGTTGAGTCGGATGTTTTTGGCTGCTATTTTTGGTAAAACGCTTCCCGGTTTATTATTCTGTTTGTTCTTGGATGCACTTACCCGGACATTTGCTGTTAAGCCTTCGGCAAGCATGTCGACCACAGAATAGACTGATTTTTGCAGATCGATTTCATCCACACCAAATTCCGAATTTTTCAGAACTGCGAATACATTTATTCCTGCATACGCATCATCGTAACGAAACCGGGCGTTTTTAAGACTTACCTGATCAATGCTGAAGGTCCATTTGGATGGAGTTGGTGTGGCAACTTTTGACTGTTTGGTTGTATCACCAAATGCTGTTAGCAGGAAATTGTAGTTGAACAGCGAATCTGTTTTGGTGCTATACAAATTCAGGTTAACGTCTTCAACAGAAATAGAACTAATAGCTATCTTGTTGTGGAACAAGTTATAAAGTGCAATATTTACTTTCGCTTTTCCTACGTAGAGTAAAGTGTCTTTTTTGAGGTCTTCCAGGTAAAGACCTTCAATCACTACTGATTTAGGGAATGAAATGCCAACCTTTCTAATCTCAATTTTTGTATGGGTTTTGTTGCTGACATAGGAGGTGACACCATGAACGATCTTGTTTTGAATGGCAGGGATTTGAATTAATACGGCAATTATCACAAATAAAAACACCAGGATGATGGCCAACCACAGGATCGTTTTTACCAATTTCTTTAGTAATAATCGCAATTTAATCATGTTTCTGATCTTTCAAAGAGCCGAAGTTTGTTCCGGAGATCGTTTATATCATTCTGCATGTTATTCATTCGTACCAACAGATGCATGATCGTTTCTATTCCTTCCAGATTAATATCCAATTCGTAATAGAACCGGATACATTTCTCCAGTTGCTGAAGCTGACTGACATCGACACATGCTGTTTCATTGACGATCACAACTTCAATTAATCCTGTTTTCTGCAGCGAGTTAATAAATGATATCTCAATATTCCAACTGCTGCAGAACTCATCTATTGCTATGTAGTTTGCTATTTGCATGGCCTAAGGTTTAATGGATGAGTCAGACAATTCAGTGAACAGCGCTTTTTGTTTGTCTGTCAGATTGGTTGGAATTTTGACGTGATAGGTAACATACAAATCCCCGGCTTCCCCTTCACTTTTGTACACTGGAAATCCTTTGCCTTTAAGTTTTACTTTACTTTCATTTTGTGTTTCGGGCTTTACCTTTAGTTTTACCTGTCCGTCCAGAGTATCGATGGTTATTTCCCCTCCGAGCACCGCAGTGTACAGGTCCAAATCAACTGAGGTATATAGATTGTTCCCAAGACGTTTAATTTTAGGGTGATTGGCAATTGAAAAAGTGATATAGAGATCCCCGTTTGGTCCTCCATTGATTCCGGCACCTCCGTGCCCCTGGATTTTAATCGTCTGCCCATTTTCAATTCCTGCAGGTATCGTGATCCTTATTTTATTTCCGTTGACGGTTAAGGTCTGTTTTTGGGATTTTAAGGCATCGATTAAATTGAGATGGATTTCCGCATTAAGATCTTCACCTCTGTATTTTACTTGTCTGCTTCTGCCACCGCCAGCGGCACCTCCAAACATGGACTCAAAAAAATCAGAAAAGTCAGCTCCTGATTGAGATCCTGAATTTCTTGTGCCACGTGAACCGAACGATTGTCCCTGGTACTGTTTTGCCTTTTCAAATTCTTCAGCATGTTGCCAATCCTTGCCATATTGATCGTATTTCTTCCGTTTTTCAGGATCGCTCAGTACTTCATTGGCTTCATTGATTTGCTGAAAATTCTTTTTCGCATCCTTGTCATTGGGATTCAAATCCGGATGAAACTTTCTGGCCAGTTTCCGATAGGCATTTTTGATCTCCTTTGGCGCAGCTGTTTTATTTATCCCTAATATTTTATAATAGTCAACGAAATCCATGAGTATATTGAATTGTGTTCATCATTCTTTATAAACTGGATAATCGGTATATCCTTTCTCATCAGCCGTATAAAATAAATCCATCTTAAGGTCTGTTGACAATGGCCAATTATTTTTAAAACGGTCAACTAAATCGGGATTGTTAATAAACGGACGACCAAATGCAACAAGGTCGCCGAGCCCGCTTTCGATATCTGCAATTGCCCGCTGCTTGTCATATCCTCCGGAAAGAATAATTGTGTTTTTAAAGTTTTTACGTATCAGTTTTTTTATTTTCACGGGCACTTCGGGAGCTCCCATTGCTGAATGATCAACTATATGTATGTAGGTAATACCAAGCTTATTGAGCTGTTCCGAAAGGTAGTTGTATGTAACTTCTATTTCGGGATAATGAGGCATATCGCTTGCTACACCATAAGGTGATAAACGAATTCCTAGTTTCCCCTTTCCGATAGCATCGGCTACTGCACTTACCACCTCCAGTACAAACTTGCATCTGTTTTCAACAGTTCCACCATACTTGTCTTTGCGGATATTACTTACTGGCGAAAGAAACTGCTCAAGCAGATAACCGTTTGCCCCATGCAACTCGACGCCGTCAAAGCCTGCCTCCATGGCATTTTTTGCAGCATGAACAAATTCTTCCTTTGTATGAATCAAATCCGAAGTACTCATCTCTTTGGGCAAAGGGAAATTCTGCATTTGTTTTCTATCGGTCCACATTTGACCAGCAGGTCTAACCGCGGAAGGTGCAATTATACTAGCTCCTTCACTCATATTGAGAGAGTGGCTTATCCTGCCGGTATGCATCAATTGAACAACTATTTTACCTCCGGAATTGTGCACAGCTGAGGTATTTTTTTTCCAGCCTTCTACCTGTGGATTGCTGAAAATTCCCGGTATACGTGCATAACCCAGTCCATTTGGAGATGGGGATGTACCTTCAGTAATTATTAATCCGGCTTTGGAACGCTGTGCATAATATTCAGCCATCAGATTATTCGGAATATTCCCGATTGCCCTGCACCTGGTCATTGGCGACATCACGATACGATTTTTCACCTCTATTGATCCAACCTTTTCAGGAGTAAATAATTTGTTCGTTTCCATTTGTTAATTTATAATGTTTATCAGGTACATGGAGGTTACAGTAACGTTTTTATCTAATCGCTTTGCAACCGTAAAATTTATTTCTTAGCAAATTGGATCAGTTCTGCATTGAACTTTTGTGTTTCCTCGAGAAACAAACTGTGACCACTGTTCTCAAAAGTTACTAAATGTGACTTTACGATTCCGGAATTCATCTGTTCCGCCAGATCGAAAGAACATATTTTGTCTTTTTTACCATGCATAATCAATGTAGGAATAGTTATTTTCATCAGATCCTTCCTCAGATCAGTATCACGCAATGCAATTAAACACTGAGCCGTTGCATAGGATGAAGCGCTTAGGCCAATGCCATTGAGCCAATTGCCTATCCCTTTGTTCAAGGAGGTTGCGGTAGCAGAGAATATTTTGGCAAAATCGGATAAAAGCTTTGGCCGGTCCTCAAAGTTCAATGCAATTAAATTGTCAACTGCACTTTTTGGTAGATTGTATGGGAAATCTTCACATTGAGTCCAACTTGGAACTGCTGCTCCTGCCAAAACCAACTTAGAGATATGAGCGCCTTTATACTTTGACAAATATCGAACCGAAATGGCCCCACCCATCGAAAATCCCACTAAAACAGCATCTTTAACATCCAGTTTTCTTAAAACTTTTTTTATATCTGCTGCATGTACATCGTAATTGTATTCACCGAAGGGTTTGTCCGATTTGCCAAAACCTCTTAATGTAATGCCAATTACACGAAAGTTTTTATTTATCAGATCGTTGTATTGATATTCATACATTTCGTCACTTAACGGCCAACCAGGTATAAGTACGATAGGTCTTCCTTCACCTGCATCTGTTATATGAAGACGAACGTTCGATTCAACTTTTATATATTCGGCCCTGGCTTTTGCACTCTTTTTTTTATCAGGTAATTTTTTCATTTTTTTTCAATGTAAATTTTATGATAATTCATTCTCTTTTATCTTTTCAACCTGTACTGTAGTACATTAAAAATCAGTTACTTATTGATTTTAAACCATTTTCATATCTTTTAGCTACTTCGTCCCAATTTACAACGTCCCAAAAACCATTAACATAGTCTACTCTTTTGTTATGGTATTTCAAATAGTAAGTATGTTCCCATACGTCAATTGTAAGTAGAGGTATTCCCTGTTTTTCAGCAATATCCATCAAGGGATTATCCTGGTTTGGTGTAGAACAAACAAACAGGTTTGCTTTATTATCGACACATAGCCACGCCCAGCCACTGCCAAAACGGGTCTTACCTGCTTCTGAGAATTGTTTTTTGAACTCCTCAAAAGAGCCAAATGTTTTAATAATTGCTTCAGATAATTTCCCGGATGGTGCATCATTTCCCGGAGATTTCATATTTTCCCAGTATAAGGTATGATTGAAATAACCACCACCATTGTTTTTGACCGCAATTGGATATTTGCTCATATTTCTGAAAATATCTTTTATATCCATGGATTCCATCTCAGTTCCCTTTATGGCATTGATGAAATTGTCATAATATGCTTTGTGATGCTTGCAATAATGAATTTCTACTGTAAGCTTATCAATGAAAGACTCAAGGGCATCATAAGAATAAGGCAGTGCTTTAAATTCAAATGCGTTTTGCGTACTCATAATACATTGGGTTTTAGGATTTTATTTATTTGATTCTTATTCACTTGATGTTTGGGCATATCTATGCTCATGAGATAAAAAATGTAGTGAAAACCAAGTAACCTTGAGTGAACTAAATTAAATAGCCAAAATCTGATAAGTGTTACAAAATTTTTGAGAAGAGTTACATGATTCACACATCATTAAATGAAACATGCAAGGCACTTGTGCAGGCGTGGTGGCTATACATGGCCAGCGCCACAACTACTTGCACAACATACCACGTCATTTAGACAAGTCTTTGTGTCAGCAGTTTAGCTTAAGTTCATTCCTTAATAATTTTTTTAGGATATTTCAACCAGCAATTTGCCGGTATTTATACCTTCAAAAAGGCCAATAAAAGCTTCAGGAAGCTTCTCAAATCCTTTTACAATGGTCTCCTGGTAACTCAACTTGTCCTCGTCAAGCCATTGTGTCAGTTGACGGATAGCTTCAGGAAAATGGGAGGCATAATTGCTTATAATAAAACCTTGCATCAATGCACTTTTCTTAAGAAGAGTTGGCTGGGGACGAGGGCCAACAGGCGTTTCAACATCGTTGTACAATGATATCTGCCCACATAGAATAATCCTTGCTCCCTTATTGATATTAGTAATTACAGCATCGGATATTTCTCCGCCAACATTATCATAATAAATATCCACTCCATTGGGACATGATTTTGCTATTGCTTCTTCTATATTTCCAGTGTTCCGGTAATTAATAACATCGTCAAACTTCAATTTATTTTTCAGATAATCGATTTTTTCATCGCTACCAGCAATGCCGACAATGCGACAGCCCTTTATTTGGGCAATTTGACCTGCAACAACCCCAACGGCACCTGCAGCGCCAGAAACCACAACGGTCTCGCCGGCTAAAGGTTTTCCGATGGTAAGTAACCCGAAATATGCAGTTAAGCCAGGCATACCTAAAATGCCAAGGTAGTAACTAGGCGGCACTGTTCTGTTAGCGAGTTTTGTTACTTTTTCGGCAGCAACTACTTGAACTTCCTGCCATTTCAATGGCGCAACTACCATATCGCCTATTTTAAAGTCTTGATGTCTACTTTCAGTTACTTCAGCAACAATACCTCCTTCAATGGCTTTTCCAACCTCAAAAGGAGGAACATATGATTTGGCAGCGCTCATACGCCCACGCATATATGGATCTACCGACACATACTTTGCTTTTACCTCCAATTCTCCTTCTTTTATCAGTGGGATAGTGACTGGTGCAATTTCGAAATTTGCAGATGTCGGTTTACCTATTGGCCTTGATTTAAGTAATATTTGTTTAATCATATCTGGAAATTGTTTGTTTTAAATATTGATTTTGAACGATTAGAGTGGGGGAGGACTTTCTGTAGTCTTTACAGTAATTCATCCTTTCTCAGTTTAAACAGCTTATATATTTCGAACCAAATGATGCTTGTTAACCCAGCCAGACTACAGATGAGTATATTAATCAATGTAAGCTTTTGAAACTGGAATAAACTCAGAAAAAATGGGATATTTAAAACTAACAACAGAAAGAATATTGCCCCGCCTGCAACCCATAAAACAGCTTTATTTGGCGTGGCTATAATCTTAAATATATTGTCGGACCATGAGCGGTTCGTTAATATAACCGAAATATTTGAAATGATTAAGGTGGTAAAAGTCATTGCCCTTACTTCCTCAGCTATATATCCAAGGTGAAGGCCAGTAAAATAAACGGTAAGGGTGATGATTAGTATACCTACCCCCTGCAAACAGCTGAACAGAATTTTCCTATTTCCAAAAAAAGGTTCATTAATTTGTTTTGGTGGACGGTTCATTACGTTTTTCTCTTCCTTTTCGGCTTCAAAAATTATAGAGCAGGCTGGATCAATGATTAATTCGAGAAAAACGATGTGTACAGGCCATAATATAATGGGGTGCGTCTTCCCATTCGGATAGCGCCAACAATGGATGAAAAGTTATCGTCCATGAGAACCAACGAAGAAGCTTCACGGGCGACATCGGTGCCTTTTTCCCCCATTGCGATGCCGATATCTGCAGATTTTAACGCAGGAGCATCATTCACACCATCACCTGTCATAGCCACAATTTCCCCATTTTTCTTTAATGCATTTACGATTTTAAGTTTTTGTTCTGGAACGACCCTGGCAAAAACGTTGATTCCCTTGATCTTTTTGCACAATTGAGCATCCGATACCGCATGTAATTCCTGTCCGGTCATGCACATTTCTGGATTTTCAAGACCGATTTCCAAAGCAATATGTTTGGCCGTTACCGGATAATCCCCCGTAATCATGATGACCCGGATACCGGCTTTATAGCATTCGCTTACGGCTTGTTTCACGTTTGTACGAATGGGATCTGAAAGTCCGATCAGCCCAATAAATTCAAACGTAAAATCGTGCTGAATTTCGGGTAAGCCTTTCGCTTTAATTTTGGCTTTCGCTACGCCTAATACCCTTAAACCGTCAGAAGCTAATTCTTCAACAGCATGTGAGAGCCGTTTGATTTCTTTTGCATCCAAATGGCAAAGTTCGAAAATTGCTTCAGGAGCTCCTTTTGTAGCAATAATTTTTTCCCTTGTTTCTTTTGACGAAAAAACCCGCGACATGGCCAGTAATTCTTTGGAAAGCGGATATTCTTTTATCATTTCCCAATTTTTATGAATATGTTCGGTCCCTTTCAGATACATTTTACCCATGCCGGTAATGGCTTTTTCCATTGGATCAAAAGGATTGGTTTGACTGGAAAGAATGCCAAACTCCATGATTTCATGAAATTCCGAATTTAATTCGTTGGATTTTTCGACTGTATGAAAATCTTTGCCATTGTAAAGCCTGGTTACAGTCATTTTATTTTCGGTAAGCGTGCCGGTTTTGTCAGTACAAAGCACGGTTGCTGAACCGAGGGTCTCAATAGCCAATGGATCTCTTGTCAACACCTTCTTTTTTGACATTCGCCATGCACCAAGAGCCATAAAGACAGTGAGAATAACAGGGAATTCTTCTGGTAACACTGCCATAGCCAGCGTTATTCCTGCCAGGAATCCATTAATCAGACTTCCACGGGTAAATGTGTAAGCGACGATCACCAAAATACATAGTAAGGCGGCAATGATAGTCAGCCTTTTCACCAACGAACCCATCTCCTTTTTAAGCCGGGTAGGTTGGTCTTTGATGTTTTCGAGTTCTTTGCCAATTTTCCCAATTTCGGTATTGACACCTATCCTGGTTACGCGGGCGATGCCGTTTCCCTGAACAATCATGGAGCCTGCAAAAATGAAGGGTAAATCGTCGCCACCAGGTTGTGTGATCTTTTCAATTTCATCCCAATCGGTTTTTCTGACAGACACTGATTCTCCTGTAAGTAAGGATTCATCAGCCAATAAATTAACCGACTGCAAAACGGTTGCATCTGCAGGAACCCTGTCGCCTTCCTGCAATACGATCAGATCGTCGGTAACAACTTCAAAACCTGCGATGCGGATCTCCGCACCATCCCTAATGACCAAAGCCCTCGGACTTGCCATATCTTTTAAGGCATCGAGAGCCTTCTCTGTTTTTTTCTGCTGAAAGAATTCGATCCCCATGATGACGAAGACAAAGCCCAACAACATTAAACCTTCCTGTAAATCCCCCAAAATCAGATACAAAGAACCACATGCAACCAAAAGTATGAACATGGGTTCTTTGACGACTCCCAGTGCAATAGATAAAAAATTTTTAGGTTTTGAAGATGGGAGACTGTTATACCCTTCCATACGTAGCTTTTCGGTAACCTGAGAACTTGTTAATCCTTTGAATTTGTCTGAATTAATAATTAGGTTTGGTTTTTCGGTTTTCATTTTTCTTTTTCTATAATGCATGCATAAACGCAACCAAATTTGTCTTTTCCTGAGTTGTCAAATGTAATTCCTGAACAAGGTTGAAGTATTCCACCACATCTTCAAGGGTAAAACACCTTCCGTCATGCAAATAGGGTGGCGAGTCTTTGATACCTCTTAATGGAAATGTTTTAATCATACCATCATGTGCCATCATCATGCCATTAACCATTTCCTGTTTATAAAATCGCTCCGCCTTTAAATCGTGCATGCTATTGTCAGTATAGTAAGGTGCAGGGTGACAGGCAACGCACAGGCCTTTCCCGTTGAAAATTGCTTCTCCCTGCAATTCGGATTGGGATGCTTTGGTTTTATCCAACTCGCCATATATATCGAGTTTGGGAGCTGGTGGAAAATCCAATATAGCCATGAATTCGGCCGTTGAATAGTGCAATAAGTGAAATACAGAAGCAGATTAATTTTTTCATATTGCGTTTAATTTTTTAAGGAGTTGAGGATTTAAACATTAAAATGCTACATTTTTTAAATCAGTAATGCTTTATTCTCTTCTTTGATTCTGACAAACAATACAATCAGATTAAGTAGGGTAAATACAATGGCAGTGATATACAAATGAAATATCATAGGAATAACGGCAATCTCAGCAATGACTATCAAGTAATTTGGATGTTTAAAATACTTATAGGGCCCTCTTTTTATTAAGGGCATATTGGGGATATGGTAAATACGGGTGTTCCAAAATTTCCCCAATGAAGATATGACCCAGATTTTGAATGCAAGGAGTAAAAAATAGAAAATGATCAGGGGTAAACTGAAAGAATGATCCTGTTGTGCGGTGTATTCGAAAATCAGTGAAAGGAAAAATAAAACATGAAGTGATACAATGAATGGATAATGCTTTCTTCCGTATTCAACTGCATCATTTTCCAACAACCATTTTTCATTCCTTTTAGACAACATCAATTCTTCAATCCGAAGAAAAACAAGAAATGATATGAATAGAATAAAAGTCATTTATTTGCTTTGCATCTGTAGTAAAACCATTTCACTTGAGAAGCCAGGACCCATTGAAACCATTAGTCCATAGCCATTTCTGAAACCTTTGGAAAAGAATCTTTCCAAAACATACAAGACTGTTGTACTCGACATATTGCCATTTTCGTTCATCACTTCCCTCGTATTCTTAAGGAAATCGCCGTCTGCTTTTAGTGCCTCTTCATAGGCAGTCAACACTTTTTTTCCGCCTGGATGGAAAATAAAATTCTTTATATCTGAAATTTTCAAATGATGCTTTTCGAGAAATGAAGTAACATCGGTATTGATGTTATTGGCTATAATGGTAGGAATATCAGAGGAAAAGAGAACCTTGAAACCGCTATCCAGAAATTCCCATCCCATAACATCTAAAGTATCGTAATACAATTTGCTTTGTGAGTCAAGAAAAGTAATGGTGCTTTTTGTTTTGTTTGCATGATTATCACCAGTAATGAGGCAAGCTGCCACACCATCAGCAAACAGACTTGAACCTATAAAATTACTTTTGCTGAAATCATTGCGTAAAAAAGTCAGCGAACACAATTCAACAGCTACGAGTAACACCACTGCATCAGGATTCGCTTTCGCCAATATGTTTGCTTTTGAATATCCAGCAACTCCACCGCCACATCCCAAACCGAAAACTGCCATTCGGCTGATATTCTGGTTCAGTCTCATTTTGTTAATGATGAGTGCATCTAAACTCGGCGTTGACAATCCGGTCGTTGAGATGAAAATAATATCAGTAATTTCATCCTTATTAATTTGAGCTGACGAGATACACTTTTCAATCGCTTTGACTGAATATTCAAGAGAAACGCGGATGTATTCTGCATTCTGGTCCTGAAAAGAATGCAATGTTGAATAATAATCAAGCTGTTTACAAAGATTTCTTGTTTTTATTTCTGTGTTGTCAAAAGCGCTCATCATTCTTTCAACTTGCGGGAATGAGGACGCAAATAAAGCTTGTGCGCCTTCTTTTACCTCTTGTTGATCAACCTTATACGGAAAATCAATTTTCGATACAGCTGCTAAGGATGGCATCGTTTTTAAAATTTAGGGAGGATAATTTTCTTTGAATCTGGCGTAAATAATTTCAGAGTCTGAGAGTCTGAGACTCTGAAATTATTTCAATTTTGAGGAAAGAATCAGCTTGCAGGACTCGCATTTTGACCAGCCAGGTAATTCTCCAATCCCATCTGTTCTATCTGTGCCCTCTGCATTTCCGCCCAATCTACATGACCTTCTTCCATTTTTAGGATCTTAGTCAAGAGGTCAACGGTCCCATGATCACCGACTTCCTGAGCGAGTTTGATTGCCTTGTTATATGCGTGTACGGCTTCGAGTTCATCCTGATCATCATTGCTAATCATTTCTTTTACAGTTTTGCCAATCTTTATATCATTCAGTTTGGAAACCGTTGGTGCCCCATCAAAAAATAGAATTCGCTGGATTAGCCACTCGGCATGATGCATTTCATCCATTGCTTGTTTTCGGATCGCCTGGTGAAGCTTTTCGTAACCCCAATTCTCGCACATTTCAGAATGGACCATGTACTGGTTTATTGCGGTAAGTTCGTCAGCCAGGAGTGAATTCAGGACGATAAGTAATTCTTTGTTCCCTTTCATGATATTGAGTTTTATTAATGAATAATGAAGGAACTAAAGTATGTTACTGTAACAAATGAATTTTTACAGAATTTAAAAAAAGAGTTACATTATTCACACATTTTCAAGATGATTTTACATGTATTTTGGGAAAAGGTTACATGTTACACACATCTGACAATTTTGATGTCACAGTTCAAATATCTATTTTTTAATATCTGTCTTCAGGGCATTTAGCTCAATGCCGATCTCATTTGCACTGTGGTTTATCGAAACTTTAAACATTTCCCACTTTGCCTTTACTTCATCATTGTATTCATCTAACATGCTTTTCAAGTTGTTGTTGTCTTTCTCTAACTTTGACAGTTTTTTTCGCGAATTTGCATTGACATCAGGCAATTCTTTAATTTTTTTGATTTGATTTTCATTCAGCCGAATTTTCTTTTCCGTCTCAAGCCTGAATACTGTCCACTCATCAGGAGTTTCTATCTTCTTCACTATATCGGTTTTGACAGTCTCTGTTTTCATAGACGCTTTGATTATTTCTTTGCTGACAAAACTGCTGTCATTTGACAACATTCGTTCTTTCTTGACAAGATCAAATGCGTCATCCGGTTTTTGTACGCGAGGACCACAAGAAGTTATCATAATCATTATTATGCCTCCTCTTAAAATCAAAGAGATAATATTTTGATTCATAGTCATTTGCTTTAATTTAAAATATTCTTTCATCTGATTATAATTTGTTTTTAATTGCCAGATGGAATACCCACATAATCATTTTCGGTTGGTATGAATATTTGCTCATGGGTATTTCTTCCGTTAATTCGGGTCTATTTTTTTTACATGGGTATCATTATCCCACTTTTCCATGGTAAATATTTGCTTATAAGATTGGGGTTTAATACTCAGGCTGCCGGAATAGGGATGATCAAGCAGAAGAATAATAAAGAAAAGCATCCCTATGAAAACCCCCAGCATTGCATTTAAGGTTATATGCAGCCTTGCATTCTCAATATCAAGCAACATGGCGCAAAAGAGGGTAATAAATGCTCCCAGTAACATTGGCCACCATAATGGAGAAGGAATTTCCTTTTCAAGGGAGGATTCACGAAGACCCCTATAGGTTGCCAGTTGATTCAAATGGTTAAACATTTCTGCTACCAGTTGAATTTGAAAGGGATTCTTTGGATTCAGATGTTCTATTTTATAAAAGACACGGTCAAATGACTCCGGAGTTTTTCGGCTTGGCTTCATTTGTTCCATGTTTGGGAATTCTTCATCAATTACGTTGTATATGAAATCCAGATATACGATCATTAACTGTTTTGATTCAATGGTATCCGGATAAAACTTAATGTCGCGGTACAGACCCATGGCGGAGCTACCTTCCTTGCTCACATTGCTCCTCGTTTCATTCAGTTGGCCCCAAACCATAAATACAATAAAGCTTAGCAGAAATGCATAAAAACTGGCCAAAGTCAAAAAAAGGAACCCAGTTACTTCATTGTGTGACCGGAGAATTTTCAAATTCGCGTATTTACGAAAAAGGAAAGTGCCCAGTCCAGCTCCAATTGCCCCAATCGAAATGATCAGAATGAAAAGTACGAAGGATGGTAATTGCAATAAATAATAGGTGATTGACATCATATAGGAATATTTTCAGAATGAGTTGAATTGACTGATCCTGATGCAAAGTTGTATTACTTTGAACATAAAAGTGTTACACAACCTTTGTAAATATTTACATCATTCACACATTTCTACTGAAAGCTGAAAAATCAGTCGTGATCTTTGTTATTGGATGGCTTACCCGGGACTACGAAACTGGTTGCGCACGAAAAGGTTTTTAACTTTATCGTTTACTATGGAATCAATCTGATAATCCGGGGATAGTAATTGGAAATAGAAAATCCTCTATTACACTATGGTGTGCTTTTAACACATGCTCTTTAAAGGTTTTCATGCTCTGATGCATGACTGAACCATACTCCTTTCCTAACTTCAATAATATCATTTCAAGTTTCAATAATTCTATTCTGATTGCTACATCCCTCTCATTTTTATTTTTTGGCAACACAGCTTCTAGTTGTGTCAGATTGTCTGCAAAAACGATTTCCGATTCCCTGCAAAATTCAGCCAAAAGGGGTTGGCAGGAAAAGGCTTTGGTATGTGCCAATTTGATTGCCACCTTTCTTTCTGCTTCATCCATTTTGCTGCCTGTCGAAGCAAGCAAGGAAATGTATGCGGGAAATTTAAGAAGGGCTTGCACTTGCTGATTAGTTAGATTTCTGAATACTTTCATAAGTAAATAATTAGTTTTTTAATTGCCGTATGGAACCCTCCGAGTAATTTACATCTTCTTTTCTGATCATTTGCTCATGAGGGTTTCATGTTTTTTGATCTTTGTGGTAATGCTTTGGTTTTAAAAATATTTATTGGACCAATTTCATTTCTATCTAGAAATGTATTATAGATATCATCACAATCCGGATAATCCGGATAGTCTGGCGCAATAAAATTCTTATAACTACCGGAATCTCTTATAGTGAGATCCAGAGCATTAGCTTTATTTTTCATTTTAAGATATGAGTTTAATGCAACTAATTTAATCCACTGAAATCAGACAATTGTTACACAACTTTAGAAAAGAGTTACATTATTCACACCTATTCAAAAACGGGACAACTATGCAGCGGTGCAGACATTTCAGTGTTTGAGGAAGATCGATACCGATAGGTTGGATCGAAGAACTTAGTATACAAAAGTATTTGACTCTTTTTTTGTCATGGTTGACATGTTCATTTGGTTTCTAGTGAGGCATTGTATTCACCCTTGCGGGCAGCGAAGTTGCATTTAGACCTATGATAAAGGGCTTGCTGCGCTATAGACACGTTGGCCTCCTCCCCATGC
Organism: Bacteroidia bacterium; assembly: GCA_026391315.1. Classification (GTDB taxonomy): domain Bacteria; phylum Bacteroidota; class Bacteroidia; order Bacteroidales; family Prolixibacteraceae; genus CAINVV01. Next base: position 15,416 of record JAPLDT010000004.1, read on the forward strand.
CAAATTTCCAATGCCGGCTGCTGGATGGCGCGGCCGAAAGAGAATGATAATTCCCAGGGTAATTTTGATTTAAATCTGGTATTCAGCGCATTTAATCGGGCGGAAGCCAGTTCAGCAGATTGACCGCCAGATAAAAATGCAATTCCCGGAACTGCAGCCGGAACAGCGCGCAAAAGGCATCTCCCTGTGGCATCCGCTATATCATTCGCCGATTCTTGTTTTGGGCAGGCTAATCCGGGTAATACCATGTTGCATTTCAATATCATGCCTTCCAACAACACTCGTTGCATGTAAAGTTGATTGAAAACTGTCCGTAAGACTTCTTCCGTTACTTCGAAACAACGGTCCATCGTATGTTCTCCATCCATCAGAACTTCTGGCTCCACGATGGGAACCAGTCCGGTCTCCTGGCACAATGCGGCATAGCGTGCCAACGATTGCGCATTAGCTTCGATGCAACCACGTGTAGGAATTCCATTGCCAATAACAATCACAGCACGCCACTTGGCAAAACGTGCACTCATTTGATGATATTCAACAAGACGGTCGCGTAATCCATCGAGCCCTTCGGATATTTTCTCTCCGGGGTAACCCGCCATATCTTTTGCTCCAGCATCAACTTTGATACCAGGAATTATTCCGGCATCGGCGATAACTTTAATCATAGGAATACCGTCTTTTGTTTTCTGACGGATGGTCTCGTCAAAGAGGATAGCTCCACTGATGAACTCTCCAAGACCATGGGTGGTCACAATTAACTCCCGATAGGCACGCCTGAACTCCTCCGTCTGGGGAATTCCCAATTTGGCAAAACGTTTGTTGCAGGTCGGGAAACTTTCGTCCATTGCCAATATACCTTTGTTATTTGCAACCAGCGATTTTGCCGTTTCCATCAATATTTTTGTATTCATCGCATTTGTATTTTTTGCATATTAATTATAATGTGCTTTTAATAAGCCATTTAAAGCCTATTCAATAATTATTTTTGAGGTGCAAAGACAAAACCAAGTGTTACAATGTAATATAAAATGCCAACTAACATCAAAAATAAGAAAACCCAGAATATCCAACTGTGATGCAGCTGTTTCCAGCGTGGTGTATGGTCGCTGGGACCCTTGATGTAATCCTGCCCTTCCTGAGGATGGTGATTTTGTTTATTGTCGGTCATTTGTGCCCTCCTTTTTAAAATTTATTTTTCAATTATTTCGATTTTTGACTCCATTTCCAGTTAAGGATTTCCGGCATATCCTGACCGTTTTTATCAATGTATTCTTTATGCTGAAGAAGCTTTCCATTCATCATATCGTTCAATTTAGCGCCTTTAGCGCCCATGTGTGGCATCCGAAAGATGACATCCTTCACAAGGTGAAACCTGTCCAAATCGTTTAAAACGGTCATGTCGAAGTAGGTTGTGATTGTTCCTTCTTCCTTGTAGCCACGAACATGTATGTTCACGTGGTTCGTTCGACGGTAAGTTAAGCGATGAACCAACCAGGGATAACCATGGAACGCGAAAACAACAGGCTTATCTTTGGTGAACAATGCGTCAAAATCATGATCGCTCAGCCCGTGCGGATGTTCGGTATTCGGTTCAAGTTTCATCAGATCGACCACATTGATCAACCTGATTTTCAATGATGGCAGATGTTGGCGCAGAATAGAGACGGCGGCAAGCGCCTCAAGGGTTGGGACATCGCCACAGCAAGCCATAACCACATCAGGCTCACTACCTTGGTCATTGCTGGCCCATTGCCAGATTCCAATTCCTTTTGTACAGTGCAATACTGCCTCATCCATGGTCAACCACTGAGGCGCCTGGTATTTACCCGCGACAACAACATTGACATAATGCCGGCTCCTCAAACAATGATCCCATACAGAAAGCAGACAGTTGGCATCAGGCGGAAGGTAAACCCGCACAATAGACGATTTTTTGTTAACTACATGATCGATGAAACCTGGATCCTGATGAGTGAATCCGTTGTGAGCCTGTTGCCAGACATGGGATGCAAGCAGGTAATTCAGGGAGGCAATTTTTTTGCGCCATGGTAGTTCCGCACTAATTTTTAGCCATTTGGCATGCTGGTTAAACATCGAATCGATGATGTGTATAAATGCCTCATAACAGTTGAACAATCCATGCCTTCCGGTAAGCAGATAACCCTCTAGCCAACCTTCACACTGATGCTCGCTTAGCATCTCCATGACCCGACCGTCTGATGCCAAAAACTCATCATTATTTTCAGTCCTGGCGAGCCATTGACGGTTTGTGACTTCAAAAACGGCGTTCAGCCGGTTGGAGAGGGTCTCATCGGGACCAAAAATTCTGAAATTACGTTGTTCGCGATTGAGCCTGACCACTTCGCCAAGGAACACTCCAAGTTCATGTGCATCAGCTGCCTGAACCGATCCTGGAAAGGGTACATTCACCCCGAAATTCCGAAAATCAGGCATATTCAGGTCTTGAAGCAGCAGCCCGCCATTGGCATGTGGATTTGCTCCCATCCTACGATTGCCCTTCGGCGCCAGTTCTGCCAATTCCGCTAAAAGTCGTCCGTGCTTATCGAAGAGTTTTTCAGGGTGATAGCTTCTCATCCAGTTCTCGAGAAGTTTTAGATGATCCTGATGTTCTAAATCTACCTGGAGAGGAATTTGATGTGCCCGGGAGGTGCCCTCTATTTGAACTCCATCCACAACATTCGGTCCTGTCCAGCCTTTGGGCGAATTGAGGACTACCATTGGCCAGCGAGGTCGGGTGCTATCGTTTTTGCCACGGGCATGACTTTGTATTTTCTGAATTTTCAGGATTGCCTTTTCCAAGGCAACAGCCATAAGCCGGTGCATCTTTTTTGGATCATCCCCCTCTACAAAATAGGGTTTCCAGCCAAAGCCTTTAAACATTTGTTTCAATTCCTTATGAGATATCCTGGCCAACACAGTTGGATTGGCTATTTTGTAGCCGTTGAGGTGAAGAATTGGCAATACGGCTCCATCGGTGATAGGATTTAGAAATTTGTTAGAGTGCCATGCTGTTGCCAGCGGACCCGTTTCGGCTTCGCCATCACCGACAATGCAGGCAACAACCAATTCAGGATTGTCGAACGCCGCTCCGAAGGCATGGCTAAGCGAATATCCCAACTCTCCACCCTCGTGAATCGATCCCGGACATTCGGGGGAAACATGACTTGGTATTCCTCCGGGGAAGGAGAACTGGGTAAACAGTCTTTTCATTCCGGCTTCATCCTGACTGATATTCGGATATATTTCGCTGTAAGTTCCTTCGAGATAAGTATTACCCACCAGTGCAGGTCCCCCATGACCAGGACCGGAAATATAAATCATATCCAGATCATGTTCTTTGATAATCCTGTTCAGGTGCACATAAATAAAGTTTTGTCCCGGAGTTGTGCCCCAATGACCGAGCAGCATCGACTTCACATGTGACAGATTAAGTGGTTTACGAAGCAATGGATTGTCGCGAAGATAGAGCTGACCGACTGACAGATAATTTGCAGCATGCCAATATGCATTCATCTTGCTCCGCAGTTCCTTTGAAAGTGGTTTATTCTTATTCCCCTTTTTTTTTGTTTGGGTAACAATTTTCTTTCCTGAATTTTTATTTTCCCCCATGCTGTTTATTACAATCTATTTATTATCACTGGATCAGCAGGTTCTCGATTTTTTCGATAAAACCTCGATCAACTTATCGTAGGATTGAATAAATTTATCAACCCCATCAGTTTCTAATTTTTCGGTAATCTCTTTAATATTGATACTAGCTTCACACAATTTGGACCATACCAGGGAAGCCTCTTCTAAATTAGCTTCCAAAAGAGATTCCGGATCACCGTGATCACGATACGCTTCAAGTGTTTTGAGAGTAATGTTACTGACAGTATTTGGACCAATAAGCGCCTCAACATATTTTAAGTCATTATAATCCGGGTTTTGAGGAGTTGTACTTGCCCATAACAACCGCTGAGGTGAAGCGCCAAGTTTGAGAAACCTTTCACTTTCGAAAATTTCCCGATAAATTTTGTAAGCAATTTTTGCGATGGATATGGCAACTTGTCCACGTATCCTGGTTGCAAAATGAGCCTGCTCCCCCCCTGAGGCAACAAAATCCTCTTCTTTTGCATCAATTTCCGCATCAATGCGACTTAAAAAGAAACTTGCCACTGAAACAACATTCTTTGGGGATTTGCCTTTGTTGATACGATCCTTGATACCTGCTATAAATGCTTCAGCTACTTGTCTGTAACGTGGAAATGAAAAAAGCAAGGTGACATTTACATTGATCCCTTCACTTATGAGTTGCCGAATTGCTGGTATACCTTCAACGGTTGCCGGAACTTTGATTAATATGTTTGGCCGGTTCAATGTTGCCCATAACCTGTTTCCTTCTTCAATGGTACCTAAAGTGTCGTAAGCCAGATGAGGATTTACCTCTAAACTTACATAACCATCGCTACCGTTACTCTGTTCATACAAAGGCCTGAAAAGTTCAGCTGCATTTTGTATATCCTGTTGGCTGATTGCTTCATAAATTGCGTTAACATCTTTATTTGCTATGGATATTCCTTGTATATCAGCATCATACAGATTACTTTCCAAAATAGCCTTTTCAAAAATGGAAGGGTTAGAAGTCATTCCCAGAAGTCCATCCTCATCAATCAAGCGCTGGAGTTGGCCACTTGTAATTAAATCACGCCGGATATAGTCGAGCCAGATTGACTGTCCCAGACTTTCCAATATTTTTATAGGATTTCTATCCATAAATTTACCTTCTTATTTTCTGTTACCCAATTGCTCATTGGAACGAATAACCATATCGACCAATATTTCGACAGAGAAGCTTATTTATAGAGCTTTCAGTGATGTTAAAGTTAATTTCTTGTATCCGGAGAATATTACACAATTCAGAAAATAATTTATATAATTCACATATCAGGAAAAAGTGCTTTTCTTCAACGTATTTGAATACCTAATCCTGAATTTAGTTTGGTCTGGCCAAAGGAGTTAAGGTTAAAAATGAGACGGATTCTGGTATTGAATGATGGGATGGCAGATTGGATATTTTCTGAAACCAGCAGTGGAAAATAAATCTCAAAGAAATTCCACAAACCAGCCTTTAATCCTGCTTCATAGAAGATTGGAGAATTATGATCAGGTCCGATCCCATGATCATTCAGCAACAGGTTGGCAAAAGGTTTTACCGGTATCCGATTTGTTTTTCCAGGCAAACTGCTCGAAAGGGACAAGGAGATAAGCCAGCGGCTGTATCCAAGAATTTCGTTAACAGGTGAAACCAGACCTCCTTCTGTGAATGTCATTTGCCTGGACCAGAAACTGGATGGGAAAACAGCAAAACGGTCTGGATAAGTTCCCTGAAACAAATATTGTTCACGTCCGCTTCTGGCGCTGGCAGCAAGAGCATAATAGGGAGCATTTGAACTATTTTTCAGCATGGCTCCTGCGAAAAGTCTGATATCCAAACCATTTTTCTTTCCATGATAGCTAAGTTTGTAGTTGAGCTCTGCAGCTGTTTTTATATAGGAATGACTGGATTCGACTGAAGTTGAAAGTTTGAAAGGATTGACGAAACCGGTCTTTTCCAGCTGGTATCCAAACATTAGATAATAATTCGTCCCGGCTTTTTGCTGAAGATCAATCTTTAATAGATCTGAAGCTGCTACAAGGTTTCCAAATGCCTTATGAGTTAATGACCTTTCCACAAAGCCGGATCTGAAAAAAAGCTCTGTCCCGGCTTTTAAAAAATGATAATTCTGATTACCGGGTGCACCAAACTGTGTTCCCTCCAGGGTGAGCTTTGCCAGCCTGATAAATTTATCGTAAGGCGTTATGTTGTAGGTTATCTTTCCAAATCCGGCCATTGCATGATTTTTAAATCCTATAAACGGCATCACAAAATATTCAAAAGGTTTGGGGGTAAGGAATCCATTGTGCAAAGCGATTCCTATCATGAGACCGTTTTCCCTGGTCCAGTTCAGGGCTGGAATATACATCAGGTATCGCTTTTCAGGATCTTCGAGCGAAAAGTAAAGTTGAGTCCGAAAAGGATCAGTTTTTGGGAAGAGACCTGTTCTCCTGATATTGTTATTAAGCCTGAAAAGTTCAGGCATTAGATGTTCAGGATCAATTCTTAATTCGGAATAATTTCCTTCCGGAACTTCAATCCATTTTTTACCTTGAAAACCTTCGATCCATTTTACAAAACAAATTGAATCTCCGTTCATTCCTGCTATTACCACCGGAGATACCAACTCGCCTCTGTTTTCTATCAGCAATTTCTGCCCGGAGAATAGAACCATTTTGTAATCCAGTCTTTTGGTAGAGCCAAGTAAATCAATAAAAAACCAGGTCAAATCTTTGCCCGATACCAATTCAAATATATTTTTTAGTTCTTGTGGTCCAGGATGTTTGAACTTCCACATTTTGTAATATTCGTGCATAGCAGAATCATAGGTAGAATCGCCCAAATAGCTCCTCAGGTAATCGAAACACATTCCGGCTTTGGTATAGATCATCAAACTGTAATTCAAAGAATTGTACGCTGAAGATGTTAGATCTATCGGTTGTTCCAGGTTATCGCGAGCCTGTGAAAGCCATTCGAGTTCTCTCATCTGTTTCACAGACATTTGATCAATGTGAAAGAATTTTGCAAGTTTTATGTTGTTTACATAGATCTCCCACAACTTTTTTTCGGGATACCATTCCTGCATGTACCGTACCTCATTGGCACTGGTAATACCTTCATCCAGAAATGGATACCTCCTTTCATCAGAACCCAATGCACTGTAAAACCAACTGTGGGCAACTTCATGCGCAATCACCTCATCCAGGGCATAACCATCTTTGACACTGCCAATAACCGTAATTCCGGGATATTCCATCCCATCTCCGGCAGTGAGGGCGCTTTGAACAGCGATAAAATTAAGGTAAGGGTAATCGCCATTCCATTTTGAGAATTTTTCCACCGCTCTGTTTACGTAAGGAATAGCCTTTTTCCAAAGATTTGCCTGTTGATTTGTAAACATCACCCATGTAATTACTTCCCTTCCGGATTCAGGAAGTTTCACTTTCCCTTTTAACAGATGAAACCTCTTATCAGCAAACCAGGCGAAATCGTGGATATGACGTTCGGTATAGCGGAGCGTTTTTATTTGTGTTGAAGAAGGAGGGAATCCAATATTGCCGGCGTCTGGACTAATTTGCCAGGTAGTATCTGATGCAAGTTTATTCATCATTTCCGCTTCCTGGTCGTTCTGCAAGCTTCCGGTTGCACCCACGATATAGTTTGCCGGTAGGGTAATGCTTACATCAAAGCTACCAAATTCGGAATAAAACTCGCCCTGATCCTGGTAAGACATTTGATGCCAGCCAGACTTATCGTAAACGGCCGGCTTGGGATACCACTGTGAAATTTGATATGATTCTCCAATATGTCCAAGTCTTGAGGTTACTCCTTTGGGTATTTTTACATGGAATGGAGTAGTTATTTTGATGGTGTCACCATGGCCGATTGCTTTTTGAAGTTCTATTCGGCAGATATCGGGTTGTCCGGGTAATAAGTGCCAGACTACAGGATTGTTCCCGATCTTAAACGCCAACGAATCGATATATCCATTCAATTCCGGGTCTTCAAATAGTTTTTGCTTCCCCTTGGAATTGAATAATTGCTTGGCCAACTCGGTTTGGTTGTTCAAATAGCCATTGGGCCATAAATGGAAGAAGATGAAATTAAGTGAGTCGGAGGAATTGTTAATGTATTCAACTGTTTCATAGGCATTTAATTCATTCCGCTTATCGTCTAAGGTGACTTTAATTTTGTAATTCACCTCTTGCTGGAAATACTCCTGAGATAGAGCCTTGTTACCGATCCCGCAAAGAACCAGAAAAAGAAAGAAAGGGCTTCGGATAAAAGAAAAGGAAAATGGTGTCCTCAAATGGTTTACGCTAAGCGATTTTTTTCTGATGATTGAAAATCCAAAGATTGTTTGCGATATCTCTTTTCGTGTGTTCTTCAGTCCAAAGGCTTTCATAGAAATAAATATGCAATACTTAAAGTACTGCATATTTGATCAGATGATTCCTGGTGACAAAAAGATCGTTAATGTATTGATATTGGATTTTGATATTTTTCTGTAACTCAAAAACCCAATTTTCACACAATTTTGTCTCTAAGAATTGGAGTAATCAATAAATTTGAATGTTTAACTAATCAGATTAAAATGATAATCAGAATAATAATTAAAAGAGTACCACCGCTGATGTAGATGATTTCACCACTTTTACGCACATTTTCTTTAATTCCCTTCATCTCTTTTCTAAGCTCGCGCTTTTCTAAAGATGTCATGGCTGATTTATCCATGTTCCGGATTTCTTCGACCCGTGCCGTTAAAACAGCAATCTCTTCAGCTGATAGTTTGTTCTCGGTTTTAGCCAAAACGGCAGAATTTTCAGTAGCAGCCTTTGTAGCTGTATTGCTTGAAAATGCCAGGGTAGAGCTCAATGTGAAAATCATTAAGAGTCCAAAAAAAATTGTCTTTTTCATGTTGTTGTTTTAATATTAAGTATGTAAATAAAAGTAGAGGGTAAAGCTTCCTGACATGTTACACTATTCTGATAATAACTTACATCATTCACACATTAGGCGTTTTGTGAGCATCTCCAGGTCTATGTTTCTGATAATCAGAAAGTATTATTTTTCTTGTTGAATTATTTGTGTTTTTTTGTCGGAATAATATAAAGCGGGATGGTTGTGTGTTTCAGAACTTCTCCTGTAACACTTCCCATGACAATATTTTCCAACCATTTGTGACTGTGAGAGCCCATCACTATGAGATCTGCATGTATCTTTTTAGCTGTCTTTAGGATCGTATCCGCTACGTCACCATCCTCCGCATCAATGTGAATGGCTGAATCGCCAAGATGATTTCTTGACTTAGCCAAAAAATTGAGAGAGGCAGATTTCAGCACTTCCATGGTATTCAGTTGCAGGGGATCGTTGTTGAGATAACCTGAAAAACCCATAATAGGGGAGTAGTCAGACGAGGAATAAAAAACCGGATCTGATACAACATGTAGCAGCGTTACTTCTGCGCCCATTGATTTGGCCAAATCGTAACCTGCTTCAGCTACCATTTGTGCAGTCGGATCGTAATCCAGTGCGATAAGTACTTTTTTCATGCGTATATAATTTGTTTTTTAATTGCCACATGGAATTCGCATGTTGTTTATATTCACTCCGATTGGTGATTTACAATCATGCTCATTTCATTTGTTCATTATTTATTTGTACGAAATCCGACATTAACAGGAAAACTATTGGGAAAACCCGCTCCAATAAATTGGAACGAGTTTTATATATAAATCGGTCAGAATAAAACCCAAAATTTTCATCTACGCCAATATCCTGATTCCCAGCGAAGTCCCTGCGGAGTTGATTGCCAACTACCTGTAACATAAGTGCGGTTGCGGCTTGGTCTCTGCCAATGGCCATTCTGCCGCACATATAGTTGAGTCTGACGATTGTAAACCCAATCACCATCAATCCAGATATGGAGATTGCTTGGACGCTCTGGTCTGGCGTATTCTACATAAGTTGGTTCTGAAGCAACGTAACCTTGTGTAGTGCAGGAACCCAATGTCAGCAACACTATTGCCAAACTGCCCAGAAAAAATATTTTTTTCATTGTAGTGGTATTATCTTGTGAATGAATTTTCACCTTGTAAAGTTGATTCATTCCTTAACAGAAAGCGTTACACAATTACGGTGAAGAGTTATATGATTCACACATTTTCAATGAACTGCGTCTTTTTTGGGGGGAATACAAACTCGTCTTTCTTTCCTTTAATGTGTGAATCATGTAATTTTTTCTGAAAACAATGTAACACTATCCGACCCTGAACTTTTCATCTTTGACTGTAATTATGCAGTCCCCTGATGTTTAACAGAATGAGGAACAAATACACCTTTTCGAAAGGCGTCGATGAATATTTTAGTGGAATTCATAAGGCCTATTTATTTACTGCCCTTTTCTTTAAAGAAGCTTTTAGAAGGCCTTTTCACTTGCGGGAAGTAATCAATCAGTGTTTCGAGGTGGGTTTAAAATCACTGGCATTAATTTCCTTGACGGGTTTCATTGTCGGCATTGTTTTTACCAAGCAATCACGCCCCTCTTTAGAAGATTTTGGGGCAACCTCCTGGCTCCCTTCTTTAATCGGTATTGCAATCATCAAGGCTCTGGGTCCATTGGTTACTGCGCTCATTTGCGCAGGTAAAGTCGGATCAAGTATTGGAGCAGAACTTGGTTCTATGAGGGTGACAGAACAAATTGATGCCATGGAGGTTTCCGCGATAAATCCTTTTAAATATTTGGTAGTTACGCGCGTTATAGCTACCACATTGACTATTCCCGTACTAGCGTTGTATTGCAGTTTCGTGGCATTGTACGGTTCCTACCTGAATGTACATGCCGAAGAAACCAGCAGCATGATTAGTTTCTACCAAAGTGCATTTAAAACCATCAGCTTTCTTGATATCGCCACATCAGTGGTCAAAACCATAGTTTACGGATTTACAATTGGCATCGTAGGATGTTACAAGGGCTATCATGCCACTCAGGGAACCCGTGGTGTCGGCAAAGCAGCAAATCAGGCGGTTGTACTTGCCATGTTCCTGATATTTATTGAAGAGGTAATTATTGTTCAGATTGCCAATTGGATAAGATAATATTTGCAATGAAAAAATTAATGCAGCATAGTATTAACAAGGAAGATTCGGTTATTTCTATCAGCGGATTATTCAAATCGTTTGGTGACCTGGAGGTATTAAAGGGAATCAATTTTACGCTTTACAAAGGCGAAAATGTCGCTGTTTTGGGAAAATCCGGGACCGGCAAATCTGTCTTAATAAAAATAATAATTGGCTTGCTTAAGCCGGATAGGGGAGAGGTGATAGTGCTTGGACAACATGTCGATCAACTAGAAAGCAAGGAACTGAATGCATTGCGGATACGTATTGGATTCTCTTTCCAAAACAGCGCATTGTACGACAGCATGAATGTTTACCAGAATTTGGCCTTCCCTTTGACCATGAACAGAAAGCACCTCAAGAAAAAGGAGGTAGATGATGCTGTTGAAGAGGTATTAGAGGCTGTGGGTCTTACAGACAAGCTAAAACAAATGCCTTCAGATCTTTCCGGCGGACAGCGCAAAAGAATCGGTATTGCACGGACATTAATACTTAAACCTGAGATCATGCTGTACGATGAACCGACATCAGGTCTTGATCCAATTACAAGCGCCGAAATCATTGAACTGATTAATGAAGTTCAGCAAAAATACAACACCAGTTCTGTTATTATTACGCATGATCTTACCTGTGCAAAAAATTCAGCAAACCGTATTGCCATGCTGCTTGAAGGTAAATTTTTAAAAGTCGGAACCTTCGACGAAGTATTCGATACGAACGACGAACAGGTTAAAGCTTTCTTTGATTACAATTTTATACAATAAACCATGAATGAATCACCTAATAAACATGCAGTTATAGTCGGTCTCTTTATTTTTATAGGATTAGCTTTTCTTCTGGCCGGAATTCTTATTGTTGGAGACCTCAGGGAAACCTTTAGCCGAAAAATGCAGGTATATTCTCTCTTTGATGATGTGGGAGGATTGCAAGGGGGTAACAACATCTGGTTGTCAGGGGTAAAAATAGGAACTGTAAGCAATCTTAATTTTTTTGGGAAATCTCAGGTAGAAGTCACCATGAATATTGAGAAAAAAGCACAGAAGTATATACCGAAAGACGCCATGGTCAAGATAAGCAGTGATGGATTGATAGGAAATAAAATACTGGTTATTTACGGTGGAACCGAAAAATTGCCGACAGTACAGGATGGAGATACTCTGGCAGTGGAAAAGACTTTTACTTCGGATGATATGATTAAAACTTTGCAGGAGAACAATTCCAACCTGCTCGCCATAACTTCTGATTTCAAAACCCTCAGTCATAAGTTGGTTACCGGAGAAGGAACTATTGGAAAACTATTGAGTGACAGTTCGATCTATGTAAACATCAATTCTGCCACTGCTTCACTTCAGATCGCATCAGTAAAGGCGCAACAATTGGTTAGCTCCCTGGTTGCCTTCAGCTCCGGTTTAAATAAAAAAGGTACCCTGATGAATGAGCTGACAACAGATACGGTGGTTTTTAATTCGGTAAAGGCTTCTGTTTTGCAACTCCAGCAAATGTCAGACACAGCCTCATTGTTTGTAACAAATATTAAAAAGGCAGGAAGCAATCCGCATTCTACCATTGGGGTATTGCTTCATGATGAAGAAGCAGGTGCCCGCTTGAAAGAAACCATTAAGAATTTGGAGAGCAGCTCCAGGAAGTTGGATGAAGATCTTGAAGCGGCTCAGCACAATATTTTGCTTCGGGGATTTTTTAAGAAGAGAGCCAAAGAAGCCGAAAACAATTCAATAGACAAATAATAACTGAATTTTACCCCTTGTCAAAAAAAGAGGCTGTCAAAATGACAACCTCTCTTCAATTTTTATGCTTGCATGATCTGTATTCAAATCAACATTTTAGTTCTTCTTCCAAACTACAATGGTAGCTACGGCCCGGCGGTTGGCTGCATGTTCTGCTTCGGAACATTTGACACCATCGGAACACTTGTTGGTTAACTTTGTTTCACCATAGGCTGTCACTTTAATTCTTGAAGCATC
>JAPLDT010000019.1 GCA_026391315.1 Bacteroidia bacterium
ACAGTACCGCTTTTGTTCTTTTTCTGGCGTATAAACATTTTGGATGGAAATTGGGACACCCAAAATTACAAAAAACCAGGCGTAACTAATTGTCTATCAATGTCAATTTTTTAAACCCGAAAAAACCGCGGAAAACAGGAATGGTGCAGATTGCAAATCTGCACCAGCGACATCTGCACCAATGGCGTTCGTGTAATTCGTTTAAATTCGTAAAATTCGTATTGCCCACGGGCATTAAGGAAACAACTCCCCTATCACCTTCCTCCCACTCTCCGACTTAAAATTTATCTCCACAAACTTTTTGACTCCTTCCGCGGAAACCTCCTCCTCAACCGCATTCACCAGAAAATCGGCTTCGACCAGGAGCTGAAAGTCGATGTCGTCAATCGCCGAAAAAGTGTGATGCTTGCTGATGATAAACCAAATCCGGTCAACAACTTCCGGGCTAACCGGAATAGATTCAAGAATCGCCCTGGCTACCGGCGGACCCTCCTGCTCCTGCAACTTTCCATCGCAATAGCCATATTTTGCCTCTGCAACATGGATTCCGATGTCGTGCAAAACGGCTGTCAGCTCGAGCACAAACTGCTTCGCCGGATTCAAACCCTCCAGACGACCCAACAATTGGGCATAGCCAAACACCTTGAGTGAATGCTCTATTCGTTTCTGATCTCCCCTGTTTCTCCGGATCATCTCCTGTAAAGCGATCGCTACCTGATTATCCATTTTTTCTCTCTTTTAACAATTTTTGCATGGCAAACATCTCATCGCGTAACCTGGCTGCCTCAATAAAATCAAGCTCTTTGGCGGCTTTCTCCATCTCCTTCTTCGTCTTCAGGATAGCCTGTTCCAGCGCTTCGGGTTTCAGATAGGCCAAAACGGGATCCGCAGCATAATCGATCGTTTCGGGTGGCAGGTATGGCCGTGCCCCAGGCGCTTTGGCTGCCCTGTATTCCAATCCGATGATCTCCCTTGTAGGCTTGATGATGGCTGTCGGAGTAATGCCGTTGGCCAGGTTGTACTCGTGCTGCTTGTTTCTTCTGTAATTCGAAGAGTCGATCGTTCTTTGCATCGAATCGGTGATCTTGTCCGCATACATCAGCACCCTGCCATTCAGGTTTCGTGCCGCACGGCCTGCAGTCTGGGTCAACGAACGCTCCGAACGAAGGAATCCTTCCTTGTCGGCATCCAATATGGCAACCAGCGAAACTTCAGGCAGGTCAAGCCCTTCACGCAGCAGGTTGATACCCACCAACACATCAAAACTCCCCTTTCGAAGCTCTTCCATGATCTCCACCCGCTCCATGGTATCCACATCCGAGTGGATGTAGCGGCATTTGATGTTGATTCGGTCGAAGTATTTGGATAGCTCTTCTGCCATCCTTTTGGTCAGGGTAGTGACAAGAATCCGCTCATTCTTTTCTATCCTGAGATGTATCTCGTGAATCAGGTCGTCTATCTGGTTGTGCGCCGGCCTTACCTCTATGATCGGATCGAGCAATCCGGTCGGGCGAATGATCTGCTCCACAATGACCCCTTCACTTTTCTGAAGTTCATAATCGGCCGGGGTTGCGCTGACAAATACCAATTGTGTCGCGACAGCCTCAAACTCATCGAATTTCAACGGCCGATTGTCAATGGCCGCCGGTAGCCTGAAGCCATAATCCACCAAAGTGGTTTTTCTCGACCTGTCACCACCATACATGGCGCGGATTTGCGGCATGGTGACATGACTTTCATCGATGATCATCAAAAAATCATCCGGGAAGAAATCGAGCAGACAGAACGGTCGGGAACCCGGCACGCGTCCATCAAAATACCTGGAATAATTTTCAATACCCGGACAATAACCCAACTCCCGGATCATCTCCAGGTCATAGTTGACCCTGTCTTCAATCCGTTTCGCTTCGGCATGTTTGCCACTCTCCCTGAAAAAATCAATCTGCCTTACCAGATCATCCTGAATCTGCCGGATGGCCGATTTTGTACGATCCTTGGTAGTGACAAAAATATTGGCCGGATAGACCGAATAGTGCTCATGCGTTTGAAGCAGGGCGCCAGTTTCGGGATTAAAAGAAGAGATCTCCTCCACCTCATCGCCAAAAAACTGGATCCTGACCGCATCATCCGCGTAAGCCGGAAAAATATCTACAGAATCTCCCTTCACCCTGAAATTACCCCGCTGAAAATCAACGTCGGTTCTGGAGTACATGGCATCAACCAGTTTTCGGAGCATCACGTTTCTACCCAGTTGCTCTCCCACTTTGACATGAGTCACGTTGGCATGAAAGTCGTCCGGATTACCAATTCCATAAATACAGGAGACGGATGAGACCACCACGATGTCCCTTCTTCCTGATAACAGGGAGGAGGTGGCAGCCAACCTCAGTTTTTCGATCTCTTTGTTGATGGCCAGATCCTTCTCAATAAAAGTATCCGTCACCGGAAGATAGGCCTCGGGCTGGTAATAATCGTAATAGGAGACAAAATACTGGACCGCGTTCTCCGGAAAGAACTGTTTCATTTCACCATAAAGCTGAGCCGCAAGGGTTTTGTTGTGACTAAGAATTAAGGTTGGTTTCTGAACCTTCTCGATCACATTGGCCATGGTAAAAGTCTTTCCGGATCCCGTCACACCCAGGAGTGTCTGGTAAGGAACACCCGAAAGGATACCCTCGCTCAGCTGAGCGATCGCCTGCGGCTGATCACCTGTAGGAATGAAGTCGGCGGTTATCTTGAATTGCATACTTTAATTTTCATTTAAAAAAAGATAAAGAATTCAATCTAAGGATAAAGGATAAAGTAAAAAGGATAAAGTAAAGAACGCTGCGATCATGATTTCAGCCAATAATCAAATAATATTTTTAAACCAAATAACGCCTATCGTGCGGGGCTCACTTTATCCTTTTAACTTTATCCTTTATCCTTTATCCTTTATCCTTTATCCTTCCCCTTTTTAACTTTATCCTTAACTCCTCAGTGTATAAAACGGGGTAACGTCAGTTGCCATCATCCCGGCTGTTTCGGCAGCCCTGATTCCGAGCGGACTATCTTCAAAGACCTGACAGAACTCCGGCGCCACACCAATCAGTTCGGCTGCTTTTAAAAAGGTATCGGGATGTGGTTTGTGATTCTCCACATCCTCGGCCGTAACGATGTGTTCGAAATTATCAAGCACACCGGCGAGTTCAAGCGTTTTTTTGGCATAGAACTTCGTTCCTCCCGTTCCGCACGCCATTGGAAGTTTGCCGGTATACTCACGGATTATTTTAATCACCGGCTTAATAGGCTCAGCTTTGTAAATATTCTGCAGAAAGTGGTACTCTTTTTTGTTGGCAAACTCCTGCGGATCAAAATCCAATCCAAATTTTTCCTTAAGCAGGCAACTCGTCTGATAGGCAGGTATTCCGCTCATACTAAAGAAAAGCTCGGAGGATATTTCAAAACCGTATTCTGCGGCAGTTTCCTGATAGGCAATAAGATGGATGGACATGGTGTCTGAAATTGTACCATCTATATCGAATATTAAACCTTTGGCTTTGGGATCGACTGCTAACTCTCGTATTTCTGTCATCGGATAAACTCGTTTTGGGCAAAAATAACTATTTAAGAGCTTTGCCGCTGCATCCAATTCCATAAACTTCACTGCAAAGGGGAAATACCAATCCTACTTTCCGGATAATTTGCTAATTTGCATCTTCAAAATCAACCATCAATTTAATTCGTTTCCACCATGCAAACTCATGAACTTTATCTCCCCATGCTCATTCCATTGTGGGGAATTTTTATTGGTATAGCACTGGTAGTCATAGGATTTGTTGACAAGAAACCGGCCTTTACCTATTCCGGATGGGGCCTGCTCATCGTGGTTGGATTGATCTCTCTTTTTTACAACTTGTTTCAGATTAACCCAGCTTCTTACCAGGAAAACAGTCAAATGAGAGAAACTGCCGCTATTCTGGTCAAAGCAGGCTATCTGAATCTGGCAGGTTCTGCACTTGCATTGTGTTCCATGCTGTTTTACCGTTACAAAAACAGGAGATACCTTTTGATGGCCGTTCTGACTATCCTATTCTTTGCCATCCAGTTTTTTCAGTACTATGGCCTGATTCAGAAACCAAAGTAAAGATTCAACGTATTTTAATTATTGAAAATGACAATTTATGGCTAATGATATCAATGGTTTTTGGGAGATCTTAAAGATCACCCTGCCGGCTTTGATCGTCTTCATCACCGCCTATTTTCTATTCCGCGACATGCTTGAAAATGACAAGCGTCGACGGGAGTTCGAATTCAGGGTACTGCATGCCAAGGAGATGACACCTGTAAAGCTTCAGGCATACGAGCGCCTGACACTTTTTCTTGAAAGAATTTCGCCCGAATCGATGATGATCAGGCATTCACCTCAGGATTTAACGGCCGGGCAGTACCATCAGGTTCTTCTTACTACAATCCGGCAGGAGTTTGAACACAATCTTTCCCAGCAAATCTATGTTTCTACCATCCTTTGGGAGACCATCCGGGGAGCAAAGGAGAAGTTGGTGACAATCATCAACCGTTCGGCTGAGGAGGTTGATCCCAAAGGTGCCGGTTATGAGCTGAGCAAAAAAATCTTCAGCAATTACCAGGATGAAGATCCTTCACCGGTGGCCCTTGCCTTGTCAGACCTCAAAAAAGAGGTTGGGAAATTTTTGTAACAAGATGATATCGTTCACGCAAAGTACGCAAAGGAAGACGCAGAGAACGCAGAAATAGATACAATCAATCTTCTTTGCGACCTTCGCGTCTTCCTTTGCGTACTTTGCGTGAAATTCTATCTTAACTAACTATCATTAAATATTTTGTAGTCAATAGAATCCTTTAATCGTCAATTATATGGATCCCCGTTATATTACCAAAACTATCAACTTGCAAATAGGCGACCCGGAACAGAAAAGAGCAGAAATCCTGAGCTATTTTAAAAAAACCTACAGTCTGGATGAACATCTCTTTGAAGTTTTCGCCGATACCTCGGCCATGTACCGGACCGCCGATCCTTTGCGTCATCCGTTAATTTTCTATTTTGGCCACACGGCAGCATTCTACATCAACAAACTGGTAATTTCCAAAATTTTGGAAACGCGGATCAATCCGAAATTTGAATCGATGTTTGCCATCGGAGTGGACGAAATGTCGTGGGACGACCTCAACCAAAGCAACTACAAATGGCCAACCATTGAGGAGATTAAAAGCTACCGGAAACAAGTCTATGAAATAGTTGTCAATCAAATAGAAACGCTCCCCATTCAAGTACCCATCCGTTGGGAAGACCCCATTTGGATCATCCTGATGGGCATCGAACACTCGCGTATTCACATTGAGACCTCCTCTGTCCTGATCCGACAGCTTCCGCTGGAATTTCTCAAACCCATTCCGGGATGGATAACATGTACTTCCATCGGTGATGCGCCCAAAAATAAGTTACTGCCGGTTAAAGGCGGAACAATTAACCTTGGTAAACACTTCAACGATCCATATTACGGCTGGGACAACGAATACGGTACCCACCAGGCTATGGTGGATTCATTTGAAGCCTCCACGTTCCTCTGTTCCAACGGAGAGTTTCTCGGTTTTATTAAAGATGAGGGTTATCAAAAAGAACACCTTTGGACAGCAGAGGGGTGGAAATGGAAATCATTTACAAAGGCTGAACATCCTTTGTTTTGGAGAAAAAAGGGCGACAACTATCAATTAAGATTGGTTTTCGAAGAGATCGATATGCCCTGGAACTGGCCGGTAGAGGTCAATTACCTGGAAGCCAAAGCATTCTGCAACTGGAAAATTGAGAAGACCGGGTTGCCAATCCGGCTGATGACAGAGGAGGAGTGGTATATCCTGCGCGATGGGGCCAATGTCCCCGACCTGCCCGATTGGGAGACCGCGCCAGGCAACATCAACCTGGAACATTTTCAAAGTCCATGTCCGGTAGATTTCTTCAAAACCGGCGATTTTTACGACCTGATCGGCAATGTCTGGCAATGGACAGAAACGCCCATTTCAAGCTTCGAAGGATTCAAAATCCATCCTTATTACGATGATTTTTCAACACCCACTTTCGACACACGCCACAACATGATCAAGGGCGGATCATGGATATCAACCGGGAATGAGGCTATCCGGGCTTCCAGGTATGCATTCAGACGTCATTTTTATCAACATGCCGGGTTTAGGTATGTCTCATCTTACCAGGAAGTTGTCATCAAAGACGACAATTACGAAACTGATCCTGAAGTTATCCTTCATTGCGAATCGCACTATGGAACCTCCCCGCTCGGCGTTCCCAACTTCCAGAAGGTCATCGCGGATTTCTGTACAAATCTTAAACTTTCCAATCAGCAGGGATGCGCACTGGATCTGGGCTGCAAAACGGGCCGGACCACCTGGGAGCTGGCCCGCACCTTCGACAATGTGACCGGAGTTGACCTTTCGGCCAGAACCATAAAGGTTGCCTCCCAGCTTCAGGAACAGGGCAGGTTCAATTACATTTTTCCTGACGAGGGTGAAGTATATGATTACAATCAGGTGACCCTGGATGATTTCGATTTGAAACCACTGGTCAACAAAGTAAAATTTTTGCAGTCTGATTTTGCCAATCTTAAAAATGTCTTCAGCGGTTATGACCTTATTCTTCTTAACGACATCCTGGACCGGATTTATCAGCCCAAAGAGTTGATTTCAAATCTGTACAAGAGGATCAACGACAAAGGCATTCTTGTGATAGCAACAGCCTACGACTGGGACGAAAAACAGACCAAACCCGAAAATTGGTTGGGTGGCTTCCGCAGTTCAGCCGAACCTGTCAGGGGGATAGAGACACTGGTTGAGCTACTTAAAGAGCATTTTGTCAAAACTAATGTAACCACCACGCTTCCATCTGTATTTAGGGTCAACAAACGTAAATCAATATTGAAAGAGGTGGAGGTGACTGTTTGGCAGAAGCGCTAAGATATTATTACACAGAGTTTCACAGAGAAGCACAGAGTTGCACAGAGAATGATTTCTAAATGTTTGAAGGGTTTGAAGGGTTACGGTATTTAGACACATTAAACTCCATAAAAAGTTTAAACATTTTTTTCTCCGTGTAACTCTGTGCTTCTCTGTGAAACTCTGTGTAACTTTTTATTTCATCCAACCCTGCAAAAGATCAATCGTCTTCTGCTTCAACGGCTCCGGCATGTTGGAAATCCGGCTCCTGTGGCTGCCGCCGGGCTGATAAATTTTCACCACACCCGGATTCTTTCCTCCCGTAGCTGCTGAGGCCGACCAGGGATCGATGCCACCATAAATCAGCAGAACTTTGGTTGCTTTGCTCCTCAGATAGCGGTCAGTCTCCTTGCTCATCTCAGGGTCGTAGGGAAAAATCTGATCTTTCTCCAGGAACAGTTTTTCGATGTATCCGCTCATATCCCTGGTCTCAATCACTTTTCTAAAAGGTCTTGTATCATAAGCATAATAGCCAAGCTGCCGGTGCGCCTGGACGAAGAAGGGTGCGGTTGCCTTTCCACTCTCAATGTCGAAATAGCTGCATGAACTTATTTTCTGAAAAAAATCAAATATGATTTTGTCTGTGGATGTGGTAGCAGGTATCTCTTTTACCGAGTGTCCCCACTGCCAGAAGGAGAAAGAAAGCTCCAAAACAGAATAATCATATATCTCTCTTTCAGGAGTTTTAAAATGGAAGTTTTTCTCTTTGCAGAGTTGTTCAAACATCGGCATCAGACGATCTTTCCGCCGAAGCACCTCCATTTGAAATGCCTTGACCATTTTTCGTTCACTTCTGGTTGCAACCTCTTTCTCTATGAAATGCGGATGACGCGCCTCCTCTACCGAAAAATTAAGCGGAGCGACAAAAGGCACCGAAACCTCCACGTCGTCAGGATAAAGCATGCGGTGGTAAAGGGTGGTTTCCCCCCCTTTGCTGATGCCTGTATTCACCCACTTCTGACCGTAAATCTTTTTAAATAACTCCACCACATGGTGCTGGTCGGCGGCCGCATTTTCGACTGTCAGGTCGACCCAATGGATGGAATCAGGCACCGATTTACCAAAAAAACGGTGCTCAACAAAAATCTGATTGGCCTTCAGGATGGGACACAACTCATCGAGGTACCTTTTCCCGAATGCGTAAGCTCCACCGTAACCCTCTGTCACAAAAACAACCGGGCTTTCATATGAGAGGTGTGAAACGAAAACCCTTTGCAGAAAAAATCCCTTGTCGGGATGTTCATGGTCAACCAATTGTTTGACATTGACCACATAAGCTTCACTGAAAAACTGATTCTGCTCCATTTTTTCTACCGAGACAATATCGGGCAATGCCTTGATCCGATCCTGAAGCGATTGCGCGACAAGAGATACAAAAGAGATAAATAGAAATAACGATAATAGGGCTGAACGCCTCAATGCTAATTTGAATTTTGATTGAAACATATTATTGATTAAAGAATTTAAACTGCCCCTACCACAGATTACACAAATTACACAAATAAATGGAGAATTTAGAAGTTTGAAATGTTTGAAATGTTAAAACCCCATAAACCCTTCAAACAATTTTTAACCCTTCAAACTTTAAAGTTTGGAGTCACATTCTCCCCTTCTGCTCCATGCTCTATGCCCAATGCACTATGCCCTTCACAGCGAAATAACCCCCTCAATCTCCCCTGCCTTCTTATAAATCTCCAGCACCTCGTCCGGGTTTTTCATCTCTTGTTTGCATGAAAGGGCAATAAACCGGATGTCTTTGGAGGTACGGTAAGTGATTTGATCTTCGTGCAGAAACAGTTTTTTTACCAATTCCAGTTTCACTTTGTCATTGGGTACAATAAACTTAAAAAAATAGATCCCCGGCCACTTCTGCTGTGCCCAGAGGATCGTCTTTGCCTTTTCTAACGCTTCATCCATACACAATAAATTAACTTATTCTCAACAAATTAGGTTACACAGAGTCGCACAGAGAAATCACAGAGTTACACAGAGCATAATGGATATTTTCCTCTGTGTAACTCTGTGACACCTCTTTTTTTCCTCTGTGTAATATTTTTTTCAACCACGATGTTGTTTTGGCGTATTCCAAAATCGAAATTCCAAAATCGAAAATTTTTACCAGATCATCTCCACAAACCCCTTCAACCGTCGCCTCACACCGTCCCTCCCCTGGGCATCTACCACATAGAAATAAACCCCGGCAGGCAAGAGATTGCCATTAACACGGCCATCCCAGGCGGCAATCTCCGACTCAGCGGGAATGTAGTTGTTGGAAGAAAAATGATGTACCACCTTTCCCCAGCGGTTCACTACCGTGAGGTCGAGCGATTCGAGTGATCTGGTTTTGATGATCATTTTGTCATTGACACCATCCCCGTTAGGGGTAAAGACCGGCGAAACTTTCACCAGAGAGGTGTCTACAATGATGTAATCGGGCAGATAGAAGGTGTCGCGGCAGGTCAGGGCCTGCACGGTTTTGGATGCAACCAGTTTGACTTTGTATTTCCCCGACAGCTCATATGTGTAAAGCGGATTGGCATCGTACAATACTGCCTGAAACGAGTCAATGGCGGCAGTGCCGCCACCCATCAACCCGAGAATGCTTTTGTCCTTGAAAAGATACCATTCGAACTTGCCGGCATCGCTGTTTTCGCTCAGATTTTTGAAATCTATGTTGGCCGGGGCCTGGGGAAATGAATATTGCGGATCGTTCTGCTGCGGAGTACTCCATGAAAATTTGGCAACCGGAATCGGCGAGGTATAGCTAACCTCCGCGCTCTTCATGCATCCTGCACGGTCGGTTACTTCCACCCGGTAAACCGTATTTTGGGAGGGAGGTTGCAAGATGGTGGGATTCTGAATGGAAGCGAGGTATTGAGTTCCAACATACCACCGGTAATGGTAATCAGAACTTATGACAACTACCTTTCCCGATGTGAGATCGTAGTACTGATAGGTGGAACCGGTTGCCGAAGAGGTTAGTCTCAAACTGGTGCAGGTAGATTCTGCGATGGCCGCGACGGGCTTGCTCCAGCCATTCAAAACCCATGCCCGAAATTGATAATTCTGGCCATTTTCGGTAAAGGAGACCCTGTAACAGCCGTTCGAAAGACGACTTATAATTGAGGTTGTCCCTGTTTCGTTCGAAAAACTCACGAATTTCAATGTTGCCGGATCAAACTTTTCCCATAGAAAGGAGACAGTCGCACTGGCCGATTTTGCAGTGAGCGAACCGATGTCGGCACCCTCCTGGGTACAAAAGAAATAGATCGGATCATTGACCGGAAAGGTTGGATAGGCTGTGTTTTCTTTGTAGTCGGCATTACCCGATACAAGCGATTGCGCCTGCAGGTTTCCTGGTAAGATCGTTATCAAAACCAGTAGCAAAAGCGACAAAAAGAAGATTGGAGTCCTGAACATATTGGAATAATCAAAATGGCAACCAGCTTACAAATTTAAACAACTATCCAACCTGACAAAGAGTTTATTCGCTAATAACTTTTCCAAAGTTTGAAACTTGCAGCAACTTTTCCAAAGTTCAAAACTTTTGCGCTATAAATTTTCCCCAAGTTAGCAACTTTGGAAAAGTTATTCGATTAATCTGCCAAAAGATTCCCCAAGGGGCTTATCTTTGCATCTGTACCAATTCAAAAAAACAGTTCAATTTTGGCTAATTATCTTGATAATCTGAACGAGGCCCAGCAACAGGCAGTCAAAAATTTCGAAGGTCCTTCCCTGATCATCGCCGGTGCAGGTTCGGGTAAAACGAGGGTTTTGACCTACAGAATTGCCCATTTACTTCAAAACAAAGTACCACCATCTTCTATTCTTGCGCTGACTTTTACCAACAAGGCAGCAAGGGAGATGAAGGAAAGGATTGCCAGCGTCGTAGGTCCTCAGGTGGCCAGATATCTTTGGATGGGAACTTTCCATTCCATCTTCTCCCGGATCCTTCGGGCAGAGGCCTCACTGATCGATTATCCTTCGACTTTTACCATTTACGATACCCAGGATGCCAAGAGCCTGCTGAGGACCATTATCAAAAGCATGGCGCTGGAAGAGAATACCTACAAACCCTCCGTCATCATGGGGCGCATCTCGGCTGCCAAGAACAATTTGGTCCTTCCTGCCGGATACAGGCAAAATGAGGTGGCCCGCGAAAACGACCAGGCAGCCCGCATACCCCGCACCGGTGAAATCTATGAAGAGTATGTGCGGCGCTGCAAAAATGCAGGGGCGATGGATTTCGACGACCTTCTGCTGATGACCAATGTGCTTTTCAAACGGTTTCCGGAGACCTTGCTGAAATACCAGCATCTCTTCAAATACATTTTGGTGGATGAGTACCAGGATACCAATTTTTCCCAATACCTGATCGTAAAAAAACTGGCTGAATTGCACCACAACCTGAGTGTCGTTGGCGATGATGCGCAAAGCATCTACTCCTTCCGGGGAGCCAGAATTGAAAATATTCTCAACTTCAAAAACGACTATCCAGATTTCAAGGTATATAAACTGGAACAAAATTACCGCTCCACCCAGACCATCGTTAACGCTGCCAACAGCATCATCTCCAAAAACAAGAACCAGCTTCAGAAGACAGTTTACAGTGAAAATGATGCCGGCGCCAAAATCAAGGTACTCAATGCCCTGAACGACCAGGAGGAGGGTTTTCTGGTCGTCAATGAAATATTCCAGAAACGAATGGCGGAACACGACAACTATTCCGACTTCGCGATTTTGTACCGCACCAATGCGCAATCAAGGGTGTTCGAAGAGGTGCTTCGCAAACGGAACATCCCCTACAAAATTTATGGGGGTCTCTCCTTTTACCAAAGAAAGGAGATCAAGGATCTGCTGGCCTATTTCCGACTGGTGATCAACCCAAAAGACGACGAGTCGTTCAAAAGGGTGATCAACTATCCCGTCAGGGGAATCGGCGCCACTACCATCGGAAAGCTGGAGGAGTATGCCAATCAAAGTGATACGAGCATGTTCGCGGTTGCCACGGATCCGCTTATGCTGCAAAAAGCAGGATTGAACGGCGGAGCCTCTAAAAAAGTAACGGAATTCGTCACCCTGATTGACGCTTTCGCTGAACGTTCGCTGACCATGGAAGCCAACGAAATGGCACAAAGAATCGCGACCGAAGCTGGCATTCTTTCTGAGTTGTACCAGGACAAGTCGCCCGAAAACATCAGCAGGTATGAAAATACCCAGGAACTTCTGAACGCCATACAGCAGTTTACCATCAGCGCCATCGAAGAGGGTCACTCGGCGTTGCTGGCCAACTTTCTGGAGGAGGTTTCACTCCTGACCGACCAGGACAATGAAAAGACCGAAGACTTCGACAAGGTGACCCTCATGACTGCCCACTCGTCCAAAGGATTGGAATTCAATAATGTATTCGTAGTCGGACTCGAAGAAAACCTCTTTCCTTCTGGCTTTTCCGGAACCATGACACTGCCCGAACTGGAGGAAGAGCGCCGGCTGTTTTACGTAGCCCTGACGCGCTCCAAACACCAGGCTTTCCTCTCTTTTGCCCAGCAGCGTTTCAAATGGGGGAAAACGGAATTCTGTCATCCCAGCCGTTTTATCGGTGAGATTGATCCCCAGTACCTCGACATGCAGAACAGCCGGTTCTTCCAACATCATATCTCCAACGAACCTTCCAACCTGCATGGTGGATTTAACCGAAATGCCTATCCGTCAGGCGAAAGAAGCGGTTTCACACCACCGAAACCATCCGGAACCCTGGGTGCCAACTATAGAAGTGGAAATGAAGCGGCGCCTGCCGAAAATTTCGACGCCGCTGATCCAAACTCCCTGCAGGTGGGGATGTTTGTCGAACACCAGCGGTTTGGCCGCGGTAAAATTGTGGATCTGGAAGGGCTGATGCCTGAAAAAAAAGCAAAAGTTTTCTTTGCCAACGCCGGGGAGAAACAACTGCTGCTCAAATTTGCCAAACTAAAAATAGTGGACGAATAGTCCTGATTGATCGGCAAAATGTTTAACTTTGTCGCATAAAATAAAAATTGCTTTTGCAAGAGCACATAACTGAAATTCACGATGTTCAAAGATTATAACACCCAGCGTACCAAGATGAAGCTTCCTGAATATGGAAGGGCACTTCACAAAATGGTCGAGCACGTTCTCACCATAGAAGACCGCGATGAACGCAATCTTGCCGTAAAATCCATCATCGACATCATGGGAATGATGTATCCTTATCTGCGCGACATCAATGATTTCAAACACAAACTTTGGGACCACATCGCCATCATGTCTGATTTTAAACTCGATATCGATTATCCGTATGATCCCCCTGTTCCTGAGACTTTCACAGAGAAACCCAAACATATTCCTTACAATCAGTCGGATATCAGATTTCGACACTATGGAAAAATCATGGAGCAGCTGATTGATAACATCTCTAAAATGAGTGATGAGAATCCTTCAAAAGAGCTGAATACAGAGCAGTTGGCCAATCAGATGAAGAAATCCTACCTCACCTGGAACAAAGACATGGTGGAGGATGATAAAATCTTTGATGACCTGAAATTGATCTCCAGAGGCAGGTTGAAAGTCCGCGAAGACTTGCGCCTGCAAGAGGTGACAGACATCATCAAAATCCAGAAAAAGAAGGCAAAAGTTGGCTCCGGACAGAACCGGAAGCACAAATAAACCACTTCGGTTGCCATGGCAAGATTTATCATCGAAGGAGGAAATTCCCTGGCCGGCGCGTTAACACCGCAAGGAGCCAAGAATGAAGCCCTACAGGTAATTTGCGCCACCCTGCTTACCGCCGAAAAGGTCACCCTCTCCAATATTCCCGAAATAAGTGATGTCCTCAAACTGATCGACATCCTTAAAAACATTGGAGTATCTGTCGAAAGACTTGCAAAGGGAACCTATTCATTCTGTGCCGATAAAGTAGATGTTGATATCCTTACTTCTCCCCTCTTTTTTCAACAAGCAGTCACATTAAGGGGTTCGATCATGATCATTGGTCCGATGCTGTCACGTTTCGGAAAAGGAACCATCCCTCAGCCCGGCGGGGATAAAATCGGACGCCGCAGACTGGATACGCACTTCCGTGGATTTGAATCGCTCGGAGCTCAATTTATTTTTGACGCTGAGAATGCGCTCTTCCGAGTCGAGGCAAAAAAACTGAAAGGTTGTTACATCCTGCTCGACGAAGCCTCCGTAACCGGGACCGCCAACCTCATCATGGCCGCGGTAATGGCCGAAGGAACCACCACTATTTACAATGCCGCATGCGAACCGTATGTTCAGCAACTTTGCCGAATGCTTATCTCCATGGGTGCAAAGATAGATGGCACGGGCTCCAACCTGTTGCACATTCATGGGGTTACCTCGCTGAAGGGATGCAAACACCGACTGCTTCCCGACATGATCGAAGTTGGAAGCTTTATAGGACTGGCTGCCATGACCTCCTCCGATCTGCTCATCAAAGATGTTGCCTACGATGAATTGGGCATCATCCCCGACTCCTTCCGGAAAATGGGCATCAATGTAATCCGGATGGGTGACGATATCCGCGTTCCGGTTCAGGATCATTACGAGATAGAGTCATTCATTGATGGCTCGATCATGACCATTGCCGATGCTCCCTGGCCGGGTTTGACACCCGACCTTTTGAGCATATTCCTGGTGGTAGCTACCCAGGCGAGAGGAAGTGTGCTTATTCACCAAAAAATGTTTGAGAGCAGACTCTTCTTCGTGGACAGGCTGATCGATATGGGCTCCAAAATAATCCTTTGCGATCCGCACAGGGCCACAGTAATCGGGCTCGACCGCTCCCACCCGCTCCGGGCTACCCGCATGACCTCACCCGATATCCGCGCTGGGGTTGCCCTGCTCATTGCCGCCCTTTCGGCCAACGGGATCTCCACCATCGACAACATCGATCAGATCGATCGCGGGTACGAAAATATTGATACCAGGCTAAATGCCATTGGGGCTAAAATCAAAAGAGAGTAAGAAGTTAGGCTGTCAGTTTTCAGCTTTTTATTGTGTCAAAATGTCCGAATCAGGGCTATTGGCAAGCTATTTGAAGAAGTAAAAACAGATTTGAACAATGGATGAACTATGACAAAGAGAACAGAAGAACACAAAAAATATAGCCAGGACTCAGTACATGCACAGGAAGCACAATTAACTGGTGAAACTACAGCACAAGAACAATCCGGCAGTAATGCAGGAGAGGAAATTGTCTGCGTAGAGACGGAATTGGAAAACAAAATAGCTGAACTTACAGCCGGTCTTGCCGCTTCAAACGACAAATATCTTCGCCTATCGGCGGAATTTGACAATTTCCGCAAACGTACCCTGAAGGAGAAGATGGATTTGATGAAGAATGCTTCAGAGTCTGTCATTGTCAGTTTTCTTCCGGTGATGGATGATGTAGAACGCGCTATCAAAGCGATTGAAAACTCCAACAATCTTGAGACGACCAAAGAGGGTATTAGCTTGATATACAACAAATTTAAAGATTTTACCAAACAAAATGGAGTAGTCGAAATAGAAGCCAAAGGTTTGGAACTGGACACCGACCACCACGAGGCCATTACCAAAATCCCTGCTCCTTCGGAGGAGTTAAAAGGAAAAATAGTCGAGGTCGTTCAGAAGGGTTACATGCTGAATGATAAGGTAATACGTTATGCTAAAGTTGTGATTGGAGAATAATATCCAACTTCATCTGTTAAAAGAAAAAAATGTCTAAAAGAGATTATTACGAAGTCCTTGGAGTCTCCAAAAACGCAACCGCTGAGGAGATCAAGAAAGCCTATCGCCAAAAAGCCATTCAATTCCATCCCGATAAAAATCCCGGGGACAAGGCTTCGGAAGAAAAATTCAAGGAGGCTGCAGAAGCTTATGAAATTCTGAGCAGCCCCGAGAAAAAACAACGGTACGATCAGTTTGGTCATGCCGGCATGGGTAACCAGGGTGGATTCGGAGGTCAGCACATGACCATGGAAGACATCTTCTCTTCATTCGGAGATATTTTTGGCGGTGGCGGATTTAGTGGTTTCGGTGGTTTTGGTGGAGGCGGTTCACGCGGACAACGTGTCAACCGTGGTTCCAATCTTCGTATCAAGGTGACCCTTAATCTGAGCGAAGTTGCCAATGGTTGTGAGAAAAAATTAAAAGTCAAGAAATATGTCTCCTGCGACAGTTGTCACGGTAGTGGAGCAAAAGGCGGCAGCGGACACACTACTTGTTCAACCTGCAAAGGTAGTGGACAGGTGACAAGAATCAGCAACTCCATCTTCGGGCAGATCCAGCAATCATCTACCTGTCCAACCTGTAGCGGCGAAGGAAAGATCATTACCCAAAAATGTGAGAAATGTTACGGTGAAGGCTTGATCCAGGGTGAAGAGGTGGTTACGGTTAAAATTCCTGCCGGTGTTGGCGAAGGAATGCAGCTTTCAGTCGGGGGCAAGGGAAATGCAGCCCGGCGTGGCGGTATTCCCGGCGACCTGCTCGTACTGATCGCGGAGGAGGAACATCCTGAATTGATCAGGGATGAAAACGACCTGATTTACAATTTGTTCCTTTCATTCCCTGATTTAGCGCTGGGTCTAACATCCGAAATCCCTACCATCGACGGAAAGGTGAAAGTGAAGATAGAAGCCGGTACTCAGCCAGAGAAAATTTTACGTTTGCGAGGGAAAGGGATCCCGGATGTAAATGGCTATGGCAAAGGCGACCTACTGGTCAAAATCCACGCCTGGGTACCGCAAAAACTCACTTCCGAGGAGAAAAAACAACTTGAAAGATTGCAACAACTTCCTAATTTTCAAGTACCTGAAGAAACAAAGGAACGGAATTTCTTTGATCGGGTAAAGGGGATGTTTGAGTAGGTGAAGTGACTCAAGTACTTTAATGAAAATTAAGGTTCATGCAGATTTTTTTATCATATTTTTTTGTTTATTTGCACCTTAGACTGTAAATGTCGTTCAAGTAGTTAGATGAGGAAGATTCTATCCATATTATTTGCATCGCTTATCCTGATATCCGGGTTGCATATTTCCATTGCCAAACATTATTGCAGTGGTGAATCTGCTGCTTTTGAAAAAATCTCGGTTACCGGTGAGTTGGCTACTTGTGGAATGGAAGATCCTAAAGACGAAAAACCTTTACAAGGAGTAAATTTCAAGGCTCATTGCTGTGACAATGAGGTCTCCACATTTGTCGTAGATAATAATTACGCTCCTTCTTTTTCCATATTCAAAGTATTTCCACAACCTGTTCTGCAGGTCTGTCGTAACATTGAAGTTTTTAATCTTCAACAGATTGTTGTATTAAGTCTTTATAACACAAATGTACTTCCGCCAGGTAACTATTTGGCAAGCGCTGTAAGTTTGCCGGACATTTGTGTATTCCGTATTTGATTTTATAGTGTCAATATGTAGAGCGTAAAGGTTATCAGATCTTTATTGCTTTTGCTTTGCTATTTTTATTATTAGACACATAAACATCAAATATTCAATATTATGAAAACCATAAAAATCATTTTCCTAGCTATCATGGTAATCTTTTTGGGATCCAATTCTTATGCCCAAATGACTGATCATTCCAAAATGAATATGACATCCACCAAAACCGAAACGATCAAAGTTTCAGGCAACTGCGGTATGTGCAAAGATCGCATTGAAGCAGCTGCAAAAGTTGAAGGCGTTTCCAAAGCAGACTGGAACAAGGACACCAAGTTATTGACCCTCGTTTACAACCCGGCAATGGTTAAAAGCGACGACGTACAGAAAAAAGTCGCTGCGGTTGGTCATGATACAGAGAAATTTAAAGCACAGGATGCGGTTTATGCCAAATTACCCGGGTGCTGCAAAAATCTGCCTGTTTATTGCCCTCCATTAAAGAATAGCCATGTTGTGGCTATTACAATGCTACCTGATAACGGGTAAGCAGCATGGCTATTCTTTTCCCCTTTATTAAGTCACACAAGTAAAATGTCATTGATAAATAATCACAAACAAGTGTGATTATCAATATTTTGCGCGTGAAATATATTCTCCAAAAATCGAATTTCCAAAATGAAAAAATTAATATTAGGTGTAATATGCTTGGTTGGTAGTGCTTTGCTCTCTTCGTCCTGCCAAAAAGCTGGATCAATTGAAACTGACGTTACACCGGTAAATTTTGATGCCGCTTATGTGGTTAATGGTCAGAGCAATACCATTTCTGTTATAAATCTCTCATCCAACACTGTTGACAAAACCATCAGTTTGCCAATGCTTCAGAGCAGTTCTGTTACGGGAATGATGGGATCCGGCATGGTGAATATGTGGCCGCATCAAATATCCCTTTCTCCGGATAAAAGCAAGATGGTCATCTCCTTTCCGGGGAGTGATTTCACCGGAGGTTCAGGAATGATGCTCTCCTCCTTTACATCCGGAAGTATGATGGGCAATCTCACAGCCTCGTTGCAAACTCAAGGCAAAATACTGATATTGGACGCTGTAACCGGAGCAACCATCAAAGAGCTTACGCTTGATGGAATTGCGTTTAATGCAGTTTACTCTCCCGATGGCAAAGAATTGTGGACCGCCATTATGCTGCCTGTCGGGAAAGTTAAGGTCTTTGATGCCAACACTTATGCCTTGTCAAGTACCATTACAGTAGGCCAGATGCCTGCCGAAGTCTCCTTCTCAGACGATGGTAAGAAGGTTTTTGTGGCAAATGGTATGTCAAACAATGTGACGGTAGTCGATGCAATCACCAAACAAATTCTTGAAACGACAACTTCTGGCAACTATCCGGTTGGCGCATGGCCAGGGATGGGCGGTATGATGTATGTTGACAACGAAAAAGACCAGACCATCAACATGATGAACAGTACAACCGGTATGATGACAGGCACGGTGCAGCTTGGATTTACACCCGGGATGGCCGCTGCAAATACGATGATGAACCAGATGTGGGTGACTGATCCCAGTGGTAATAAAGTTCATGTTTGGACAAATACCAACACCGGATATGTGATGAGTGGAACCATAACCGTGGGAAATGGCGCATCTTCTATTGCTTTTAACAAAGAAGGTACGACCTGCTATGTAACCAATGAGACAGATGAAACTGTCTCTGTCATCAATGTGGTTACCATGAAGGAGATGATGAAAATTAATGTTGGCAAAAAACCCAACTACATCGTCCTGAGATATCAATAAATGACCGATGATCAAATTAATACACATTATATAAATAGAATATCATGGGAATAAAATTGGGAAATTATTCGTTTATAGGACCGCTGGAATCGATTGACAAGATCAATGACAGATCAGGGATGTATGCAATAGTTTGCAAAGTGGGCAATGAAGATTTTTTGTTGGATGTCGGTGAGAGTTCAAAATTGCGGACACG
Organism: Bacteroidia bacterium; assembly: GCA_026391315.1. GTDB lineage: Bacteria > Bacteroidota > Bacteroidia > Bacteroidales > Prolixibacteraceae > CAINVV01. The sequence goes on from JAPLDT010000019.1 coordinate 19,429, forward strand.
AATTGAAAATCATGACAAGAAAGAGTGCTGGATTAAACACTGCAATGGAAAATTGACAGTTTTTGTTCACTATACACCGTTTTTAAAACAACAGAAAAGAATATTGATAGAACATGAATTAAGGGAACTATTTCAACCAGGATGCAAAACAGAAACAAGTTTATGGTTCAAATGAAAAAATTTGTTACGCTGATATTACTGACAGTGTCCTTAATTGCTTTCACTGGCTGTGGAAGGCATATTGCCCAGCAAAAAACAGTTAATCAGAATGTTACTTATCTCTGTCCGATGCACAATATGTATATTACGTCAGCTCCAGGCAAATGTCCAAAATGTGGAATGCAACTGATTTCTTTTGATGATTACCGAAAATCAAAATCTGGTACCTCGAACCAAAACAAAATGCCTGATAGTCATACCGGCGTTGGGGGAAGTAGCGGCGGTCATGCAGGTCATCATTAATCTTTAAATACAATATGATAATGAAAAAGTTTTTTATTGGTATCTTAATCGTCGTTATGGTTTCGACATTTTCTTCCTGTATGATGATGATGCCAGGCCACATGGCAGGCACTATGCAAGGAGATCACAACCATGAACATTCAAATGGAAAGATCGATCCGGTTTGTGGAAAACAAGTGATCAGTGTCTGGCAGTTTTTAAAAATGATCCTGGCCACTTTGTACAAAAACAAGAGAATGAAAACCATAAAAAAACTTGGGCAAAGGCAGGCATGATAGGAGGTGCAGTTGCCATGACGGCCATGATGGTGGTGATGCTGACCCGGGTACTGTAATTTTCAGATACATTTTCTGTAAAAAAACTATGATGTATGTTTAATCGACTCGTCAAATATTTTCTTGAAAACAGGCTGATTACCTTTATTTTCCTCATCTCTTTCGTGGTGCTTGGAATGGTATTTATGCCGTTCAATTGGAAATCTGAATTCTTTCCACGTGATCCGATTGCGGTAGATGCCATTCCGGATATAGGTGATAATCAGCAAATTGTAGCTACAGAATGGATGGGGAGGTCTCCCAAAGATATTCAGGATCAGGTTACTTACCCTTTGACAACCGCCCTGCTTGGGATCCCGGGCGTTCAAACGGTGCGCAGTACCTCCATGTTTGGAATGTCGTTCATTTACATCATTTTCAAAGACAACGTAGAGTTTTACTGGAGCAGGTCCCGGATTCTGGAAAAGCTTAACTCACTACCCTCAGGCACCTTACCCGCCGGTGTTCAGCCAACTTTGGGGCCTGACGCGACTGCATTGGGTCAGATTTTCTGGTACACCCTCGAAGGGCGCGACCCCAAAAGCGGAAAACCAAACGGAGGCTGGAACCCTCAGGAATTAAGGTCTGTCCAGGATTTCTATGTAAAATACGGTCTTTCAACTGCCGAAGGTGTTTCTGAAGTGGCCTCCGCAGGTGGATTTATCAAGGAATACCAGGTCGACCTGAACCCGGAAGCCTTGAAAGCATTCAATGTTTCGGCGATGGACGTGATGAATGCCGTGCGTAAAAGCAACCTGGACATTGGCGCTGAAACAATGGAATTGAACAATGTGGAGTACATTATCAGGGGTTTGGGCTATGTCAAAAACCTAGAGGATCTTGAACTTTCAGTTGTTACTGTTCGCAACAATGTCCCGGTACGCATCAAGGATGTGGCCCGGGTTGCATTTGGCCCGGCAACCCGTCGCGGTGGTTTGGACAAATCTGGTTCCGAAGCAGTTGGTGCTGTCGTTGTTGCACGCTATGGTTCAAATCCCATGGAGGTAATCAACAATGTAAAGGAAAAGATAAAGGAGATTCAGGCCGGTCTGCCCCAAAAAACTTTGCCCGATGGTACTGTTTCCAAAGTTACAATTGTTCCGTTTTACGATCGCACCGGGTTAATTATGGAGACCATCGGAACCCTGGAATCTGCCCTTTCGCACGAAATCCTGATAAGTATTATTGTCATTATTGTGCTTGTCATGAACCTGAGGGCATCGCTCATCGTAGCCGGATTGCTACCAATTGGCGTATTGATGACTTTTATCCTGATGCGCATTTTTGGTGTAGAAGCCAATATCGTGGCCCTATCGGGGATTGCCATAGCCATTGGAGTAATGGTTGATATCGGGATAGTGGATGTTGAGAACATTCTCAGGCATCTGGAAATGCCGGAAAACAGAGGCATCAAAGGGAAGAAACTGATGTCGGTTATCTACCTTGCGACAACAGAAGTTCGGGCTGCTGTTGTCACTTCCATTGCCACCACCATTGTCAGCTTTTTGCCTGTTTTTGCCATGCAGGCGGCCGAAGGAAAGCTTTTTCATCCGTTGGCATTCACCAAAACATTTGCCCTGATTTCAGCCTTCCTTCTTGGCATCATTGTTTTGCCCACTTTGACGCATATCTTTTTCAATATTCGTGTTGATACAAAGAAAATTAGCCGTATTTGGAATGGCAGTTTGATGATCGCAGGTGTTCTTTTTGCTTTGATCTGGCACACATGGCCTGCCCTGGCCCTGACCGCGGTAGGTATCAATAACCTGCTTAGTGAACGCTGGCCGGAACATCGCAAAGAATTTCCGAATTACATCAACATTGCCATCACCGTGCTGGTGGCATCCTGGTACCTTACCATCGAGTGGCTTCCTTTGGGCGCTCACAACAGCGCCTTCGTCAACTTTCTGTTTGTTGGCGGAATTATTGCCATCATTCTTGCTGCCTTGATGTCTATGGTCCATTTTTATGAAAACATTATACGTTGGGCACTGGCACACAAAAGTAAATTTTTGATCATCCCTGCCGTTACCTTATTGTTTGGACTGTTGGTATGGCTGGGATTCGACAAAACATTTGGTTTTATTGCTGCCGGAGCCGAAAAATTAGGTTGGAAAAGTTTCAGGCAGACAGCCATTTGGCAGGGACCCTCAAAAACTTTTCCGGGTACGGGAAAAGAGTTTATGCCATCCTTAAACGAAGGTTCCTTCCTGTTGATGCCAACCAGCATGCCCCATTCAAGTATCGAAAAAAATCTTCAATACATCGAAACCCTCGACAAGCGACTTTCAGTTATTCCTGAAGTGGAAGTAGCAGTAGGCAAGTGGGGACGTGTCAATTCAGCCCTCGACCCTGCACCCGTGCAAATGTTTGAGAATACCATCAACTACCGGTCAGAATACATTCTCGACGAAAATGGACAGCGGAAAAAGTTTAAAGTAGATAAGAATGGTGATTTTGTTTTGGATTTGCCGAGAATAAGAAATACAGTTGAAATAGATAGAAATAAGGTAAAAATAAATGGAAATAAGGCAGAAATAAATGGAAATAAGGCAGATACTGATGGAAATACTATTGAAATAAATGGAAATAAAATAGACACCAAAAATATTCAGGAAATTAGGTTTAATAAAGAGAATGAAATTTTTAAGGTTTTGATTGGTGATCATTGGATTCTTGTTAAAAAAGCAGACCCCAATATTTCAATCTATTTCAATCTATTTCAATCTATTTCAAAGAATATCAATGCATATCTGATTTCTGATAGCAATGGTGAGTATTTCCGTCAATGGCGGCCTGAGATTAAAAAGCCAAATGACATTTGGAACGAGATTGTAAAGGTGACCAACATTCCCGGATTGACCTCTGCTCCAAAGCTGCAACCCATTGAAGCCCGACTGGTGATGCTTTCAACAGGCATGCGTGCGCCCATGGGCCTTAAAGTATTTGGTCCCGACCTGGAATCCATAGAGAAAGGAGGCATGCAGCTTGAGCAGGCCTTGAAAGAGGTGCCATCGATCAAAGCATCAGCCGTTTTCTACGACCGCGCCGTTGGTGCTCCCTACCTCGAAATCAAACTCAACCGGGAAGCGATGGCCCGCTATGGCATGACTGTCAATGATGTGCAGGAGATTCTTCAGGTGGCTGTTGGCGGTATGGCATTGAGCAATTCTGTCGAAGGGCGGGAGCGCTTCCCCATTCGTGTTCGGTATGCCCGCGAATTGCGCGATAATCCGGATGACCTCAAACGTATCCTGATCCCCGCAATGAACGGCGTACAAATTCCACTGAGTGAAATTGCCGATATCGATTACACCCGCGGTGCACAGATGATCAGAAGCGAGAATACTTTCCTGAACGGCTATGTTATTTTCGATAAGAACGAAGGCAAAGCGGAGGTGGATGTTGTAGAGGAAGCAACAAATTTCCTCCAGCAGAAGTTGAGTTCGGGCACCCTCATTTTGCCTGTCGGAGTATCTTATAAATTCGCAGGAAATTACGAACATCAGATGAGGGCTACCAAACGGCTGGCAATTGTCATTCCAATAAGTTTGCTCCTGATATTGTTATTGTTGTTTTTTCAATTTAGAACTTTAACAGCTTCATTTATACATTTTTCCGGCGTCTTTGTAGCCTTTGCCGGTGGGTTTATCATGCTGTGGCTGTATGGCCAGGCCTGGTTCCTCAATTTTTCTGTGGCTGGTATAAACCTGCGGGATATGTTCCAAATGCATCCTATCAACCTGAGCGTGGCCGTCTGGGTCGGTTTTATCGCCCTCTTCGGAATAGCTACCAATGATGGAGTAATAATGGGCACCTATATTCATCAGGTATTTGAAGACCGGCATCCTGCTACGGTTCACGATGTACGCGAAGCAGTGGTATCAGCCGGTATGAAACGTGTACGGCCGGCCATGATGACCACGGCTGTTGCTGTAATCGCATTGTTGCCTGTCTTGTCATCGAATGGCAAAGGCTCTGATATCATGATCCCTATGGCCATACCCATGTTTGGCGGCATGGTGATTCAGGTGATGACGGTATTTGTTGTGCCGCTATTTCAGGCGATGTGGAGGGAGAGAGGATTGAAATAAATGGAAATAAATGGAAATAAAGGGGATCAAATGAAATAAGGAAATACATGTTAAAATTCTTCTGAATGTCAAATATTTAGGGTAAATTATAGTAAATAATTTTCTTATAGAAAGCTCTGGATATATTGAATTAAAGAATCTTGAAGTGTATCAAATTTCAAGGCAGCTATCCGCCATAGTATGGAAGATATTCTGCAGAATGAATTTAGAAGACAAAAAGTATATGGGAGATCAGTTCTTAAGATCGGCAGACTCAGTAGGAGCCAATATTGCTGAAGGTTACGGACGATACCATTATCTGGATAAAGTAAGGTTTTATCACAATGCAAGGGGATCTCATTTAGAGGCATTTACACATTGGCTAGAATTACTATCGGAAAGGGAGAAAATTTCTATGGAAGAATTTGAAACCATTCGTGTCAAAGCATCAATTCTGCAAATAAAGCTGAATAATTTTATTGCATCTACAACCAAAAAGGGAAGGGAAAAACATGATAAAATTTAAGAAACATACTGATCAATTATTAGAAACAATAAAAAGGAATATCGGTGTTCATTCTCAAAAAAACCATGTTCCAAGAAATCTCTTTTTATTTCTATTTATTTCCATTTATATCAACCTATTTCAATCTATTACCACATACGCCCAAACTGATTCTCTGCAATATTACCTGGAAACTGCTGCCAAAAACAATCCCACAGTTTTGCAAAAATTTGATGAATATCAGGCTTCACTGCAAAAAGTACCCCAGGTTGGAAGCCTGCCGGATCCGGAGTTGAGCCTTGGGGTTTTCCTCAGTCCAATGGAACTGGTTGGTGGAAATCAGGTAGCCGATATCCGTCTGATGCAGATGTTTCCCTGGTTCGGAGTTTTGAAGAATGCCAAAGATGAAATGAGTTTGATGGCAAAAGCGAAATACGAAACGTTTCGGGATGCTAAATTGCAGGTCTTCTACGATGTACAACGTACCTGGTACGAATTGAATAAGGTCAAACAGAATATCCGCATTTCGGAGAAAAATATAGAGCTACTTCGCACAATTGAAAGATTGGCTGTTGTCAGGTTCAAAGCTGCTCCGCCAGGAAACAGTCCTGCATCAGCAGGCAATACATCATTTCAGCCCTCCCCAAAAAGTACTTCCAGCGGCACATCCGGCATGAATAGTATGGGAGGCAATTCGGGCAGTTCAGCCTCGGTTCAGGCCACTTCGTCCATGCCCGGCAACTCCATGGGATCTTCTTCCGGAAGCTCCGGCCTTTCGGATGTCTATCGCATACAAATCGAAATTGGTGACCTGCAAAACAACATTGATTTGTTAAAAACCCGGTTAATTACAACAGCTGCACAGTTTAACGGCTTCTTGAACAGACCACAAAATACTATTGTTTCTCTCCCGGATACTTTACTGGCCGAAAGATTCCAGCCTTCCTCGTTATCAATATCCGACAGCATTTTAAAAAACAACCCGATGTTGGGTATGCTTCAACTTGAACAGAAGTCCCTCGAATCCCGCAAGCAAATGGTTACCAGGATGGGCTACCCAATGGTTGGTTTTGGAGTAAATTATTCGCTTATCAATAAAAGTGCAATGTCCACATCGCCCATGAACGGGAAAGATATGATCATGCCAATGATCACCGCGACTTTGCCAATTTACCGGAAAAAGTATCGGGCAATGCGCGAAGAAACCGACTTTTTGAAATCGGCCAATACCCAAAGTTACAAGGCTACTGCTAATTCGCTGCAAACCGAGTATTATCAGGCCATACAGCTGTATCAAGATGCACGGCGCCGGATAAAACTCTATGCTGATCAATATTTGCTAGCCTCAAAATCACTCGATATCCTGTTCAAAAGTTTTGCATCATCAGGTGCCAGTCTCACTGATATTTTGCGTGTCAGGCAGCAGACACTTGATTATGAATACAAACAAACGGAAGCTGTTGCCGATTACAATACCTCAATAGCCTGGCTCAAACGATTAATGGCATTTTCACAAATTCAGTAATGCGAAAATTCAAATAAGATGAAAAAAATCTTTTCAAATAAGTACATCCGCTTTAGCCTCATTCTGTTTGGAGGTATTTTTCTTGGCTGGATATTATTTCACTCTTCTCCGACCAAAGAAGTAAAGCACGACCATGCGGCAGAAACGACTAAAGAAACAATCTGGACCTGTGCCATGCACCCTCAAATACGAATGCACGAACCAGGTAAATGCCCAATTTGCGGAATGACATTAATTCCACTTATCCAAGGCGGTACAACGATCGATCCAGACGCAATTCACATGACAAAAGAAGCGGCTCAGCTGGCCAACGTCCTTACTTCCATCGTATCAAAACAAAATCCGGTGAAGGAATTACGTCTTTACGGCAAGGTTCAAGCCGATGAGCGGCTTTTACAAAGTCAGGTGTCGTATCTGCCTGGCCGAATTGAGAAATTGAATGTAAACTTCACAGGCGAACTGGTGCGAAAAGGACAAACATTGGCGGTTATCTATTCTCCTGATTTAGTAACCGCTCAGCAGGAGCTGCTCGAAACAGCGGCTACAAAAGAGTCACAACCGGCACTTTATGAAGCATCAAAAGATAAACTTCGTCAATGGAAACTGACTGATATTCAGATTACATCCATCGAAACTTCCGGTAAGGTGAAAACTAATTTTGAAGTTTTTGCCAATACAACAGGTATCGTCTCTGCAAGACGCGTCAACACCGGAGACTATGTTTCACCTGGTTCAGTATTGTTTGATGTTGCCGATCTCTCTCACGTCTGGATCATGTTTGATGCTTATGAGAGCGATTTACCTTACCTATCTCAGGGACAAAAAGCTACATTTACTATTCAGGCCCTACCGGGAGTTGATTATTCCGGAAACATCACTTTTATTGATCCGGTGCTCGATCCTGTTACTCGAGTGGCAAGGGTTCGTATTGAGGTTGGTAATCAGGGTGGAAAACTGAAACCCGAAATGTTTGCAACCGGTATCGTCAAAGCAAATCTGAATGAAGATAAGGATAAGCTGGTAATTCCACGCTCCTCCGTTTTATGGACAGGCAAACGCTCGGTGGTATATGTCAAACAGACCAAATCCGATGAGCCAATTTTCAAAATCCGTGAGATAGAACTCGGCACAATGTTGGGAAACAGTTATGTGGTGATGAGTGGCCTAAAAGAAGGTGAAGAAGTCGTAACGCAGGGTGCATTTAGTGTTGATGCTTCAGCACAACTCGAGGGCAAACCGAGCATGATGAATCCTGAAGGAGGTAAAGTTTCATCAATGCCCGGGATGGATATGCCCGGCAATAATAAAGCCGGGGATACTAAAAGCCTGCCTGCTAAGGATATGCCGGGTGATACCAAATCTAAAGATGATAAAAGCATGCCTGGTATGGATATGTCTGAAGTAGCAAAACCAACAACAAACGCCCTACCTACCGGGAATGCTAAGTCTCAAACCTTGCAGCACACGATGTTTGGCGTTTCCGGCAATTGTGATTTGTGTAAAGCACGGATCGAAACTGCTGCCAAATCAGTGAATGGGGTAGCTTCAGCCGAATGGACAGCAGAGAAAAAACAAGTATCTGTTCAGTTTGATCCGACAAAGACAAATTCTGATGCCATTCAGCAGGCAATAGTCAAAGTTGGTCACGATACCGAAAAATTTAAAGCTCCGGATGAGGCTTATAAGAAATTGCCGGGGTGCTGTTTGTACAGAAAATAAAGAGCAAAAAACTTGGTAGAGTCGCTTTTTTTCTGTATATTTATAAGAGACATTTGATTTTCTCAGGACAATAAAGACAATCATGACGGTCCTGACTGTCTTTATTGTCCTGAGATATTAAAGAGAACCCTCTTCCAATGAACAACCAATACAACCCCGATGGCTTTATCCCCAAACATGGTGGTTATGAGCGTTTGTTGAGCTACCAAAAAGCAGAAGCCATCTATGACGGCACCTGCTATTTCTGTAAAAAATATTTTCACCCATACGATCGTACCATCGACCAAATGGTGCAGGCTGCCCGCTCAGGCAAACAAAATATTGTAGAAGGCAGTATGGCCTCCGGTACCTCAAAAGAGATGGAGATCAAACTCACCAATGTAGCCAGGGCCTCACTTGAGGAACTCTTGGATGATTATAAAGACTTTTTGCGCAATCGGAAACTACAAATCTGGAACAAGCAACATCCATATTATCCTCAATTACACAAAAGAATTACGACACCCAATGCTACTTTTGCTACCTATCAAAAAGGAATTGAAAGTCCCAATCCTGAAGTGTCTGGAAATATGATGATTGGATTGATAAACCTCACCTCTTACCTGCTCGCCAAGCAAATCAAAACTTTGGAAGATGAATTCCTCCACTCCGGGGGATTAAGGGAAAGGATGTCCCAAGCAAGAATTGAGGTAAGGAGGAAACAAAGCTAAATCCACCTTCGAAGTTCAAATTGGCCTTCGTTTATGAGCTTAACAGGCTTGAAGTAGAAATTAACAGTCCGAAAATTAGTTGACAATTTCTCATCTGACAGGGTGACTAAGAGTGATCCCGTCAGTTTTGAACTCCTCGTCATCGGATCAATAAGTAATGTTACTTTCTTCCATATTTTACCTGACATGGGATTAGTGATTGCTATGTCATAATAGCACAAGAGGTTCCGGAAAGTTTGATAATGTTAAAAGACCACCAACTTTAGCTCCTTCTAATTTTCAGAAAACTTCGATATATCAGTCGCTATAGCTCTTACATTATGTGAATAATGTAACTTCAATCTAAAATTGTGTAACAAATTCTTAATACAAGTAATCACCTTTGTAAGATTACACACTGAACATTGCAAAAAATGCGCAGGATCAGGTAGTATCTGTGCCGTTGAGTGCAGCAAAATGTAATCAATTAAAATTCCTTCCGCGTAGAGCCCCATAACGGAGACTCTGCGTAGGGGAAAATTAAAAAACTAAATGCTGAAAGTAATGGAACATCAACATCAACCCGAATCGCCTGCAAAAATGGCAACTGAGGATCATTCAAAGATGGACCATGGCGCCATGCAACATGGAGACAATCCTTCAATGGGAATGGAAGGTCATAATCATCATGCCATGATGATTGCAGATTTTAAAAAGCGGTTTTACCTGGTGCTTATTCTGACGGTTCCCATTATGCTGTTATCAGCAATGATACAGAAATTTATGGGTGTCGATTGGCAGTTTACAGGCTCTAAATATATTTTACTTGCCTTATCGTCAGTGGTGTTTTTTTACGGCGGCTGGCCCTTTTTTAAAGGATTGGTTACTGAAATAAAAACAAAGACTCCCGGCATGATGTTTTTAATCGGCTTTGCCATAACGGCAGCTTATATCTACAGCGTTGCCGTTGTTTTTGGGTTGGAGGGCATGGATTTTTTCTGGGAACTGGCAACACTAATCCTCATCATGCTTTTAGGGCATTGGATCGAAATGAAATCTATAGCCGGGGCATCAAAAGAATTAGAGTTACTGGTTCAGTTGATGCCAGCCGATGCTCACATGGTTATGCCTGATATGGTGCATGATGTAAAGACTGATACGCTGAAAGAGAACGATATAATTCTTGTAAAACCAGGTGAAAAAGTTGCAGCCGATGGAATAATCCTGGAAGGGGAAAGCTACCTGAATGAATCCATGCTTACCGGAGAATCAAAGCCTGTTCAGAAAATAAAAGGTCAAAAAGTAATAGCTGGTTCAATTAATGGTAATGGATCGCTTAAAGTGACCGTTTCACATGCCTCGAAAGATTCTTACATCTCACAATTGGTAAAGTTGGTTGATGATGCTCAAAAATCAAAATCCAAAACCCAGTTACTGGCCGACACGGCTGCAAAATGGTTGACTATTATTGCACTTGTTGCAGGTATCGGTACATTTTTATTTTGGTTTTTAACAGGGGAAACTTTAGCCTTTGCAATGGAAAGAATGGTTACGGTAATAGTTATTTGCTGTCCTCATGCTTTAGGATTGGCAGTACCTTTGGTAGTAGCAAAATCAACCGCATTATCGGCTAAAAACGGATTGCTGATAAAAAACAGATCAGCATTTGAAAATTCAAGGAAAATTACGACAATCGTATTTGATAAAACGGGTACCCTCACTGTTGGGAAGTTTGAAGTCTCAAAAATCGTTTCCCTGAAAAAAGAACTTAATGAAGATGAAATCATTCGGATAGCATCCGCATTGGAACAACAATCAGAGCATCCTATTGCAACCGGCATTCTTCTAAAAGCTAAAGACTTATCTATCGATGTTCCTTCAATAGAAAACTTTAAAGCCATCACCGGGAAAGGTATTGAAGCTACAGTCGAAGGTAAAAAGGTACTGGTTGTTAGTCCCGGCTATTTGAAAGAAAATAAGATTGCCGTTCCGGATGAATTCACTTCCAATGATACTGAAACAGTTGTATTTGTAATCATCAATAATGTACTGGCAGGGTACATTGCTTTGTCTGATGAGATTCGACCGGAATCAGCCGAAGCTATCAAAACCTTAAAAGAAAATCACATTAAATCAATATTGCTTACCGGTGATAACAGTAAAGTTGCAAAAAGTGTAAGTGACTCTTTGGGTTTGGATAGTTTTATTGCAGAAGTATTACCCGATGAGAAATTAGAAAAGATAAAAGAACTTCAAAGCAAAGGTGAATTTGTAGCCATGACCGGCGATGGGGTCAATGACGCACCAGCCCTGGCACAGGCCGACGTTGGCATTGCTGTAGGTTCAGGAAGTGATATTGCAGCGGAAACTGCAGGCATTGTTCTGGTAAACAGTAATCCAAAAGATATAGTAAACCTGATTCTGTTTGGAAAAGCTACGCATCGCAAAATGATCCAAAACCTGATCTGGGCAACAGGTTACAATATTGTGGCCTTGCCCCTGGCCGCCGGAGTACTTTATGCCTGGCACATACTGCTCACTCCTGCCATGGGTGCGGTGCTGATGTCTGCCAGCACTGTGATCGTGGCCATCAACGCGAGTATGTTGCGATTGAAAGATGAGCCTAAATCGGATATCAAAGCTGAACATCATCCATATGTGAAAGATAAGGCCAAGCCTGAAGTAAAAACCGGGCACCAACATGTAATCAAGGCCAAGTCTAAACCCGGTTCCAAAAAATAATCAATTTTCAAAGAACGGTTGCAGGAATTTTCGATTAACAGGAAAAACTTAGCGACCAAAATCAAATAGTAATATTTACAAACAAAAAATCATGACCATGAAAGATTCTAAATTAGTGACCAAAGACCCCATCTGCGGAATGACCGTGGACGAGGCAACCGCTCTCAGCGCCGAACGCGATGGAAAAATTTACTATTTCTGCTGCGACCATTGCCGGCAAAAGTTTCTGTCCTCACCTGCCGGTGCTAAGCCGGAAGGTAAGTCTGGATGCTGTTGCGGATAAAGAACACCCAAGTGGTACAGAACAATGGGCAGGGATAGCGTAACATCTAAAAACGTGTGAATGATATAAATTCATTCGTGAATTCTGTAACAGCTTACATCCTCAAAGGACACAACTTTGTTGAATGAATCTTATTTACAATTAAAAAAATTTAAACATGAAAACACTACAAAAAATTACATTGTTTATAGCTTTAATAGCGCTGTTCGCATCTTGCCAATCCAGTACAGACGTAGACAAAATTCTTTCAAATCAGGATACCAAAAAAGCTATCATCGACAAAATTGCCAATGATAGTAATCTGTCAAAAGAAATGGTGGAGACTATGATGAATAGCAATAACGGTAAAATGATGATGCTCGAAAATGATAATTTGACCATGTCGGTGATGATGGAAAACCATGTGAAAATGATGAAAATGATGAAAGATGATCCCGCCATGATGAAAAGTATGATGTCCGATATGATGGAAACATGCAAAAGTGACACTGCCATGTTGTCCTCAATGTGTAAATACATGATGGAAAGCCCGCAAATGATGGACATGCTGCACAAAAACATGGGGGGAAAGATGGATATGAAGGGTATGAAGAAAATGGAAGGAATGGATCATAAAACAAAATAGATTCAACAATGGACGGAATGCATAATGGTTGGGGAATGGGGTTTGAATATGGCTGGATGATAGGCTTTTTTGTTCTGGTTATTGTCATTTTGCTGGCTGTTAAGCTGATGAACAAAAACAAAAATTCAAAATCTGGCAAATAATTAAACGGGTAATATTGAGACTTTTAAATAAACTTTGCCTAAAGTTCATTTAAAAGTCTCAATATTACCCGTTTTTCACTTCTTACTTCTTTCTCAATTATCTTTGCTAAAAATTCTGTTATGTCTTCTATCGTTAAAAAGAGCTTCCCGGTTACGGGACTAGCGTGTGCATCGTGCGCCATTCACGTTGAAGATGAGTTGAAAGCACACAAAGGTGTTGTTAGCGCATCTGTCAATTACGCCAACTCTTCTGCCTTCGTTGAATTTGAAGGAAGTAAAACCGATGCGGCCGATTTAAAGTCAGCCATTCAGTCTATCGGATATGATTTACTGATTGAAGCAGAAGGGGACAGCCAACAGGACGAGATCAAACATTCCCATTATAAAAAACTAATAGTTAGTACAATAGGAGCTTCCATACTGGCCTTGCCGGTCGTTGTAATCGGCATGTTTCTGATGGATATGCCTTATGCCAACTGGATTATGCTCGTATTAGCGACGCCTGTAGTCGGCTGGTTTGGCCGCAGCTTTTTCGTCAACGCCTTCAACCAGGCAAGGCATGGCTCAGCCAACATGGATACGCTCGTTGCCCTGAGCACCGGTATCTCCTACCTTTTCAGCACGTTTAACACCATATTTCCGGAGATCTGGCACAACCAGGGCATCCATCCACCCGTCTATTTTGAGGCATCTGCCGTGGTAATTGCCTTTATCCTGCTTGGGAAAGTTCTGGAAGAGAGGGCCAAATCGAATACCTCCTCCGCCTTGAAGAAATTGATCGGACTACAACCGAAAACTGTCCGGGTGGTGCAAAATGACGGATCAGAACTGGAAATATCCATTTCTCAGGTACAGGAGAACGACAAGCTGCTCGTTAAGCCCGGAGACAAAATCCCTGTTGACGGTGAGGTCATCTCAGGCTTCTCTTTCGTAGACGAGAGTACCATTACCGGCGAATCCCTGCCTGTCGAAAAGGAGCAGGGAGCAAAAGTATTTGCAGGTACCCTTAACCAGAAAGGAAGCTTCATTCTCACAGCCGAAAAGGTTGGCGGTGAAACCATTTTAGCGCAAATTATCAAGATGGTTCAAGAGGCGCAGGGCAGCAAACCTCCGGTACAGAAGCTGGTAGATAAAATTGCAGGGATCTTCGTTCCGGTTGTCATGGGAATAGCTGTTCTGACTTTCGTGGTCTGGATGGTGGCAGGAGGTGAAAATGCCCTCAGTCACGCGCTGCTGGCCATGGTCTCGGTTCTGGTGATCGCCTGTCCTTGTGCCCTCGGATTGGCCACCCCCACTGCCATCATGGTGGGCATCGGCAAAGGAGCCGAACAAGGTATCCTGATCAAAGACGCCGAAAGCCTGGAACTCGCACACAAAGTCAGCGCCATAGTACTCGACAAGACCGGCACCATCAGTGAAGGCAAACCCGCTGTTACGGATATAGCCTGGAATATCCCGGAATCTGAACAGTCTGATCTCACCAAAATGCTTTTTGCCATCGAGTCGCTGTCGGAACATCCACTGGCCGATGCCGTTATCACCTATTTGGATGTCAAAACGGAAGAGCGGCTGACGCCGGATCATTTTGAGAGCATCACCGGCAAAGGAGATGTGGCAGTTTTCGAGCAGAAGACCTTCCTGGTAGGGAACAGAAAACTGATGGCCGATTACTCCGTTCAATTGCCGGAAAACCTGAAAACCACCATCAAAGATTGGGAAAATAAAGCCAATACAGTTGTCTATTTTGCTGTTGGCGCAGAGCTGGCAGCCATTGTGGCCATTTCGGACAAAATCAAAGCCACTTCGGCAGCTGCCATCGCCTCACTTCAGCAGCAGGGAATTGAAGTGTACATGCTTACCGGCGATAATCTTCAAACAGCCGGCGCCGTAGCCGGGAAAGTCGGACTCAAAAATTTCAGGGCAGAGATGATGCCCTCTGACAAGTTCGATTTTGTGAAAGAGCTTCAGAAGCAGGGCAAAGTTGTGGCCATGGTGGGTGACGGCATCAATGATTCGCAGGCGCTAGCCCAGGCCGATGTCAGCATCGCCATGGGGAAAGGTTCCGACATTGCGATAGATGTGGCCAAGATGACCATCATCTCCTCCGATCTTCAACTGATCTCCAAAGCCATCCGCTTATCCAAACTGACTGTCAATGCCATCCATCAGAACCTGTTTTGGGCCTTCTTCTACAACCTGATCGGCATTCCGATCGCGGCCGGAATCTTGTATCCAATATGGGGATTTATGCTCAATCCGATGATCGCCGGGGCAGCAATGGCATTGAGTTCAGTTTCGGTGGTAAGTAATAGCTTGAGGTTAAAATCTAGGAAACTAATTTAACCATTGGTCAATTTCATCCTTTAGAGATTCGCTTTATTCCACCACATACCTTCCTCTGCCGCTCCCCACCAGATTGTCGACCGACACACCGTTCACGGTAATCACCACCGGACCCTTGTGCTTCAGGTTGGGAAACTTGATTTTCACCGGCTCTTTTCCCCCAAAGTATACTTCTGATTGCCAATAGATGGTTGCACGGCTCTGAATCAACGGATTACTCTCCAGTTCAACTTTGGAGGGATTGTAAAACTCCACGGTAGGGCGGTAGAGTTCGATGGGACGCAGCATTTTGTCGTTACTGTTTTGCAGGTTCCATTTGGTGCGTACCCTGGCCAGATTTGGGTCAGAACTTCGTGTATTGATGAAAATAACCCCTCCCTGTGCCGCCTCGCCGTACCGGACATACCCCATTCGGCTGTCCAGAATGGTGAGCGAAGTGACTTCACTTGGTGAGATGGTGTTTACCCTGGGCCAGCCTTCATCGTAAAGGGGCATTCCATCCAGAACAATCAACGCAGGCAAAGGACCGTGCATAAATGAGATGGTAGACCGGAGGTAAATATTTGTTGTGGTAATTCTATAGGGATAAACCAGTTTGCGGATGGCCGTTTCCAAGGTTGAAGATGACCAAAGTGGTTCATAATCGAGACTCTTAACATTATCTGCCTGGTAGATCCTTTCGTATTCATCCTTGTAGATCTTCTCAGTCTGGTGACCAATGATGGTCACCTCTGCAATTTCAATGGTCTTCTCCTCCATAGCAATGGGTTGTTCCGAGGCAGGGATACGGTATTCATGGATAGGAAGTAGCGGCTGTTGCAGATGCAATTTGTTGCTTTTAAAATACTGCTCGTTATAAGGGATACTAAGCATGGCTCCGGTGGCCTTGTTTTTGCTTTTGACATCCGGCATCATGATAACAGATCGTGTTATCTCTGAGAGGGAATCCAATGGTAGCGAGATTTCTCCCAATCCATCGGTGACCAGATGTCGGGAAGAAGCGCCTTCGAGGGATACAAGATCGAGACTCTTCTCCCGTTTGCTCCTGCCTTCATAAAGCACCTTCAGTTTCAGCAAGTCATAGTTAATTGGTAGGATGCTATCTGGTTTCATCCGTTTATAATCCCAGCTGATTTTGCTCCAGCCATAAACCATCAAAATAAGATCGCGCTCCGCGTCTGAAAGATTTTCAAGGCCATAGGCCAAAACTTTCGGTGGCAGATTACCTGGAAAAACCGGATGATAGTTGAAGGTGTATTCGATGCCGGGAGAAAACAACCTGGGGTCAATTCCTCTCAGCGAGTCGGTTACCGCGATGGAAAAGAATCCTTCGGAAGGCTTCCCCACCCCGTCAGTGACCGAAATGGATAGTTCTGTTTCCTCTCCTGGATGGGATACCTGAGTTCCAGGCTGTATGCTGAACTGCAAGTGTTTGTCGCTGTTCAGGTAGATCAACCGCTCTGCAACCGGCTTCATGGAGGGGTCAAACAAGGTGATGTTGGCGACTCCCGAAGGAAGTGAACCCGTGTCCACAATGATTTGCTGCCTTTTGGTGAGGTTGACCTCCTGAGAGAAGAAGCGGACCATGTTCAGCGTGCCTGCCACAATTACCTTCTCCCCGGTGTACATGCTTGATTGAATGTCTACCACCACCGACCTGTTTCCAGCAGGAGCGACTCCCAGGGAAAACCCGGTAATGGTAGGCTCGGGCAATGGCCATCGCCACTGCCCTGCGGCTCCTTTGGTCAATTCCACATATAGTCCGGATCTGGCCGTACAGACAAAACTTCCAGGACCAAAAGGACCCGACCGAATGGTATCCAAAATTGAACCAAGACTATTTTTCAACAATCCCTCAATCGCTACCGTTTCTCCTTTTTCGTTGGTAGCATTGAATCCGACCCTTTGTTCGATGCCATGAATGAATGAACCTCCCTCCGGTAAAAAGCGCAGGTCCAGATGAGCCACCTCCGCCGGTACAAAGGCTTCTGCAGTTAGTGGTTTCTTACCAGGATTGTTTCCCGACTCTTTCACTGAGAGATCCACCTGGAAAGCCTCAACGGGATTATTGTTTTGCATCTGACTGGTGAAGGCGGCAAAATGGTATTTCCCCGGTTCTGCCTTTACAGGGATGGTCATCCAGCCGGAGGCTGTGGAATTTTCGATTTTAAAGCGTGCACTGTCAGCTAGTACCCCGCTGCTATTGAACAGTAAGGCATACAAATGCACACTGTTGGTACGGAAAACAGCGCTAAAACGATCCCTGACATAGGCCTGGAAAAAGATGGTATCCCCTGGTCTGTAAATATTTCTGTCAAGATGCACGAACAACTGGTCACCGCAGGAGGATTTTTGTCCGGAGGTGAGGATGTTCTCAATGGAGAGGGCTGTCACCACCGTATCAGATTTAAATTTGGTGACCGAATAGGAGAGAAAATCAAACGGCACCAAATCAGCCATCCGTTCGCCGGCCATCTTTCCTGACCAGGTGACGGTGTAGGGATTGGGGAAAAATCCATTTTTATAGACTGTTACAGTATCTGAAAATTCGAGGGCTGATTTGTACCGTTGGGACTGAAATCCGAAGAGACCGTTGTAAAGTTCGGCATGGGTGTCTACATAATTGACCAAAACCGGTATGGAAGAATAGATCCTCATCTGTTTTTGGGTTCTGGAGAACCGGATGTTCTTCTCACTGACGGGAGTGATTTTCATCGTATCCTTTCGCGATGGATCAAGCCCGGCTTGAAACAATTGAAATTTGGCTTGTTTCAGGGAGTCAGCATAGATCGATCTCAGCAGATGCAACCTTGAACCATAATAAGCCGACAACCTGTTACGCACCCATTTTTTCAACTCTTTGGAATTACCCTCCAAAGGTTGGAAGTAAGGGCTACCGGTATATCTCAGCATCTCATTTTTTTCGTCATATGAAAAATCCGAAAGATCATAATGGATAAGGTAACCCAACGACTTGTTTTCAATCCGAAGGGATTTGATAGATTGTCCTTTAAGCACATTGGTATTGGGAACCCGGTAGAGATAAAGATCCTCGGGATTAAGAATCCGGCAATTGAGGGAATTAATAGTTTCACCAAGAAACAGATTGGTGAAAATCGCATAATTTTTTTCGCGGTTCTTGTCTTTGGATTTCACCGTCACCTCATCCAGTTGAATCGGATTTTCAGACATTTTGATGTTGATGGTCAGGTTTTTACCTTCCGCATTAATCATTTGCGATTTTGTCGTGAAACCGAGAAACGAAGAGATTAACTCATAGACTCCCTCCTGGGGGATGGTCAGTTTGTAGGCTCCCTCTTTGTTGGTCATGGTGCCGATGGTGGTCTTCGACAAATAGACGGCGGCAAAGGGGATGGTCAGATTGGCATCATCTGTGACAATGCCCTTTACAACGGTTTGTCCAAAAAGATTACCAACAAAATAGAGTAACAAGAGTGTGAATAAAACGGGAAGTTTCATGGTGGTTATAACAAGATTGAAGGCGATTTAGTAGAGCGAAAGGTAATAATTTAATTTTTGGAAGAGCAATTCTATTTAACATTTTTCAAAGCCACCTCCCATCTCTATAAGTGGATCAAATCAATATCCTGCCCTCGTCCCCTTCAATAGGGAGTCCCTTCGTCCCTATCGTCCTAGTCATCCTCTCGTCCCAGTCTATCCGTCGTCCCCTCATCTCTCATCCACATTTTCTCTCGAAAAAGCCAGCGTCTTACTCAGCGTATTCCGGGCCAGTGATTGGATGGTTTCACCTGCCACCAGTTGGTTGATCTGGTCTCGGATCATGCCATATTGGTGATGCATCGGACAAGGATTGTTCTCATCACAGTTTTTAAGGCCAAAACCGCAACCAATAAAAAGCTCCTCCCCTTCGATGGCAATGATGAGCTCCTTCAAAGGCAGATCTTTCTTTTCGGGGTCGATAAAGAACCCTCCGCCTTTTCCTTTCATGGACTTCACAAATCCCTGTTTGGCCAGGCGTTGAAAAATCTTGGCTGTAAAAAAATAGGGGGCTTCGATCTCACGGGCTATCTCAGCCACACCGGGCCGGCGCTCCTTCAGATTCTGTAACTGAATGTAAACCATCCCTCTCAAAGCATATTCTGTCTCTTTTTTAAACACGGACGACTGGTTTCTAAGTGAATCGAAGCTCAAAAATACAAAAAAAACAGATCTATTCTAAATATTAAAAGACCTTTTTATCTTTTATTATAAATATTTTTTATATTTGCACAGAAAATCTTGGAATAACGGTATCAAAAAGCTACAAAATCATGGATAGAGCTACACAAAACTTAGAAAATGACCATCAGCACATCTTAAAATTAATCGCAGTGATGGAGGCAATGGTTACAGCAGAACCAACGATTTCCTACCTGGAGGAGGTAGTCGCACTAATCAGACAATTTGCCGATGGACTTCACCATGCAAAAGAGGAAACCCTGCTTTTCCCGCTTATGGCAGAAAAGGGCTTCTCACTTCAGCAAGGACCTGTAGCAGTGATGCTGATGGATCATGCCCAAGGCAGAACATTTGTGAAAGGTATGGCTGAAAACATACAAATGTACAAGAACGGAGCAACCGATGCCTTGACATTGATATTTGAAAACATGCTGGGTTATGCCGAATTATTGACCAACCATATCGCCAAAGAGAACAACATACTTTTCCGGATGGCTGATAATGTTTTTACTGCTGAAAATCATCAATCAATTCTACATCAGTTTCAATTGATTGATGCTGGATCCGATGGTGGCATTTCTGCTAATGATTATATAGGCCGAATTGAAATTCTTGCCAACATATATCTCACAACCAATTAATTAACAAATCATTAATCATCAAAAATTCACCACTATGACACCTAAAAAACTATGGTTAGGCTTTATTGCTGTCATGACCATCTCTTTTGCCGTTCTGATCTACTACGGCATTGAGATCTACAGGGAAGCACCTCCCATCCCTGATAAAGTAATAACATCGGATGGCACATTACTTTTCACCGGACAGGACATTAAAGATGGCCAGAACGTATGGCAATCAATGGGTGGACAGGAAATGGGTACTATCTGGGGCCATGGAGCTTACCAGGCTCCCGATTGGAGCGCAGACTGGCTCCACAAAGAAGCGATCTTCATCCTGAACAAACTGGCACTCAAAACTACAGGTAAACCGTACAATGAACAGACGGATGAGATCAAAGCCTCGCTGAAAATAACCCTTCAGCGTGAACTGCGCAAAAACAGCTACAATCCGCAAAGCAAAACGATAACCGTCTCAACCGACCGGGCAGAAGCTATTGCTGATAATAGCAATTTCTACCTTGGTTTGTTTACGAATGATCCGGCCATGCTCAAGCTCAGACAAGCATACAGTATCCCGGAAGATGCGCTGAAAACACCCGAACGGGCAAAGCTACTGGATGCGTTTTTCTTCTGGACAGCATGGGCGTGTGTCACTCAACGAGTTGGACAAGATATCACGTACACGAACAACTGGCCGTCTGAAGAGCTGGTCGGGAACCATCCCACCGGAGCGCTACTCTTGTGGACCGGCTTTAGTGTCATTATGTTACTGGCCGGAATCGGTATGATGGGATTCTACTATGCCCGCAAGAGAGAAGAGAGCGTGGATGAAATACCAACCAAATTTCCATTGTCCGATTATGTTCAAACTCCCTCTCAAAAAGCAACCGTCAAATATTTCTGGATTGTCTCAGCTTTGTTTCTGGTTCAGGTAGTTGCCGGGATCATTACTGCACACTATACTGTGGAAGGTCAGGGATTCTTCGGATTTCCGCTGTCCCAATGGCTACCCTACTCCATCTCCCGGACCTGGCATATACAGATTGCCATTTTCTGGATTGCTACCTCTTGGTTGGCGACCGGACTCTACTATGCTCCTGCCATCTCAGGCGTAGAACCCAAATACCAAAAATTGGGCGTAAACGTCCTATTCCTGGCGCTGCTTGTGATCGTCGTGGGTTCATTGGCAGGGCAGTGGATGGGCGTCATGCAAAAACTGGGCTACATCCAGAATTTCTGGTTCGGTCACCAGGGATATGAATATGTTGATCTTGGCCGTTTCTGGCAAATCTTCCTCTTCCTTGGACTTTTCATCTGGTTATTCCTGATGGGAAGAGCCATCTGGCCGGCACTGAAGGTCAAATCAGAAAGCCGCAACCTCTTGATTTTATTCCTTATCTCTTCAATCGCTATTGCTGCATTTTACGGAGCCGGATTGATGTGGGGCCGTCAAACGAACCTTGCGGTAGCAGAATACTGGCGTTGGTGGGTTGTTCACCTTTGGGTGGAAGGATTTTTTGAAGTCTTTGCTGCTGTCGTAATGGCATTCCTGTTTGTCCGGATGCAAATCGTCAAAGCAGCAACTGCAACTACAGCAGTTCTCTTTTCGACCATTGTCTTTTTATCAGGCGGTATCCTGGGTACTTTCCACCACCTTTATTTTACCGGTACCCCGACCGCTGTCATGGCATTAGGAGCAACGTTCAGCGCGTTGGAAGTAGTTCCGTTGGTACTGATGGGATTCGAAGCATACGACAATCTCAAATTGAACGGCAGCAACGAATGGATCAGAAAATACAAATGGGCCATCAACTGCTTTATTGCGGTAGCCTTCTGGAATCTGGTTGGCGCCGGTATCTTTGGTTTCCTGATCAATCCTCCGATCGCCCTTTATTACATGCAGGGGCTTAACACCACCGCCGTTCACGGACATGCAGCGCTCTTCGGCGTCTATGGTATGCTTGGGATCGGATTGATGCTGTTTGTTCTGAGAGACATGGACAAAGACGCAATCTGGAATGAAAAATGGCTGAAATTTGCTTTCTGGAGCATCAACATCGGTTTAACTTCCATGATATTATTCAGCCTTCTCCCGGTAGGGTTGGCCCAAACACTGGCCAGTGTGAAGGAAGGATTGTGGTATGCCCGTTCTGCTGACTTTATGCAACAGCCGTATATTTTGACCTTTAAATGGCTTCGAATGATTGGCGACACAATGTTTGCCTTCGGAACTATTGCACTGGCATGGTTTATTTTCGGACTCAAAACCGGGTGGTCGCTGAAGAAATAAGTGACCAAAGTGACTAGAGTGACTAAAGTTAATAAAGTGATATTAATGTGGTAATCAAGATATTATAGAAATACTTTAGTCACTTTAGTTCACTCTAGTCACTCTAGTCACTCCTCTTTGGTAACAAAAATTTCACATTCACACCTCAACCCTATTATTTTTTTACTTATCATTGCAGAAAGAAATAAACATGACAAAGATCAACTTCCATTTGGGCCATCACCATCTCTTGCCATAAGGTAAGCTGGAGTTGATCATTCTAAAAATATAGAACAGTTCATTGGCAGGCTTACCTCAAAAGGTAAGCCTGCTTTTATTTTAACTACATGGAAACAACATTACGTATCGCTATTCAAACCAAAGGCCGGTTGAATGAAGAGTCATTGCTTCTTCTCGAAGAGACAGGCATCAAGCTGATTGAAGGAAAAAGAAGACTGATCTCTTCAGCCAAGAATTTTCCACTCGAGGTGCTCTATCTGCGCGACGATGATATTCCTCAGTGTGTGGCTGATGGGGTAGCCGATGTGGGCATCGTGGGTAAAAACGAGATGGACGAGCAGAAAAAAATTGTGGAGGTAGTAAAATCCCTTGGATTCAGCAAATGCCGTCTGTCGCTGGCTATACCAAAGGATATCCAATATCCGGGACTCAACTGGTTCATTGGGAAAAAAATTGCCACCTCCTACCCCTCTATTCTGAAAGATTTCCTTGCTGAGAATAACATTCAATCAGACATTCACTTTATTGCCGGATCGGTTGAGATTGCACCCGGCATCGGACTGGCAGATGCCATCTTCGACATCGTCAGCTCAGGCAGTACACTTGTCAGCAACAGGCTGAAGGAGGTACAGGTTGTGATGAAATCTGAAGCAGTCATGGTGGCCAATCCCTGTCTTTCCAAGGAGAAGCAAGCCATTCTGGATGAACTCATATTCCGCATCGAGTCGGTAGAGAATGGCAAAGGAAAAAAATATATCCTGCTGAATGCCCCCAACGAAAAACTGGAGCAGATCATCAAGGTACTCCCAGGCATGACTTCACCCACGCTCATGCCATTGGCCAAGCCAGGCTGGAGTTCGTTGCACTCTGTCATTGCCGAATCCGAATTTTGGGAAGTTATCGGCAACCTGAAAAGAAACGGAGCAGAGGGAATTCTCGTATTACCAATTGAGAAAATGATCTTCTAATAATTACCATGCAAACCTATCGTTATCCGCCAAAAGAGAGCTGGGATCAGCTTACAACCAGAGCTACTGCAGATTATGCAGCCAAACTTCCAGTTGTGGAAGAGGTCATGCAAAATATTCGCGCCCGGGGCGATGCGGCAGTCAGGGAATTTACAACCAAATTCGACAAAGTTCAGCTGGATGACTTCCTGATTTCAGAACTCGAAATTGCGAATGCTGAATCCCAAATAAAACCTGATCTGGCTTTGGCAATCCGCACTGCTGCGAACAATATCCGCACCTTTCATGAGGCTCAGAAAACAACTGTTCAAAAGGTCGAAACCCAACCGGGGGTGATTTGCTGGCAGAAAAATATGCCGATCGAAAAGATTGGACTCTATATTCCCGGAGGTTCTGCCCCACTTTTTTCAACTGTTCTGATGCTCGCCCTGCCTGCAATGATAGCCGGTTGCAAAGAGGTAATTCTTTGTACTCCACCGGATCCATCCGGAAAGGTCCATCCGGCAATTCTATTTGCGACAAAACTTTGTAACGTAAAACGCGTATTCAAAATTGGTGGAATTCAGGCTATTGGAGCGATGGCTTATGGCACTGAAACTGTGCCGAAGGTGCACAAGATTTTCGGCCCCGGGAACTCCTGGGTTACCGCTGCCAAACAATATGTTTCCATCAACACCTGCTCCATCGACATGCCTGCAGGTCCATCCGAGCTGGCGGTCGTCGCAGATATCTCGGCCAATCCGGCATTTGTGGCATCCGATTTGTTGTCTCAGGCCGAACATGGCCCCGACAGTCAGGTGCTCTTAGTCACGACTGAGGAATCATTGCTTGAGAAAGTTCCGGCAGAGCTTACACTCCAACTGGAACAACTTCCCCGGAAGGAGACTGCCGCATCCGCACTCGGTCACAGCAGGATGCTGCTCTTTGACTCCATGGAGACCGTTATGGAATTCATCAATGAATATGCGCCCGAACACCTGATCCTTCAGACTGCCGATGCACACACCCTGGCTGAAAAAGTTACAAGTGCGGGCTCCGTTTTCATTGGCCATTTCACCCCGGAAAGTGCCGGCGACTATGCCTCAGGAACCAACCACACCCTGCCCACCAATGGATGGGCACGGTCAGTAAGCGGATTGAACCTCGACAGCTTTTATAAAAAAATCACTTACCAGGAGATCACCAAAGCTGGTTTACAACAACTGGGACCGATCATCGAAACCATGGCCGAAGCAGAACTGCTTCAGGCGCACAAGAATGCCGTTACAATCCGGATTAAGAAGTAATGTGAAAATTGGAAAATATGAAAATGTGAAAATTAGGGATGGGCAGATGCAAGAATTAAGTAAATATTTAACCATAAAAATGTGTAAATAAACGCCGTGGCGTTCTTCATTTCCACATTTTCACATTTCCCAGTTTCCCAATTAAAATAATGATATAGCATGAATTTTAGTCTACAAAATATTACCAGAAAAAACATCCTCACCCTGCAGCCATACTCCAGCGCACGGGATGAGTATACTGGTGAGGCATCTGTTTTTCTGGATGCCAACGAAAATCCGTTCAATGCTCCGTACAACCGCTATCCCGATCCGCGACAGTTGGCGTTGAAAAATCAGCTTGGCCTGATCAAGAAGATTTCGCCAGACCGCATCTTTCTGGGCAACGGCAGCGACGAGCCCATCGATCTGCTTTTCCGCGCCTTTTGCGAACCAGGCATCGACAATGTTGTCGCCATCTCCCCTACTTACGGGATGTACCGTGTAGCCGCAGATATCAACAACATCGCCTACCGGGAGGTACCTTTGGAGGAAGATTTCAGTCTCAATGCAGATAAGATTCTTGCCGCTACAGATTCAAAAACCAAAATGATTTTCTTGTGTTCGCCCAACAATCCTACCGGGAATGCACTTAACCAGACCGAAGTGGTTAGAATCATCAGCAAATTCAATGGATTGGTCGTTTTGGATGAAGCCTATATCGATTTTTGTCCGGAGAAAACACTATTGACCAATCTGGAGCAATATCCGAACCTCGTCATTTTGCAGACCCTCTCGAAAGCCTGGGGCCTTGCAGCCATCCGGTTGGGCATGGCCTTCGCCACCCCCGAAATCATTGCCATTCTCAGCAAAATAAAATATCCTTACAACATCAACCAGCTTACCCAGGAAAAAGCATTGAAAATGCTTCAATTGGATGATCAAAAGGCAAAATGGGTGGAGACCATTCTTCAGCAAAAAGCCATTCTGGCAAAGGAATTGATAAAACTGCCAAATGTTCTGAAACTTTTTCCCAGCGATGCCAACTTCATCCTGGTAAGAACAACCGCGGCCAAAATGATTTACCAGGAATTGGTTGAGCGGAAAATTATTGTTCGCGACCGATCCAAAGTGGCCCTTTGCGGGGAAGCACTTCGGATTACTGTTGGAACTGAGGATGAGAATAGGATATTGCTGGTTGCGCTGAAAGAAATTGGGAAAATAAATGGAAATAAGTAGAAATAAAGATATAAATTGTAATTGGGAAATGGGTGGGAAGTAAGGATAAAGGATAAAGGATAAAGGATAAAGTGAAGAACGCTATGATCATGATTTCCATTAACCCTTCAAACATTTCAAACCCTTTAAACCTTTCAAACTCATATCTCATGTCTTATGTCTCATGTCTTATA
Organism: Bacteroidia bacterium; assembly: GCA_026391315.1. Lineage (GTDB taxonomy): Bacteria > Bacteroidota > Bacteroidia > Bacteroidales > Prolixibacteraceae > CAINVV01. The sequence goes on from JAPLDT010000019.1 coordinate 45,826, forward strand.
ACTCATAACTGAATGAAAAAAGTACTATTCATAGATCGCGACGGCACTTTGATCGTCGAGCCGTCTGAGGATTTTCAGGTCGACAGCCTCGAAAAGCTTGAGTTTCTCCCGGGCGTATTCAGAAATTTATATGCGATCAGCAAATATTTTGATTACGAATTGGTGATGGTATCCAATCAGGATGGCATGGGCACTGCGGATTATCCAGAAGAAAATTTTCACCTGGTTCAGGGGAAGGTATTGAAGGCTTTTGAGAACGAGGGAGTCACCTTCAAAAAGATCTTCATTGATTGCTCTTTCCCTGAGGATAATTCTCCTACCCGTAAACCAGAAATTGGCCTTTTGCAGGAATATTTGGATGATTCGTACGATTTAGCCAACTCTTTCGTCATTGGCGACAGGCTTACCGACGTGCAAATGGCCAAGAACCTGGGGTCGAAAGCAATTTATTTCGCTCCTGAATCAAGGGCCGATGATCTGATCGACAGCAACCTATCCTCCTCCTGCGCCATGGTTACCGAAAGCTGGGAGGAGATATTCATCTTCCTCTCGGAGTTGGAACGCAAGGCATCCGTCAAAAGAGAGACCAAAGAGACCAACATCTTTGTGGAGATCAACCTGGCTGGCAAAGGCATCGGCAGGATTTCGACCGGACTGCATTTTTTTGACCACATGCTGCAGCAAATCTCCACACATTCAGGTTGCGATCTGACAGTTCAGGTTATCGGTGACCTTGAAGTTGACGAACATCATACGGTCGAAGATACTGCCATCGCACTGGGCGAAGTGATTCATAAAGCCCTTGGCAACAAGCGCGGTATCGAGCGATATGGCTTCTGTTTGCCGATGGATGATTGTCTGGCACAGGTTGCAATTGACTTTGGCGGAAGACCCTGGCTAGTGTGGGAAGCTGAATTTCAGCGGGAATATGTGGGAGATGTACCGACAGAACTCTTTCATCATTTCTTCAAATCCTTCTCCGATGCCGCGCGTTGCAATCTGAACATATGGGCAGAAGGCACCAACGAACACCATAAAATCGAGGGAATCTTCAAGGCATTTGCCCGTTCAATAAAAATGGCAGTGAGAAAGGATCCGTTTCAGGACACACTTCCAAGCTCGAAAGGTACGCTTTGAAGGAAAGAGGGGGAGACTGGGGGACTGGGAGAAGGGGCGATTCCGACTCCCATCATTCGAAATCTAAAATTGAAATTCCATTATTTCTAAATATGAATACACTTTCAACCAAAGAGACCGCCATCCTGCTGATCCACTGTCCTGATCAAAAGGGGATATTGGCTGCAGTCACCTCGTTTCTGAATGAAAACAGGGGCAACATTATCTATCTCGATCAGAATGTTGATCGTGCAGAGTCCATCTTTTTCATGCGGGTTGAGTGGGAACTGGATCTCTTCTCCATTCCAAAGGAGAAGATTGCAGACTATTTCGAAACCCTTTTCGCCAAAAAATATGACCTCCGTTTTACGCTTCATTTTTCAAGCGAACGTCCAAGGATGGCTCTTTTTGTTTCAAAGATGTCGCACTGCCTGTTCGATATTCTCTCACGCCAAATGGCCGGTGAGTGGGAAGTGGATATCCCAATGATCATCAGTAACCATAACGATCTTAAACCCGTCGCTGACAAATTTGGCATTGACTTTTACTGTTTTGCAAAAGACGGTTCCAACAAAGAGGAACAGGAGGCCAATGAGATTGCCCTGCTGAAGGAAAAACAAATCGATTTTATCGTGCTGGGCCGGTATATGCAGGTGCTGAGTGACAAATTTGTATCGCAATTCCCGAACAGGATCATCAATATCCACCACTCTTTCCTGCCAGCATTTGCAGGTGCCAAACCCTATCATGCCGCGCATGAACGTGGCGTAAAAATCATTGGGGCCACCAGCCATTATGTAACAACTGATCTGGATGCCGGTCCCATCATTGCCCAGGATGTAGTGCGCATCTCTCACATCGACAGCATCGAGAATCTGGTACGCAAAGGCCGTGACCTTGAAAAAATCGTGCTAAGCGAAGCAGTTTACAAGCACCTTCAACGCAAGATTCTGGTCTTTAACAATAGAACCGTAATTTTTAATTAAAAATTACAAATTACAGATTAAAAATTAAGATATAACCCTGAAATTTAATATGATATAAAAACATTCACTTGAACTCCATGCACCGGTAATGCTATCAGATGCACTTTCAATTTCCTTTTTAATTTGTGTAATTTGTGCAATCTGTGGTAGGGAGGACTTTAATCTGTGTAATTTTGTCTGAATCCGTGTAATCTGAGGTAAAAAATCAAATCATATGAAGAATATTAATCGACTTAGTCTTATCACCGTTTCCCTGTTTCTCGTTTCACTCTCCTCTTTCGCCCAAATCCCTGTCAAAGAGGTACCTACCGAATATGGTTATATTGTAAAAATTGGCGATCAGATGCCTGCTTTCTCCACAACCCTGATCGATGGCAGAAAATTCTCTTCAACCGACTTCAAAGGCAAGGTGGTGATGCTGCAATTTACTGCCAGCTGGTGTAGTGTATGCCGGAAAGAGATGCCCTTCATCGAAAGGGACATCTGGCAAAAGAACAAGAACAACAAAAACTTTGTACTGGTTGGAGTTGACCTGGATGAACCTTTGGAAAAGGTATCAAACTTTCAAAAAGACATCAAAATAACCTACCCGATGGCTCTGGATCCGGGTGGTAAAATCTTCGGACTTATCGCCGAGAAAAAAGCCGGTGTAACCCGCAACATCATCCTCGACAAAACAGGTAAAATTGTCTACCTGACACGTCTGTACAAAGAGGATGAATTCGCAGAAATGGTAAAAGTCATTGAGACATTACTTAAATAAAAATATGACACAGAGTTTCACAACTTGTCCCGATTTGTCGGGAGAGGAGCACGGAGTTACACAGAGAGCACTGAAAATAAATTTTATATAATTTTTTCTCTGTGAAACTCTGTGTTACCTCCTGGTGTTCCTCTGTGTAACATTTAATATACTCACAATTCTTGCATGAAAGTCGCTATTATAAAATACAACGCCGGAAACATACAATCGGTCGATTATGCCTTGAAAAGACTCGGCGTTGAAGCCGCTGTTACATCCGACCTACATGAGATCCGGGCGGCCGACAGGGTCATTTTCCCCGGTGTAGGCGAGGCCTCAACAACCATGGCCTACCTGCGTAAACATCATCTCGATGAACTCATCATCGATCTGAAGCAACCGGTATTGGGCATCTGCCTTGGCTTGCAACTGATGTGCCGCCATTCCGAGGAGAACAACACAGATTGCCTGGGGATCTTTGATGAGACAGTCAAAAAATTTGTACTTCAGCCGGATTTGCTGCCATCTATGAAGATACCGCACATGGGATGGAATACCATTTCAGGATTTAAAAGCGAGCTCTTTGATCCATCGCTGGAAGAACAGCATTTTTATTTTGTCCACTCCTATTATGCCACCATTGGTGCCGACACTGCTGCTATTTGTAGCTATTCGATTCCATTCAGCGCGGCGCTTCAAAAGAACAATTTCTTCGCGGTTCAGTTCCATCCGGAGAAGAGCGGAACGGTAGGGGCAAAAATTTTGGAGAACTTTCTTCAATTACAAAACTATTCGAATCCTTAACACAGAGAATAATTTTCAGTTTATGGAAGATTCAGCTAGTACAAATATTCTCTCCTCTGCTTACATTTAAGAGGAAACAATCGGAGTCCACCGAGTTTAAAAATCGCAAGCGATTTTTTTCTCTGTGAAACTCCTTTTCCCTCAATTCAATTTGCATATTGTTAAAATGAATATTTCTGTAGAATTTCTAATAAAAGAGACAAATTACTCTGTGTAAAAAGACAAATCACTCTGTGTAAGTTTTTAACAATTTTAAATCTAGTAATGAGCATCGAAATCATACCTGCCATAGATATTATTGACGGGAAATGCGTCAGACTTAGTCAGGGCGACTACAGCCGAAAAACCATTTACAACGAAGATCCCCTCGAAGTAGCCAAGATGTTTGAAGCTTACGGCTTGCAACGTCTGCATCTGGTTGATCTTGACGGAGCAAAGGCCCACCACATTGTCAATCACAAAGTTCTGGAGCGGATTGCCCTGCAAACAACGCTCACCATCGATTTTGGCGGCGGACTCAAAAGCGACAGGGACCTGGATATCGCCTTTGAAGCCGGAGCGGACATGATTACTGGAGGCAGCATTGCCGTCAAAGGCCCCGCTGTAATGCACAGATGGATTGAGACGTATGGATCAGAACGAATCATTCTGGGTGCCGATGTCTTGGATAGAAAAATAGCGGTTAGCGGCTGGACCGAAGACAGCGGCATTGATCTCTTCAGCTTTATAGGTGGATGGATGGCGAAGGGAATCGACAAAGTCATCAGCACGGATATCAACCGCGACGGAATGCTCACCGGACCATCCATTGAACTTTACAGGGAGATATTGCAGCGCAATCCGTGTATCTACCTGATCGCCAGCGGTGGCGTTGGTTCGGCACAGGATATCATTGATTTGGAGAAGATCGGCGTACCTGCTGTCATTGTTGGGAAAGCCATCTACGAAGGAAAAATATCGCTGGAAGAGATTGGCAAAATAAATACGGCCAGATTGTCGTAAATATGACACAGAGAACTTATTTCTTAACAATGAAATACCCATGAGAAAATATTCACACCAACCGAAAATGATTATATGGGTATTCCATCTGGCAATTGAAAAATAAAATTATAAACAGATGAAACTACAAATGGCTTTGAAATAATTGCCTGATCAATAGAACTTAAGAGGAATCTCCGAGGACACAAAGAGAAAAATCGCTTGCGATTTTTAAGCTCAGTGAACTCTGTTTTTTTTCTCTAAAATTTATATAAAAGAAAAAAATTCAATGTTCACTCTACTTACGATTAATAGACAATTAGTCTCTGTGTAAAAAAAATATATTATAAAATGCTGAGTAAACGCATCATACCATGCCTCGACATCCGCAACGGACAGACCGTGAAAGGGATCAATTTTGTGAACATCCGCGAAGTAGGCGACCCTGTTGAGCTGGGAAAACGCTATTCGGAACAGGGTGCCGACGAACTTGTCTTCCTCGATATCACAGCTACCCACGAAGGACGAAAAACCTTTGTGGAACTGGTCAAACGCATCGCCTTCAACCTCAATATACCCTTCACCGTGGGAGGTGGAATCAGCGAACTAAAAGATGCGGATGCCCTGCTTGCTGCCGGCGCTGACAAAATCTCCATCAATTCGTCGGCCATTAAAAATCCAAAGCTCATCGATGAGCTGGCCCTTCACTTTGGCAGTCAGTTTGTCGTAGTTGCCATCGATGCAAAAGAGGAGAACAACCGCTGGGAAGCCACCATGCACGGTGGACGAATTCCTACCGGGAAAGAGCTCTTCTCCTGGGCAAAAGAGGCCGAAAACAGGGGCGCCGGCGAAATCCTCTTCACCTCCATGAACCACGACGGAACCAAAAATGGGTTTGCCAACGAAGCGCTCGCTAAAATGTCGGATCTGCTCTCCATTCCGCTGATTGCTTCCGGTGGAGCCGGTACCATGGAACATTTCTCTGATCTTTTCAAATTCGGAAAGGCCGATGCTGGACTCGCTGCCAGCATTTTCCACTTCGGTGAGATCGCAATACCGGATTTAAAGCACTATCTTCGCACTGAAGGGATAAGTATCAGGTAACAAGTGGCACAGAATGTAAAAAAGACTGGGAGAGTGCATCTTGCAAGTTTGCTACTACGTTTCGGAACAGAAAAATCCTGATAATCTGTAATTTGTAATCTGTAATTTGTAATTCAACACAATGGATATTAATTTCAACAAAGAAGCATCCGGACTGATTCCTGCCATTATTCAGGATCAGCACACAAACAAGGTATTGATGCTTGGATTCATGAACAGGGAAGCCTATGAAAAATCGGTTCAGACCGGTCAGGTAACCTTTTTCAGCCGTACCCGGAAACGACTCTGGACCAAAGGGGAAGAATCCGGTAATTTTCTGAATGTGGTCTCCATCACTCCCGATTGTGATCAGGATACCCTGTTGATCAAGGCGATCCCGGTAGGTCCCGTTTGCCACACCGGCTCCGACACCTGCTGGGATGAGTCCAATGCGACAGATAACTTCTACTTTTTGAAGACCCTGCAAAATTTCATCGCTAAACGAAAGGAAGAGATGCCTGCGGGCTCCTATACCACCTCCTTGTTTAATTCCGGGACTGCCAAAATTGCCCAGAAGGTGGGAGAAGAAGCGGTCGAAACCGTCATTGAAGCCATGGCCAACAACGACGAACGACTGATCTACGAAGCCTCGGATCTGCTCTATCACCTGATGGTGCTGCTTTCGCACAAGGGACTCTCTATTTCAGATCTGGCAACGGAACTGAAGAAGAGGCACAAGTGACGAGGAGGCGACTGGGATGACGGAGAGACAGGGATGATGGAGAGATGCTCCCTGAGCCTGTCGAAGGGTCGAATTAGATTTCGTATCTATCGGTCCCTGAGCTTGTCGAAGGGCGGAAGTACCACATCTAAACTATTATTCCCTGCGTCCTTTGTGTTTAAATTTTAAATTCAAAACAATGAAATCGAAAATTGCCATCATTTTACTGATCACCATAGTTTTATGTGGAAATCTGCTCGCTGCAGATCCTGTAATTTCATCCATGGATAAGGCCATCATTAAAAATAAACTGGATAAATTTTCCAAAGAGCGTTCCCTTCCCATTGGCGATCTGGTCCTGAAAATTGGGTTGGACTTTCTGAATACTCCTTATATCGGAAAAACACTCGACAAATCCAAAGTGGAGAAACTTGTCATCAACCTTCATCAATTGGATTGTACGACTTTCGCCGAAAACTGCCTGGCGCTTGCCAGAACTGCAAAGAACGACAAGCCTTCTGTCGCCAGGTTTTGCTCTGAGCTGGAGGGTATCCGCTACCGTGGTGGAAAAATGGATGGTTATGCCAGCCGTTTGCACTATTTCAGCGAATGGATTGCCGACAATGAAAACCGGCACCATGTTCAATCGATGGCAGCCCAGATGGGAGGGAAAGTACTTCCGCTCAACCTTTTTATTATGAGTAAAAATCCAAAGGAGTATCCTCAACTGATCAATGATCCTGCTACTACCGCACAAATTCAGGCCATAGAAGAAAAAATCTCCGCTCAAAAATTCTACTACATTCCTGCGGATCAGTTCGAAAGTATTGAAAGCTTAGTCAAAGATGGAGACATTGTTACACTCACCACCTCTATTCCGGGCGTTGATGTCTCGCATGTGGGCATTCTGCTGAAGAAAGATGGGCATGTCCATCTTCTTCATGCATCCTCTGCCGTTATGAAGGTGACAGTCAGCACCGAACCATTTGCCCAGTACCTCACAAAAAGCAAGAGAACAACCGGTGTGATGATTGCCAGACCGGTGGAATAATGTGGAAATGTGGAAATGAAGTTAGAGCAGATGCATGATTTCCGGATATTATTTGAAAAGATAATGATCAAATCGAGCATGTAGCGTTCTTCATTTCCACATTTTCACATTTCCCAATTTTCACATTAAATAGCTGTCTTAACTAATTGTTAAATCCCTTACTCTTCCGAAACCTTGCAGGAAGTTAACCAGTATCATCTATTGAAATCATTAAACAATAGAAAACATGGCACTTTTAGAACAATTACACAAAAGATATGCAACAAAGAAATTTGACGCATCCAAAAAAATATCATCCCAAGATCTATCCACCTTACTGGAAGCCATTCGCTTGTCAGCATCCTCCTATGGATTACAGGCATACAAAGTACTTGTAGTCGAAAATGAAGCTATTCGCAAACAACTTCGTGCGGTAGCGTGGGATCAGTCTCAGATAACTGATGCATCCCAATTGCTCGTATTTGCTTTTGAATCCAATTTTGATGAAAAAGGGGTAGATCATTTTGTACAAAATATTGCAGAAACCCGCAACATTGATGCGAGTACGCTTTCAGGTTATTCAGATATGATGAAAGGCTCAGTAAAACGGCCTAAAGAGGAGTTACATAACTGGTTGGGCCGTCAGCCATATATTGCTTTGGGTTTCGGACTGGTTGCTGCGGCAGAGCTGAACATTGATTCTTGTCCGATGGAAGGATTCGATCCCGACCAATTCGATGAGATTCTCGGATTGAAAGCAAAAGGACTTAAGTCGGTTGTTTTGTTGGCGATAGGTTACCGTTCCAAAGAAGATGACTACCAACACCTGGCTAAAGTAAGACGGAGCAACGAAGAGCTCTTTATAACAATCTGATTATTTTGTGGTTAAAATAAATATCAAATTCCCTGGGTTTTTAATCCGGGGAATTTTTTTACCATGATGCTCAATTTTAAAATGATGTTGTCATTTCAATCTACTACAGGATGAAGGCTTTTCCAATTTGGAGTTTTGAGTTCTGATAACTATACCAATACTTCTACCTGATTAACATGTCAAATATCCCTTAATCCACCAATCCTATAAATCCCAATTCAGACTCCCTTTACAATGTTCCAAGCCCAATTGAGCAATATCAATACTATAGCCAGAATTGCTACCCATTTTTTCCTCAATGTATTTTCGAAAAGTCCAAAAAAACGAAACAGGCTATCTTTCTTTAAAATCAGGTCATAGCTGATCCAAAATGGGATTATAATCAGCGCCGCAAAAATTACAAAGCCCAGCGGATTCCAGTACAGTCCGCCTGCCAGATCCCCATGCATCAGCGACATCACCGATCGAGTTGAACCACAGGAGGGACAAGGAATATGAGCAAAATGCCTAATCAGGCAAACGTCGTATTTGCTTCCTACCTCTTCCGGTTTCAACCGGCTAACCAGAGCCAACCATCCATATCCGACCAGGCAGGCCAGCGACAAAAAAAGATTTAGACGATTGCGGGTCAACGGCATTAATAAAGAGCCATCATCAGTTTTTCAGTATTCTTCCTGCGGGTAATACCCATGATCATGACCCAGTCGACCAACATCCAGATACCAAATCCGCCGCAAGTGATCAGCTTGATAACACCCAAACCAATGTCACCCAGCATAAACCGGTCAACTGCCAAAGGGCCGGTTACCAATGATACAATCAGAATGATGACCGGATCATCGAACTGCATAAACTGTAGCATTCTCCAATTAGGTTCATCCATGGCCAACAGGCGTTCTCTGATTTGAAACATCTGATGACCTTCTAAATACTTGGAATTGGCCATCAAAAACATGTCCACATTTTGTGCATCCATAGTTTGTATTTTTAATAGTTAATCAGCTTAGGGATCAAGCAGTTTTGGATAACTTTATGATAAGACAAACAAACTGACATAAAATTACAAATTAAAAATTAAAAATTAAAGATGACCGAGGTCATTCTACTTTCCTCACATTTTCCAATTTTCCAATTTTCACATTACTAATCAGCTAATCATCTCATCATCACATCATTTCTTAATCAGATCCTTAAATACCTTCTCGAACTTCTCTACTTTTGGTTGAATCACCATTCGGCAATAGGGTTCACTTTTGTGCAGCCGGTAGTACTCTTGATGGTAATCTTCAGCCACATAGAATTTTGTCTCAGGCTCGACTCTGGTAACGATCGGATGGTCGAAGACCTTGGCTTTATTGAGGGCATCGATCAGTAATCTGGCAACCTCCTGTTGCTGTTTGTTGTGAAAGAAAATAACCGACCGGTACTGGGTACCTATATCCGCTCCCTGTCTGTCGAGTGTGGTCGGATCATGTACGGTAAAGAACACTTTCAAAATTTCTTCGCAGGAAGTCTGGTGAGGATCGTAAATGATCTGTGCCACTTCAGCATGACCGGTCTCTCCACTGCAAACTTCCCGGTAGGATGGATGGGCTAAATGACCTCCGGCATAGCCCGAAGTCACCTTCTCAACTCCCTTTAAATTTTTGTAAATGGCTTCGATACACCAAAAACAACCACCACCCAGAGTAATCGTATCTCTTTCAGCCACATTGGCTGTGGCCATTGCAACTGCATCGGGTTCAAATTCAAGCGCGATAGAATTCATGCAATAGCGCTTCCCGGTAGGCTTTGGTCCATCGTTGAAAAGATGTCCCAGATGTCCACCACACCTACTGCACATGGCTTCCGTTCTGTCCATGCCGTAACTGTGATCTGCGTGAAATGTAACACTCTTCGGATCAATTTGTTCGAAAAAACTAGGCCAACCACATTCGCTGGCGAATTTCGCATCCGACCGAAACAACCGTGAGCCACAGGTGGCGCAATAATAGGTTCCCTTTCCGGTAAAGTCCCAGTATTTTCCGGTAAAAGATCTCTCAGTCGCTTTGTTTCGCGCAACTTCATACAAATCATGCGGCAGCACCCGTTTCCACTCAGTATCAGAAACGTTCAATTTGGTTTGGTCAGTTCGCGAATAATAGGGATTACCCGACTTTTTATCGTTTGTATTGTCCATTTTGTTTTGTTTTGAAGTGGTGTTTAAAGTACCCTGCCGGGGTAGAGATGGAAACGATCCAGTTGAAAAACTGGTGCTGGTCAAGAAGAGAACCTGACCCAGCAAAAATACCATTGATTGAAATATAAATTTTCTGTTCATAATGTCTTTAGACGATATGAACTTTTTACGTGGAAATAGCGGTCAGGTTTTTATACCAGAACATCTTTGTGATTTTTTAACGTGGGCAGAAGATTTTAGAACCGCAGAAATCTTCTCTTCGTGGTTCCTTGCTTGAAAAGGACAATGTCTGCCTTTTCACTGGTAATCAAGCAACCTGTGCTTATTTTATCAAACCAGGGAAGAATTTTTCGGGTAAAGCTTTCTATTTTGGATGATTCATCAACAATCTCAATAACAACAGGCAATTTTTCGGTGATCTCCCAGAATCTTGTGGAACGGACAACGCTGCTTGATCCAAATCCCATGACGCCTTTCAGTACGGTTGCACCGGCTAGTCCATATCGCTTAGCAGCAAAGACAAGGGTTTCATACAACAAGGTATGTTTAAATTTATCGGTCGAACTAATATAAATCCTTAATCTTCGGGCATCAGAATTTGTCTGCATAACTAGAGTAATTTAGTGAGAGCATTTCCAAAAAATACAGCTACCAATCCCAGAAAAACGCTCAAGCCGGTGTAAAGCGCGAAATAAAAGAAATTCCCATCCCTCAGCAAGGTCATGTTCTCATTGGCAAAAGTCGAGAAGGTGGTAAATCCTCCGCAGAATCCTACTGTCAGAAAAATTCGCCATTCATCGGAGATCATATTTGTTCTTTCAGAAATACCAAAAATCAATCCAATCAGCAAACAGCCCAACAAATTGACAGCCATGGTCCCAAATGGAAATGATGAAACAAAACTATTTTGCACCACTCTTGCGGTAAGATACCTTGCCACTCCTCCCAGGAAACTACCGGAACCTATGATAAACAATGTCTTAAGCATGTGCGAAGATAAGAATAAAAGTTATGAGATATGAGTTATGAGATATTAGAAAATGTGCAAATGTGAAAATTGGGAAATGTGAAAATGAGAGGAATGCAAAATGAGTTCGATCATCTTTAATCTGTAATTTGTAATCTGTAATTTTCAACTAAGCTCCAAATACTTTAGTCACTTTAGTCACTTTTTATCAAGCTCAGAAACAACTCCATCCCCCTTCTTTTGGAGTCATCAAGGTGGTAGAAAATATTCTCTTTGAAATATTCTTGAAATGGATAATCCGGATATTGCAGAAGATATTCGGCTATAACATCCGGAATATGTACAATTCCATACTCGAGAGCATCCTCAAATTTCAGCACAAAGGCCGGATCAATCTGTCTGTTGGCCACCCAGCAGGCAAAGACGAAATCAAGTCCGGTATGGGCTTTCCAGGCTTCACCCAGATCATCGACATAGGGGAATTTTGTTTCAGCTTCAAAAACCCGGTCACCGATGATCACTCCGGCCGTTCTACCTTTGATATCTTCCTGAATATATTTGACACCGCCATTTTGCCAGTGCGGATGGATTTTCCAGTAATCCCTTGCCAGGATTCGGACCAATTGAACAGATGTTCTTGATTGATAATCCAATACAATAGTTTCAATCTCTTCAATCGGCACCATACTGACCAATACAACTGTTCTCACTTTACCCGAGCAAGAGATACAATAGTCTGTTACGATGTTGGCTCCCGGGATCGAAGAGATCTCTGTTACCGGGATAATTCCAATGTCAACGTTTCCTGCCTTCAGTTTATCGGCACAGACAGATGGGACATCCAGTGAAAGTTCGACAGAGTCAAGGATAGAAGAGTGTTGAAGCCCGAACAGAAAAGGCTTGGTATTCAGGTAGGTAATGGCGGATATCTTAATTTTGCTCATAATTTCGTTGTAGTCTGCAAATTTACTAAAGTTTGGGAGCTGATTCTCCGTATGGACAGGTAAAAATTGAACTTCCGTAACACCAAGGAAAATGTTACTTTTGTAGTTGAATTGTAAAAAAGTTTTATGATGGAATTGCAGATGTTAACAGCCATCTCGCCAGTCGATGGACGTTACCGCGACAAAGTAGCCGAGCTTGGTGATTATTTTTCGGAATTCGCGCTAATAAAATACAGGCTTTTTGTTGAAATTGAATACTTTATAGCCCTCACAAAGATTCCGCTTCCCCAATTGGCCGACTTCCCGAAACAAACAAAAGCAGGGCTCCGGAATCTGCACCATCAATTTTCCCTCGAAGATGCAGGCCGCATCAAAGAGATCGAAAAAATCACCAACCATGATGTGAAGGCAGTCGAATATTTTTTGAAGGAAAAATTTGATTTGCTCGGATTGGATCCTTTCAAGGAATTTATCCACTTTGGACTTACTTCTCAAGATATTAACAACACTGCTGTTCCATGTTCCATTCAGGACGCTATTGAAGAAGTTTATCTTCCGGCCATGAAAGGATTGGTGGCTAAGCTGGTCGAACTCTCCGACAGTTGGGGCAATATCCCCATGTTGGCCAAAACCCATGGTCAGCCTGCTTCACCAACCATTTTGGGAAAGGAGATCAAAGTCTTCATCGAACGGTTGGAAATTCAACTGAATCAATTGGTATCCATCCCCTGCTATGCAAAGTTTGGCGGAGCTACAGGAAATTTCAATGCCCACCACGTGGCTTACCCATCAGTCGACTGGGTCAGTTTTGCCAACCGTTTTGTCTCCAACGCCCTGAAATTGGAACGGTCGCAAACGACCACTCAGATAGCCCATTACGACAATTATGCAGCCATTTTTGATTGTCTGAAAAGAATCAATACCATCCTCATCGATCTCGACAGGGATTTCTGGAGCTATGTTTCCATGAACTACTTCAAACAACAGATCAAAAAGGGAGAGATTGGATCGTCAGCCATGCCGCACAAAGTGAACCCAATCGATTTTGAAAATTCGGAGGGCAATCTGGGTGTCGCTAATGCACTGTTTGAGCATCTTTCAGCAAAATTGCCTATCTCAAGACTTCAGCGCGACCTGACCGATTCGACAGTACTTCGCAACGTTGGCGTACCTTTTGCACACACCTTGCTATCCATTAAATCGACCATGAAGGGCCTTGGCAAGTTGCTGCTCAATGAAGAGACCATTAACCGTGACCTGGAAGACAACTGGAGTGTTGTGGCAGAGGCCATTCAGACCATTCTCCGTCGTGAGGCCTATCCAAATCCATATGAGGCATTAAAAGACCTGACCCGTGTCAATCGCAAAATTGATCAAGCTGTCTTTCTTGAATTTATTGACCAGCTATTGGTCTCTAAAGAGATAAAAGAAGAGTTGAGAAAAATTACACCACAAAACTACACCGGAGTAGTTTCCTGAACCATAAAACATTTAGTGTGAAAGGTCTTTACTATTTATTAAAGCGGTTTCTGCCTCCCTACAAAGGGTATGTTTTTTTAAACATCCTATTCAACCTGTTGGGCGCCATTTTTGGGGCATTCCAGTTCATTGCACTGACTCCGGTTCTGGGGGTCCTGTTCAATACGCAACCTGTTGTCGACAAACCGACACCATGGAGTTTCTCCTTTGGGAGCATAAAGGAAAACCTGCTTTATTACATTAGTGAAATGATAAAAACGAGCGGTAAGGAGCGGGTTCTCATTCTTCTTGGTTTTTTTATCATTGTAATGGTAATTCTTAAAGTTGGATTCACTTACCTCGCATCATTTGTAATGGTACCCTTGCGGAATGGAGTAGTCTGCGACATCAGAAACCAGATATACAACAAGATTTTGTCTTTGCCGCTTGGATTTTTTTCTGAAGAGAGGAAGGGTGACATCATTGCCAGAACGACTGGAGATGTGCAAGAGGTTGACAATTCAATCTTCAACTCCATTGAGATGATGTTCAAAGATCCAATGATCATCATAATCTCGCTTGTTGTAATGATTTACATGTCATGGTCTCTGACTCTGTTTGTGTTCCTGCTGCTTCCTGTTGTGGGATATCTCATTGGCAAAGTTGGGAAAAGTTTGAAAAAGCCATCCATGCGCGGACAAAACAAAATGGGAGAATTACTTTCAACCATAGAAGAATCCCTGTCCGGACTACGTATCATCAAGGCATTCAATGCCGAGAAGAAAATGAAAGCTGTCTTTGCCCGTCAGAACACTGAATATTACAACATCATGAACAACCTGATGTGGCGGCGTTACCTGGCACATCCGATGAGTGAACTATTGGGTACCATGGTCATTGTAACGGTTTTATGGTATGGTGGCCGACTGGTTCTAAGCAATACCAGTACTCTTTCGGCACAAGAATTCATCACCTACCTTGTCTTTTTTTACAGCATCATCAATCCTGCAAAATCATTCTCAACTTCACTCTATTCGGTCCAGAAGGGTCTGGCATCCATGCAAAGGATCGATATGATCTTACTTGCCGAAAACAACATCGTTGACAAACCGGATGCAATTGGGGTGAAAGAGTTCCACAAAGATCTTGAGTACCGAAACGTCGGATTCAGATACATTGATGATCAGGTACTCAAAAATGTCTCCCTGACCATAGAAAAGGGTAAGACTATTGCGCTGGTTGGTCAGTCGGGTTCAGGAAAATCAACCTTTGTGGACCTGCTCCCCCGCTTCTGGGACATTCAATCGGGAAGTATACTGGTTGACGGCATTGATATCCGTGATTACAAAATCGCAGATCTGCGCGGCCTGATGGGTAACGTAAACCAGGATCCAATCCTTTTCAATGACAATTTTTACAACAACATATCCTTTGGTGTCGAAACTGCCACCATGGAAGAGGTAATATCAGCGGCCAAAGTGGCCAATGCACATGAGTTTATCTCCACTTCACCGGATGGTTACCTGACCAATATCGGTGACAGAGGCGGAAAACTCTCCGGAGGACAACGTCAGCGAATCTCAATTGCAAGGGCAGTGCTGAAAAATCCGCCCATTTTGATTTTGGATGAAGCGACCTCTGCCCTGGATACCGAGTCCGAAAAACTGGTTCAGGAGGCCCTGGAAAACCTTATGAAGAACCGTACTTCTATCGTCGTCGCACACAGGCTTTCCACCATTAAGAAAGCAGACCTAATCTGTGTGTTTCATGAAGGGAAGATCGTCGAACGGGGAACCCATGATGAATTACTGGCAGTCAAAGGGATTTACAAAAAGCTGCATTCCATGCAGAATCTTTGATTCAGTCGGTGACAAAAAAAAGGGAGCAGCTGCTCCCTTTTTTTTGTTAGGCGGTCATCATTACTGTACAGCATCTGTCAATTCGTTGCCAGCTTTGAATTTAACGACTTTTTTACCAGCGATTTTAATGGTAGCACCGGTTTGAGGGTTACGGCCTGTACGTGCAGGACGGTCAGAAACTGAGAAAGATCCAAATCCGACAAGAGCCAGACGATCACCTTGTTTTAAGGCTTCAGTTGTTGTTTTAACAAAAGCTTCGATGGCTTTTTTGGCATCAGCTTTGGTCATTCCTGCTTCTGCAGCAACGGCGTCAATTAATTGCGCTTTGTTCATAATTAATAAGGATAATAAATGGTTAATAATTTAGATTTTCCCGAAAGATTTTGCGTTTAATCAGTTCAATTCACCAGCTTTTAACAAAAGTGTAATCAACACAATTTCTTCAGAATGAACCCTCATTTGGCCAGATTTAAATAAAAATGATTCAAATGATTTACTTGGACTAATTTCAACACAATTTTCTAAATATCAAAATTTTCACACACTTTTTATCATAAAACGGAAGATTATTTTTTTTTGGAATTTTTTGCCGATTGAAAAAAAGGGTTACTTTTGCAGTCGCTAATAAGGAGAGATGGCAGAGTGGTCGATTGCGGCGGTCTTGAAAACCGTTGTACCGTGAGGTACCGGGGGTTCGAATCCCTCTCTCTCCGCATATACGGGTGTAGCTCAGTCGGTAGAGCACTGGTCTCCAAAACCAGGTGTCGGGCGTTCGAGTCGCTCCTCCCGTGCCAATTTTCTCCCCCACGCACAAACCCTCCATTTTTGACTTTTCGAATCTTTTCGGAGTGGTTTTTTTTAATGAAAAGGATAAAGAATAAAGAATAAAGAATAAAGTAAGAGACATACAGTCAGCACCTTGCAGTCTACCATCTCTTTTATCTCATGTCTCATCTCTCATGTATTTTGTCTGCTACCTCTTGTCCTTTTAATCCCCACATTAAGCACTTAGCGGCGTGATTCTCCTTGTCAAAATTTCAGTATAAGATGCCAGCAGTACAAATGCAATCGGGAAAAAACTGCCATATAGTCAGCCGGAACCTATTGGCACATGCTTTGATCAAACCAATTGTCAAATGTATTCTTTAACTTAAAATAGCATTGAATATGAAAGGAAAAATAGGGGTTACCAGTGAAAACCTTTTCCCAATTATCAAGAAATTTCTCTATTCAGATCACGATATCTTTCTTCGTGAAATCGTTTCCAACGCCGTAGATGCCACCCAAAAGCTCAAAACTTTGGCCTCTGCAGGCAAATACAGTGAACAAATTGATGCTTTGAGCGTCAAAGTATCTATCGACAAAGCGCAAAAAACGCTTACGGTGTCGGATAAAGGCATCGGAATGACTTCGGATGAGGTTGAAAAGTACATCAACCAGATCGCCTTTTCCGGGGCAGATGAGTTCCTGAAAAAGTACAAGAACGATGCAAATGCCATTATCGGACATTTTGGTTTAGGATTCTACTCATCCTTCATGGTTTCGGAAGAGGTGGAAATCATTTCTAAATCTTACAAGAAGAATTCGAAGGCTGTTCGTTGGGTTTGCGATGGTTCTCCTGAATTTATGATGGAGGAGACAGAAAAAGAGAGCGTGGGTACTGATATTATCATGCACCTAAATTCGGATTCTTTGGAATTTTTGGAGGAAACCAGGATTACTGAGTTATTGAACAAATATTGCAAGTTTCTTCCGGTTCCTGTTGTTTTCGGAAAGAAGAAAGAGTGGAAAGATGGCAAATATGAAGATACCGAAGCCGACAATCAAATCAATGATGTAGCTCCTGCCTGGACCAAAAAGCCAATTGACCTGAAAGAAGAGGATTACACCAATTTTTACCATCAGCTCTATCCAACAGCTGATGAGCCACTGTTCAACATACACCTGAATGTGGATTATCCTTTTAACCTAACGGGAATTCTCTATTTTCCAAAGTTGAAAAACAACTTTGAAGTTCAGAAAAATAAGATCCAGCTTTACAGCAACCAGGTATTTGTAACCGACTCGGTCGAAGGCATTGTACCTGAATTCCTGACTTTGCTACATGGTGTGCTAGACTCGCCGGATATTCCCCTGAACGTTTCGCGCTCTTACCTGCAGAATGACTCCAATGTAAAGAAGATCAGCAGCCACATCACCAAAAAGGTAGCAGATCGTCTTCAGGATATTTTTAAAGATAAGAGAGCCGAGTTGGAAGAGAAATGGAACGATTTGAAGCTGTTTATCGAGTACGGAATGTTGACAGATGAGAAATTCTACGAGAAAGCGTTGAAATTTTTCTTCTTCACAAATACCGAAAACAAACTCTTTACCTGGGATGAGTACAAATCACTGATTGAAGCCAACCAGACCGACAAGAATAAGAAGCTTGTTTACCTCTATGCCACCAATGCTGAAGCACAATTCAGCTTTATCGAGGCGGCCAAAAGCAAGGGTTATGATGTCTTGTTAATGGATGATGTCCTGGCTACACCACTGCTCAATCATTTCGAACAGAAATTCCCTGAATCTCATTTTGTCAGGGTAGATGCGGATGTAGTTGAGAAGCTCATCGCCAAAGATGATCTGGACCAGACTCTGCTAACGACCGATGAGAAGAATGAATTGAGTCCGATCTTCCAGTCTGTAATCCCAAAAGAGCGCGGACAGTTCATCATCGACTTCCAAAATCTGGGAGAGACCGGTTCTCCAATGGTGATCACACAAAATGAATTCATGCGCCGGATGAAGGACATGTCCAAAATGCAGGCAGGTATGAGTTTCTACGGCGAAATGCCCGATAGCTATAACCTGGTAGTGAACCTTTCGCATCCTTTGGTGAAGAAGGTTATGGACGAGAAGGAGTCGCAGCTCAGCGGCGAACTCACCAAACTCCGTGGTGAATTGTCCAAATTAAATGATCAAAAAGGTTCCCTGGAAAAACTGAAAGAGGGCAAAAAAGATGAGGAGGTTCCACAGGAAGAGAAGGATCTTTTAAATGAAACCAGAGACAACATCTCCAAAATTGAAGCCGAAAGGCGCGAAAAGCTGGAGCAATTTGGTGCGGCAAGTCCATTGGCCAACCAACTGGTCGATCTCGCTTTCCTTGCCAACAACATGCTAAAAGGAGAAGCGCTGGCAAACTTCGTCAAACGCAGTATCGAACTCATTAAGTGACATTTTATCTGCTTCAAAATCGTTTATTACAGATAAATTCGGGATATTTGTAGTAGGAATTAAAGCAATATTGAATGGCATTAAATTTGAGTGAAAAAGATCTGGAAAAGATCATTCTTGTTGGAGACAGGGTGTTGGTAAAACCGAAAAATCCCAACCAGCAAACCTCATCCGGATTGTACCTTCCGCCAGCCGCGGTGGAAAAAGAGAGTGTACATTCGGGATATGTTATTAAAACCGGCCCGGGCTTTCCAATTCCGGCCATGACCGATGATGATGAGCCCTGGAAAGATATCAAAGATGAGGTAAAATATGTGCCCCTGCAGGCACGGGAAGGGGACCTTGCGGTTTACCTGAATAAAATGGGATTCGATATTGAGTTCAAAAACGAAAAATACCTGATACTGCCCCATTCGGCCATCCTGATGCTGGTTCGTGAAGATGGATTATTTGAATAAAAAAAGGGTGTCGAGCGACACCCTTTTCTGACTTAACCTAACTAACCTTAATCCTATGAAAAAATGCTTTTCAGCAACGACTCAAAGATACAACCCAGGTGTATTAAGAGCTTATAACCAAAGTTAATTAAGGTTAATAAATCAACCAATTTCTATTCGGCAACCTCAACGGCGACCTCATTGCTTTGCCATAAACCATGTTTGGTGCAGAATGCATGCGCCATCAGCTTCATACTTTTGGTAGGTACGATGTACAAATCAACCTCTACCTGACTTGGCGCACTACCCATTGTTCCGGCGGAAAGCGTGGTTTGGGCAAGCATTTTCTCGCCATCCCAAAGCTGTACCCAACTGATATAATGATCAAAATCGTCAGGATGTTTGTACTCTTCCCCTACCTGGATTTTAACCTTGAATTTTTCGCCTTTAACGGCACTGGCAGCACAATGAACAAAAGCCGAGTGACGGTCAATGTAATCGCGCTTTGCTTCCCTTTCTATTTGGGAAATGTCTTCGTAACGATTGATTTTCATTTTAAATTTGAATTTTGATTTGCACTTATATAAGATCGAATCTTATGAATATCAATGTTTGGAAAGATAGCTGGCAACACCTTCTGCAGAAGCATTCATCGCATCTTCACCCGGTTTCCAGTTCGCAGGACAAACTTCGCCGAATTCTTCGAAATGGATCAGCGCATCTACCATCCTGATTGCCTCATCTACATTACGCCCCAGCGGAAGATCATTAACCAGTTGGTGACGTACTACCCCATTCTTGTCGATAAGGAAAAGTCCTCTGTAAGCAACAGGTGCACCAACAAACGAGGATTGGCCTTCATCATTTACTTCATACTCTCCGGCCAGAACACCATAGTTCTCGGCAATTGTTTTGGACAAGTCGGCTACCAAAGGAAATTTGACACCCTTGATCCCGCCGTTTTTCTTTTCGGTGTTCAGCCAGGCCCAATGAGAAAATTCAGAATCAACTGAACAGCCTACAACAGCAACATTTCGCTTTTCAAACTCAGCTAGTTTTTCCTGAAAAGCCAGAATTTCTGTCGGACAGACAAAAGTAAAGTCGAGCGGATAGAAGAAGAAGACCACATATTTTTTCCCGACAAACTGGTCCAGTGAATAGTCACCAACAATATCATTGCCGTTGATTACGGCAGCAGCCTTAAATGAAGGCGCTTTTTTACCTACTAATGTACACATATCTAATTTTTTAAATGTAAATTGAAATGATTACAAAAATAAGGTATTAAATAGAATTAAACAAATTTCCTTTGTTAAGTTAACAAAAATATTTCTAAAATTCAACATGCAATTTAAAATGGTACTAAACTGTAAAACAGTTACTCAGATGCTTTGTTCATTGAAAAAAAACTACCATATTTGTATTGAATTCAGAAAAAGAGAATGGAACAGCAACAAATTTCTGCTTACCTGCTTAAAAGCGGGATCAGACCGCTTCAAAAGCGGGTTAAAATTATGAGTTATCTGGTTTCAAAGCGCAACCACCCAACGGTCGACATGATTTACAGCGACTTGATTCATGAGATCAACGGATTGTCAAAAACGACTATTTATAACGTACTCAATCTGTTTGTGCAATCTGGTGTGACACTGGCACTTAACATCGAAGGGAATGAAGTTCGTTACGATGCTGACACTTCTACACACGGGCATTTTAAGTGTAAAATATGTTCCGGAGTGATCGATTTCAGGATCAGGAAAGAAGAACTTCCTAACCCTATGCTCGAAGGTTTCCGAATTGATGAGCACCATTATTACCTAAAGGGCGTCTGTTCCTTTTGTGTAAATAAAATTGAGGCATAAATTAAAATCGGTGTAATTTCATAGATGTAACGAGCCAGGGAAAATCTTTTGGCACACGGGAAAATCCGCCAGCTGGCGGATAGGCGAGTTCCATATGGCAATTAAAAAACAAATTATAGACATATGAAATAGCCATGATTGCTTAATCACCAACCGAAATGAACATAATTTCACCAATCATGCTATTCCATTTGGCCTTTGAAAAGCAAATTATTTACAAATGAAATACCCATGAAACATCTATCACATCAAACGAAAATGAATATGTGGGTATTCCATGCGACTATTAAAAAACAAATTATATACGCATGAAACTTTGGGATAAAGGGGCAAAAATCAACGATCTGATCGAATCTTTTACCGTAGGAAATGACCCTGAAATGGATTTTTTTCTTGCGAAATTCGATGTTGTTGGCTCTTTGGCTCATATTCAAATGCTTGAGCAAATTGGCTTGTTGAAAAAAGACGAGTTAGCTCTACTTTCCAAAGAGTTAAAAAATATCTACCATGAAATCGCTGATGGGAAATTTGCGATCGAAGAGGGGGTTGAAGATATTCATTCCCAAATCGAATTAATGCTGACAACCCGGCTCGGTGAGACCGGTAAAAAAATTCACAGCGGCAGGTCCAGAAATGATCAGGTCCTTTTGGATTTAAAGCTCTTCACCAGGGATGCCATCCGAACCATCACGGATAATTGCACCCAACTCTTCGACATCCTGATAACCCAAAGCGACAAATACAAAGCGGTGCTGATGCCGGGATATACACACCTCCAGGTAGCAATGCCCTCTTCGTTTGGTTTGTGGTTCAGCGCCTATGCCGAAAGCTTAACAGATGACCTGATGCTTCTGCAGGCTGCCTATCGGGTGGCCGACCAGAATCCGCTCGGATCGGCTGCCGGTTATGGGTCATCCTTCCCGCTTAACAGGCAAATGACAACCGATCTGCTCGGATTTGAGACTCTGAATTTCAATGTGGTTTATGCCCAGATGGGTCGCGGCAAAATGGAGCGAACCGTCCTTTTTGCCCTGGCCTCTGTGGCCGCTACCCTATCCAGATTGGCCTATGATGTTTGTCTCTTTATGAGTCAGAATTTCAATTTTGTGAAATTACCGGATGAACTGACAACAGGATCCAGCATCATGCCCCACAAGAAGAATCCCGATGTATTTGAGCTACTGCGGGCTCATTGCAACAAAATTCAGGCTTTACCGGCACAAATGCTTACCGTCACCAACAATTTGCCCAGTGGTTATTTCAGGGATATGCAATTGACCAAGGAGCTTTTCATTCCGGCTTTTCAGGAGTTGAATGACTGCATTATCGTTGCTGCCTTTGCCCTCGAAAACATCACCGTCAATGAGCACATCCTGGAAGATGACAAGTACCGTTATTTATACAGTGTCGAAGAGGTTAACCGCCTTGTACTGGCCGGCACCACACCCACGAAGGAAGTATTGGGAATCTTTGTCTCGACCGAATTCAGGCAAAAATGGATCAAGTCGTTTCCCAATTCCATTTTGATAAAGCTTCGAAGGCCATCGATACACTTCTGCAAGAATAGGAGAACGCCTTCACTTTCCCATTTGGTTACCTTGCCTCCATGTCCATATGATTAAAAATTAATATTCTTTTAACTTGAATATTAAATTATTCTATTCCAACAGCTTAAATTAATTTTTTTACTATATTTCCTATTCAGCGGAAAAATAATCCCTGATCAGGACTATCAATATATTGGAAAAATGAAATAAAAAGCTAATTTTGCTTTCGAATATTAATTATTATTGCTATTTTTCTTACATCTTATTATTTTTTTAGTTAAATAATAAGAAATTTAAAATAAAGAAATACCCAGGTACAAATATTCACACAAATCGAAAATGATAATGTGGGTATTCCATCTGGCCATTAAAAAACAAATTATTAACAGATGAAAGCGTTTTAAAAAACCTACTCAATCAGTAAGAGTTATGGAACACAAAAAATTCCCAACCCCGGTAGGATTGTATGATCCGGCTTTTGAACACGACGCTTGTGGGATTGGTTTTGTTGCACACATCAAAGGTGCCAAATCACACGATATTGTCCAGCGCGGATTGACCGTTTTGCTCAACATGGACCACCGCGGGGCAACAAGCTCCGACAACAAGACCGGCGATGGAGCCGGTATCCTGTTGCAGATGCCTCATGATTTTTTCATTTCGCAAGGGATCAACCTACCCGAACCTGGCAGGTACGGAGCAGGGCTTGTATTTCTGCCGGTAGCTGAAGAGGAGGCCGAATTTTGTGTAGAAGTATTGAACCGGTATGTCGAGGCCGAAGGATTGAAACTGATTGCCTGGCGTAATGTCCCGGTTGATGGCTCCGTCATCGGAGAGATTGCCCGCAGCACTGAACCCATGATCCGTCAGATTTTCGTCAAAGGAAATTATGAGCAAGATGTACTGGAAAGAAAACTATATCTGGCAAGAAAACAGGCCGAAAGAAGTGTAAGGGAATCGAAACTTGCCGGAAAAAACAGCTTCTATCTGCCTAGCTTCTCCAGCAAAATAATGATTTACAAGGGGATGTTCACCCCCAGCCAGTTGAGAGACTATTTCAAAGATTTGACCCATCCCGAAATGAAGAGCGCCATCGCATTGGTCCACTCCCGTTTCAGCACCAATACTTTCCCTACCTGGGATTTGGCCCAGCCGTTCCGGATGATTGCCCACAACGGGGAGATCAACACCATCAAGGGCAACCGTCAATGGATGCATGCCCGCGAATCCCTTCTGGAATCAGCACTTTTTGGGGATGAGATCGATAAACTCTATCCGATCATTGAGCCGGGCAAATCAGACTCGGCCTCGTTCGACAACACCCTGGAATTTTTACACATGACGGGACGCAGCATGCCGCACTCCCTGTGCATGATGATCCCCGAATCTTTCAATGAAAAGAATCCGATTCCGGAGAGCCTGAAAGCCTTCTATGAATACCACTCCACCTTGATGGAACCCTGGGATGGCCCGGCCTCCATGGTCTTTTCAGACGGAAGATACATTGGGGGTACCCTCGACCGCAACGGACTAAGACCTTCCAGGTATGTAATTACCAAGAATGACCTGATTGTTATGGGTTCGGAGGTAGGCGTACAGGTTTTCAAGCCCGAAGAGATCAAAGAGAAAGGACGCCTTCGTCCGGGTAAATTGTTGCTGGTTGATACACAGTTGGGAATTCTCATTCCTGATAAGGAGGTAAAAGCCGATCTCAGTAGGAGAAATCCCTATTTCAACTGGCTCAAAGAGAACAGACTGATGCTCGAGGACATCGTGGTCAAACAGCGTGTTCCTTCAAACATGGGCGACCAGTTTGGGGTTTACAGCAAAGTCTTCGGGTACAGCAAGGAAGAGATGCAGGTGTTAATCAAGGAGATGGCCGAAACAGCCAACGAGCCTACCAGTTCAATGGGGAATGACACTCCTTTGGCCGTTTTCTCCGATAAGCCTAAACGCTTCTTCAGCTATTTCAGACAGTTATTTGCTCAGGTAACCAATCCTCCGATCGATCCGATCCGGGAAGGACTGGTGATGTCGCTGACCAACTACATTGGTTCACTCAGCAGCAATATCCTGGATGAAACGCCCAACCATTGCAAACTGATCAAATTTGAAAGTCCGATTATCACCAATACCGACCTTGGAAAAATCAAGGATATGAAGCTTGAAGTGTTCACCCATGCTACCATTCCGATGGTCTTCCCTCTCAAAGAGGGCGTGGATGGCTTCAAAAAAGCTTTCAAAAAGATGCTCGAGAATGCGGAAAAAGCGGTGGATGAAAAGAAGAACTTTATCATCCTTACCGACCGCACCATCTCTGAGGATTTGGTACCTATCCCCTCTCTCCTATCAGTTGCAGCAGTTCACCACCACCTGATTAAAATGAAAAAAAGGATGCAGATCGGTATCCTGGTAGAGAGCGCCGAACCACGCGAAGTGATGCATTTCGCCCTGCTGCTTGGTTATGGGGCCAGCGCTATAAATCCATACCTAGCATTCGGTGCAATCAGTCATCTTGTCAAATCGGGTGAGATCAAACTGCCTTACGCTGAGGCACGAAAAAATTACATCAAAGCCATCGACAAAGGGCTGTTGAAAGTCTTTTCAAAAATGGGCATTTCCACACTTCGTTCTTATCATGGATCCGAACTTTTCGAAGCGATTGGCGTGAGCGATGAACTTGTCGACGAATACTTCAAAGGAACCGCATCCCGAATCAGTGGTGTTGGTTACAAAGAGTTGTTCGAGGAAGCTGTGATGTTCCACAAGGATGCCTACAGCAAAGACCAGAAAAAGGTAATATTTGACACCAATGGCGAATACCACTACCGCAACAACGGCGAACACCATGCCTGGAATCCTGAATCCATTGCCTTGCTGCAGTGGGCAACCAAGACAGACAATTACGATGTCTTCAAAAAATTCAGCTCTCTGGTAGACAAACAAAATAGAAAACCTGCTTTTGTCCGGGGCGCCCTGCAATGGAAAAAAAATCCGATTCCACTTGAGGAAGTTGAACCGATTGAGGCTATTCTGAAACGTTTTGTCACCGGCGCCATGTCATACGGCTCCATTTCGAAGGAGGCGCACGAGGCATTGGCTGTGGCCATGAACGAAATCGGAGGCCGAAGCAACACCGGGGAAGGCGGCGAGGATCCCGATCGCTTCGGAACTGAACGCAATTCAAAAATCAAGCAGGTAGCTTCCGGGCGTTTCGGGGTAACCAACAATTACCTTATGAATGCGGACGAACTGCAGATCAAAATTGCGCAAGGAGCTAAACCTGGGGAAGGTGGACAATTACCTGGTTTTAAGGTCAATAAAATCATTGCCAAGACGCGGAATTCAACTCCGGGCATAACGCTGATCTCTCCACCACCGCACCACGATATCTATTCGATTGAGGATTTGGCACAGTTGATATTTGATCTGAAGAATGTCAATCCGAGGGCCAAAGTATCCGTCAAACTGGTTTCTGAAACCGGCGTAGGAACAATCGCAGCCGGTGTGGCCAAAGGTTTTGCCGATATCATCACCATCAGCGGATGCGAAGGGGGAACAGGCGCCTCTCCTGCAAGTTCGATTAAACATGCCGGTCTGCCTGCCGAATTCGGCATCGCCGAAACACAACAAACCCTGGTGATGAACAATCTCCGTGGCAGGGTTAAACTGCAGGTCGACGGTCAACTGAAGACCGGTCGCGATGTGGTCATCATGGGAATGCTGGGAGGCGAAGAATTCGGCTTCTCAACCGGAGCGCTCATCTCCCTGGGCTGCATCATGATGCGCAAATGTCACCTCAATACTTGCCCTGCCGGGATTGCCACGCAGAACAAAAACCTGCGAAAAAGGTTTCTCGGCCGTTCGCAATATGTGATCAACTTCTTCCAATTCATAGCCAGGGAGGTCCGTGAATACATGGCCGAAATCGGCGTTCGCACTTTTGATGAACTGGTGGGCCGCTGCGATTTGCTGGAGGTCAATCCGGAAGTTACCAATTGGAAAATGAAGAATGTTAATTTCTCCAAATTCCTCTATCTGCCCGAGGAGGCAAAAATTTATCCGATCCGCAATACCCATCCCAACACCAAGGACCTGGATGATGTATTGGACCGCATCCTGATCCGCGAAGCAAACAAAGCGATCAAAAATGGCGAAAAAGTGTGGATCGGCCACAACATCAACAACGTGATGCGAACCACCGGGGCCATGCTTTCGGGTGAAATTTCGAAAAGATATGGAGAGGCCGGACTGCCAAAAGACACCATCAACTGCACCTTCAAAGGTTCAGCCGGACAAAGCTTCGGTGGTTTTCTGGTCAAAGGGGTCTCCTTCAGACTGGAAGGCGATTCGAACGACTATCTTGGTAAAGGGTTATCGGGAGGAAAAATAGTGGTTGTTCCTCCGATTGGCAGCACTTTCGAACCGCAAAACAACATCATCGTCGGCAATACCACTTTGTATGGTGCAACAGGCGGAGAGGTATACATCAAAGGTGTGGCCGGCGAACGCTTCTGCGTCCGCAACTCAGGTGCAAAGGCTGTAGTAGAAGGAACCGGTGACCACTGTTGCGAATACATGACAGGTGGCCGTACAGTGGTTTTGGGTACCACCGGACGAAATTTTGCCGCTGGTATGAGTGGAGGAGTCGCTTATGTACTGGATGAAAACGGTGATTTCGATTACTATTGTAACAAAGGACTGGTTGAACTTGGACCAGTTGAAGATAAGGCTGATATTCAAGAACTTCAGGAATTGATTCAGAAACATCTGCTCTACACCCAAAGCAATCAGGCCGAAAAAATATTGACCAATTGGGAAGAGTATCTTCCAAAATTTGTCAAAATCATTCCGCTTGAATACAAAAAAGTATTGAACGAAGCAAAACTGAAAGAGGTAAAACGGAAACTGGAAATGGCTGAAGATGCGCCGAATATCAGGGAGTAAAAAGGATAAAGGATAAAGTCAAAAGGATAAAGGATAAAGTTAAAAGGATAAAGGATAAAGTTAAAAGGATAAAGTAGGGGTGGCCCTGGTGGCCATCCTAATGCTAAAATTCAAGATTAAATTTCGACTAAAATGGGAAATCCAAAAGGTTTTATAGAGATAGAGAGAAAATTGAGCGGATATCGGCCCGTTAGTGAACGAACTGGTGATTTTGGGGAGGTGGAGCAGACCCTCGATGATCAGGATCGTATCAACCAGGCATCCAGATGCATGGATTGCGGTGTTCCATTTTGTCACTGGGCTTGTCCGGTAGGGAGCAACATCCCCGAATGGCAGGACGCTGTTTACCGCGGCAAATGGGACGAGGCTTACCAGATTTTAAACAAGACCAACAGTTTTCCGGAGTTTACAGGACGTGTTTGTCCTGCTCCCTGTGAAAAGTCCTGTGTTCTGGCCATCCATGACGAGTCGGTCACCATTCGTGAAAACGAGTGTTCCGTAGTGGAACACGCCTTCGATCTGAACGTGGTACTCCCAAACATCCCTGAGAAAAGGACGGGAAAAAAGATTGCCGTAATAGGTTCAGGTCCTGCAGGTCTTTCGGCAGCCGACCTACTGAACCAGGCAGGACATACCGTAACAGTTTTTGAGCAGGACAACGCAATCGGCGGTTTACTTCGGTATGGCATTCCCGATTTCAAACTGAACAAAGGGATCATCGACCGGAGGATTGACCTGTTTGTCAAAGAGGGAGTCATTTTCAAACCAAATACCAAAGTTGGAGAAGATATTAGCGAGCAGGCTCTGTTAGCTGAATTTGATGCTGTTTGCATCGCGTGCGGAGCCATGTTGCCACGCGATCTGAAAACAACTCCGGGTCGTGATTTGAAAGGCGTCTATTTCGCCATGAATTACCTCAAACAACAGAATAAGGTAGTGAAAGGTGAAGCGATCTCCGATGCTGTCAGAATCCATGCAAAAGACAAAAAGGTGCTGGTGATCGGCGGTGGCGACACCGGTTCGGATTGTGTCGGAACGTCTATCCGTCAAAAAGCCAAATCGGTGACTCAAATTGAAATTCTCGATAAACCATCCGATAAAAGGGCGGAAGATAACCCATGGCCTTTCTGGCCCAATACATTGCGTACATCCAGCTCGCATCTTGAAGGCTGCGAAAGACGCTGGTCATTGAATACCCGCCGATTCATCGGTGAAAACGGGGTATTGAAGGCTGTGGAGGTTGTGAAGGTAGAGTGGACAAAAAACAACGGACAAATGTCCATGAGAGAGATTCCGGGTACGGAAGAGGTCATCGAAGCCGACCTGGTGATGTTGTCGCTTGGGTTTTTATCTCCGGTTCACGAAGGTTTGCTTGACGCCTTGAAAGTCGATTACGATGCA
Organism: Bacteroidia bacterium; assembly: GCA_026391315.1. Taxonomy (GTDB): domain Bacteria; phylum Bacteroidota; class Bacteroidia; order Bacteroidales; family Prolixibacteraceae; genus CAINVV01. The sequence goes on from JAPLDT010000019.1 coordinate 74,980, forward strand.
CGCGGAAACATCAAAGCGACAGATTTTGCAACAAGCATAGACAAGGTATTTGTTGCAGGTGATGCGACGCGCGGCGCCAGTTTGGTGGTTCATGCCATCCGCTCGGGCAGGGACGCAGCCATGCAAATTCATGAGTTTGTATCGAAATAGAAGATTCAAATACTATTGCAGCCGACCCCGTTATTCGAATGATGGGGTCTACTGTTATATACCAGCATTTTACTGTAAGTCAAATAAATGATTTTCACCACAATAGGCACATAGAACACAATAGATTCTACTGTGTTCTATGTGCCTATTGTGGTGAATTTTAAGAGACTTGCAAAGAGACAACAAAGATCCATCTATTCATATTAGGATCCACTATCGCATATTGAGGGACAACATGAGTATAATCTTTTAGCACTGACTTACTGTTAAATATCATTAGTTTCTATTCTATTTTTTGAATATTTTTGACAAACCAGGAAAAAGAGAGTTTCCCTCTAATTCCAGACTATTGCCCTCGTATTTACAACCGAACATATTGAAAAAACAATCATGAGAAAGAATCTGCTCACACTATTTGTCGCTATCACGGTGACCATGGTCAGCCATGGGCTATCTGCCCAAAACAAACCCATCGAAAATGCGGACTACCGTCTGGCCGAAAGGTTTTCGCCCACGAAAATCAGCAAGATGGTATTCAGCACTTCTGTCGTGCCGAAATGGCTCAAAACCGGAGACCAGTTCTGGTATTCCGACACTACTTCTGAAGGGGTGACCTATCACTTGGTAGATCTGGATAAAAGAACCAATGTCCTGCTTTTTGACACCCACAAAATGGCTGCCATGCTGACCAAAATTACCAGGGACCCTTACGACTGGCAGCACCTGCCTCCCATCAAGCCCAAGTTTAAAAAGAACGATACCGTTTTTCAGTTCGACGTAACAAGCAGCCAGGACGAGGAGAAGAAAAAAGAGGATGCTGCATCGAAGAAAGATACAACGCTTGTTGCCAAAAATAGTGACAAGTTGAAAAAAGAGGCCAAAACAGGAACTGACAAAGAGAAAGATAAGGTAAAAAAGAAGGTTTTCCATCTCGAATACAATCTGAAAACTGGTGTACTGGACCAAATCAAGGATTGGAAAGAGGAGAAGGATAATCCCGACTGGGCCAACATATCACCCAACGGTGAATACATCTTTTTTTCACGCGATTACAACCTCTGGTGGATGGACAAGGAAAATTACCAGAAAGCGAAAAAGGATGACAAGGATAGCACAGTCGTTGAACATCAGCTTACTACAGATGGGGTAAAGGACTATGCCTATGGTGGCGGCTTCACGGCTACGGAAAATGATGACGAAAAAAAGATCAAAGAGGAGAAGAAAAAACGCAAAGGCGCCTACATCAGTTGGTCGCATGACGCTAAAAAGTTCGCTTTGATCCGGAATGACAGCCGCAAAGTGAAAGATTTGTGGGTCATCAATGTGCTGAAAGAACCGCGGCCTGAACTGGAGACCTACAAATACCAGATGCCGGGAGAGAAAGAATCACCTCAGGATGAATTGTGGGTTTTTGACATGGCCAGTAAAAAAGGTAAAAAGATCCCGGTCGACCAGTTCAAAGACCAAACACTTTCCATCCACCGTGCCAATCTCACGAACAAGGAGAAGCTGGAAGATTACGTTCCAATCACCTGGCTGTCTGAAACATCCGACAAACTTTATCTTACCAGGAGAAGCCGCGATCTCTACCGGACAGATATCTTTTCAGTCAACATAGAAACAGGTGATACAAAGGTACTGATCGAAGAAAGGATGAATACCTACATCGAGACCAAAAGATTGTTCACCGTCAACGGAGGAAAGGAGTTCATCCACTGGTCGGAAAGAGATGGTTGGGGCCATTATTATCTCTATGATGAAAATGGCACGCTGAAGAACCAGATCACCTCCGGTCCTTGGCATTGCGGCGAGATCGTCGATGTTGACGAAAAAGCCAGGGTACTCTATTTTGTTGCCAACGGTCGCGAGGCCGACGAAAACCCCTACTACGAACATTTGTATAGGGTTAACCTGGATGGTTCCGGCCTACAGTTACTGAACTCCGGAAATTTTACCCATACCATGGAGATGACCGATTCTTACCGTTATTTCATCGACAACTATTCGAGGGTCAATACGGCTCCCCAGTCAGAATTACGGGACAATGCCGGAAAGCTGGTGATGAAGCTGGCCACATCCGATTTGAGAAACCTCTTCGCCGCGGGCTACAAATTTCCGGAACCCTTCAAAGCCAAAGCTGCCGACGGTATTACCGATATTTATGGCGTGATGTACAAGCCGTTCAATTTCGACTCGACAAAAATGTACCCGTTGATCGAATATGTCTATCCCGGACCACAAACAGAGGCAGTCAACGCGGCATTTTCGAGCAAAATGGACCGAACCGACCGGGTTGCGCAACTTGGCTTTATCGTGATCACGTTAGGCAACAGGGGCGGTAACCCAAACCGCTCCAAGTGGTACCACAACTACGGATACGGCGATCTGAGGGATTACGGCCTGGCCGATAAAAAATATGTGGCCGAGCAGTTAGCTGACAAATATAAGTTTATCGACATCACCAAAGTTGGCATAACCGGTCACTCCGGCGGAGGGTTCATGTCAACGGCAGCATTATGTCAGTATCCTGATTTCTATAAAGTTGCAGTTTCATCCTCGGGCAACCATGAGAACAACATTTACAACCGATGGTGGAGTGAAACCCACAACGGGGTGAAGGAGAAACTGAACGAAGAAGGAGAGACACAGTTCCTCTATGAAATTGAAAAGAACACCGCACTGGCCAAGAACCTGAAGGGCAAACTGTTGCTGATAACCGGGGATATTGACAACAATGTCCATCCCGGGAATACCATCCGTATGGCCAATGCGCTGATTCGTGCCAACAAGCGGTTTGATTTCTTTATGATGCCCGGTCAACGGCATGCCTACAGTGATCAAACCGAATACTCCTTCTGGCTGAAGGCAGACTATTTCTGCAAGCACCTGATCGGCGATTACTCCATCAGTACAGACATCTTCGAGATGAACAGGGAGACGCAAATGACGCCAGGGAAATAAAAATTGTTTGAAATGTTTAAAGGGTTTGAAATGTTAGGATACCCGAACATTTCAAACCCTTTAAACAATAAAAACTTTTTAAAATTAGAGACTGTTTAAAATTAGTTTCTTTGTCCCGTTAGGGATATAATATCGGTAGAAAATGGATTAAGAGATAAATTCCGTCCCGTACGGGACGGGATATTGTGCGTTAAATTCTCTTTCTACCGACATTATGTGCCTACGGCACTTTCGGTAATTGCGACCGCCCCATCTTGATGTCGCAATTTGCGATTTCAAGTTTGAAAATTCAAATTCTCACAATTGAAACATAAAATTTCCGGGGGAAAGGTACCAATCGTAAATCAGCACTAGCGGAAGAAAGCTTTCGCGTATATCCGGAGAAGCACTCGGGCAACCATTTCAGGCTGTTCAAAAAATTATCCCGGAGGGATAAAATGTTTATAGAAAATGGATCAAACGTGCAAATATGCGACCCCAGCCGGGGTCGAACAAATTTCTAATCATCATTTTCTACCCCGAGTCCTCGGGGTCTGACCTCCCTGAGGTCAATCCGAACCTTCATTTTTTTTAACAGACCCTTTAGATTATTTTAGTTTGGCAATTTGTTTATAGCCCAGTAGTAATTTCAATTGAGTAATGGCAATGGCATTCCTTCACGCTAATCCTGTAATTGTTCAACCCTGCCAGACTTTTAATTGTGGCGAATTCGCCTTAATTAAAATCCGGGATGTATCCTTTCTATTCATTTTAGCTCTAGAGTTTTTCTATAAGTTCAGTTCTTACAAGTTCATCTGCGTCAGTTGAATTATAAATCTCTTCAGGTCTGATTATTGCAACTGTGTCTCCCAGAAATTCAGCGTCCTGCATTTTTGCTACAAGGTTTTTGATGAACTGTTTTTTAGTAGGGACTTGACCTACAACAAATTTCATATATTCCCGGAAACAGTGAACAATGGCAATATCTGTTCGTTTGACTGCCAAGGTACAACGTTAGACCATTCTGTGATGTATGATTGAGGGATCATTCGTCCATTTCAATTGCTGTATTTACGATTACTTTCCACCGTTCATCTGATGGAAAACCCGAGGATGGAAGAGATGCTTTTAAAGGGGTTCTGAAAAATTTTGTTCCATTTCTTTCCAAGCTTTGGAATAGTGAATCAGCAAGCTCTCTGTTGTCAATTACCCTGTCTAAAATATAACCCAACCTTTGTAGCGCTGTAACTGGCACACTCTCTATTAATAAATCATTAAAATCTTCAGGATGAATCTCTTCAGCTAATTCGTTCAGAACAGTAACTACCCTATTTATTCCTCCCGCTCTTTTTTCAAATTGGATAAGATCTGTTGTCGTCAGCACTGGATTTGAAATTTTAAGGTATCCAGACTCTGTTTTTTTAAGATTTAATAATCTTTCCGGAATTTCGCTCTTACTGATGTAATTGATCTTCAGCCCCTTTTTATGATTTGTCCTCAATACAGGAAAATTGGTCACTACAAAAAATTCTTGTGGTTGCTGGTGTGATGCTCCATAGAACGATGCTGCATTAAGTAAAGCTAAGTAATATGGACGTTTCAAAGATTCCATCAATGAATCTAAGAACAAAGCAGGTGGCAATACTCCTCTCGAAGAATATTGAGGAGGAATAATCAGGTAGTATCCCTTGTGGATGGAAGTAATCTTGCCTTTTGCCGTTAATCTGCTTAGCGCTCTTTTTATTCCGGTGGCTGTATAATTTGAAAGCTCGCTGTTTAGCAACTCCAATGAAAAGGCTGACTTCCCATGCGATTGAAGTATTTCAATCCAATCCCTGATCTTTAAGTCTGCTTGTTCATTCATAAACGTTAAATTTTGCACAAGATACCACTTTTCGGTACTTATTGCAAATTATCTATTTAATCATTTCGGGTAGAGTCGTCCGGCCGGACGACTCCACATTCAAGAATGCTCTATTACCTAAATCAAAACCCGATCGGATCGGCTGGGATTGCCTTTCCCTGCTATGCTTTGAGAGTACTTGCAGCTCTTCCCACTTATATATCTGCGTAAAACATTCAAAATGAAGGCGGGGGTATTAGTGGCAATCTATGGTATTTTCCCGGGTGTCAATGCAAAACTTTGTACCTTCAAAGAAGTCAAGTCCAAGAAGCCCGTCATAGTCTGAAAAAATACCGTGAGATAAAAAGTCGTAAACCTGAATTTGAAATTTTTCTTTTATCAAACCAAGCGATGCAAAACTTTCAATCTCAAAAACTTCGGTTTCAATGATTCCGTTGGCAGTTTCAATTTCAACAGTTCCAATGTTGTCTTTTAAGTCATGTCCCAGCAAGTACAACGCATTACTGTCAATGGTTGTATTTGTTGCTCCAGTATCTAAAATCATTTTCAACTCGTACTTGTTGTCAATTTCAATATTAACAAGTATAAGACCGCTTTCAGGCTCACGTTTAAATTTATAGGTCATTTGGAAATACGGTTAAAAATACCCGTAATCTTTCTGGTGGGCCTGAAAGTCCCGGTATAAATCAACGTTATTTTGTCGAAATTCGAGGTTTTGTCCCTGCCGATGTAACAAACTTCTTTTTTGTCTTTGCTATGAAACAAGGGGATACCCGAAAGAACATCAATTTTGCTGTCGTCCATGATAGGATTTCCAAGCAAGACCCATTCATTCGGATAAAGGGCCTTAATCTCCGCAATGTTTATTAATTGTCCCATTTTGAAATTCATTTACGGTACAAATTTACGGTTTTTATTGGTCATTGTCAATTAGCACGAGCATGAGCAATGAGCAGCAGGGTATTCCTTTATGAGGTAATATTTGAATTCCGGGGAAATCCACGATCCAAATTCAAAAGCAATGTCTTTATGTGCAAAAGTCCCACTGCCATATCTACCTGGTTTTGAAATTATTCCCACAGCATTGGTCTTTTCAATCCATTGTCTGGACGACAAAACAAATCCATTGCTTCCACTCTCATTTTTAATGTTACTGAATTCAGTTACATTAAAAATTGGGTTGTTCATTTTTTCCCAAAGTCCCATGAATTCGACTGTATATCGGGTACTTAGCCAATGTGAAATGACCAGACCGGTAGTTTCCGCATTTTTAAACCTGGCCATATCCGTTAATGAAATATAGTCTTCACTATTCTGTGAGTAAAGTACAATTTCAAAACTTTCAACTTTTATTGTTTGCTTCATGCGTATACAATTTGTTTTTTAATGGTCGCATGGAATACCCAAATATTCATTCTCTGTTGGTGTGAAAATATTCTCATGGGTATTTCTTTGCCATTTGTGCTTAATTAAGGTCTTACATAAATTTACCCCATTTTACGATCAAAAACGAATTTTTCCAGACAAATCTTCAGGTAGGGTCGTCCGGCCGGACGACTCAATCCTTATCCCCGCTGCCAGGTACAGCCGCCCGGCCGGGCGGCTCTTCAAATGAATAGCTTCAATTTTAAGGAGACGGATGGGATTGCCTTTCCCTGCTAGGTTTTGAGAGTACTTACAGCTCTTTCCATTTGAATATTTGCGTAAAACATTCAAAATGAAGGCTTTTTTCTTGCGGCTTCAAAAAATATTTTATATGTTTGGTAAACCAAACATAATAACCAGACACTATCAAACGTTTTACCTGACCAAAAAATAGACAAACCTGATGCATCACTTTGAAAAAACCACCAATAAAAATCGGACTGTCATCTGCAACCCTATGAATGCATTTCATAAACGAACAAGTAAGTTAAAAATCAAAATTTATGGACCATCAATCATTTAGGTTTTATATTCCGGGAGTCTCGTTTCTTTTTCCAATATTTTTGGTGGCTTGTTGGATTACTATAAACAATTATCACGATTCAGATGTGAGATTATTTGTTCTTGTTGGTGGTATAACGGCATTTCCGACAATTGCGCTTCCAATCGGTTGGTGGATTTATAATGCATATAGAGTATGGTGGCTTATTTTAACAAAAGGCGGTTATGAAAATAAGACCTTTGTTAAACTCATTAGTAAAGACATTAAACCATTTTATTCACCACTAAACAATTCAATTCTAATTGATTTTTGTCATATTAAAGGAATTGAAAGTTGGATTAAATTTGACCTTGATATATTTCAAAAAACATTTTATCCTTTCACATCCAAAGCAAAATTTAAAGAGGAAATTCAACAAAAGGGAATACATCCAAAATTTACGGAATCGCTTTCTGATTTTATTCTTTTTAAAGATAATGGCTATGATTACGCAAGAAGTATTTCATCGGTGCGATATGGGATAGAAAGTGGCATATTTGCAATTGGATTAGGCGGTATATATGCTTTTGGCTTAAAATCCATTTGGTTTCATTATTTGCACTTATCGAGTAATTATAATACTTATTTATTATGGTTTTTAATATTAAGTTTACTTTCAATAGTTTTGATTTTAACTCTTTTCATCCGATGGAAGAATGCAGACAAAGAATATGATGCAAGATTAATTTTAACAACAGTAACTTCTTTGGATTCCAATTTTTTTGAAACTAGCTTTTTTGCGGATAATATCCCCAAAAATGTGGTTGATAACATTAATCAACTTAAACTAACAAGTAATTCATATGCTGCTTTTGATTTGGACAATACTCTCTTGATTGATGACATCGGGGAAGCGGTTTTTGCAGCTTTGGTTAAACAGAACTTAGTAACTGATTTTAAATGGAAGGATTACTTAAATTTATTAGAACAAAATCGTGAAGCAGCATACAAAAAAGTGATAGATGTTATGAATGGGCTTAAATTGAATAAGCTAAAAAAGATTACCCACGAAATTATTGAATCAGAAGATTCATACATTGAAATTGAAGGTGGCAAGATTCCTATTCCAAAACCCAATTCAATAATGCAGTCATTGGTTTCAATCCTAAAATCTAAAGGTATTGAAGTTTTTATTGTAACTGCAAGCAATAAAATTTCTGCTGAAATAATTTGTTGGAAGCATTTTGGCATTCCAGCATCAAACGTCTTAGGCGCAGAGATTGAGACAGATAAAAACAAAAATATTTCTTCTACCGTTACTGAAATTCCATTTGCAGAAGGAAAAGTAAAAGCACTAAAAAAAAGATTCAAGGAACAACCAATCGTCACTGGTGGTGACGGATCTTGGGACAAATTTCTTCTTGACTATACACAATCAAATGGAATTAGATTTTGGTTAGGTCAAAACAAAGATGAGTATAAAAAATTGAAAAATGAATTTTATAAAGATTTGTCTTTCTATCACATTCAGAGAGAATAGCTAACAGACGAATAATGACAACAGAAGGGAAGCCGATAACAAAGTGTAGCACTAATAGAGTTTCAGTAGTAATTCCAGCATTCTGCACGCATAAACTTTTGCGTGGCATGACAGAAACGAAGCCAGCGATCCCTTACTACAGCTACACTCAAACTTTGTGCGAAATGCTAAAGAGACTGTTCAAACATGAACAAAATAAAGTAATATGAATACAGACATTCTAAATCAAACAATTTCAGAAGTAAGCTTAAACGCAATACTAAGCGTTGTTGCCTTAATTGTAACTTTTGGTGGCGTTGTTCTTAGTATACTTTTTTTCTCTTGGGCTAGAAAGGAACAAAAAGAGGCAAATCAGATTTATAATAGAGTTTTTAATGAAAGTAATAATCTTATTAATATCATCAATGAGAAAATAAATTTCCTTGGTCAATCAGAAGCTAAAACAAGAGAAACTTTAATTAAGTATTTAACTGACAGTAACACACAATTACTGACTGAAAGAATTAAAGAAAAAATGGATAAAGAAATGTTTCAATCTTCAATATCAGATAATGGTACAGAAGCATCAGAAAAATTCAAATCTATCATTAATGAAACTTTTATTGAGGATGTTTCAAAAGAAAATTTAAAACAAATTCAGGATACCAATATAGTTTTATCCCAATTAAATAAAGTTGAACTTTCAGTTTTATATTCTATTTGGAGCTTGCAAAATAGAAAGGCGCCAACCACTAATGAAAAAATAATTTCCGAAAGTGGTTTAATCAATTCTGAAATTGAATTAGCTTTAAAATCCTTAAAAAATAGAAGACTTTTAAACGATATGAGCTTGATTAATTCAAAATATTTAAAAGTACTTAATAATCTTTTTGTTATTGATGAATATACAGGAATGCGGTTTGCAGAAAAAATAAATGCTTTAAAAGAGTTAATACAAAGAATTCCAAAAGTAATTTAAATGTATATCTATATTGCATCTCCACTTTGCTGTGAATGTGAAAAATCATTCAACCTAAAGTTGAATGATTTTGTTAAATCATTTGGATATAAAACATATCTGCCTCAACTTGATGGTGGAGTAATGACAGACTTTGTCAATCAAGGAATGGAAGAAAACAAAATTAGGGAAAAATTATTTGAACTAGATGTTTCTAAAATGAATGACTGTGATTGTATACTTATTAATCTTGATGGGAGAACTATTGATGAAGGTGCTTGTTTTGAGTTGGGGTATATGTATTCATTGAAAAAAACTTGCTTTGGTTTTAAAACAGATTCTCGTTCATTTATTAGAGGTAAGAACAATTTAATGATTGATGGTGCTTTAGAAACCATCCTATATGATTGGGAAGAATTAAAGCTTTATTTGACGAACATAAATAAAAAAACATAATGAAAACTTGCGTTCTATTATTCTCAGGTGGTGTAGATAGTACTACCACGTTGGATATGCTAGTAAAAGACAATTTTAATGTTTATCCATTATACATTGATTATGGACAAAAGGCTTTGAGGAGCGAAATAGAAGCTGTCAAATATTTTATTAAGAAATACAATATCAATCAATTAAAGATTGTCAAAACTAGTACTTATAAAGATATTCAAGGGCATCCATTACTAAATTTAAACAAAGAATTAGACATAGCCTCTACAGACTTAACTACTTCTAAAAATTTTTTACATTTCAGAAATCTAACATTTGCTTGTATCGCTGCTATATACTCTAGAGAGGTTAATGCAGAGAACATTGCATTTGGGTTTATAAATAAAAGTACTTTTAATTCCTTTCCTGACACTTCTCCTGATTTTGTTAAAAAACTTAATGACCTCCTAAATATTATTGAACCTGATTTCCCAATTAAGATAATTGTTCCATGCATTTCATTGACAAAAAAGGAAATTGTCAAGCATGGTATCCATAATAACATTTCATTGAATAAGACCTATAGTTGTTATGAAAGTAAAAGGTGTTATAAATGTGAATCCTGTTTAGATGTTTTGATGGCATTTGATGATCTTTCTTTGGAAATAAATATAAAAGACCTCAAAAGGTATAATCCATATAAACTAATAACCGAATAAAATGGCACAAGGTAATCTTATTAGTTTCGAAGGTATTACTTGCTCAGGAAAATCCACTTTAGTCGCGAAATTCATCGCCTATTTGAAAGAAAGAAATATTAAAGCAGAAATCAAGCAAGATTTAAAATTTTACCACGGTGAAGAATTAGGCAAAGAAATAAAAAGTTTACTGGATAAATATAGAGAAGACGAATATTACAGATTTGGTATGCCTCAAGTCGAAACATTATTAATTCTCACAAAAAGGGCTTTTGAATCTCACACAAGATTAATGCCAGAAATTAATAATGGAACATTGATACTTGCAGATAGGGATATCGACACAGTATGTGCATTGCAACTTGTATCTTTGAAAAAGCAAAATTCCTCTTTGAATATTGACAAAACGATAGAATTAATTAGAGGGATAAATAGTTTATCTTGTGTTCATCCATCATTAACTTTCTATCTTGATGTTTCTGTTGAAACATCTGCAAAGAGGTCTCAACATAGAGATGAAGTTAATTTTAAAAAATCCGATTATGAGTTTAACAAGGATGCAAAAAAGTTCTATTCAAAAGTTTTTAAATTAAAACTTCCTGGAAGAGAATTGGTAATTATTAATACAGATATATTTAATGAAGACGAGGTATTTGAGAAAGCAAGAATAAAATTTGAAAAATGGTTAAACAAATGTCAATCATAGGCTCCAAGAGGATTTTAGATTTTGATGTATCTGATTTAAAAAGAATTTCCTGTTTGTATCTAGGTAAGTCAAATGAATTGTTTCTCAACAAATCTAAACTTACCAAGACAAATGAAGGGAAGTGGAGAGAAATGGTTTATTGTATTCTTGCTGGTAGTCAGTTTCCAGTGAACAAGTTAAAAATTATTTTTCCGGTATTATTCTCGGAATACAGTTATCTTCTTGAACTAAATTCTTTTAAAGCTTTTAATCTATCTGAAAGACGTAACGAGATTGCCATTACGTTAAAAAAATTAGGATATAGGTATCATACACAAAAGGCAACTACCATAGTTAATACCGCAACTTATTTCAATGATAAATATGAAACAGACATTGAAAAATTTTTAACAATAAATTCAGATATTAATGTTATTAGGGAATTATTAGTAAAAGATGTAATTGGTATTGGTATTAAAATAGCAAGTCATTGGCTTAGAAATATTGGTTTACCTGTTTGCACAGTTGACGTACATTTAAGACGACTTTTATGTAACCTAAATTTATCAAATGAAAATCCTGAAGGTACATTAAAAGTCAGTGATTTTTTAATTCTTGAAAATATATTTAGAGAGTGGAGTGAAATTTTGGAAATGAATTTAGGTGTTATGCAATTTTCAGTTTGGGAATACACCAGAGATTATTGTGCACCTTTAAACTGTGGAGAATGTCCTTTTCTGACAAAGTGCAAACGCGGTAAATTATTTAATACACAACAACGACAATTAGATTTATTTTAGACACTGTTGGATAATCCGGATGATGCTGACCCCGGACGACCGGTATAAAATTAGATCATTTTTCGGTTTTGCTATCGTTTTTTTCATGACAATCCGGCAGATACTGACCCCATAAAATTGAAAAGTGAGACATAAGAATCCGGAGACCAGAAATAAAAATAAAATGTGGAGTCCAGAAACCACTCAAAAAACGGGGCGAAACCGAAAAGCCTTAAGAGTAGGACAAAATAAAATATAGTATGGAAACGACAAACGAAAATCCAAATGTTCCAAAACAAAGACATGGGTGTGTGACTGCCTGGTTAATCCTAATGATTGTAGCCAATTCGCTGTCTGCCGGTTTATATCTTTTTGCCAAAGAAATGGTTACAAAGAGTTTACCGGGTGAAGTTTCAACACCAATGATAATTCTGTTGGGGATATTGGCAATCGGAAACATTATTTTTTCTGTTATGCTTTTTCAATGGAAGAAACTTGGATTTTGGGGATTTGCCGTAACAGGTGTTGGCGCTATAATTATCAATATAAGTATTGGCTTAGGCATTGGACAATCATTGTTTGGATTGGCCGGTATCGCAATTTTATACGGGGTTTTGCAAATCAAACAAAACAATGTTACTGCCTGGGAAAATTTAGAATAAACCAGCCCTCAATAGCAAACAGCCCTCAATCCTGGTTTCGGTGCTTCGTTGACAGAAAATTAGTAAATTGAAAAGTAGCTCTTTATAGGAAGTTTATCGGTAAAATTCCACCCTGCGTATAGGCGGAACGTTATCGGACATGCTATGGCGATAGTGCGTTTTCCAACAGATAAACATAAAATAAACTGACAGATGAAAAGAGTTTTAGCGTTCATACAGGAAAACAGTAATGAGTATTTGTTACTTGACGGTTCAATTCCGACATTGACACTGGGTTTAGTGAAAGAAGAATTGATACTTTACAATATTCCATCTACCGGCTTCAAAAATATCATTGACGCTTTTAATACATTTGCTGACAAAGTAATCAATGTTGACAGTCTAATTTCCGAATTATCTGGTGGACAAAAATTAATATTATCTTCCGTCATTGCTTTAAATTCATCAGCAGAAAAAATAAAATTCAGGAATTTTTTCAATTCTTTGAACGAAACAAAAAGACCATTGATAAAAATGCTAATTGAAGAAAAAATTAAAGAAGGTAAAACCATTGTTATAATTGATGAGTAATGAACCTTATAGAACTTACCAAAGGAGAGTACAAACTAAACAATAGCATGAGTGCAAAAATCACTTCAGATATTATTTTTCAATATGGTTTGACTTATTTGCTGAACGGAGACAATGGAACTGGTAAATCTTCTTTTCTTAAAAACATACTTGTTCCCCAAATTGACAAAATAGCTACTAATAATTTTTTATTATTTCATACCGAACAAGATGTGGCACTTCAATTTTATGTTATTAAATCGTATTACAAAGGATTGAAAAAATCAAAGAAAATCTTTTCAACTTTTGAATACGGATTACAAAATTTAAAAGAAGAATTTTTAACCTTCAATTTATATAAAAACAAGCAGATAGTTTTTATCCTTGATGAGATAGACCAATATGTTGACATAAATGAATTCTTAAAAGATTTACCAATAGAAAATACAACTTTGATTTTGGCTACTCACAACAAACAAAAGTTAAGGACAAAAGAAAATTTCATAACATTAAACTTTAAAAAAATTAATTTAGAATTAACAGAAATAACCTTGAATTGAAATGAATTCTGTAATTAAAGTCTCAATATTAACATTCGCACTTATTGCATTCCTCGTTACGATGTGCATTTTTTTTAGTGGCTCAATAGTAATCCAATTGATTTATTTTATTGGCATTAATTTGATTTTCATTCTTATAAAAGGGAAAAAACTTTATTGGCGTTTGGCGAAATCTTGGTATAAGTTTTCAATCTTAATTATTTTTATTTTCTCATTATCTTGGCTTATATTTGGTTTAATCCATTACAATAATTACTTATGCGCTGACTTAAATTTTTTTTGTTATAAAAGGTGGTTCCTACTTGGAGTTATTACAATGTTCTTACTCATCAACTCAGTTTTTACAATTGAGCTCATTATTTTTTCAATCACAATTAACGATATTCTTTCATTGCCTATCTCCATTAAATACCTTAAATACTTTATTCTCTCCAGAACATTGTTGATACAGGCAACTGCAAGATTTGATGACAATCAACTCCTAATAAAAACAATTCCTGATTTTCAACCTGAATATAAAGTAAATTTCAAAAACCTAAAAATCCTTTTTCATAAAAATATTATTTTAGCTCTGACTTTTGTAATGTATATTGACCAGCAAAGCGAAGTTATCGGAAAATTAATTGACAATAGGATTAAACACAATTATAAAATTTAAAGTAATGAAAAATATCAAATGGTACAAATTAGTCGGCTTCACTGTAATTGTTACAGTCGTAACAATGTTTGTAAGATTGCCATTACCATCAACAGGGTATTTTACCTTTGGAGATGTAGCCGTTGTTTTTGCAGGTCTTATACTTGGAAAAGGGGGAGGCTTAATTGCAGGAGGCATCGGTTCTGCTGCAGCTGATATTCTGCTCGGTTATGCGGTTTTCTCTCCTTTAACTGTTCTAGCTAAGGGTGCAGAAGGAATATTAAGTGGCTTTGCAAAAGGAAAAACGGGAATTATTTATTGGGTCCTCCCTGCTTTAGGAACTTTATCAATGGTAGCAATTTATTTCGGTGGTGAATGTTTAATGCCTCAAGTAAAATTCGCAGGAGCAATAGCTGAATTAATTCCAAACCTTATTCAAGCTGCTGGTGGTTATATTGGTGGTAAATTGCTTTTTGAAATCTATAACAGAATATCTACAGAATAATTATGGCAGCAAAAAAAGATAGTTCAGATACGAGTGAGTTCAAATACATAAAAGAAATTCAATTCGGAGTTCTTGCATTAGTGGCAGGGCTTGGATTTTTTAAGGTGGAAGATTTAAAATCTTTCATAAATGTTATTGCTCAACTAATGGTGAATGATGTTGCAAGCATAGACAAGCACGACATTTCAGTTTATTTCTTTGCAGGTTTTGCTACACTTGCTTACTTATTTTATTTCTTTGGATTTGGTTTTGCACTTTTTACAATGTTCAGAGATGGTAAAAATTTCACAAAGGCAATTCTTTTTTCAATTGCATCGTACTTTATTATGTATTTCTTTTTGGTAATCCTAATTTTTAAAGGACCATACACTTCTACAAAACAAGACGAAAAACACAACTTAATGAAAAATGAAGCGACACCTGCACAACACGATAATATCCCTGCATTTAATGGCTTAACCAAGGACATAGGAGCTCATAACGATACTGCTACGAATGAAAAGAAGCAAATCCGATAATGGAGTAGACGGCCGTGAGCTGTAAGACCTACGATGTGCCTCTCATACTACTACATGCGGTTCTCGTATACAGCGGTTCATTAAGATGTGGAGCAATTTTCTCGTAATAAACAAAAAAACTATTCAAACTATTCGTTTTTCTCTGTGTAACTCTGTGTTTTCTCTGTGTAACTCTCCCGAAATATCGGGACAAGTTGTGTAGAAATTAAATTACCACAACTGAAACTATTTGATCAATTTAGATTCTTCCAGGATCAGATCGTATTTGTACCCGTATCCGAAGTCTTTGTCGATTGCCAGAACACCCTCCAAAGTTACGACTGTACCAACGGCAACGGTTTCCATTGTCGTTATGGTCAAATCGTAGGAGCCATTGGCTTCGGAACCATCCTGCAGGTGGATCCAGTTTTTGCTCATGATCTCGGGACTGAACTTAACAACCTGACCGGTAACTTTCACTTTTTTACCGGCATAGTTTGCCTTGTTGGCAAAGAGATCGGCCAATTTCACTCCTCCGGCTACCGGCTCAACCTTGATGCCATCCACTTTATCCACTGATTGTCTGCCTTTGGTGGTAAGCGGCGCCTGTACTTTCTCCTGGATAGGCTGGTCACCAAATTCCTGGATAAACTGAATCGTTTCGAATGTGCGGTTCAACTCTTTGCTTTGGAAATTTTTCATCTCCATGCCGACGTTGTAGTAGTAAGTTTTACCTTTCGCGGCTTCAAAACGTGAGACGGCAGCCCAATACTCTTTCCCGTCTTCGGTTAAAAGCAGGTAAGTATATTTACTCGTCTGAATCACATCCTTGGCAACAACAGTGTGCATTACAGGCGCTGCCGGTGCAAGCATCGATGCGTGATCGGATGGTTTATTTTCGGTTTTTTTGACTTTGGCATTGTTGCAACCTGTTAACAAGGCCAATGCTAAAACTAGATAAGAGATAGACTTCATAGTAATGCTGGTATTTGCTTAATATTTGATTTTATTTAGATAATTTCATTTCAATTTTTTAAATCCCGTTAGGGATTTAATGTCGGTAGAAAAAGAAATAAATTCAAATATCTCGTCCCGTACGGGACGTAATATTCTATCTATAACATGTTTTCTACCAATATATTATGCCTACGGCATATTTGTTTTCAAAACTTAACTGAATTTAATATAAAACAGTATTTTATTCTTCCTTCATTTCGATTTGATCCTGTCTGCTGTATGCTTTCCATGCAATAAAGCCGACGAGTACGATCACAATCACCAATGCATAAGGGAACGAAGAGGCGCTTCCGCTTCCGTAGGAGTGAAGTCCCGTCAGGTAGTAGTTTACTCCCAGGTAGGTCATCAGCACACTGAAAAATCCGGCTACGGAGGCCAGGTTGAGCGCGAACCAACCACGGTATCCCGGCATCAGGCGCATGTGAACGATAAAAGCATACACCAGGATGGTGACCAACGCCCAGGTTTCTTTCGGGTCCCATCCCCAGTACCGGCCCCACGATTCATTCGCCCAGATACCACCCAAGAATGTTCCGATGGTAAGCAGGTACAAACCCAATGTCATGGCAGCCTCGTTGATCCAGCTCATTTGACGGATGTTGCGTTGTACCCGCACTTTGTTGGCAGGTTTGACCATGCCGGCAAGCAGCAGGTTCAGCAATCCGATGATGGAACCGACACCCAGAAAACCATAGCTTCCGGTGATCACTGCCACGTGAATAGCGAGCCAGTAAGATTTGAGTACTGGAACAAGGTTTGTTATCTCCGGATTCAGCCAGCTCATCTGGGCTACAAAAAGGGTAAGTCCGGAAAGCAAGGCAGCGGCGCCCATCACCATCGGATTTCTCCGGGCAAAGATCAGTCCTGCCAACATCCCGGCCCAGGCTATGTAGATCATCGATTCGTAGCCGTCGCTCCAGGGCATGTGGTTCGCAATGTATCCGCGTATGGCAAGTCCCAGGGTATGAAGAATGAAACCGGCCAGAAAAATCCATCCTGTGTATACTGCCACTTTGGGATTCATTTTACCTGTTGTGAGCATGGCCCTGAAATAGAAAATCATCAGCGCCAATCCTGCCAGAAGGTAAAGGAAAGAGAGGTCCTTGAAAATGTTCACCCTGTTGTAGAGTATTTCCAGTTTTTGCTTGGCGGCTCCCGGTATCAGATCGGCCCCTAGTTTGTGCTGAAACTGATCGATGAGGGAGAGGTCGGCTTTTTGGCGTGAGATATCGTTGTTCTGAACGGCATTCAGGTAATCACTGAAGACTTTGAGCATCATTGCACCGGATGTTGATGCCGGGGCAGTAGTAAGATCTTCCCAGGTGGTATTTTTGGGATCCGAAGAAGGGAATAACCGAAGCAACTCGCCTTTGAAAACCAGGTAAGCAACGTTCAGCCTGTCGTCTACCTTGATGATGGCATTGTCGAATGTTCCGCGCTGAGAGGGCTGCCTGGCATAAGCTTCACTCACCACTTTCATCATTTTGTAGTTTCCCTTCGCATCGAAGAAATCGGCAAATGAGGCTTTTCCTGAAGATATTCCGAGCAGTTGTTCAATTTTGCTCTCGGATATGGTAATCATCTGAACCTTTTGCCACTCTTCAGGATAGGCGATCATGCTAAGTACAACCTGTTCGGGAGATAATCCGTTCAGGCTCTCCTGGCGCGAAATCTTCATCACAACTTCGTAGGCCAGTGTACTGAAAGGTTTGACCCTACCATCATGTCCCTGGACCATCACACCTGCAAACTCGTTGGCAGCCTGTTTGGATACCTCTGCCCCACTTACCTGTCCGGCTAATAAAAACAGCGGAAGCAGAAACATGGCCGAAACCGGTTTAGCTGCTTTCTGCATCAACCCATAGAAATGGCTATTCTTGTTGAATATTGATAGCAGGATGGCCCCAAACAGAAGCGCGTAGCCGATGTATGTCAGGATGGTTCCCGGCATATCCTTGTTGACGGAGAGGATGGTTCCCTTCTCATCCTGGTCAAAAGAGGACTGATAGAACCTGTATCCATTGTATTTCATTACATTATTCATATAGATCGAGAAATCCATGTTGACCCCCTTTTCTTTATCGATCAATGTTACCTCACTCCGGTAGGAGGAAGGGCTCATGGATCCGGGGTACCTGGTCAACATAAAATCCTTCAGATGGATGGCAAACGGAAGCGTTTCAGTTTTGGGACCAATCCAAATTTCATAATCCGCACCGTCAAACTGTCCCTTGACCGAAGTTGCACGGCCTTCATCACTGATCAATACCGACGCGAATTCATCCCTGGATCCATCAGACAACTTGATCTTGGCGCCCTTCCCCAGACTTGCCATACCGGCCATTGGCGATCCGGCCTGACCGGCAGACTGAACATTTTGAAGAAATTCGACGGAGGTAACTTCCAGTTTTCTACCATCAATTTGAAAAGTAGCATGGACAGCATCTTTCGAGAAAGGGGTTAACAATACTTTTTGCTCTGCCTCAAAATGCTGATCCCCTTTCGAAAGCAGCATGTGGAAATATTGATCCGTGGTGATCAATTCGGAGGAGGACTCGCCCTCCCTGATGTGAATGACACCCTCCTCACCGATGTATCTGGTGACACCTGCCCCAATTATCATGAGAATAAATGCGAGGTGGAACAGTCCGACTGTCATTTTTTCCTTCCGATACATCTTCTTACGGAAATATATGACCGCCATGGATACGGAGAGGAACACCAGCAACAATTCGAACCACCAGGAACCATAAACGAGGGCCTTGGCTGCTTCAGCTCCATAGGCGCTTTCCACGAAAGTGGCAATGCCCAGTAACATGGCAAACAACAGCAAACCAAACCCTGCCGTGGTTATGGAAAATATCATTTTTTTCAATTGATCGATCATAACTTATATCTAAGAGTTAAATATGCTAGCAAAAATAAGAAAAAACCAATCGTAAAATACAAAAAAGGAGTCCCGGAAGACCCCCTTTTTGTAATTATTACAATATACGGCTGTTAAATGTAAATGAACAGCCTAATTGAATCAACCGTTTTTCTTAACATTTGCCTGTGCAGCTGCCAATCGGGCGATCGGAACGCGGAAAGGAGAACAGCTAACATAGTCTAAACCAACCCTGTCGCAGAACTCTACAGAACTTGGCTCACCGCCATGCTCACCGCAAATACCGATCTTCAGTCCCGGTTTTGTTGAACGGCCTTTGTTAACGCCCATCTCAACCAACAATCCAACACCGTGCTGATCCAGGATTTGGAAAGGATCATTTTTCAGGATGCCCCTGTCGAGATAATCAGGAAGGAACTTACCCGCATCGTCACGGGAGAATCCCATGGTCATTTGGGTAAGGTCGTTGGTCCCGAAAGAGAAGAAGTCGGCCTCTTTGGCGATTCCCTCAGCTGTCAGCGCCGCTCTTGGGACTTCAATCATGGTTCCAACCAGGTAATCAATTTTATCGTTACGTTCTGCAAATACCTGTTTGATGGTAGCATGGATCACGTCACTCTGATTTTTCAACTCAGCGACAGTTCCAACAAGCGGTACCATGATTTCAGGACGTGCATCGATGCCTTTGGCTTTCAGGTTCAGTGCAGCTTCGATGATCGCGCGAGCCTGCATCTCTGTAATTTCCGGATAGGTAATACCCAAACGGCAGCCACGGTGACCCAACATCGGGTTGAACTCCTCAAGATCAGCAACTTTTTGTTTGACTTGATCCAATGTAAGACCCATCTCATCGGCCAACTCCTTTTGCATCGCCATTTCGTGCGGTACAAATTCGTGCAACGGCGGATCGAGCAAACGAATTGTCACACCATAACCGGCCATTGCTTCGAAGATCCCTTCGAAGTCGGCGCGCTGGTAAGGCAACAATTTTGCCAAAGCCTCTTTTCTTCCTTCAATGCTGGAAGAGAGGATCATTTCGCGCATGGCCTTGATACGGGCCCCTTCGAAGAACATGTGCTCGGTACGGCAAAGGCCGATACCTTTGGCGCCAAACTGACGGGCTTTCATGGCATCATGTGGCGTATCCGCGTTGGTACGGACAGACATGCGGGTATATTTGTCGGCCAGTTCCATGATTTTAGCGAAATCATCACTGATGGTAGCTTCCTGGGTTATTACTTTTCCGTCGAAAACTTCACCTGTTGAACCATTCAGAGAGATCCAATCGCCTTCGTTGTACACTATTCCACTGGCTTCCATGGTACGGGTCTTGTAGTTGATCCTCAAAGCGCCGGCGCCTGAAACGCAACATTTTCCCATTCCGCGCGCCACAACAGCCGCATGAGAGGTCATGCCTCCGCGGGCGGTCAGGATTCCACGGGCAATGTTCATCCCTTCCAAATCTTCGGGGGAGGTTTCAATCCTTACCAGGATGGAGTGGTCATAATTTTTCGCTTCATCGGCAAAGAAAACGATTTGGCCGGTAGCGGCGCCCGGTGAAGCCGGCAGACCTTTGGCAATCAATTTGGCTGTTTTGAGTGCGTTTACATCAAAAACAGGGTGCAAAAGTTCGTCCAGTTTGTTGGGCTCAACGCGCAACATCGCTGTTTTTTCATCGATTTTACCTTCGCTCAACAGATCAACGGCAATTTTCAACATCGCGGCGCCGGTACGTTTACCATTACGCGTTTGCAGCAACCAAAGTTTTCCATCCTGAATGGTAAACTCGATATCCTGCATATCCTTGTAGTGACCTTCCAGTTTCTCCTGGATCTCCATCAACTGAGCGTATGCTTTTGGCATGGTCTCTTCGAGGGAGGGGAATTTGGTAGCACGCTCTTCTTCGGTGACATTTTGCAGTTCGGCCCATCGCATCGATCCAATTTTGGTAATCTGCTGGGGTGTGCGGATACCGGCAACAACATCCTCGCCTTGCGCGTTGACGAGGTACTCGCCGATAAACATATTTTCGCCGGTCGATGCATCACGGGTAAAACCAACACCGGTGGCAGAGTTACCACCCATGTTTCCAAACACCATGGCCTGAACATTGACGGCGGTTCCCCACTCAACAGGTATATTGTTAAGCTTCCGGTAGTAGATGGCACGGTCGTTCATCCAGCTTTCGAATACAGCCGCAACGGCGCCCCAAAGTTGCTCCCATGGGTCGACCGGGAAATCTTTACCCGTCACTTTCAATACGGCAGCTTTGAAGCGCTGTACCAGTGTTTTCAGATTAGCTACGGTGAACTCGGTATCTTCCTTGATACCGACCTCCTCTTTCATGTGCTCGATGATCTCTTCGAAAGGATCAATATCCGTTTTGCTGTGTGGTTTCATTCCCAAAACAACGTCGCCATACATTTGTACGAAACGACGATAGGAATCCCAGGCAAAACGGGGATTTCCTGATTTTAAAGCAATACCCTCAACAGCAACATCATTTAATCCAAGGTTCAGGATGGTATCCATCATACCAGGCATGGATGCCCTTGCTCCTGACCTGACCGAAACCAGGCAGGGGTTTTCTTTTGACCCAAATTTGGTTCCTGTAATATTTTCGATGGTTGCCACAGCGGCCTGTACATCTTTTTCAATCAAAGCAAAGGCTGCTTTTCTTCCTTTTTCGGTAAACTCGGTACAAACTTCAGTGGTAATGGTGAATCCCGGAGGAACAGGAACACCGATCAGGTTCATCTCTGCGAGGTTGGCGCCCTTGCCACCCAGCAAATTTTTCATCTCTGCACGGCCTTCAGCCTGGCCGTTGCCGAATGTATAAACATACTTCGTCATAAAATAAATATTTGGTTTGAGAATTTTTACTTTAAATTGCCCGCAAAGTTAAACTTTATAACTTAACGATTTAATGATAATTACCCTATTTTTGCAAAAAAGTTATTGAATGCGGATCGTAATTCTTGGTACCGGAAATTTAGCCACCCAACTTGGAATGGCGCTTCATGCGCAACATGCTGAAATTATTCAGGTTTATGGTCGCACCGGTACGAGCGCTTCTGATTTGGCCAATTTACTGGGATGTACTTCCACCACTTCCAAACAGGAAATTATCACGGACGCTGACCTGTATATCCTGGCAGTATCAGAAGCGGCCATCCCTGAGATATTGACAGACGCCCCTTTCCGGGACCGATTGATCGTGCACACCTCGGGTAGTATTTCCATAGATGTGCTGACATCCTTCTCCAACAATTACGGGGTTTTCTACCCATTGCAAACGTTGTCCAAACAAAAAGCTGTCGATTTCAGCGCAGTCCCAATCTGTATTGAGGCAAACAGCGTGGAGAACCTGGAAAAACTGAACAAATTGGCGAAAACCATCTCGGATCAGGTGTTCGAAATTAATTCAACCCAGCGAAGGCAACTTCATCTGGCTGCTGTTTTTGTTTGCAACTTCGTGAACCATTTATACGCCATCGGAGAAAAATTACTACAGGAACAGCATCTCAACTTCAACCTGCTAAAGCCATTGATCGCCGAAACGGCGCAAAAAGCGATGTTGTTTTCCCCGCCGGATGTTCAGACAGGACCAGCGATCCGTGACAACCAGAAAATCATGGAGTTACACCTCCAGATGCTGGAACAACATCCCGCATGGCAAAAATTATATGAGTTAATCAGCAAGGACATCACTCGGTTCCATCAGGTGTAACTGAAAAAGGACAAAGAAGGCTGAGGAAAAACGAAGGGGAGATAGGGCGAGGGGGAGATGGGGAGAAAGGAACTCCTTAAATTGAGACAATTTTTATCCCGCAGGGATTAAATGTGAATAGCCCGGGGTTAAGCGACGAAGGAGCGATACCCCGGGTCATAGAAAGGCAAAAAAACAACGTCCGCAGTGGCATTAGGGAAATGTGTTCAGGATTGTTTCGGACGGAAGGCTGCGAATCATTTCTGAAGCAAAAGGACAGAAAAGAGAACTGAGAATGAGAAATAGAATTAATAGATAAAACATTATAACACAACATACTACAGACATATTTTTAGTTATTATGATATTTTTTAAAGAAGAACTAAGTAAAATAAAAGGATTTGTATTTGACGTTGATGGGGTAATCTCCCACAACGTCTTAACGCTCTCACCCGACGGTGATCCTGTCCGTACAGCCAACATGAAAGATGGTTACGCCATCATGTACGCCATCCGACTCGGATATCCTATCTGTATCATCACAGGCGGTAGGACTCAAGACACCAGAGGCCGGCTTGAGAGGTTGGGTATCACTCATGTGTACATGGGAACTCTGGATAAAGTTCCCTGCCTCAACGATTTTCTAAGCAAAAGCGGGCTGACAGCTGATCAGATTCTCTACATGGGAGACGATATACCCGATTACAATGTGATGACCAAAGTCGGACTAGCGGTATGCCCGAACGATGCGGCATCCGAAATCAAAGAGATCTCGGCCTATATTTCCGACAGAAACGGAGGCGAAGGATGCGTCAGGGATGTCATAGAACAGGTACTGCGCTCCCAGGGGAAATGGAGCCATCCGGAGGAGATAAATTGGAGCAGCTTTTGAGGAAAGACGGAGAGACGGATAATGACGGAGGGACAAAATGACGGAGAGACTGAGAAAGACTTGGGGACTTGGGGACTTAGAGACTGGGGGACTAGGAGACAAAATGAGCAGATATAACTTGCACTCCCTGAGCCTGTCGAAGGGTAAAAGGGTAATACTTGGATTTAGGTCCCTGAGCTTGTCGAAGGGGGGTTATGGGACTGAAACGGGGAAACAAAGAGACGGAGAAAATGGGAAAATAGGACGATGAGATTGGACCCAGGGAAAAATAATGTGAAAATTGGAAAATGTGGAAATGTGAAAATTGGCAGTCTCACCTAAATTACCCGACCACAATGTTGATTCCTCTCAAATCCTACCCCGGAGGGGTTACATGTTAATAGCCCGGGGTACAGCGACGAAGGAGCGACACCCCGGGTTGGGAATGATAACGAAAGTGCCGTCCGCGTTAGCATGCTAAAAAAAGTTGGTACGTTAATTTCGGACGGCAGGAATTAATGATGAAAAGAGAAACAAAATAAAAATATCGTTATGGGAAGAAATTCCAAAAATTTGCCTCTTTTGCAGAATGTAGAGATTCTCGATGCCGGTGCGGAGGGTAAAGCGGTCGCAAGGGTGGAAGGAATCGTTGTGTTTACAACCAACGTGATACCGGGCGATGTGGTGGATATCCAGGTCACAAAAAAGAGAGAGAAATACATGGAGGGAAAGGTGGTGGCCATTCAGAAACCTTCACCTGACCGTATTGAGGCGTTTTGCGAACATTTCGACCTTTGCGGAGGATGCAAATGGCAATACCTTCCCTACGACAAACAGCTTTTCTACAAGCAAAAACAGGTAGTTGATCAACTGACACGAATCGGAAAAGTGAATATCCCCATGCTTCATCCAATCACTGGTTCTCAGAATACCACTTTTTATCGCAATAAACTAGAATTTACCTTCTCGAACAGGCGATGGCTCTCCGAAGAGGAGATTCGTTCCGGCAATGAAATAAGCGATCAGGACGTTCTTGGATTTCACATACCTGGAATGTTCGACAAGGTAATGGATATCCGGAAATGCTGGCTTCAGCCCTCCCCTTCCAACGAAATTCGCAATGCTGTACGTGGTTATGCACTCGAACACAAACTTCCATTTTTCGACCTGAGAAACAGAAGCGGCCTGCTCCGCACCATTACCGTCCGTTCCACCGAAAAGGGAGAAGTCATGGTCATAGTCGTTTTCTATTATTATAACAAGACAGAATGCGAGGGATTGCTGAATTTCATTGCTGACAGCTTTCCACAAGTCTCCTCGTTGCTATATGTCATCAATGAAAAAGGCAACGATACCATTACCGACCAGGGGGTCATCGTGTTCAAAGGGAAAGACCATCTTGTCGAAGAGATGGAAGGCTTAAAATTTATTGTAGGTCCGAAGTCCTTT
The DNA here is from genome assembly GCA_026391315.1 of Bacteroidia bacterium. Classification (GTDB taxonomy): domain Bacteria; phylum Bacteroidota; class Bacteroidia; order Bacteroidales; family Prolixibacteraceae; genus CAINVV01. The sequence continues at coordinate 100,248 of JAPLDT010000019.1, forward strand.
TACCAGACCAATTCGACCCAGGCACACGAACTTTACAAAATTGCACGGCAAATGGCCGGGCTTACCGGTAATGAAATTGTTTACGACCTCTATACCGGTACCGGTACCATTGCCAATTTCGTAGCCGGAAGTGCAAGAAAAGTGATTGGGATCGAGTACGTGCCTGAGGCGATCGCGGATGCAAAGATCAATTCTGAAAACAACGGGATTCACAATACCCTCTTTTTCGCCGGTGACATGAAGGATATTTTGACTGAATCATTCGTTAAAGAAAATGGCCGGCCGGATGTGATCATCACTGATCCGCCAAGGGCTGGAATGGATGAAAAAGTGGTGCAGGCAATATTGGCAGCCTCCCCCGACCGGATCGTTTACGTCAGTTGCAACCCTGCTACTCAAGCCCGCGACCTGCAATTAATGCAACAACATTATACGGTTAAGGAGGTGCACCCGGTTGATATGTTCCCGCATACACACCATGTTGAGAATGTTGTTTTATTGGAGCGACTCCAAAAAGAGGAAGAATAATGTGAAAATTGGGAAATGTGAAAATGTGGAAATTAGCTCAGCATTCGTACGTAGCGATCATTTCCACATTTTCACATTTTCCAATTTTCACATTTTAGAATAACCCTTCAATCGACAGGTACTTTTCACCACTGTCATAAACAAAGGTTAGAATGGTCGATCCCTTTGGAATTTCAGGGAGTTTCTTGGCCACTGCAGCCAGCGATGCTCCTGAGGAGATCCCGATAAACAGACCCTCTTCCCGGGCAGCTCTTTTGGTGTAGGTAAAAGCCTCATCCTTATCAATTTGGATAGTCCCGTCGAGGTACTCCAGCTTAAGATTTTGAGGAATAAAACCTGCTCCGATACCCTGGATCGGATGAGGACCGGGTGCTCCACCACTAATGACAGGCGATGCCTGAGGCTCTACGGCAAAGACCTTCACATTGGGAAATTTCTTCTTCAGAACTTTTGCAACGCCTGAAATATGGCCACCTGTTCCAACACCGGTAATCAGGTAGTCTATTCCGTTCGGAAAATCAGAGATAATTTCCGCAGCAGTATATTTTTCATGTGCTGTGATGTTGTCCGGATTATCGAATTGCATCGGAATCCATGAATTCTTAATCTGCGCAGACAACTCCTGTGCTTTGGCAATCGCCCCTTTCATTCCGAACTCTCTTGGGGTAAGTTCCAATTCAGCACCGTAAGCAGTCAGTATGCTTCTGCGCTCAACCGACATCGAATCAGGCATCGTCAGAATCAGTCGATAGCCTTTTACCGCCGCAACAAGCGCCAGGCCAATACCAGTATTTCCGGACGTGGGTTCAATGATTACGGTACCTTTTTTGAGGACTCCGCTTTTTTCGGCCTCTTCGACCATCGTCAAAGCGATACGGTCCTTGATGCTGCCGCCAGGGTTGGCTTTCTCCAATTTTGCATACACCTGGTAACCGGCCGGGAAAAGCCTGTTGATACGCACATGCGGCGTATTCCCTATGGTTTGTAAAATATTTTCAGCCTTCATAATCTTATAAGTTGATTATTAAATTTCCACAACAAATATCAGGTAACTTATTTTTCTATAAAATACCTGATTTAGGGTATATTTCATGATGATTTTACGAATATTCAGGAAGAATGTCACTTCTCAATGTCTATTTTTCATTTAGGGTCCTTTGTGTAGCCCTTTGAGAAATCTTTGTGTTTAAATTTTAAATATTCACCACGAAGGACACTAAGGATCTCACAAAGGACACAAAGAAACTTGCCTGAACAATTATCTACGATTCCGCTTCAACCGTTAACAGGGCTAAATTCTCCTTCCGACGGTAGTAAATAGTGAATCCTCCGATGGCCAATGCCAGGAAGATCACAGCCAATAGGGAGCCTTCGAAACCAAATTCACCGCCATTCCAGATTGTATCAGTGGTTCGGGATTGCGTGATCAATGAATATTCAGAATTACCGCTTACACTGAATCCATAAATTGTACCCTGGAAGAAATTCCAGCTAAAATGGAGTGCGATGGGCATCCACAATGATTTGATGAAAATATAGGGCAATCCGAGTAATAAGCCAGCCATTACAATGGAAAGAAAACTGTAGGAGGTAAAATGTGCGTTACCCATGTGAACCGCTGAGAAAAACAAGGAAGAGATCACCAACGCAATCCATCTGTTCATCGAACCCATCAGATTATTGAGAATATATCCCCTGAAAAACAGTTCTTCCGTGAAGGCGACCGCCACAAACAGAACGACCGAGAAAAAGAAATTCGCTGCATCAGGATTTGTCCCGACCCAGGCAATTTGATGCAAAACCAGCAACAGCAGAAATCCAGTAGTAATCATGATGATTCCCGTCAGTAAGCCTAACAAACTCTCCTTTCGGATATTTTCCATTCCGAAACCTAAACTTTGAAATGAGTCTCTGTCGACCCATCTGCGGAAAATTGCCACCACCGCTAACACACCTACCAGCATAAATAACTCGATCACTGTGGCTTGAAAAGTATTTGGATGAAACTGTTTATCCGACAAATTAATTCCCAGGGTGACCAGTGCAAGAATCTGGGAAATAGCGACAAATAAACCAAATGGAATCAGGATGAGAAGTATTCTGATCCAACCACGGGAGGGCTTACTGATTTTGCTCATAAAGTTGTATTTAAGTTACTGTTTAAACTATTAGCCCAGAGCGAGAAATGATGAGTTACCTCAAATAATCGCTTACAGCCTTCCGAATCCCTGTTTTAACGCTCTCCCATGTTTGCTTTTTAAAACTGACCGGGGTTTCGCTTTCATCGGCATCAACAAAATAGGTGATGGCATGGGGTATACTTATTGCCAGCATCTGACTGGGGAATTTTTGTTTGTGCCAGTCCATCATTTGCTGTAAAGAATAATGCCGAAGCAATTCGTAGATATCCCAAAAGTCCTTTTTCTTTCCACGCCCAAGAACGGCCTGTATTTTCATCGCAGCAATGTCGGCACTACTGTAGAATCTAATCCCATCCTGCTCTTCAATCAATGAAATTGGCAAATGGGGATAATAAACGAGATCCACTTTAATGTCATCAATAAAGCAGAAAATCCCAAAATAGGTATGCTGTTGTTTGTAGACAAACCTCTCTTCGAAAAGATTTTCCAAATCATTCACCAATTGAGGCTGATCAAATTTCTCATGTAAAAACAGATCAATGTCAATTGAACTACGATGCCCATAACGAAGCGACAAAGCAGTTCCTCCCACCAAAGAAAAGCGGTGAAGCGAGGGCATTTCCATGAGCTCTTTTAGTAAGGAAAGAGTCCTGGGTTCAACTGTCTCAACGTGTAGCATCTGAATTCATCAATGGGTTTATCAATGATGGCACTGGCAAAATAAATGGTGTGTAATGGCAAAAATTTGGCTTTCAGCAACGCCTCCGTTACTTTTTCATCGCCGTAATACCTGCGGCACTGGCGGATATCCTCCACATCGCCCCGCTCAAAAACCCTTTCGATAACAAAGTTGGCCTTGGCATCATAGTCGATCTGCTCAAAGTTCACATCCCAGAAGATGCGCTTGGCGAAGATGGGTTTTGGCTTGCTGTTCATACTGCTAAAATAATCAAATCTACTTTCAATTGTATTGTCTCATTCTCTCAGTGCTCATTTTCACATTTCCATATTAGCACATTTCCCAATTATCTTAAGCTATCACTCCCGAGCCGATCAACTCCTCCCCGTCGTACCAGGTAGCAAACTGTCCGGAGGTGACACCCCGTTGTTCCTGGTCGAAAAGAATGTATGCACCATCTTCCTCCATGATCACTGCGGCTTTTTCCAACGGTTGTCGGTAACGAATCCTTACCAGGAAGCTGAACTCCTCACCCGGGATCAACACCCGGTCAGGCCGAATCCAGTGAATTTCCTCTTTGGAGATGAAAAGTCCGGGACGGTACAGTCCGGGATGTTCTTTTCCTTCACCTACATAAACAATGTTCCGGACTACATCCGTGGCAAGTACAAACAACGGTTCTGTGAAACCACCGATATTCAAACCCTTGCGCTGTCCGATGGTATAATAATGGGCTCCGTTATGCTCACCGATCACACTGCCCTGCCAGGGTTTGAATGGAAACGGGGAGGTCAGTTTCAACAGATTGTCCCTGTTTTTCTCCAGTTTTTTCCTGGCAGAAAAATCTGCGGGGATGAGTATCACATTCCCTGTTTTTGGCTCCAGCTTTTGTTGCAAAAATACCGGAAGATCGACCTTCCCTACAAAACAGATGCCCTGGGAGTCCTTTCGTTCGGCAGTAACCAATCCCTGTTCCCGGGCAATCTCCCTTACCGCAGGTTTTAACAAATGTCCGATCGGAAATAGTGACTTCGATAGTTGGTATTGGTTCAGCTGACAGAGAAAATAGCTTTGGTCTTTGTTGGGATCGACACCTTCCAGCAGTCGATAAGTCTGAATGCCGTCAACATCTGTTACCTCTCTCCTGCAATAGTGACCGGTTGCTACAAAATCGGCTCCCAATTCGAGGGCTTTCTGCATGAAAATATCAAACTTGATCTCCCTGTTGCACAACACATCAGGGTTTGGTGTACGGCCCTTTTCGTACTCAGAGAACATGTAGTCTACCACACGGGTACGGTAATAATCTGAAAGATCGACAACATGAAACGGTATATTCAGCTTTTTTGCAGTCATTTCAGCGAAAATCACATCGTCTTCCCAGGCACATTCAGCCGTCAGGCTGCCTGTTGTCTCCTTCCAGTTGATCATAAAGAGGGCAAAAACATCGTACCCCTGCTCTTTCAGCAGGTATGCGGCTACGCTCGAATCAACACCACCCGACAGACCTATGCAAACTTTCTTACCCATCCTATCTTTTAGAATTGCAAAAATAGTTCTTTTCGGTGCAATTCAACAAAAACTGGCAAATGTGTATCTTTGCGGCATGCCGGCAATCAACGAAATTCTGGACCAAAAGCTCTTTTCCAAAGAAAATCTGGTCACCCTTCTCAAGGCAGAAGGGGTTGATGGATTGCTTTTGTTGCAAAAAGCAGGTGAACTGAAACAGCAAACCGTCGGCAACAAAGTCTATTTCAGGGGACTCATCGAGCTCTCCAACGTTTGCGAAAAAGATTGTCTTTACTGCGGGATTCGGAGGTCGAACAAGAAGGTACAACGCTACAACCTGACCGACGAGGAAGTTTTGGAGGCCGCGCGCTTTGCCTACCGGGAAAGATACGGATCGATCGTTATTCAATCGGGAGAGGTCACCAACGAAACTTTTGTAGCAAGAATTGAGCGACTGACAACTGAGATCAAACAACTGAGCGACAACAAATTGGGCATCACCCTTTCGCTAGGAGAACAGACTGATGAGGTTTACCGTCGATGGTTCAGGGCAGGCGCCCACCGTTACCTGCTTCGAATCGAAAGCAGCAATCCTGAGCTTTATCGAAAGCTACATCCCGACGATGGCCTCCATACCTATGAACAGCGGCTGGAGGCACTGACCCTCCTCAAAAAAATCGGCTACCAGACAGGAACCGGGGTCATGATCGGAACCCCTTTCCAAACGCTGGAGGATCTGGCCAGCGACCTGTTGTTTTTCAAAGATTTCGACATCGATATGGTTGGTATGGGACCCTTTATCGAACATGACGATACACCCTTCAACACTCCGCAGACCGATGCATTGCCGCTTTCCGCCAGGTTTAATCTGTCACTGAAAATGGTGGCCATCCTGCGACTGATGATGCCTGACATCAACATTGCCGCCACCACGGCCCTGCAGGCCATCGATCCGCTGGGCAGAGAGAAGGCAGTCAAAGCCGGTGCCAATATCATTATGCCAAACATCACTCCTGCTAGTTACCGTAACGACTACCGGCTGTACAACAACAAACCCTGTACCGACGAAGAACCCGAACAATGCTCCGGCTGCCTGGATGCGAGGCTGGCGCTGGCCGATAGTGAGATTGGATATGGGGAATGGGGGGACTCCAAACACTTCCGCAAAAAGGATAAAGGATAAAGTAAAAAGGATAAAGGATAAAGGATAAAGGATAAAGGATAAAGGATAAAGGATAAAGGATAAAGTAAAAAGGATAAAGTAAGAACGCTACTGGCAAGATTTTGGATGAACCGAAATTGAATTCATCAAATCATGCAAAAACGGGCGGGGCTCCCTTTATCCTTTTTACTTTATCCTTTATCCTTCTTCTTAGGCAAAGGGAACGATTCCGGATAGGAACATTTATAGACAATTTTTCCACCTTTTTCATGAATCCAGGTATCAAAAGCACGCTTCCCCTCTTTCAGAACGATTACCCTACCACCATCCGGCAGATCGCCATAGGCATTCTCGCCACCCGAACAGCGGCCAAAGGCCAATGCAACATTGTGTGAAACACCGATGTAATCGTTGGTATGATCATGTCCCACAAAAGTGCCAATCACATCGTTGCTTTCGAGCATGGCGGCAAACATTCCTGAATTAACGTCCGGACAACTGACCCGTTCATTCTTCACGCCGATGGCTTTGACATCTTTATTGTCCCATGCTTCGTTGTATTCGGTAAAAGGTATGTGAAAAAAGGCTACCGCCGGAAGAGGTTTCCCCCCATTTTTCTGCGTAAAGGCGGCACTGATTTTCTGGTACCATACAATTTGATCCAGCCCAAACCAATCGTAGCCACCGACCCTATCCTCAATTCTGCTGTGCGAATTGGAATCCAAACCATAGATCACAGCTTTGGCCTTTTGATCTTTGCCCAATACCGGCAGTGCAAAATTGGATGCCCCGCGTATTCCCTTTTCCATCGTTGTAAGACAATAAGGCATTTTTTTGAGCATTTCGACCAGCTGCTCCCTGGTACTTCCGAACTCTTCATCATGGTTGCCAAGCACCAAAGCCCAATGCAATTTTCGGGCGGCAAACAGTTTTTCAAATCGACGATATACTTCCAAGGCATCACTCATGACGACAATATCACCCGTAAGCATTACCAAATCAGGATGTTCAGCATCCGTAATTTCCGCCACCAGGTCAAAAACAGGATCGTTGTATCCATGTTTGTAGTCGATGTGCATATCGGTAAATTGAATGATTTTGAATTCTCCAGCTTCGTTGAAACGGAGTTTTTGGGCATCAACCAATCCTGCCATGCCAAGCAGCAGCAGCAACAATAGAAGTTTAAAAAGTCTAATCTCAGTTCTCATCTTCAAATTTTCACATTTACACATTTCCCAATTTCCATATTAACTCCTGGAATACCAGTAATAAACCCTCTCCTGAAATTGTTCCATTGAAACCCTCAGAAGATCAGCATCCCAATCGGTTCGATCCGAGAAGAGTAACATTGGGACCAGAGCTTCGCCCTTGCGGTAGGGTGGTTGATGATAATAGACCGGCAAGGCATTGAATCCTGCCCGATTGTAAAAGCCAACTCTTTGAGCGCTTGTTGAATCGTAAGGAATCTCTACTTCCAGCAAAAGAGGCTTTCCCTCGTTTTGCAGTTGCTTCAGTATTGCATCGCCAAAACCTTTCCTGCGATGTGCAGAATAGATAGCCAGGTGTTCAATGTAACGGAATTGATCAAACTTCCAATACACAACAAAACCAACGACTACCTCCTCCACCAGGACTGCCGTAAAATACATCTCCTGAACATTCAACATTCTCAGCAGTTCGCTGGTAGTTCTCCGCTCCTCATTAGGAAAGGATTCCACATAGAGGTCTAGAAGGTCCTGGAGATGCCGGTGCGAGCCCGACTGAATGCGTTCAAATTGTAGATCCATATCATAAGGATTATGCAAATAGTAATTAAATCCATCAATATGGTTCGTAAGGGTAACCAAGTGGGACTCTTTCTAAGGACGATAGGTTTTGCTCATCGAGGCAGGTGTGACAAGAATAAAATCTCCCAGTCCTACATTCTCCTTGGTGAGGTCATCAATTGAATCCTGCTCTGTGGAACCAATAGTAACCACCTTCAAGTCGGGGCGTGCCAGTTTCAGATACCATTCGATGGCTGTGTGGTTATCACTGTGGTAAGAGCCGTTGTAGTGTATGAAGGTTTGACCTGCAGATAAATTTTTTATAATGAAATAAGCCATGGTGGCATCCTTGATTGCCTGCGATTTTGGAAGATTCTCACCTCCGTGACCCTTTGCCGCCGCAAAAATATCCGCATAGCATTTCAGTGTTTTATCATAGGCAATCGGAAGCGGGGCGATCCATCTTCTTGCTTCCGGCTCGATGCTATCAAGTTTTTCCAGTCCTCTGGTGTAGACCATATTGGCATATCTCCTTGGAACATTCGTGGCAATAAATCTTAGCTTGTTTTTCTTGGCAAAATCAAGTAGCGGCTTGTAATCACTTGGAAAATTGGTCCAGAGTTTGCATTCGTCCTTGAATGTTTTCTCAGTTAACGATCCTGACAAATATTCATTCAGCACTATCTGATCATCTGCCTCAAACATCTCTGCTCCAAGGATCAAATTCTCCTTTTTTGCCTCGTACAAATCTTTGGTGAGTTCCTGCTCGAGCCAGTGGTTGATTGGATTGTCATGCTGTTCCCCGAAAAGGACCACATCCGCCTCCTTAGCTATATTAAGCATTTTAGCATAGTGGCACTCTTTGCCTTTCGCATCAAAAATCATATACGCATTCTTGTCGCTCTTAAAAGCCAGTAATACCACCAAAGCCACCAAAACGAATACAATTTTATGCATGTTATAACCCTTTTGATTTGACTCTCAAAGATAACATTTCATTGAGATATTTAAATTATAATTAAAATTATCAGTCCTTAGTGATAAAGGAATGAACTATTCTTACCTTCGCTTTGTTTACAGATTATGACAAAATACAACATTATCCTTTACATTATTTTGAAAAATTATGTCATCTTTCTTTAATAAATTGGTAAAAGGGACTACTGTTGAGTCACGTTTGTTGCTGGCATTTCTGCCAATGATTCTTATGATGATACTGATTGATAGTTATGTAGATCAAATATCCTTGTTTTCAAACCAATCCATCTTCACAACCTCTGTATTTAAATTTTTTATAGCTATTCCTCTGGTTTGCATCATTATTTATGCCTTGGCAAAAATACTGGATCACAAACTCTCCAAGGCAAGAATTGCCCTCCTGACCAGCGAGGAACGATTCAGAACCATTTTCGAAAACAACACTTCAGCCATACTTATCCTCGAAACCGACACTACTGTTTCGATGGTCAACGACGCTTACTGCAAACTGACCGGTTTTTCCCGCGAAGAGGTCGTTGGTCAAAGCTGGACACGTCTGATTCCTGAATCAGATCTTAAACGATTGACAGACTACAACAGACTTAGACTTCAACAATCTACAGATGTACCAGACAATTATGAGTTTCGATTTATCAGGAAAAATGGAGAAGTCAGAGTTGGAATCATGTCGGTCTTTTACGATCGGCTTATCAACCAGATTGTGGTCTCTTTCACGGATATTTCTGAACGTAAGGAGATGGAAATTTCCTTACTTGAAAGCAAAGAAAGATACCGGAAACTAATTGAAATACAAGGAGAAGGATTTGGAATTGTCGACCCAAATGAGCGGTTCATTTTTGCGAATCCTGCAGCCGACAGAATCATGGGTGTTCCCATCGGAACGCTGGTTGGAAGAGGGATGGATGAATTTGTGACAAAAGAGACTTTCGAGCATGTCAGGAAACAGACCATGGAAAGGCAGGAGGGTAATCAAAGCACCTATGAAATGGCGTTTATCCGGTCGGATGGTGAACCAAGGGTGATGCAAGTTACTGCCACTCCAACCTTCAACGCCAATGGTTATTTTGAGTCCACCCTTGGTATTTTTCACGATATCACTGACCGGAAAAAAATTGAAAATGAACTCAAGAAGAATGAATCAGAACTCAAAGCCCTCAATACTACCAAAGACAAGTTATTCTCCATTGTTGCCCACGACCTGAGAGGTCCAATCGGAACCTCCGCAGACCTTTTGGAGGTATTGATCGAGAGCTATGATAGTTTCAGCAACGAAGAGCAGTTAAAAATGCTGGAAATTCTGAAGAATTCGGCCAAATCCACTTATAATTTATTGGAAACACTTCTGAATTGGGCCCTTATCCAGACTGGGAACATAGTATTTAAACCGGAACTTTTTAGTCTGACCCATTGCATAGACATCACAGTGAAAAATTTCACACCTACGGCGCTCTCCAAAAATATCACCCTGCTTTTTGAACCCGGCGATGATATATACAGCTTTGGCGATAATAATATGATCCAGACAGTGTTACGAAACCTGATAGGAAATGCCATCAAGTATACTTACAGAGGCGGAACCATTGAGATTAAATCTGTCAATCAGGGTATTAAAACAGAAATATCAATCACAGACAATGGTATGGGTATGGATGAGGAGACCAGAAAGAATCTCTTTTGCCATAACAAGCAAAATTCCATTTATGGTACGGAAAACGAAAAGGGTACCGGACTGGGGTTGGTTCTTTGCAAAGAATTTATAGAGAAACATGGGGGATATATCCATGTGGAGAGCGAACCCGGAAAAGGAAGCTCTTTTATTTTTGATATCCCCAAAGTACAATCACAAGCTGAAACCCTATCCGAAAAAAAATCGGAAAAAAAACCATGCCACAGCAAATTCAATAGTGAACTGATTCTGATCGTAGAGGATGAAGACATTAATTATCAGGTATTGTCTTCCATTCTCACCAGTATTAATTTAAGATATGAAAGGGCCATTACCGGTAAAGAAGCGGTTGATAAGTTTTTGCATAAACATTACGATCTTATTCTGATGGATGTTCAGCTACCTGAGATGAATGGATGGGAAGCTACCATGAAAATCAGAGAGAATGATTCCGATATTCCAATCGTGGCTGTAACAGCCTATGCATCTGATCCCACCAAGAAGAAGAGCATGGAAGCAGGTTGCAACGATTTTGTAACCAAACCCATTAACAAAGGGAAACTGATTCAGGTACTTGACAAGCATTTGACGAAGACCAGGATAGGGTCTATTTTACAGGAGTAAAGATAGCCGTTAGCTATTGGCTGTTAGCCTTTTATATTGGAGACAATGACAAAAAAAGGAGGGAAATAAACCAATCATTTCCCTCCTTTTTTTGTATCAACTATTGTCAGCTATTTCTTTGTTAGAAATAGGTCGGAGTCATAGGTGAACTGATAGTTTCCAGATCCAAGTTCAATGGTCGTGGCATCTTTTACCTGCTCTGCCTTGCAACTCTTGCTACCGGAAACCGGAAGCTGATTCAACATCATTTTCGCAAGCTCGGCGTGTGGTAAGGTGACCGTTGCAGTGGTATTAGCAGGAATGGTAACATCGTAGACCATTTGCGACTTATCCAGTTTCCACGAGGATTTGATCATTCCGTACAGGCTATTAAATTCGGCAGAGGCCTTTGTAAGATCGCCTCCGGGATGAGGTGTCAGCAGTATATGTTTGTAACCCGGATGCTGAGGATCCAGGTCAATACCGGCAACATGCTTGTACAACCACTCTCCTATCGCGCCATAAGCATAATGGTTGAAACTGTTCATACCAACATCCTGGAAAGAACCGTCCGGTTTTTGTCCGTCCCACCGCTCCCAGATGGTTGTGGCACCCTGCGTGACAGGATACAACCAGGAGGGATATTTTGTTCTTTTCAGCAACATGAAGGCCAGATCATCCCTGCCAATAGATGTAAGCGTTTGGCAAACCAATGGCGTTCCCACAAATCCCGAAGTGAGGTGACCCATCTTTTTCACATCGGCTGCCAGGTATTCGGCAGAGCTCTTTTTCAAATTGTCGGGTAGCAGATCGAAGGCTAGCGCCAACGAATAACCTGTTTGTGTATGGGAAACAACCCGTCCGTTCTTAGTGACAAATTCATCGATAAAAGCCTTTTTTACTGCTGCCGAAAGGTTGGCATAAAAAATGGCATCCTCTGTCTTACCAAGGATAGCTGCAATCTGGCTGAGAATCTTTGAGGAATGGGCATAATAAGCCGTTGCAATCAGATCCTTTTCAGTGGTTGCACCGGGATAAGAAGAGCTGGTTGTAGCAAAGGCAAGCCAGTCGCCGAAATGCTCATCACCTATCCATAGGTTCTTTTCCCCGGCACGGGTATGCATGTATTCGACCCATGCTTTCATGCTGTTGTACTGCTCTGCCAGGATCCGCTTGTCGCCATAAACCTGATATACAGTCCAGGGCACGATGATGGATGCATCGGCCCATGCTGTTGCGCCACCGCCACCACTCAATACATCAGGAATCACATGTGGTACTCGGCCACTCTTCAGCTGATCAGCAGTAAAATCCTTCATCCATTTGGTGTAAAAGGCTGCCACATCAAAATTGAAAGCCGCCGTCATACTGAATACCTGGGCATCACCAGTCCAGCCCAGACGCTCATCTCGCTGCGGACAGTCGGTAGGAACATCTACAAAGTTGCCCTTTTGCCCCCACTGGATGTTGTGCTGCAACTGGTTGATCAAAGAGTCGGAACATGCGAAACTCCCGGTAGGAGTCATCGCGGAATGTATTACCACTCCTGTCACCTGATCCATGGTTGGTTCAGCGGCAAGTCCCTCCAATTTAACAAACCTGAAACCATGGAAGGTAAACAGAGGCTGATAGATCTCTTCTCCTCCGCCTTTCAGGATGTAGGTATCGGTACATTTCGCTGCGCGAAGGTTGTCTGTGTAGAAATTTCCGGCTTTGTCCAGAACTTCGGCAAATTTTACAACTACTTTATCCCCGCTGTTGCCTTTAACTTTTAATCTAACTACCCCCACCATGTTTTGTCCCATGTCGAGGACAGACTCACCCTTGGGCGTTTTGATCAGTTTAACCGGCTTGATCTCCTGAATGGCCTGCACCGGAACTCCCTGGGGAGCTATCAGGGTACTTTTTGTAAAATCATATCCCGTAGCGCTTTTCCATTTGGAATCGGCATATCCGGCCTGATCCCAACCGTTCAGCTCAAGTCTTGCGTCGTAACGCTCTCCGTTGTATATATCCGATTCGAGGATAGGCCCTGTAGTGGCTTTCCAGTTCGAATCAGTTGTGATGGTCTCCCTGGTTCCATCGGTGTAATTGATTTCAAGTTGTGCAAGGAGTGCACTTTTATCGCCGTAATAGCTCCTTTGTCCTTTGAAACCGATATTCCCGCGGTACCATCCGTCACCAACAATTGCTCCGATGGCATTTTTGGTGGTAAGCATTGTGGTAACATCGTAAGTCTGGTATTGAATACGATTTTTGTAACTGGTCCAACCCGGTGTGAACAGGTCATTTCCAACCTTTTTACCGTTTAGACGCAGTTCATATAGTCCCAAAGCAGTGACATAAACCCTGGCCGACTTTACCTTTTTGTTCAGGGAGAACTCCTTTCTGAAATATTGAGACGGACGGGAAACCAGATTATCCTGCTCCTCTCCAAGTCTGATCCAGGAGGCTTTCCAATCGGCTTCTCCCAGGAGACCCATCTCCCAGTAAGCTGGTTCGCTCCAGGCTGTGGCTTTGTTTTTGGCATCCCAGATCCTCACCTGCCACCACATCCTTTGCATCGATTTGCCAGAGGGTCCGCCATAGGCAATGTTGACCGATTCGGATGAGTTCACTTTTCCGGTTTCCCACAACAGTTTGCCGGCTCTTGAGAGGCTTCCCTGAGACTCTGCTACCCTGATTTCGTAAGCCTGCTGCATGAAATTGTTTTCAGGCGAAACGATTTGCCAGCTCAGGCGAGGTTGGGCAACACCAATCCCGACTGGATTGATCTGATATTCACATTTCAAGGCAGAAACCGTTGCTTTGGAATATCCTACAATTGAAATAAGTAATAGAAACATTGAAAACAGAATGTTTTTGTAATAGTTGATTGGCATTTTCAATTTATTTAAGTGGTTAATTTCTTCAAAGGTAAAATATTATCTAACTCCAGACAACCGGATTAACGATCGAAATATCCCTTCTGCCATCAAAAAATTTCAACATATTTTCGGCGGCTTCGCGGCCTATTTCTATTCTGCTATCAATGGTGCCGGTTGCATTGTGCGGAGTAAGCACAACATTGTCCAGAGCAAACAACTCAGGGGTTATCACCGGTTCTGCCTCAAAAACATCAAGTCCGGCGCCGCCCAACTTGCCATTCTGCAGATACTTCACGAGCATCTTTTCATCGACCACCGGACCTCTGGCCGTATTGATGATGATGGCTCCCTGCTTCATGCGTACCATAGCAGCTTCATCCAACAGATGATGGGTCTCATCCGTCAGCGGACAATGCAAGGAGATGACATCCGATCTTTCGAGTAACTCTCCAAAACTGACTTGCTGACAATCGTATTTTCGTTCGATATCTTCCGCCAACCGGGTGCGGTTGTAATAGACCACCTTCATGCCTGAGGCGATTGCCCTTCGTGCAAAAGCCTGACCAATCCGACCCATGCCAATAATTCCAACAGTTTTGCCAAAAATGCCCGTACCCAGATTCTCCATCATGCCCCATTTGAAGTCGGGATTGGTCCTCAATCCCCTGTCTGTTAATGCAATATTCCTGGTAAGTGACAATAGCAATCCAAAGGCCATTTCAGCAGTTGGTTCAGTAACAGCATTGGGAGTGTTGCAAACAACTATACCCATCTCTGTGGCTTTTGCCACATCGACATTGTTGAAACCTACACCAAAATTAGCTACAATCTTTACGTGTTTTCCATCTTTCAGCACCTCTGCTGCAAGGGGTTTTGTGAAAACTGAGAGAACTCCGACCACATCACGAATAAGCACTTTTAGCTCCTCGTCTGTAAACATGAAATTTTCGGTAGGATAGACCAAATCGAATTTTTGTTCCAATTCTGCAAGACCCTTCCTGGGAATAGCGGCAACAACGAGTATTTTCGGCTTCATCTGAAATAGTAGTTAAAAGTAATTGACAATGGACAATTGAAAATGCTTTGTTTGCTGAATATATGTCCAAAGTTAGAAACTGTTTAAATTTTATTGTTCCCACATTATTCATCAGAAATAACGGGATCAAGTCTGTGCCGTAGGCACATAATGTCGGTAGAAATAGAATTTAACGCAAAATATCCCGTCCCGTACGGGACGGAATTTAGATCTTAATCCATTTTCTACCGACATAATATCCCTAACGGGACAAAAAAACAAATTTTAAACAGTCTCTTAAAATGACAAATTATTTCCAAATATATTATATATCTGATTCATTGTCAATTGTCAACATTTAATTTTTTAAACATTTCCCCCATCGCTGGTCACAATAAACCTTCCGTAGTAAAACCCTGTATAGTAAAATCGCAGGGAGGAGAGCAATAGCGGTACTGACATCATCAGGTAGAGGAAAGCGAGGTAGGGCAATGGTATCCAGCCAGTGGTCCGCAGGGTAATCCCCATGGAGATCATGAAGATCATCACCAGATAACTCCTGAAATTAAAGAAAGAGAAAGCACAAGGATAAGACTCTTTCATTTTGAGGATTCTGAGTGTATGCTTCATGGATAATTTAGAGAAAAGCTTTAGGTAGAACAGGATACCACCCGCCAATGCCACCAGTAATTTCAGCGCAAGCAATCGGGTGGTTGTATCAAGCATCTTATAGCCCTTGAACATCAACATTGATCCTGCGAAAGTCCAGAGAGCGGCAGCAATAAAAAGAAGGAGACGTTTTGGAACGCCGGGTTTTAGACGGGATAAATTTTTCACATTTACAAATTTAAATGAACTATGAACTTGCGAATTATTACGGCGAACCGGTTCTTAAGTTTGCAAATGAAATACCCATGAGTATATTTTCACACCATCAGAAAATGAATATTTGGGTATTCCATGCGACCTTTAAATAACAAAAAATATTCGCATGAAGAGAAAAAATGTGAATCTTACTTGACGAGTTCCAAAATATCGATGATCTGACCCGTTATTTTAACAATTTTTCGAAGTGTGACGGTCAGTTCTGAGAGCTGTTCCGAAGTTCTTTTCATCTCCTCCGTCAAAGCATTTAGGGCCATACTTTCGTTTTTCAACGCAACAATCAATCGCTTTTCAAATGAAGAGACCAATAATCTCTCGAGATTTCTCAGGTGCTGAGATGTCTTTTCGAGACTTTGAACTGCTTCAGGACTTAAGCTTTTCTCGGTCATTGCAACAAGAATGTCAAACTGAGCTTTCCGGATCTCTTCCAATGTGATCTCTTTGTCCATTTTTATCATTATTATATCTTTTTGTTTATATCATCCACCATTTTATAAAGCTTTTCAACATCGGTATAAAAACCGCTCAGACGGGCAGTTACCTCTTTCAATGTTTTGGTTTCGTTGAGGGTCTCTGCCAGTGCCAGATGTGCAATTCTGAGGTTTTTTACTGCATGGAGGGTTTGCAGCCGAAACTCTTTTAACCGCTCTACCCGCTTTTTCAATTCAATGTAGTCTCGTTCACTTTCGATCGAGGGAGGCATTCGTTTGGTAAAATAGTACCTGAAACTTTCGCCCAAACCCGAATCTTCATTACTGATCAGTTGAATAAGCAGCCCGGACGACAAATATTTCTCAATTTCGCCGCAAAGGCAGGACACCAGCGTATCTGCCTGATTTACAAATCTTTTAAGCGCTTTGGATTGCCTGTTCGACAGGTATGCGTTTGTACCCAAATTAAGGGTTTCGGTAAGTAAGATACCTAATCCGGGCGGCAGCTTGCTTACTTCCGTTGTCTGGTTGTAATCGCCAACCAATGTTTCCAGCTCAATGCCAAAAGTTCCATACAATTTGCTGTTGGAGTTGAAAGAGGCATCGCTTGAGAGCTGGACCAATCCGTTGGCGTAGTTTTCGAGGATCTTGAATACAGGCCTTACCCTGGCGGGAATCTTGTCGTTGCTGATTCGCTCCTGAACAATGGCATCCAGTTCGCTTAGGTGGGTCACAGGATCGGTAAAGGAGTTGGCGTAATAAACACCCCTGAGCTCACGTATATCTGCAAGCTCCATCCATATCTTTTCAGGTAAAGTGGAGAAATTACCGGCTCTGACAGCAAATTGCTGTACAGTCGTTCTTTGCTCTTTGGAAACAGAGAGACAGCTTCCAAGGAAGAGCAGCAGTATCAGGCAGTAACAAGGTTTCATCTAAGGGATTTAGGTAGAAAAGGGATACGCTACGCAACAGGAAATATGAAAAACCAGTTATGAGATATGAGTTATGAGCTATAAGATATGAGATTAAATTGTTTTTAGTATCAAAAGAAAAACAGGGAAAATTAAGCATTTTAATCGTTAAAAACGAATGATTTTCGAAATATTTTGTGCTTTCAAAATATTTTTTTCTGAAAAACAAGGGGTTGTAAGGATTTTTTCCTAGTTTTGCAGCAAACAAGTTTACAATGATCACACGTTTGGCAAATACATATTGGTGGTGGCTGGCTTATAACTCTCAAAAGTCGTAAGGAAGCAACGCTTGTATTTACCTGAATTGATATAGTAAAAGAGGCCTGTCGCAACCGCGGCAGGCCTCTTTTTTTGGTGGCAAATTTAGAATAGTGGATAAGAAATGTGAAAATTGGAAAATGTGGAAATGAAGACAAACAGTGACATATATGAACACCTACCAGGCAGATAAAAACGGTTATTACGGAGAATTCGGAGGGGCATACATCCCTGAAATCCTTCACCGCTGTGTAACGGAGCTACAAAACACCTATTTACAGGTCATCGAAAGTGAAGAGTTCAAAAAGGAGTTCGACCAGTTGCTGCAAGACTATGTTGGTCGTCCTTCCCCCTTGTACCTGGCCAAACGGCTCAGCGAAAAATATGGCTGCAGGATCTACCTCAAACGTGAAGATCTGAACCATACCGGGGCCCACAAAATCAACAACACCATCGGACAGATTCTGCTGGCACGCAAAATGGGCAAAACCCGCATCATCGCTGAGACAGGCGCGGGTCAACACGGGGTGGCCACCGCTACCGTCTGCGCCCTGATGAACATGGAGTGCATTGTCTACATGGGCAAAACAGATGTGGCCCGTCAGCACGTCAACGTGCAAAAGATGAAGATGCTGGGAGCCGAAGTGCGACCGGTTACCTCCGGCAACATGACGCTGAAAGATGCCACCAACGAAGCGATCCGCGACTGGTGTTGCAATCCTTCTGATACTTATTACATCATCGGCTCTACTGTTGGTCCGCACCCTTACCCCGACATGGTAGCCCGCTTGCAGTCTGTCATCAGTGAGGAGATCAAAAAACAACTTCTGCTCAAGGAGGGGCGCGACTATCCCGACTACCTCATCGCCTGTGTGGGAGGCGGCAGCAATGCGGCTGGCACCATCTATCACTACCTCGACGATGAGCGGGTGAAAATAGTGCTGGCCGAAGCCGGCGGACTCGGTATCGAATCCGGCCAGAGCGCTGCAACCATCCAACTGGGCAGCGTTGGCATTCTCCATGGCACCAAATCGCTGGTGATGCAGAGTGAGGATGGCCAAATCGAAGAGCCGTACTCCATCTCCGCCGGACTCGACTATCCAGGTATCGGTCCGATGCATGCAAATCTGGCGGCCACAAAACGGGCAACCATCCTGGCTGTCAACGACGACGAAGCCCTGGAGGCCGCATTCGAACTGACACGTATCGAAGGAATTATCCCGGCCCTCGAATCTGCCCATGCCCTCGGCGCCCTCTCCAAAGTGGATTTCAAACCTACCGATGTGGTGGTACTCACTTTGTCGGGACGTGGGGATAAGGATATGGACACCTTCATCAAAGCAATGTGAAAATTGGAAAATGTGGAAATTACGAAAGAGAGATGAGACATGAAATTGCAAAATATGGAAATTGCAGCCGGTCCCTGAGCGAAGTCGAAGGGTCACATTTCCACATTTCCCAATTTTCACATTCCCCACTTTATCCTTTTTACTTTATCCTTTATCCTTTGAATAATAAATAACCATTATATGAAAAATTTAACCAGATTCGCATACACCGCCAGCAGCAAGCAGGTACTCGGTGATCTGCATACGCCTGTCAGCATCTATCTGAAGGTACGGGATGTCTACCCGGAATCGGTACTGCTCGAGAGTTCTGACTTCAGTGCAAATGAAAACAGTCTCTCCTTCATTGCCCTGCATCCCATTGCCAGGGTTGGGATCAACAGCGGCATCTGCACTTCCCAGTTTCCGGACGGAACCACAATGGAGCAACCATTGAGCGGTACTTTCGGCGTGGCTGAAGCGCTGAACGGCTTTATGGCAAAATTTGAGGTGACAGGAGAACGTGCCGATGTGTGCGGTGTCTTCGGCTATACTGCCTTCGACGCGGTGCGATACCTCGAGAAAATTGCCGTCATCGAGAGTCACCAGACAGAAAATGACGCCCCCGATCTGCTCTACATCCTATACAAATACATCCTGGTGTTCAACCACTACAAGGACGAATTAACGCTGATTGAGCTGACCAAATCGGGCGAATTGCCCAACCTGGAAGGGCTGGAGACGCTGATTGCCAACCGCAACTATGCCTCTTATGATTTTACCCTCAACGGTCAGGAGCGATCACCAATCACCGATGAAAAATACCGCGAAATGGTACGCAAAGGGATCTCCCACTGTCTTCGCGGGGATGTCTTTCAGGTGGTCTTGTCAAGAAGGTTTGAACAGCCCTTTCTGGGCGACGACTTCAAGGTCTACAGGGCGTTGCGCAGCGTGAACCCCTCGCCTTACCTCTTCTATTTCGATTTTGGCGGTTTCCGGATCTTTGGCTCCTCGCCTGAAACCCATTGCAAAATCACAAGAGGAAGGGCCACCATCGATCCGATCGCCGGCACCGTGCGCCGTAGTGGTGACGTGGTAGAAGACAAGGCGCTCAGCGAGGCCCTCTTGCAGGATCCCAAGGAGAATGCCGAGCATGTGATGCTGGTCGACCTGGCCCGCAACGATCTGAGCCGCAACTGCAACGACGTGGGGATCAATTTCTACAAACAGGTACACTACTACTCCCATGTAATTCACCTCGTTTCCCGCGTGAGCGGAAACATCCTTCCGGAGAGCAATCCCGTTAAAACATTTGCCGATACCTTCCCGGCTGGAACCCTCAGCGGTGCACCCAAAGTGAGAGCCATGCAACTGATTTCCGAAATTGAGACCCACAACCGGGGCGCCTATGGTGGCTGTATCGGATTCATCGGCTTCAACGGCGACCTCAACCAGGCAATCACCATCCGCACCTTCGTGAGCCGCGGAAACACCCTCTTTTACCAGGCAGGAGCAGGCATTGTGGCCAAGAGTAACGACGAGAGCGAACTGCAGGAAGTCAACAGTAAGCTGGGCGCATTGAAAAGAGCGATCGACATCGCCGAAACCCTGAAAAATTAAGAACCATGAAAAAGATATTGCTCATAGACAACTACGACTCCTTCACCTACAACCTGGTGCACCTGATCACCTCATTGGGTTACGAAGTGGATGTGTTCAGAAACGATCAGATCACGATCGAAGAGGCGGAGGCCTACGACAAAATCCTGCTGAGTCCCGGACCCGGGATACCCTCCGAAGCCGGAAGGCTGCTGGAAATTGTGCGCCATTTTGCCCCCACCAAAAGCATCCTCGGCGTCTGCCTGGGTCATCAGGCCATCGGAGAGGTGTTTGGTGCAACACTGATCAATCTCAAGGAGGTGCATCACGGCGTGGCATCGCAGATCAATGTTACCGGCCAAGACCTCCTGTTCGATGGAGTGGGAAGCTCTTTCGAAGCCGGACGCTACCACTCCTGGGCAGTGAGTCCAGTTAACTTCCCTGAAGCGCTGGAAGTAACCGCACTCGACGATTCGGGCGAAATCATGGCGCTGCGCCACAAAACCTACGATGTAAGGGGAGTCCAGTTCCATCCCGAATCAGTATTGACACCGCTGGGGAGCAGGATTATGCAGAATTGGCTGGAAGAAAAGTTATGAGTTATGAGATATGAGTTATGAGTTTAGGAAAATCAAGATTCGAGCGTTCTTCACTTTATCCTTTATCCTTTTTGATTAACAAATTATGAAACAGATATTGTATCGTCTTTTTGAGCACCAGTTCCTGGGCCGCGATGAGGCCAGGGAGATCCTGCAGAACATGGTGGCAGGAAAATATACCGAGGCGCAGATCGCCTCTCTGATTACCGTCTTTCTGATGCGGAGCATCTCGATCGAAGAGTTGTCCGGATTTCAGGACGCGTTGATGGAGATGCGGGTGAAGGTCGACCTGAATGAGTTCGATCCGATCGACATCGTGGGTACCGGCGGTGATGGCAAAAATACTTTCAACGTCTCAACTGCCTCCTGTTTTGTGGTGGCAGGCGCGGGGTACAAAGTGGCCAAACACGGCAACTATGGGGCCACCTCCGTGTGCGGGGCGTCGAACGTGATGGAGCACCACGGCGTCAAATTCTCCACAGATCCCGACCGGCTAAAACGATCTATCGACGAATCGAACATGGTCTACCTGCATGCCCCGATCTTCAATCCGGCTTTGAAAGCAGTGGCCGGGGTGAGAAAAAGTCTGGGGGTACGCAATTTCTTCAACATGCTGGGACCGCTGGTCAATCCGGCAAAACCCAAAAATCAGCTGCTGGGTGTTTTCAATCTGCCCCTGTTGCGTCTCTATAGTTACTCCTTTCAGCAGAGCGGCAACCGTTTCGCGGTAGTGCACAGTTTGGATGGCTACGATGAAATCTCGTTAACGGATTCATTCAAAGTTATTTCCAATCAGAACGAGCACATTTATACGCCCGAAGAGATTGGCTTTACCAGAAACGCTGAGGCGGATCTATATGGTGGAGAAACAGTCGAGCAGGCATCTGCCATCTTTGACAATGTACTGAATGGTACGGCAACAAAAGAGCAGACCAACTGCGTACTGGCCAATGCGGCCTTCGCGATACGGGTACTCTGTCCTGAAAAAAGCATTGCCCTCTGCATCGAAGAGGCACGAGAGTCGTTGGTAAGCGGAAAAGCGATGCAAAAATTCAAGAAATTTGTGGAACTCAATTCATAGAGATGAGTGCGTTTAAAAATATTACACAGAGTTGCACAGAGAAGCACAGAGGTACACAGAGGTAGAAATAGTTATTTTTTCTCCGTGAAACTCTGCGCTTCTCTGTGCAACTCTGTGTAAGTTCTTAAAAAAAATACATATCATGCAAGACATACTCCAGGAGATCATCGCCCAAAAACGCATCGAAGTGGAAAAGCAGAAGCATCTTGTTCCGCCTGAGAAGCTTGCGCAACAACTCGACCAACCTACACTCAGGGCCACCAAATCGATGCGTGCGGCACTGGCCTCCTCCTCTACCGGGATTATCGCCGAATTCAAGCGCAAATCGCCGTCCAAAGGGTGGATCTTCCCCGAAGCCGAAGTGACAGAGGTGGTCCCAGCCTACGAAGCTGCCGGCGCCTCTGCCTGCTCCATCCTGACCGATGAACACTTCTTTGGCGGTTCGCTGGAGGATCTTCGTCAAGCCAGACAACTGGTTTCACTCCCTTTGCTACGGAAAGAGTTCATCATCGACCCTTACCAGCTAACAGAAGCACGGATTGCAGGGGCCGATGCAATTCTGCTGATTGCCACTGTACTCACGCCGGAAGAGTGTTTTGCCCTGGCCAAAGCGGCGCATGCCCTGAATCTTGAGGTCTTGCTCGAAATTCACAATGAAAACGAACTGGGGCATCTCAACGATTGTGTGGATATGCTGGGAATCAACAACCGCAACCTGGGCACTTTCGAAACCTCGCTAAGTCATTCGTATCGGCTGGCTGAAAAGCTCCGGCAAGTGGACAGCAATGTTTTGCTTGTCTCAGAGAGCGGAATATCGGAACCCTCCACAGTTGTTGCACTTCGGGCAGAGGGTTTTCGCGGTTTCCTGATCGGCGAAACCTTTATGCGGGGCGGAACCCCCGGTGCGACCCTGACGAAATTTATAAATGGAATAAGCCATGCTAATTAAAGTTTGCGGAATGAGAGAACCTGGCAACATCGAACAGGTGGCTGCAATCTCCGGGGTCGACCTGGTCGGATTGATCTTTTATGAACATTCGCCCAGGTATGTTGATTCGGCAGATACAGCCCTTTCGGTTGCCTCGCTCACTACCGTGAAGGTCGTTGGCGTCTTTGTGAATGCAGCTCCTGAAGTGGTGGCAGCAAAATGCATGGATTACCGCCTTGATTATATCCAGCTTCATGGGATTGAAACACCAGAATACCTGATTTCACTCCGCGAACAACTTTCTGACTGGGTTAAAATCATCAAGGCATTTCCCATCCAAAACGCAGAAGACCTTAAGCGCGTTTCCGGGTACGAAGGACTCTGCGACTACTTCCTTTTCGACACCAAAACATCCGGGTACGGAGGTTCAGGCGAGGCTTTCGACTGGGGCATTCTGCAGCAATACAAAGGGTTTACGGAGTTTCTGCTCAGCGGCGGGATTGCCCCAGACAGCCTGGAAGCGCTGAGCCGGTTTCAACACAAACTTTGCGCCGGGGTGGACCTGAACAGCCGCTTCGAGACAGCGCCCGGAATTAAAAATATACCCTTACTTAAAGATTTCATACAACAACTCAAACAGAACAAGCGATGAACCGTCTTACCCAACTTTTCAAAAATCAG
The DNA here is from genome assembly GCA_026391315.1 of Bacteroidia bacterium. Lineage (GTDB taxonomy): Bacteria > Bacteroidota > Bacteroidia > Bacteroidales > Prolixibacteraceae > CAINVV01. The sequence goes on from JAPLDT010000019.1 coordinate 123,941, forward strand.
CAGCACAAGATCCTTTCCGTCTATTTCACGGCCGGCTACCCCAAATTGGGGGACACACTGCCGATCCTTACCGCCCTCCAGGAAAATGGCATCGACATGGCCGAAGTGGGAATCCCCTTCTCCGATCCGATGGCCGATGGTCCGGTAATCCAGCAATCTGCCGGGGATGCCCTGCACAACGGGATGTCGCTCAGGCTGCTCTTCGACCAGCTGAAGGAGGTTCGCAAAACAGTAAAAATACCCCTGGTGATGATGGGCTATCTCAACCCGATCATGCAGTACGGCTTCGAAAAATTCTGCAAATCCTGTTCAGAGGTGGGCATCGATGGCATGATCATCCCCGATCTCCCCTTCGCCGACTACCAGGCCAACTACAAGTCTATCGCCGAACGGCACGACCTGAAGATGATCATGCTGATCACTCCCGAGACAGAAGAGACTAGGATACGACTCATCGACGAACAGACGGAAGGTTTCATCTATCTGGTATCCAGCGCTTCCACAACCGGTGCGCAGCAGGCCTTTGATGATTCCAAGCAGGCTTACTTCACCAGGGTTTCCAACATGAAACTGCGCAATCCGCTTTTGGTAGGATTTGGCATCAGCAACAAAGAGACCCTGGATGCCGCATCGGCCCGCACCAACGGCGCCATTGTGGGCAGCAAGTTTATTCAGCTCTTGGGTGAGTGTGACACAGCGGATAAGGCGGTGAAGGAACTGCTGAAAGCGGTGAAAAATTAAGAATTAAAGATTATAAATTACAGATTATAAATTGAAGAGTACCAACCTCTTCCATTTATCTGGCGGTCAATTTTGGGAAAGTTCAGCCAAAACCCACCAATCCATTCAAAATTTCTGCTCAATAACATCTTCTACATTTCATTAACATTCAAAAATATTATGTATGTTTATAGTGCCTAAACCCATTATAAATCTGAATTTATACTCCCGAAATCTGAATTAACAGAAAAGTTTATTGCGTAAAATACGAGTTACCGTGAATTATCAAACCTAAACAGATCATATGTTACAACTGCAATCATAACCGAAATTCTGCAAAACGAAGACATTTAAAACTTAAAACCCAAACTATGAAACCCTTAATTACTTTCCTACTTCTCCTGTTTTGTTTAACACTGTTCAACTGCACTCCAAATGGAAAACATCCAAATAATTTCACGCTGCATGGAAAGATTGTTGGTCAGGATACCGGTAAAATAATCATTAGGTACCATCAAGACTCAATAGTAGTAAGCGATACTGTTAAGATAATTAAGGGTGAATTTGTTTTTGAAGGCACAATTAATGAACCTTCATGGGCTCAAATAAAAGTCGATAACAAGCTAGACAGAACTGAAATGTACATTGAACCCGGAGTGATGAACATTCTTCTTGCCAAAGACAAATTTGAAGAATTTAAAATGACCGGATCAAAAACACAGGAAGAATCGAAATTGATTAATAAACTGGAGGAACCTGTTAATAGGATTTTAGACTCTTTGTATAAAATCTCTTCCAAAAACGATGTAACAATCAACAGTTCTTCAAACAAAGATGAGAAAAAACGTCTGGAAAAAAAGAATGAAGAAATCGCTGCCAATATTGCTAAAGCTAAAAATGACAGATGTGCAATCTGGCTTAAGTTTGTCCAGTCTCATCCAAAATCATTCATATCACCAAATTATTTGGAAATACTATATCAGAGTGAATATTTATCGCTTGATTCCACGAAATCTATTTTTAACAAGCTAGATAGCAAGGTTAAGGAAAGCATGTCCGGTCAATTCACATTGAATTATATCCGAATAAAAGAAAATACTCAAATTGGAGCCATTGCTCCGGATTTTAAGGCGCTGGATCTGAACAACCAACCTATTATTCTTTCTCAATTCCGAGGCAAAAACGTTGTTTTAATAGAGTTTTGGGCAAGTTCGTGCGGCCCTTGCCGGAAAGGCTTCCCTTATTTAAAAAGGCTGTATCAAAAATACCATCCCACAGGCTTCGAAATTATTGCCATTGCAAACCTTGACAGAGATAAAAACTCCTGGATCTCAGCCATAAAACAAGAAAGTATAGAACATTGGTATAATTTGGCAACAATTTTCAGGAATGACAAACCTATGAATAAAGCTATACTTAATGACTATCCCGTAGGACCAATTCCGCTATCATTACTAATTGATATGAAAGGAAAAATAGTAGGATCCTGGGAAGGATATTCAGCTGAAAATGAAGATACCATGGACAAACAATTGGCGGAATTATTAAAAAACTCCAATTAAGCCAGGTTTGTACTGATTTATTATCCATTCTTTTTGTCTTTAGCATGCTGATGATGAATTGTGATCAGTACCCAACTAGGAAGAAATGGTCTATCAACAATCTGGTTTCTACTTAGTGAAACTGCTGACAAGAAGCGAAGAGAATGTCTGAAAATCGAAAGAGATCAGGATTAGATAAATGTCGCTAAGTGAACTTTACCAGAAACAATGCCAGCAGCAGGGTAATGATGGATACGATCATGATAAAATTGCCGAATTTTCCCACGTTCTCCTCCGAATCGCGGGCGATGTATCCGGTGATGACCCCAATCACGGCGAAGAGAATCAGAATGGAAGCAACCATTGTATAGCCCGATAAAAGTGCGATCGCAACAATACTGGGTAACCCGACCAGTGTGATGAGCAACACGGTCAGACATCCTTTGGCCTGTATAAACTGAAAGAAAACGGAAAAGAATTTTATGAAAAAATAGGTAATCAACAACCCAAAGAGTAGGGCCGGAATTACGAGCCAGGGGTTGTGAAGGTCAATTGTGAAGGCTGATTCCAATGTATCCATAGCGCAAAGGTAGAAAAATGTCAGACACCATCTTCACCCCTCATTTGTGTACGATGGCCCTGATCATCTGCTGAAACATCACCAGATGAATGGGCAGGAGTCCCCACCAATAGATCCGTCCGCTCAGCCCTTTCGGCATAAAGGTAGCAGTCTGGGTCAGGTAAAAACCATCCTCCCTCAAGACAATTTTAAATTCAAGCCAGGCCTCTCCGGGTACCTTCATTTCGGCAAAGAGCAGCAACCGTTTGTTGGTACGATCGGCAATCAAAACCCTCCAGAAATCTAGCGCATCGCCCGGATTGAGATCCGTCGCGTTCCGGCGTCCGCGGCGCAGTCCGACACCACCTACCATTTTATCAATCACCCCACGAATACTCCAGATCCAGTTGGCGAAATACCAGCCTTTGTCACCGCCGATGGAGAAAACTTTTTCCAGCACCTTATCAGGATTGCCTTCAATTCTGAGGCTTCTTCTATCGCGGAGTATACCAAAAACCGGAACATCGAGGTATCCGAAAAGCTGGTTGCTTTTGGTCATGGAGACAGCATCGGTCCAACTGGAAGCGACTGTATCGAGGTTGATGCGTATCAAGGCCCTTTTGCAGGCTTCCCGGTAGGTTAAGGGTTGAATGCCCAACATTTGCTGTAGCCGGTTGTCCTTGCAAACTACCTCAACCTTCATGCTGTCGACCAGGTTGGCAGCCAGGTAATAGGAGGTCGAAGTAACGAAATAAAGCCAGTAGGAGGACATTCTTGGACTAAAAAAGGGAACGACACCAATCCATCTTTTTAGACCACGCACTTCGGCATATTGTAAAAGCATCTCCTTGTAGGACAATATTTCGGGTCCGCCGATATCAAAAATGTCATCGTAGGTCTTTGGGTTGAGCATGCAACCGGTGAGGTATTTCAGCACATCGGCAACACCAAGCGGCTGACAGAGCGTTTTAACCCAGGAAGGTGCAACCACAACAGGCAGAATCTCCATCAGATCGCGGATGATTTCGAAAGATGCGCTGCCACTGCCTACGATGATACCTGCACGCAAGACGGTGAGATGTTTACCCGACTCGCGGAGAATATTTTCCACATTCTTTCTGGATTGAAGATGCCTCGAAAGTTTTGGTGAATTAGAGATTCCACTGAGGTAAATAATCTGTTTGCAGTTGGTTTTATTGATGAAGGTGGTGAAATTTCTTGCCGACAATGCCTCCTCTTCCATAAATTGACCGATCGAAGAGGACATGGAATGAACCAGATAAAATGCCACATCAATATCCAGCGAATGAAGATGGTCAGGAATGGGTTTTAGCAAATCAATTTCATGTCCTACTACTTTCGCGTTCGTTTGCACAGGTATGATTAACCGTTCCAAACTTCTTACAAAGCAGGTAACATCGTGCCCGTTATCAGAAAGATTCTGAAGCAGCCTCTTGCCAATATAGCCGGTACTACCCGTCAACAATACCTTCATTCCAGCAAATATAAGACAGTTATGAGTTATAAGTTATGAGTTATGGGAGTGATTTATAACTTATAACCCATAACTCATAACTCCTATTCATACAGCACTTTGTGGCACTCTGAGCAGAAGGAGGTTTTCCAGGCTCCTTTGATTTCGATAGGATGGACGAATTCAAGCGCTTTATCGACTGAACTATTGGTTACATTACCCGTAACGCCCTGGTTAACGATCACATGACAAAGGTTACAGTCGCGCGAAATTGTCTCCCCCTTTTCGGTTTTGTGACGGTCGGAGTGACACCTGAAACACCCGTCCGATTCGAGGTGACCAATGTGGTTCAGGTAACGGGTAGCATCCGCCTTCATGAAGGGGAACGCATTGTTTTTATATTCAGCCTGGATCGCGGCAATGGCATCGGTGATTCTCTTTGACTCTTTGGCATAAACATCAGGATGTCCGCCTTTGTAAAAATCAACAACGGTCTGATTGATCATATTCATGGCAGAATCCATGCTGGTGTAAGAAGTTTTCAATGCCTCCATGGCTGCCTTTTTGATGTATGGAAGATCCTTCGGAATCTTTCCGGCTACCATGGCATTGTTGATATAGAAGGTGGGCGAATTGTAGAGGTGGGAAGGCCTATTGTGGCAGTCCATGCAGTCCATGGCCCTGGCAGGAATCGAATCGAGGGTTGCCTTTGTGACAGGATTTTCGCTGTCCGTGAAAGTTTTAACCTCACCCGTCTTCAGATTGGTCATTTTCACCCATGGAATACTCTCCCTATCCTTGGTTGTAGAGACATATTCGATCTTGAAATTCTTGTTGATGTGCCAGTGGATTCCTTCTGTCAGACCCTGTGCACTATATTCAGGACCGATTTTCATCATCAGCGAGTTGTTCCACTCTGTGCTGGCCGAGTCGGTCAGGTATGAGCGAATGTTGATCAGCTTTCTGGAATAGAATTTCTCGGGCCAGTGGCAGCGTTCGCAGGTTTCGCGGGCCGGTCTCAAATTGTGCAACGGAGTTTCTATCGGACGGGAATACTTTTTAAAAGTAACAGAATAGACCTGATAAAGTCCTGATAATTTTGATTTTATATACCAGTCAGCCCCTTCGCCCACGTGACATTCCACACAGGCAACGCGGGCATGGGGAGAGTGCTGGTAGGAGACATATTCGGGTTCCATCACCTGGTGACAAAGTTTGCCGCAGAACTCAACAGATTCAGTATATTGGAATGCTTTGTAACTTCCCATTGCCGAAATCAATAAAAGGATAACCGTGATAACCGAGATTGTAATGAACCCTGAACGAAATTTCGGGTCATTCAGGTTCCATACGGGCCAGGCGCCCGGATCTTCAGGCGTTGTCTCTTTTTTGCGAATACGAAGAATGATACCTAAAGGAATCAGCAACAAGCCAATGACCAAAAACATTGGCACAATAATGTAAATGTATAAACCCAAATAGGCGTTACTCTGAGCAGAAAAAAGAGAGAAAAGGAATAAAACAAGTATCACAAGCAAACTGTTGGCCGCAATAACAAACCCAGTAAGGCTCATCCAGTTATAAAAACTCCTTGATGGTTTCATAAATCTGTTAATAATTTGATTTCGGCCAAAATTATCGCTTTTCATCTAAATATCTAGATGTCTGATGCTAAAAAGATTCATTCTCAATAAGTGACGGATCTTGATAAATACGGATGACCATCCCAAAACATCAAAGGTTCGTGTGATATTTTTTGCGATTTTTGATTACCAAAAAGTATGCGCATGGCCCAAGACATAACAACACTGAAGGATGTTCACCGGCTGGTGGATTCATTTTACACCAAAGTCAGGGAAGACGGGACGATTGGTCACTTTTTCAACGACCGGCTTGAAGGGAAATGGGATGCCCACCACAAAAAGCTTTACCGCTTCTGGCACACAGTTCTGCTCCGTCGTCCCGACTATTTTGGAAATCCGGTGCCAATGCATTTCAACATGCAGATAAAAAAGGAACATTTCGACCACTGGCTAGAGGTATGGTGTACTACCGTGGATGAACTCTTTGAAGGAATGATCGCTGACAGGGCCAAGTTCAGGGGCAAAACGATGGCGAAAGCCTTTTACAGCAAAATAAAAAAAGAGGATGAGAAGATGGGAAAATGAGAAGATGGGAACTATCATTTTCCCATCTTCTCATCCTCTCAGTGCTCATCTTCTTCCTTGTCCAAATAATAGAAGTAAAGTTTTTCAATAGCCACCCGAATGGCATCATTGATAGGCATCTGGGGGACTGCCAGGTCGGGATCGATTGCCAGAAGCCGCATAAAATAGTTACTGAAAATGGGCATCTCCTCAGGATGTACAGCGGCCATCTCACCAGCTTTGGTTACTGCGGCAGACTGCGAACATTTCATGATTTTACAGGTAACCAGTACCGGTAGGTTTTCACGGTTTAACCGGAAACCAAAACCGAAAAGCCGGCAAATCAAACCTCTTTTTTCGTAAAACTGACAGCCCCACTCTCCTTTGGAGGCGGCATCTGGATCAAAACACACACACCATCCATGTTTGGGATGATCCAGTCTGGTCAGGAAATCATTTACTTTTCCGGTTTGATAAAGCCAGGCTGCAAGCGGCATAAACTCGATGGGAGAGGCTTCAATATCGGCCTTACGGCAACACATCCCGCAGAAATCCGGGCATTTTAAACCACTTACTGCTTCGGTTGACGAGAGATGGACATCCAGCTCTTCAAATACCTTTTCAACCTCCTCAATGATCCATTTTTGTCTCATCTGTTGTCAGATTAATGAAAGAAGAGATAACCGATCAGGATGGCGGCTATCAAGCCGACTAAATCGGCCAGCAGGGCACAGGCAAGTGCATGCCTGGTTTTCTTGATTCCTACAGAGCCAAAATAGAGGGCCAGAATAAAGAAAGTCGTATCAGAAACACCCTGCACCGTACAGGAGAGCCTGCCCACAAAAGAGTCGGCCCCATACATCTTCATCGCATCGATCATCATTCCGCGCGAACCGCTTCCACTCAATGGTTTCATCAGTCCGGTCGGAAGGGCTGCCACAAACTCCGAATTTATGCCCAACGAATCAAAGATCCATTTAACCCCGGCTACCAAAAAATCCATGGCCCCTGATGCCCGAAAAACGCCAATTGCAACCAGGATGGCCACCAGATATGGGATGATCCTGACAGCAGTAGAAAAGCCCTCCTTAGCGCCATCAATAAAAGTCTCGTAGACATTGATTTTACTTTTGACGCCCAGCAAAATGAAAAACATGATCAACGAGAAGAGGATCACGTTGGTGGCAACTTTCGAAAAAATGGAGATCTGTTCCTGCGACATGCTGCTGATCGAAAAGATCAAAGCTGCCACGAGGGCAGTCGTTCCGAGCAGGTAAGCCAGAATCGTCTTGTCCCAGAGTTTGATCTTTTGCACAACGGAGACGGATATCAAACCTGTCATGTTGGCAAAAAACGTAGCAAAAAGGATGGGGATAAAAATGTCTGAAGGGTCCTTGGCGCCCAGTTGCGCCCGGTATACCATGATGGAGATAGGTATCAGACACAATCCGGAGGCATTCAATACCAAAAACATGATCTGAGCATTGGAGGCTACCTCCTTGTTGGGGTTGCTTACCTGCATCTCCTTCATGGCCTGAAGTCCCATTGGAGTAGCCGCATTGTCGAGGCCCATCATGTTGGCAGCAAAATTGAGCATCATCGGACCATAGGCTGGGTGGTTTCTCCCCAATTCAGGGAATAGCTTGTTGAAAAAAGGGCCGATCAATTTGGATACGATATTGACAATTCCCCCCTTCTCCCCGATCTTCATGATTCCCGACCAAAAGGTCAAAACACCCGTTAAACCCAACGAGATTTCGAACCCTGTTTTTGACATCTCAAAGGTAGCATTCACCATCTCTGAAAAGGTATCCATATTACCCAGAAAGATCAGTTTGAAAAGCGCAATCACGAAGGCGATTACAAAGAAGAAAATCCAAATGTAGTTTAAGGCCATCGAATTTGTTGGAAGGTGCTAGTTTGTTTACGAATGGTAAAAATAAAAAAATCCGGATTGAATCCGGATTTTTTTATCGTTGAGCCACGCTGTCTCTCAATATTTCTTTGCGAATTCATCGGCCAGTGCATTGATAGCCTCGTCAGAAAGATCTGATCCATTGTGGATGACCATTCTATACCGGAATGTTGCAGTTTTTCCTGCAGAAATGCTATAGTTCAATTTCTCTTTCCCTTTGGTAAATACGCTCCATCCGAGTGGATTGGCAGCAAACAAACCATATCCTCTTGCGTGCCAGTAAGTTGGATAGCCTGCGTTTTGAGGATGATCGCAAATCACAAGGGCAATTTTCTCATTGTTGATGGTTCCGTTCAGTTCGCACCATCTTCCGCGGGTCGACCAGACTGCATCATCTTTGATCCCTTCACTGGTTCTGTAACTTCCGGTAACTCCCTCTGTGCTCATGGCTTTCACAGTAGTTGGGTTTCCTTTCGCATCGGTCATGATAACTTCGTCTTTTTGAGGTAGTTCCAACTGACGGGCCACACGAATGGCGACGACACCCTCTTTGTTGTCAGCCATAGAAACAGGTTTTGACCCTGCAGTTAGTTTTGTAATTCTATCAATGATGCGGGTATTCCCCTGGTTGATGAAATGCAGCTCTGTCGTTTCATCAAGTAATTTTTTTCCATCCGGGGTATCCCAGGTAGCAGTTACCACGAGAACTCCATGGCCTTTTCCTCCCTCTTTCTTTACTATGGATTTTTGATGGATGGTTCCATACCCACTCCTTTTGTTAACAGGGATCGCTTCTGAATTATTCCAGAAATCCAATCCATCAACATCACCGTAGTTGAACCAAATACCAACATGATGTGGATGATCTACCCGCTCTCCTGCCCTTGGTTTCATCGGAAAACCACGGGTAACCTCAGCTCCCGAAGCGGTAATAACAGGGTACAAAACCGGCTTCATCACATTGTCGGGCCAGATGTAAGAGGTAAAGAGTTTTCCGTCCATCAGAATGTCAACCCGCTTCTGATCGCTTTTGTCGGCGAAAGTGACAGTTCCCTCCTCTTTCCCTTTGGCTCCATCTTTCGAAAAGAGCGGTTGCGATGCTGTCATTAGTAAAAAAAGAGTTCCTAAAAATAGTTTAGATTTTAATTCCATGGTAGTAAATTCAAAATGATGAATGAAGCGTAAAAATAAGAAATCTCAGCTTCATATCTGCCTCTGTGTCCAATTTTTATGAAGGAAAATGAAAATATTCAGGATGCTGTTTTTTTCACTGAAGCATTGTTGTAATTTCACCGTGTTATTTATCAAGGAATAGTGGCGGAGAATCGAATGAAAGAAAAATTCGTTGACCGTTCGTGAATTGACAACATTGACAATAGAACCATTAACAGACCGATCATGCAAACAAAGAAAACCTTCATCTGGATCTTTGCTGTTTTACTAACCGTTGCAGCAGCCTTATACCAACGATTAACCGGACCTACGCACCCCCAGAGAACCCGTGCCACCATTTCGGGACAAACCTATAAATTCAAACTGCTACGATCTTTTGATGGCAGCGGGGATTGTCCCATTACCATCACAGTCCAGGATCCTGAAGTTGCGGGAACTCTTGAATACAGAATTTTCCCTCAGAAGGTAGATTTTATCAAATTACCAATGACCCGCGAAGGTGGTGTCCTTACTGCCTCATTACCTCACCAGGGAATGGCCGGTAAGCTGGAATATAAAATTTCTCTGAATAAAGGAGGAGAAACGGTTGCTCTTAACAACGGAACACCAACAGTTATCCGTTTCAAAGGTCACGTACCGGAAGTTGTATTGATTCCGCATATTCTGATCATGTTTCTGGCCATGTTGTTCAGCAACGTTGCCGGAGTATTCGCCCTTTTCAAAATCCCGTCGCTGAAAATGATGAAGATAACGCTGGCTACCATATTTGTCGGCGGATTGATCATGGGTCCGATTGTTCAAAAGTATGCCTTCGACGAACTATGGGCCGGGGTTCCCTACGGATGGGACCTTACCGACAACAAAACTTTGATAGCCTTTGCGGCTTGGGTCATCGCGTTCCTCTTTAACTGGGAAAAAGAGTCCAGGTATTGGGTAGTTGCTGCTGCTTTGGTAACAATTGGAATTTTCTCGATCCCCCACAGCCTCTTTGGATCACAGCTGGATCCGGCAACCGGAAAGATTATACAGGGGATGATTCAACCTTATATCTCCCTGCTTTTTTAAAGATTTTCACGATTTTAATCTCATTTATCATGAGAAACCTTCTGCTTGTTTGTGCATTAATGCTCCTGTCCATACCATTGTCTGCACAACCCGACAATTGGTATTTTTCGATCTCGATGGGAGGCTGCCTGCCTTTGGGATCTTTCGCAGATACTAATCCGGCGAAAACCGGTGCAGGATTTGCCCTGAAGGGATTCGCGCTCAATCTGGATGCAACCTATCCTCTGAGTAACCATTGGGGACTTAAAGGGATGGTAATGCTCAACAACAATCCTGTCGACCGCAACGGAATGGGCACCATGATGGAGAACCGGATGAAAAAACTGGTACCATTTACCGAAGCTGAAAGGGATAACCTGACGCTGACAGTCAATTCGTGGATGTCGAACAGTTTGGTATTCGGACCCGTTTTTTCGATCAATTTCGACCGGTTTGCCTGGGATTTTCAGGCAATGGCCGGAATGAATGTGACCTACCTTCCTAACCAGAAACTACTTTACAAACCCTCTTCCGGAAGTTGGGAATACCTACAGCACAACACCAACAACATTCATGTTTCATTGGATTTACTGGCAGGGAGCGCAGTTAGGTTCAAGGTGACTGATAAATTACAACTTAAAGTGGCTTTGGATTACCAGCACTCGAAATCTAAGAACAGCTTCGAAGAGCTTAAAACGACCAAAACGAATGGATCCACATCCGTCGATATACTCAATACCGGAAGTACCAAAGTTCCAAAACAGGTGGTGATAGGAAGCGTGGGATTTGTATATTATTTGTGAGAGGGGAAAATTCTTAAAATTGTTTGAAATGTTTAAAGGGTTTATAAAGTTTATAGGGTTATGACGTTATACATCAATTTCCTTAGGTACAGGAGTTTAAAACATTTTAAACATCATAAACATTTCAAGCCCTTCAAACAATTTAAACCTGTTTTTACTATTTCCCTGTCCCCTTTTTCATCCTATCCATATACATCTTAATGAATTTCTGATCGTTGGCATCTGAATCCCCGTATTTGGCCCGCAGTTCGGTTAACCGTTGGTGCATCATTTTTTGAACTTTAGCATAGGCCGGATCATTGTAGACGCTCTTCATTTCGTGCGGGTCTTTCTCCAGGTCGTACAATTCCCATTCATCGATATCGTAATAGAAATGCATGAGTTTGTATCGTTCGGTCGCAATGCCGTAATGCCGCTTGACCATGTGTTCAGCCGGGTATTCGTAGTAAGTGTAGTAGACAGCATCACGCCATTCGCCTGTTTTACCGGCTACCAGTTTCCGGAATGATTCTCCCTGCATATCAGCCGGAATTTTTACGCCGCAATAATCCAGAAACGTTGGGGCGAAGTCAAGGTTCTGAACCAGTTTGTTGATTTTTGTACCCGGCTTGATCTCTTTGGGATACCTGATCAGCAAGGGTGTCCGGAAGGACTCTTCGTACATAAATCGTTTGTCGAACCATCCGTGCTCGCCAAGGTAAAACCCTTGATCAGACGTGTAAACCACGATGGTATTTTCGGCCAATCCGTTTTTATCGAGGTAATCAAGTACCTCACCGACTCCGTCATCGACAGACTTTACACATCTGAGATAGTCCTTGATGTAGCGGTTGTATTTCCATTCAGCCAAGGCCTTGCCGGTTAGCTTTGCCTTCAGAAAAGCCTGATTTTCGCCCTCGTAGGCATCCATCCAGTCTGCCCTTTGTGCCGGAGTCATACGATTCAGGTCAGACTCGAAGCCGGTCGCCTTTCCATCAGGGTCGGTAATCAGCTTGAAATCATGTCCCCACCTTGCATTGCCGTCCACTTTCATCTCCTGTGTATGGGCGGCAGTTCCCCTTCCCTGATAATCGTCATAATAGTTTGCAGGGGGGACAAAGGTTGTATCATCGTAGAGGTTAAGGTATTTCTTGGCAGGAAGCCAGTTTCTGTGAGGGGCTTTCTGGTGGTATAGCAGGCAGAAGGGCTTGCTCTTGTCTCGCATCTCGCTGAGCCATTTCAGGGCATATTCGGTAGTAATCTCAGTGCAATAACCTTCGATGCGTTTCTTTACCCCATTGATAAGAAAATCCGGATTGTAATATTGGCCCTGTCCTGGAAGAACCATTGAAAAGTCGAATCCCTGTGGTAGTCCGTCCAGATGGATTTTGCCGATCATGGCAGTTTGGTAACCTGTCTTTTGCAGTATTTTAGGAAAATTATCCTGATCCCAGTTAAACGGTAATCTGTTGTCAATTTTCCCGTTGATAAAACTGTGCTTTCCAGTTAGCATCACTGCCCGGCTTGGGGCACAGATGGAGTTGGTGACACAGGCACGGGTAAAGATAGCCCCTTCCCTGGCCAAACGATCGATGTTGGGAGTTTTGTTCAACCCGGTACCATAGGCACTGATGGCCTGATAGGCATGGTCGTCAGACATGATGTAGATAATGTTGGGACGCTGTTTGGGAATAATCTGACCGAAAGCTGCAGAAATTATTCCGGCCGAGCAAATTCCTACCAAGGAAACCAGTTTAGTTCTGTTCATGGATTAGCGATCTTGAAAAAGTTGTTTAATGGATCTCCCCGTCCAAAATCACCATCTCAATCAGGTCAGAGCTAAAGGCATAAGGAAAGTATTCGTAGGATGGAATTTTCTTTGTCACGAAAACATTCGCAGCTTTTCCTTTGGTGATGGTTCCATATCCTTCTCCAATGCCCATGAGGTAGGCAGAATTGATTGTGGAAGCATTGATGGCCTCCTCCGGCATCAATCCATATTTGATACAAGCAAGGGACTGCATGAATTTCATGTCGCACGAAGGCATCGATCCGGGATCGAAATCTGTGGCAATGGCCAGAGGCAGACCTGCATCAATCATCTCGCGGGCCGAGGAAGCAGAGAGGTTATGAAAAAAGGATGCGCCTGGCATGATGACGGGAAAAATATCTGCCCTTACCATCCTGTCAATCTTATCCGGCGAAATTGGTTCGTTTGCATCCAGGATATCGAGACACACTTTAAGGTTCATTTCATTGAGATGGTTAAGACCCAGCTCATCGGAATGCAACTTCACAGTCAAACCCTCGCGCATACCGGCAAACATAAGCATCTCCGTTTCACTTCTTGTCAGGAATTTATGATCGTAGTACAAATCAAGGTTGTCGGCCAGTTCTTCTTGTGCAATGGCTGGCAGGATATCCAAAATATGATCAAGATACTTTGCGGGTGATTTGCGGAAATTTTCGTGGTAGGTATGAGATCCCAGGAAAGTGGATTTGATCACGAGCGGAGTGGTACTTTTCAATTTCCTTATGACCTGCAGCAATTTAATCTCATCTTCTGCCTCCAGACCGTACCCGCTTTTGATCTCAATGGCTCCGGTTCCCTTTCTGACTACCTCTTTGAGATGATCAATTGCCTGGAGGTAGAGCTCCCCGATAGACATCTCATGAAGTCCAACAAAAGAATCCGAGAAACCAATCCCCTTTCTGACTCTTCCCGGACCACGCCTGTAAAATGCCGGGACAGTCCCGAAAGGGTAAAGCAGATGGGAATCAGGATCGCAGAAGCTTGGAAACACCAGCCTCCCTTTGCAATCAATCTCCATCAGTTGATCAGAATCTTCCGCGATTGATCCACTCAGGGAATTCATGGGGCCATAGTCTGCGATCATTTCATCCCGGATCAGCAGGAAGGCATTTCTAATAGAATGGATAGACGACATCTCCTTACCTGCCAGGTAGGGGGCTGGATTTTCGCCTGTTTGAACCAACTCCTTGATATTAAGAAGCAGCAAGTCCATGACTGAAAAATATTGAAAATGAGTAGGTTAAAGCTTTGACTTTATAAAGATAAAAAAAAAATCGGAGATTCAAAATTTCTGATAAGAAATTTTGAATAAAAGCAAAAAAAAACCTGCTTGAATCAAGCAGGTCGTTTTAAAGTCTTTTGTCTTGTTAGGCAGGCGAAATAGCATCAGTAGGACATACTTCGGCACATGATCCACAATCGGTGCAAAGTTCAGCATCAATTTTGTAGATTTCACCTTCGGTGATCGCTTCAACAGGACACTCATCGATACAGGTACCACAAGCGATGCATGCATCAGAAATTTTATAAGCCATAACTTAATTTATTGGTTTTACTGAAAATTAATTTCAAGAAATTCACTGCAAAAGTATAAAGTTTGACTGAAATAAAAATATTTTAAGCAAATTTTCGAAGAATTATGAAAGTGACTAGAGTGACTAAATTGAACTAAAGTGACTAAAGTATTTCACCAAAAGAAGTATTTGTCCGGAGTCCATAACTTTATTAACTTTAGTTCAATTTAGTCACTCTAGTTACTTCTTTCCGATTTTAATATTGCGATCATGAAAACTTCCTTTCAAAGCCTGCTGTTTTTTTGCCTTCTTGCCCTTATGCTTACTGGATGCAGCAAGGCAGTGACATCACAAAACCCACCGACAGATAATAGATTAGTCAAAGGGGCCGATATTAGCTGGCTGCCACAAATGGAAGCTTCCGGCTATAAATTCTACAATGACCAGGGCAATACTGAGGAGTGTTTTAAAATCCTGAAGGACCATGGAATCAATGCTATTCGGTTGAGAACATTTGTGAACCCTTCAGATGACAAATTCAGCGGTCATTGCAGCAAGGATGAGACCGTAGCAATGGCTGTACGGGCTAAAAATTGGGGAATGAAGGTGATGATTGACTTTCACTACAGCGACAGTTGGGCCGATCCCTCCAAACAGATAAAACCCAAAGCCTGGGAAGGTCATGACTTCCCTGCCTTACTGAAAGACCTTTACGATTATACGTTTGATGTGATGACCGCATTGAAAACAGCTGGTATAACTCCCGAATGGGTTCAGGTCGGGAATGAAATACCGGGAGGCATGATCCTTCCCGAAGGAAGTACCGACAATTGGCCGGAACTGGCACAACTGATCAACAAAGGTTATGATGCCATCAAAGCCGTTAGTCCTGATTCAAAGGTCATTCTTCATGTGGACCAGGGGAACAACAGCGGTCGTTTCAGGTGGTGGTTTGATGCGGCAAAGGCAAATGGGGCCAAATACGATGTCATTGGCTTGTCCTATTATCCTTACTGGCTTGATGGAAAGCCTGACTATACTCTTTCGGTTACCGATCTTGGGTCAAATATGAATGATTTGTTTTACAGATATGGAAAAGAGGTGATGGTGGTAGAAGTAGGGGGCGAAGATGTCAAAGTTCAAAACACGTATGATATGCTGGTTGCCGTTCAGAAAAAGGTAAAAGAGGTTCCCGAAAGCAAAGGATTGGGGGTGTTTTACTGGGAACCCGAAGGGGCCAGAAGCTGGAGCCATTATGCACTGAGCGCCTGGGGAGACGATGGAAAACCAACCAAAGCGATGGATGCATTTTTAATTGCATTTTGATTTTACCTGACAAATATTTCAACTATTATTTGGATAATTACCTAAAATACCGTAACTTATGGTAAGGTAATACTTGGGTTTTATTGTTACAAAACTCGTAAAATCAATCCAATGAAAGTTGAAAATGCAAGTCTAGTCCCAGACATAAAAATCATGGACAAGATTTTTATGATAAGGGATCAGAAGGTAATGTTGGACAGAGATTTGGCCACCTTGTATGGAGTTACAACAGGAAATTTAAATAAATCGGTCAAACGCAACATAAAACGATTCCCGGATGATTTTATGTTCCAACTTAACGAAGAGGAATTCAAAATCTTGCTATTCCAATTTGGAATAGCAAGTTGGGGTGGCACACGAACGCTGCCGTATGCATTTACAGAACAGGGAGTTGCAATGCTGTCTGGAATCCTGAATAGCGATAGGGCCATACGTGTAAACGTTCAGATCATGCGCATATTCACACGGATCAGGCAAATCTTCACCGATACTCTGAGTCTGAAACTGGAAATAGAGGAGATCAAAAAGAGACTCAAAAATCAGGACAAGAACATCGAACTGGTATTTAGCTACCTCGATGAACTTATCACCAGGCAGGAAAATCCAACTCCCCGAAAACGGATAGGATATAAGACAAATAACTAATTTGCGACGTTTACTTTTGCACACCACGGCTGCAATCCGCACTCCCCGCACTTCGGTTTTCGTGCAACGCATACATATCGTCCATGCAGGATCAACCAGTGATGGGCAACGGGCAATAGCTCAGGTGGAAACAATTTAACAAGCTGACGTTCTGTCTCTTCCGGGGTCTTGGAATTTACAGTCAGGCCAAGCCTTGAGGATATCCTGAAAACATGCGTATCTACAGCCATGGCAGGTTTGTTGAAGACCACAGAAAGTATCACGTTGGCCGTCTTTCTGCCCACACCCGGCAGTTTGATCAACTCCTCCATCTCTTCCGGCATAATACCCTGAAAGTCTGACAACAGCATTCTAGCCATTCCAACCAGATTTTTGGCTTTGTTGTTTGGATAGGAACAGGATTTGATCTCTTCAAAAACCTCCTCCGGTTCCACCTCTGCCATTTTTGCAGCTGTTGGAAAACGTTTGAAAAGTGCGGGCGTGATCAGGTTCACCCTTTTGTCGGTGCACTGGGCCGAGAGAATAACTGCCACCAAAAGTTGAAAGGGATCCTGGTAACGGAGTTCCGTTTCGGCTACCGGCATGTTTTGCTGAAACCATTCAATTACTTTGTCACAAATTTCTTTTGGTTGCATAGTTCTCTATTTGGAAGCTAAAATAGGGAAAATATGTAAATTTGTTACCTGCAGATAATTTGATACTTGATTAACAGCAATGACAGCCTTAATCAGAACACAAAAAACAGATAACAGATGATAACTTCAAACGGGATAAAAGAATTAGCCAGAGGATTAGGGGCTGATTTATGTGGAATTGCATCCATTGACAGATTTGATGATTCTCCGAAAGGATTTCATCCGACAGATGTTTATAAAAATACCAAATCAATCATCTCAATTGCGTGCAGGATTCCGGGTACTTCATTGTATATTGATTCCCCTTCACCCTATACCGCGATTGAAGATATTGCAATGTCAAGGGTTAGTCAGATTTCTTTGTCAATTGCAATGCACTTTGAGCAGTGTGGATTTCATGCCGTAATGATACCTTCTACACCTTATGATTATTGGGATGAAGAATCAAAAACCGGAAAGGGGATTTTATCATTAAAGCATTTAGGATATAAGGCAGGATTGGGATATATTGGCAAGAATTCATTACTGTGCAATGATTTGTTTGGCAATTTGATTAAACTCGGAGCTGTGATAACTGATGCTGAACTAGTTCCTGACAAACTTAGTGATTCTGTTAAGTGCTTGGATTCATGCAATCTTTGCATAGAAAACTGTCCTGTCGGAGCTATTGGTTTGGATTCAGTCGTTTCGCAGATAAAGTGCAGGGAACATGCTGAGATAAATAATAAGCGAGGAGTCGAAATCTATGCTTGTCATGAGTGTAGAAAAATTTGTCCTAATAGAAACGGATATAAAAAAATCAACCGTGAATAAAGGGAAAAATAATAGAATTTGTCGCTAAGAAATAGCTGGGCGACTTCGAAGACTTTCAGGAACCGAACCACCAATTCTTTCCAGTTAGATGTTACCTTTGCCACAGTTTACAATTTTCTATGATTCCATATCTGCAACTCGACAACCTTACAAAAAGCTGGGGTGACCTTCCGCTTTTCAAAGATATATCCTTCACCATCAACCAGGGCGATAAAGTGGCCCTGATCGCCAAAAACGGAGCCGGTAAAACGACGCTGATGAACATCTTGTATGGCGGCGATATTGCCGACAGCGGGAAAGTCATTTTCAACAACGACATCCGTATCGGCTACCTGCGCCAACTGCCTGAATTGAATCCCGATGAAACAATTCTGGAGGCCGCTTTCAGCTCCTCCGGCGAGACCATCTCTGCCGTTCGTGAGTATGAGAGTGCGCTGGAAAGCCATGATCCAAAAGCCATCGAAAGGACCATGGAAAAGATCAATCGTTTGAATTGCTGGGATTTTGAACTGAAAATCAAGCAGATCCTCACTGAGCTCAATATCCACGATTTGCAGCAACCCATCCGCGAACTCTCCGGTGGACAGAAGAAACGTGTTGCCCTGGCCCATGTGCTGATTGACGAACCTGATTTTCTTATTTTGGATGAACCGACCAACCACCTCGATCTGGAGATGATCGAATGGCTGGAACGAACCCTCGAAAAATCCAAATGTACCTTGCTGATGGTCACCCATGACCGATATTTTCTCGACAGGGTCTGCAACGAAATCATCGAACTGGACGACCAGTCACTGTTCAGGTACAAAGGGAACTACTCCTATTATGTCGAGAAACGTAACGACCGGATTCAAAATCTGAACACCGAGATTGAGCGGGCAAAGAACCTGTTCAGGACTGAGCTCGACTGGCTCCGGAGGATGCCGAAAGCCAGAACCCACAAATCAAAATACCGAACAGAAAATGCACAGGTGCTCAAAGAAAAAGCATCCAGACGCATCGATGACGACCGGCTCGAACTTGCCATCAACTCCCAGCGTTTGGGCAATAAAATCATCAACCTCGATCACGTATCCAAGTCGTTCGGAGACATCATTATACTGAAAGATTTCAGTTACAAGTTCGCCAGATACGAAAAAATCGGCATTGTCGGGAAAAACGGATCCGGAAAAAGTACTTTCCTCAATCTGCTTACTGGTCTTTATCAAGCCGATAGCGGCAAAATGGATGTGGGTGAAACAGTCAGTTTCGGCTATTTCCGGCAGGATGGCATCCAATTCTCGCCCGAAAACAGGGTCATCGACATCATCAAGGAGATCGCTGAAGTAGTCGAAATGGGCGATGGCTCAAAACTTAGCGCCTCACAGTTCCTTACCTACTTCCTCTTCCCTCCCGAAATACAATATTCGCTGGTTGCCAAACTGAGCGGCGGAGAAAAAAGACGATTGTACCTCTGCACCATCCTGATGCGTAATCCCAACTTTCTGATTCTGGATGAGCCAACCAACGATCTGGATATCATGACACTGAACGTACTGGAAGATTACCTTAAATCCTTTACCGGCTGTACCATCGTGGTCTCGCACGACCGTTTTTTCATGGACAAGATTGTGGATCATCTCTTTGTATTTGAAGGGGACGGAGTCATCAAAGACTTCCCGGGCAATTACACAGAGTACCGTGATTGGGAAGAAGATCGGGCCAAGGCAGAACAAAGCAGCATTAAGATTGATAAACCTGTCAGGGAGAAGACGGCGCCTGAAAAGAAAAAACCGAGTTTCAAGGAGAAGAAGGAGTTGGATGACCTCGAGAAAGAGATCAGTCACTTGGAAAAAGAGAAGAAGAATTTAGAGGAGGAACTCAACTCAGGCATGCTGGTAGCCGATGCACTGCACAAAAAATCAATTCGGTACGGCGAAATAAACTCGCAACTTGAAGAAAAGGAATTCAGGTGGTTGGAGTTGAGTGAATAAGTGGATAGGCAACAGATTGCTTCGTCGTTCCTCCTACCAATGACAGATTTTTCAAAACTGTCATAAAGGGATTGTGCAACGATAAAGTTAAAGTATATTTGAACCGTCGATCTGTTGTATATTTAACAGATTATCAGCAGATTGCTTCGTCGTTCCTCCTACCAATGACAGATTTTGTAATATACTGAATATCAAATAGGTGCAAAAATGTATTTAACAGCTTCATTATGCACAAATATTTTCTGTCATCTTCACATTGTGCCCAAAAAAT
>JAPLDT010000016.1 GCA_026391315.1 Bacteroidia bacterium
ATCGTGGAGTTTCTGAATAAACAGGGATTCAAAATGACCCCTGATCCCAACGCGAAGATCGATGTCGATGCCCAGATGCTCCTCGAAAAACAGTTTCGTAAGGACCATGATGCCAAAGTAGAGGCAGATATGCATCGTCCCGGCCGTTTGAAAAGAGATACCATCTCCATCGAAGATGTTCATCATGGTGAAAATAAAGTTCAGGCCGACGACTTTGAAGATGACTCTGTCAACATTACGGACAACAGTCTACACCATGGCGCAGATTTCAAGCACCATGAGCCACAAGCCAAAGCAACAAAAACAGAGATCACGCATACCCCTCTCCTGGAAAAACCTGTCATCAAAGTGGTTGGTTCTGTTGACCTCGAAAACCTCTCTGCAAAATCAAAACCTGCTGAGCCGGCTGCAAAACCAGTAAAAGAGGAGAAAAAAGCGGAACAGGTATCTGAAACTGTCGTTGAAAAACCTGCTACTCCCAAAACTGCTGCCGCACCACCTGTTGTTTCTGAACCGGAATTAGATGCTGAAGTATCTCCCAAGGCTGAGAATGTTGAGAGCGCTCCTGAAATGATCTCCAACGTTACCCAGCTTGAGGCCAACATCAATATTATCGGGAAAATCGATCTGGATTCTTCGAAAGTTTCGGACAAGAGCAAGAAAGAGATTACCCTGACCAAGAAAAAACATATCACTCCCAAAAGCCCCGATGGAAAACCATCGAAACCGGGCCGCGAGGGGAAACACCGTGAAGATCCTCTGGAAGAGATCTTCCCCGATCTGGTAGATGTTCCGGAAGAGATTTTCAAACATGCCAGAGAGATCCTTTCAGGACCTAAAGTCGTAGGAAAGATTGATCTTCCTGCCGAAGGACTTAAAAAAGGTATCGGAGTCCGTGACGAAGACCGCTCCCTGCGCAAGAAAAAACGCAAACGCGTTTCCAAAGATGCCAAAGAGCGTGTTCCGCTGAACATTGAGAAGAAGAGCGACGATACGAAAGAGAAAAAAGAGCCGGGAAAAGAGAAAAGTACGATCAAGAAGAAGAGTTCCCTGGTTGTAAAGAAAAAATTACCGCTTAAAAAAGAGGTCAACGAAGAGGATGTACAAAAGCAAGTCAAAGAGACCCTTGCCCGTCTGACCACCAAAAGCCAAAAAACAAGAGGTTCCAAACACCGTCGCGACAAGCGTCTGGCCTACACTGAGAAGATGGCTGAAGAGGGTGCGCAGGCAGACATCGACAGAAACATCATCAAAATTACCGAATTTGTCTCTGTAAGTGAACTGGCAAGCATGATGGATGTCAACCCGACTCAGGTTATCGCGACCTGTATGTCACTGGGATTGTTCGTCTCCATCAACCAGCGTCTTGATGCAGAGACCATGTCAGTCGTTGCCGATGAGTTTGGTTACAAGGTTGAATTTATTTCTGTCGAAGTACAGGAAGCCATCCTTGAAGAGAAAGATTCTGAAGAGGATCTTATATCCCGTCCGCCGATTGTAACCGTCATGGGACACGTTGACCACGGTAAGACCTCATTGCTTGACTATATTCGTAAAGCCAACGTAATCGCCGGCGAGGCAGGTGGTATCACCCAGCACATCGGCGCCTACAATGTAAGACTGGAAGACGGTCGCAAGATTACCTTCCTCGATACACCGGGTCACGAAGCGTTTACCGCCATGCGTGCCCGTGGTGCCCAGGTGACAGATATTGCTATCATCATAGTAGCTGCCGATGATGATGTGATGCCCCAAACTATCGAGGCAATTAACCACGCTTCTGCTGCCGGCGTTCCCATCGTGTTTGCCATCAACAAGGTGGACAAACACACAGCAGATCCTGAAAAAATTAAACACCAGCTGGCCAACATGAACTATATGGTCGAGAGCTGGGGAGGAAAATATCAGTCACACGATATTTCGGCCAAATCCGGACTGGGTGTTGCTGAACTGCTCGAAAAAGTATTGCTCGAAGCTGAAATGCTCAATCTGAGGGCCAACCCAAACAAACGGGCAAATGGTTCGGTTATTGAATCTACCCTCGACAAAGGCCGTGGTTTTGTAGCTACCATCCTGGTTCAATCGGGTACCCTGAAGGTCGGAGATGTACTTTTGGCCGGACCGCACTTCGGTCACATCAAGGCAATGTTCAATGAGCGTAATCAGCGCGTCGAAAGCGTCGGTCCTGCAGAACCTGTACTGATCCTCGGATTGAACGGAGCGCCGCAGGCTGGCGATAAATTCAACGTCATGGAGAGCGAACGCGAAGCCCGCCAGATTGCCAACAAACGCGAGCAATTGCAGCGTGAGCAAGGTCTGCGGACACAGAAACACATTACCCTCGACGAGATAGGCCGAAGAATTGCCATCGGCAACTTCCAGGAGCTGAACATTATCGTGAAGGGCGACGTAGACGGTTCGATCGAAGCGCTATCCGACTCACTGATCAAACTCTCGACTACCGAGATCCAGGTCAACGTGATCCACAAAGCAGTCGGTCAGATCACCGAGTCAGACATCATGCTGGCTTCCGCCTCCAATGCCATCATTGTCGGATTCCAGGTCCGTCCTTCCATGAGCGCCAGGAAACTGGCCGAGAAGGAGGAGATCGACATTCGCCTCTATTCCATCATCTACGATGCGATCAACGAAATCAAGTCGGCCATGGAGGGTATGTTGGCGCCGGAGATCAAAGAGGAGATCAAGGGTACTGCGGAAGTTCTCACCGCCTTCAAGATCACCAAGGTGGGTACCATTGCCGGATGTATTGTCCGCGATGGCAAGATCATCCGCAACTCGAAGGTGCGCCTGATCCGCGACGGTATCGTCGTCTTCACCGGCGAACTCGAATCACTGAAACGCTTCAAGGATGACGTCAAAGAGGTGGCCAAAGGCTACGAGTGTGGTTTGAACATCCAGAACTACAACGATGTCCACGAAGGAGACTTTATTGAGGCGTTTGAGCAGGTTGAGGTTGCCAAGACGCTGTAAAGAAGGATAAAGGATAAAGTTAAAAGGATAAAGTTAAAAGGATAAAGTTAAAAGGATAAAGTTAAAAGGATAAAGTTAAAAGGATAAAGTGGCATTGTAGTAATACGAAATTCGTGCCGGAAACTAAAAAAAGAACGTCTGAGTAAATTATTCAGGCGTTCTTTTTTTTGCCCCAATATTGGGAGTCCAGTACTTTATCCTTTTTACTTTATCCTTTATCCTTTATCCTTTATCCTTTCCCTAGTTCTTCTTATCTACGAATTTAAGCAGTTTGAGCTCGCCGTTTGTCCAAAGATAATAGGAGATTCCGAGCGGGGATTCTTTTGAACTTTCATCATCTGAACCGGCATAACCATAAATCACAAGCAACCGGCTATCCTTTTTGTACTCTACCATATCATGGTCGCCCATAGCCAATCCCCCGGCCAAAACACCTTGCAGTTCGACAGGGAAAAAAACGTTCCCGGTTTTTGCATCAATAATGACAGTTTCGGTACAACACGTTCCGCAACCCCATTGGGCAATAATGTATTTCCCCGCAAAATTGACCTCATTATTCTTCAAAGCATTTTTCAGGTTGGTTCTGTAATTATTTGCTTTGGGATGACTGGACAAATTCACTTTCCCTGCTTCCTTTTTTTCAAGTTTCACCGGAAAATTGCTGTATGCCGGAATATCCTGGGCATTAGTAATGATCGAGAAACAGATGGCGATCGCGACAGCAATTATTTTGTTCATACCGTTCGATTCAAACATAAGTCTATTTCAACAAATCACTTTTATCGACAGAGAATGTGTACATGTAGGTTATTCTATACATTTCCAAAGCGCTTATGATCGAGTTTTCGGTAAAACCGTCCTTTATCCAAAAATAATAGCGAAACTCAATTTTATTGTGTTCCTGATCATATCCGGCTTTTATAAAATTGGTTTGCGAATTTATATCCGAGACCAATTCTTTGGCTTGAGCAGGAGTCGTGCCCTCTTTGAGAGCATTACTACCATTGAAGATCAAATATTGTTTATCGCCATCTATATCAATATAAGTACTAATTTTTAGTTCTTTCCCCAGGTAAATCCTCAAAAATGTGGGTTGAGTATCAAGAACTTCAATCCCTGACGATTTCAAGATTTTTTCCAGTGTTGCGGAAAAAAAGTCATTGGCGAATACCACCTTGGGCAATTCAGCATCTGTTTTTGCATTGCCTGGGCTTTGCGCCTTAACATTTGATAATGTCAAAACAAATAATACAACTAATAATAATTTCGTTTTCATCTTTTTTGAGTCTACATTGATTTATAATTTTTCTATTCTCTCTATTTTGCAATTTGATGGGTAATTTCAATTTTAAAAGTAAATGGATTGTATTTGAACGAGCCTTCCACACTGGCACAACAATCAGAGTCTTCCAAAGTCCAAAGCTGATATGTTCCTGAAATTTCAGTATTGAACTCTTTTATGGAAAATATTGCCCGCTCTACATCCGTATTGGTCTGCGCATAGTATTCATGTTCAATTTTTGATGCAATTTTATCCCTGAGATTGCTATTTGACAGAAAATCGTTCCCGTTGGAATAAATCAGTTTTACAAAATCAGAACCTTCTTCGTGCCCGCCAGTGCAAGCATTTCCTGCCGGAAAATAGAGCAAAAGATCGTTCACCTGATCCTTATTGGCATCAAATATTTTCACATTGATACTTGATGGAAGTCCATAATAGCTCTCCGGATTTTTGGCTATCCATTTCATGTAATCCTCCTCGCAAGGGGTTCCTACCTCCCCATTGATAATTAATTCTTTCTTCCATTTATCAATGCTCAAATTGACAAATTGCTGGGGATCCGGAGGTGTTCCCTTTTGCTGACAAGAAACCAAAAATGTTATTCCGACAATAGCCGCTAAGAATTTTATCATTGTACAAGTGTTTAAAAATAATGGCTGTCAATATATCCCTCTAAAAAATCCCCCCCAAACTCCTTGCTGTGAATATTGTATCCGTCAAAAGTTGGATTTATCAGAATTTCGAATGTGAGAACTTTCAATTTGAATTGCGATTCATCCAGTTTATCATTGATGAATTTGGTTCTACCAATATTTATTACAAAAGTTTTCCCGTCAATAAAATGGCCCGTGACTTCAAATTGGGCATCATAATAATAGGTATGTCCCATGCCGGATGGGGTAAAACGATATTCAAAATAACCCGATATATTGCCACCGGAATCGCAATCGAGTTTAAAACCAAGCCCGGTGCGATCGTTATTTTTGTCAATAACAGCATACCAGGCCCTTGCAACTATTTGTTCTTTTGACTTATCCTGCAACTCCTTTACTTTCGTTTCCCTGGCAATTTGAAATGCTTTTTGATCTTCGGCCTGTTGTTTTAGAAAATTTTCAACTGAATTGGATTTATCGCGTAACATGGTCATTTTGTGGGTATCGAGATAGGCAACTTTAAAACCTTTGTCGTTATCCCATTTGTAAGCGATAGCAAATTCTTTTCCGTTACGGGAAACGGCTATGCGATATTCCTTTACAGTAAAAATATCAATACCAAAATGCATGATTTGTTCTAACCTGGTTTGCGAATCGAAGTCGAAAGTATGGAAAACAACACCTTTCTTATCACCCAGATCAAACGAACGAACAATCAATTTCCCATCGCGTTCGCCACAAATAGCAGGAAATGAGTGCTCTGGAAATTTTGATAGTATGTCAGCGTTTGGTAATACTTTCCCGTCAGCTTTGCGAACAGCATAAACCAGACCTCCCAAGTTTAAGACTATAAAATTGGGGGTTTCAGCGCTTAATTTCAATTGTTCGTGAATCGACGCAGTGTTGGAATTATCACCCACATGTACAACCAAACCCTTAGAAACGATCCGTGTTTGTTGGGTATCCAAATTGATTTCCGTAACGACGCACTCGGCATTTTCAGAATAGGCAGCAGAACGTAAGGAGAGCAAATAATATATATTGCCTTCGCCTTTCAAAACTGTAAAATGCTTGTTGGAAACATTCAACGTGTTTTTACCATCAATTTTAGCAGTAAAAAGAGGTTTGGTTTCGCCAACTTTTTCTATAGAAATGTAGGGCAAATATTTCTTATCGACCCTGATAGTTAAAAGTATTTCCGAACTTAAGAAAAAACTTGGCGGGCTATCAAAATGAAAATTACTGTATTTGCCACCTCCCAATTCTCCTACTGTTGTAGTAGATATTCCGTCAGCATTTATGGAAAAAATACCATTCCCTAAGATAGTTTGATGAAAGAAGAACATATTGGTATCAGGCAAATATGTCCAGGAATTATCCGTAGAATTTGTATCTTTTGTATAAAAATTTGGAGTAATAGCAATACACTCCAGGTTCCCCAAATTCCAAATTTTTGAATCGTTTGGAGAACTGGCTACCAGATATTTGTTGTCTTGCGTAAATTTTAATTCATACGGATTCCATAGAGTAATCTGGTTTGGCAAGGAGTTTTCCTGCGAAAAGGTAGGGTTTTGACAGAATAAAGTAATTAGGATTAGGACAATTCTTCTCATATTTAATTGTTAAAGAAATCTACCGCAATATACAAATTATATTGATTACAATTATCGTGTCTGGCATATGAGAAAGTTCATTGAAGGAGCGAGTTAGCTCAAGGCTGTTCAATCTATTAATTAATTGGAATGATTATAAATAATAATTACATTATAGTTAAACACACCACACCAATAGCGAACGATTATTGGGCTGCTTAAACGGATTTGTTGATGGAAAACTATCTGATCAGAAAATTCAGAATAATAATTGGAATTGCCTGAGTCTGCTA
Source organism: Bacteroidia bacterium (assembly GCA_026391315.1). Lineage (GTDB taxonomy): Bacteria > Bacteroidota > Bacteroidia > Bacteroidales > Prolixibacteraceae > CAINVV01. The sequence goes on from JAPLDT010000016.1 coordinate 6,812, forward strand.
TGCATTCAGGCAATCTTCAACAGGTTTTCCGATCAGAAAATTTAACAGATTCAAGGTTGGCACTTGATTCTGCCAGAGCGAATGAGATGGCTATCGTTCCCTTTTTTGACTACAATATGGGGAGTCCCGTCCTTTATCCTTTTTACTTTATCCTTTTTACTTTATCCTTTATCCTTCTTTAGTATCCTTTATCCTTACCTTAGTTTGCCGCCTCAAACTGGTTCAAAAACCGTACATCATTCTCAAAATAGAGCCTCAAATCGTTGATACCGTACTTAAGCATGGCGGTGCGCTCGATGCCCATGCCAAAGGCAAAACCTGTGTACTTTTTGCTATCGATGCCGGAGGCTTCCAGAACATTCGGGTCAACCATGCCACATCCAAGGATTTCCAGCCATCCGGTGTATTTGCAGACGTTACAACCCTTGCCGCCACAGATCGAACACGAGACATCCACTTCAGCCGAAGGTTCGGTGAAGGGGAAGTAAGAAGGGCGCATCCGGATCTCCGTCTTTTCGCCGAAAAGCTCCTTGGCAAAATAGAGCAGCGTCTGTTTCAGGTCGGCAAAGGAGACATTTTCGTCAATGTACAAACCTTCGATCTGGTGAAACATGCAGTGTGCCCGGTAAGAGATCGCCTCATTGCGGAATACCCGGCCGGGAGTCACGGTACGAATAGGAGGTTTCATCGTCTCCATGTCATGTACCTGCACGGATGAAGTATGTGTACGCAACAAGATATCGGGGTTACGCTGAATAAAAAAGGTATCCTGCATATCGCGGGCAGGGTGCTCCTCGGCAAAATTCAGCGCCGAGAAAACATGCCAGTCATCTTCGATTTCAGGTCCCTCAGAGACTACGAACCCCAAACGTTTGAAGATCTCCAGCATCTCATTTTTCACGATAGAAATAGGATGGCGGGTTCCTGCCTTCATCGGATCTCCCGGTAGGGAAAGATCCAGTTTTTGGGCTTCAGTACTCTTCTCTTCCAAACCCTCCTTCAATATTTTGATCTTCTCAAGTGCGAAATTCTTCAGGGTATTGACTGCCGCACCGATCTCCTTTTTCTGATCGGCGGATACATTTCTAAAATCTTCCATCAATTTCGAGATCTCACCCTTTTTACTGAGATATTTGATTCTCAGCTCTTCCAGCTCCGCTGCCGACTGAACGGCGTGCTCTTCTATCTCCTTTTGAAGTTCCTTGATCCTATCTAACATGGTAACGCATTTGTAAAGTGCAAAAATAGAAAAAATACCAGAACCCCCTTATATTCTGTCGATCCCGATGTCTTTGTGTGAGACCGGGTCTTCAACCGGCTCCAGATGGGTAAAAACAGTGACAGGAATGGGGAAATGGTCCCGAACCTTTGCCTCGATGATCTCCAGCAAATCATGTCCGCGCTGCACAGTCCACTCTCCGGGCACAAGAATATGCACCGAGATAAATTTCCGCTGACCGGCTTGCCGGGTCATCAATGAATGAAATTCAATCCCAGGCTGCCTGAACTGATCGAAAATCTGCTCAATCTGCTCTCGCTCATGGTTGGGAATTGCCGTATCGATTAGCCCCCTGGCAGATTGCTGCATCAGCCTGTATCCCGTCCAGATGATGTTCAGGGCTACCAGCATAGCGATAATAGGATCCAGTATTAGCCAGCCCGTTAGCTTCACCATGGCAATGGCGGCCAAAACGCCAACGGAGGTCCAGACATCGGTCATCAGGTGCTTGCCGTCTGCCGTGAGGGTAATGGAATGGCTCTTCTTCCCTTCGCGCAACAATACCAGGGCAACCCCCAAATTAATCAATGAGGCCGCAAGGGAGATCAACAACCCGTATCCCATGTTTTCTAACGGCTGCGGATCTAGCAACCTGGGATAAGCGCTCCAGACGATGCTGCAAGCCGCCAAAACAATAAGTCCTCCCTCAATGGCGCTCGAAAAATACTCGGCTTTGGAATGGCCGAAAGCATGTTCGGCATCGGCCGGTTTTTCAGCAATAGCCAGAATGACCAGCGCAAAAAGTGCAGCTATCAGGTTAACGCACGATTCCAGCGCGTCGGAGAGCAATCCCACCGATCCAGTGAGCAAATAGGCCATGCCCTTCAGGCTGATGGTCATTACCGCAGCTATGATTGAGAGATAGATAAATTTCTTTAATGATTTCGAAGCCATGACGATCAATGTGAAAATTGGGAAATGTGAAAATGTGAAAATGATGGGACATGTGACAAAAATACGCTACTCAAGTAACTCATACAAATTATTATTGCGAATAAGCTGATTGCGAAAATTTTCACATTTTCACATTTCCCAATTTTCACATTATTTCTTGCTCAAACCTTCTCTTTCCAGTAGGGGTGTAATGGAGGGTTCCTGTCCGCGGAAAGCCTTATATAACACCATCGGATGTGCGGTTCCTCCTTTTTCGAGAATATTTTTGCGAAACGATTCGGCCGTCGCAGTATCAAAAATCCCATTCTTTTTGAAGAGGGAGAAGGCATCCGCATCCAGTACTTCAGCCCATTTGTAGCCGTAATAGCCTGCAGCGTAACCTCCTGCAAAAATATGAGAAAAGGAAGTACTGATGCAAAATCCATCGATTGGCGGAAAGAGATCGGTTGGTGCAACTGCTTTCTTCTCAAATTCAGCAACACTTCCGATCATCGGTTCTGAAATCGAATGCCAGGCCATGTCGCTCATTCCCAGGCTCAGCTGACGTTCAATCATGGGTCCGGCCTGAAAATTGTTTGATGTAAGCAGCTTTTGCACCAGCTCAGCCGGAATCTTCTCTCCGGTTTGGTAATTCGTGGCAAAAATATCCAGAAAATCTTTTTCGACCGCCCAGTTCTCCATAATCTGAGAAGGCAGTTCAACAAAATCGCGGTAGACAGCCGTTCCCGACATCCCTTCGTAAACAGTATTGGCAAACATACCATGAAGTCCGTGACCAAACTCGTGCAGGAAAGTAGTCACTTCATAGAAGGTAAGCAGGGAAGGTTTAGTATCCGTCGGTTTTGTGAAATTTGTTACGATGGAGACAATGGGACGTACGTTTTTGCCGTCCAGTTTGCTTTGGGAGCGGTACTCCGTCATCCAGGCGCCTCCCCTTTTCCCTTCCCTGGGGAAGAAATCGATGTATAGAATAGAAAGGAACGATCCATCTTTGTCATAAACCTCATAGGCTTTCACATCCGGATGATACACCTGAATGGCCTTGTTCTCCTTAAATGAAATACCATATAACCTGTGAGCAAGTTCAAAGACTCCGCCAATCACATTCTCAAGCTTAAAATAGGGTTTCACCGCCTGTTCGTCAAAACCATAACGTTCATTTTTCAACTTTTCAGACCAATAGCTCCAGTCCCAGCGATCCAGCTGATCCTTGAATCCATGTGAGTTGGCATATTCTTTTACGTCGGCCAGATCTGTCAATGCAAAAGGTCTGGCGGCCGCGTGAAGCTGTTCTAAAAATGCATTGACTTTAGCCGGGCTCTCCGCCATCCGTTCTTCAAGTACAAAGGCAGCATGATTAGGATAGCTCAGAAGTTTTGCCCGCTCCATTCTCAGGTTAACGATGCTGCGGATGGTCTCTTCGTTGTTGTGGCTGTTTGGATGGAAAGCACGCGAATTGTTCGCCTTGTACAACTCTTCCCGCAGTTTTCTGCTGTCGGCAAATTTCATAAAGGCCGTGTAGACAGGTCCCTGCAGGTTGAACATCCAGCCCTCTTTCTTTTTGGCTTTGGCCAGTTGCGCCGCGGCCTCGATTTCACCTTCCGGCAGACCGGACAGATCTTTTTTATCCGTTACCAGCAATTGATAGGAGTTGGTCTCGGCCAGAACATTCTCTCCAAACTTGAGGGAAAGTTTCGACAACTCTGTATTGATCTCGGCGAAACGGGTTTTGGAAGCTCCTTCCAGATTGGCACCGCTTCTGACAAATCCTTTGTAACTGTCGTCCAACAATTTGAGATCTTCAGGGTTCAGATTCAGTTGATCCTTCTGGTTGTAAACGGCCTTCACCCTTTGAAAAAGTTTCTCGTTCAGCGATACATAGTTTCGGTAGGCCGACAATTTTGGCGAGACCTCCCTGGCAATCGTCTGAATGGTATCATCTGTCTCTGCCGAGTTAAGGTTAAAGAGTATCGTGGTAGCCCTTGAGAGCTTTTTACCACTTACTTCCAGCGCCCGGATAGTATTCTTAAACGTAGGTGCTTCAGGATTATTGATCACTCCATCCACCTCAGTTTTTGCCTCCGTCAGAAGCTGGTCGATGGCCGGCACAAAATGCTCGTGTTTGATCTCTTTAAACGGAGGTGTCTGATGCACCGTTTTCCACTCAGTCAACAGCGGGTTGACCTCTATATTTTCGTTCTTCATATTGATTGTAATTATTCCGGTCAGGATCAACATCCCAACAATTAGATATTTCTTCATGATTAGGTTGATCGTTTGATTTTTTTATGCCTTAACATTTAAGCCCACGTACTAAATCCCACTTTATCCTTTATCCTTTACCCCTTATCCTTTATCCTTTTCTTGGTCTTCTCCTTCATCACGCTCCAGCCAAACTTCCCGATCTTCTTGCCCATGCCATAATAATTACCATGAGAGTAGGCCATCAGTCCGGCGCTCTCGAGGCTCATGGCGCCGGTTTCGGGATCAATGTATCTGTCGTCAGCTATAATGTTTACCACATTTGCAATAAACATGTCGTGGGTGCCAAGCTCTTTAACCTCAATCACCTTGCACTCGATGCTGATGGGCGATTCTGCCACGATCGGACATTTTACCACCGTAGCCGGAAGCGGGGTCAAGCCACTTTCCTTGAACTTATCCAGATCGCGCCCCGATTTAACTCCACACCAGTCGGTGACTTCGGCCATGGATTGGGTAGTCAGGTTGATCACAAATTCTCCCGTTCTTTTGATGATGCCCGAGGAGTGCCTGCTTGGCCGCACCGAGATATAGCACATCGGCGGATCGGTACAAATGGTTCCCAGCCACGAAACGGTAATCAGGTTGTACTCTTCGGGGGTGGAGCCACAACTGATCAGTGCCGCAGGCAGCGGGTAGATCATATTGCCGGGCTTCCAGTTAATTTTTGCCATACAAAGATTTGTTTTGCAATGTAACTCGGTGACTGAATTTGTTTTAAATGTCTAAAATAGTTTAAAATGTTTGAAGGGTTACAAACAACAACATTTCAAACTTTTCAAACAAAAAAAACATTTTAAACTATTATATAACTCTGTGTAATATTCAATTAGAGCAAATCTTCAAGTTTTCTGATTTCTACCCACTCTTCTTCGGGTAATTTTGCCCCGGGTACCCGGATAACCCTGGAGGCCAGTAATGCACCCAGCTTTCCGCTTTTCTCCAGATCGTATCCTTTGGCAATCCCGGAAAGGAATCCGGCAGCGAAGAAGTCACCGGCGCCGGTTGTATCCACTACGAGGTCTCCGGCGGCAGGTATCTTGTGGAAATTAGCTCCCTGCTGAATATAGGCGCCCTCCTTCCCGACTTTCACCACGGCGATATCACAACGACGAGCCAGATTTCCGATAGCCTCCAAAGGTTCCACTCCTGTAAAAGCTTTGGCCTCCTCTTCATTGGCAAAGACAATGTCGACATAGTTATCAACCAATTCGTTCAGAATTTCCCGGTTGGCCTCAACCACATTGTAGCTGGCCAGGTCGAGGGCGATGGTGAGTCCGGCATTTTTAGCGGCGACGGCTGCTGCCATGATCAGGGCATGGTTGTAGACCAAGTATCCTTCCACAAAGAAAATATCGAATCCTTTTAATCTTTCCAGAGTAATGTCGTTGGGATGAAGTTCTGAAGCTGCACCAAGATAAGTAGCAAAGGTGCGCTCCCCGTCAGGTTCAACAAGACCGACTGCACGTCCTGTTGGCAGGTCTGAATGGATAAGCAAAGGTTTAATCCCCTGGCTAATTTGTTCCCCTTCGAACAGTTTTCCCAACTCATCCATACCAACAGTCCCAAGGAATCCGCACGGAACACCCAGGTTGGCAACACCATTGATGGCGTTGGCCACGGATCCGCCCGTTACCAGAAGTCTCTTTTCGTCCGCAATCTCCAGCTGCACCCGCTCTGACATCTCCCGATCGACTAATGTCATGCTTCCTTTTGGAAGGTTTAATGACTTAATAATCTTATCATTATCCAACATTGTAATGATGTCGACCAATGCATTTCCAATCCCCAATATCTTCAAATAGCCCATGGTGGTTATTTATTTCCGTGATTTTATGCAAATATATTTCCATTTTATGAAAAAGGTGTTATTTTTGCAACGCTTTAGAAAATTTACTGAAGCAATTAAACTCCTTAGTAGCTCAGTTGGTTAGAGCGGCGGACTGTTAATCCGTAGGTCGTAGGTTCAAGTCCTACCTGAGGAGCACCAACAAAAAAGAGGTCGGAAATGACCTCTTTTTTGTTTTATCCCTCAATAACTTTTGCATATCAGCTATTTAAAATCTGTGAATTTCAAATATGAGTCGAAAGTAATTTTTATTTGGCTCATGTTTTTATTATATTTGAGCCGAATAAACTGAATGATCGGCTCATGAACAACTTTAACTGGCAACACAAAGATTGGCCTGATTTCAAATTTGAATTAACAAATCTGGAAAAGTATCTGTTTTCATTTTATGAACGGATTGGACATGTTTCAGGTATTCTCCAGGCAATTCCGGAGGATATGCAGACCGAAACCCTGCTGGAAATTATGGTGGCAGAAGCAGTCAAAACCTCTGAGATTGAAGGCGAATTCCTAAGCAGAAAAGATGTCATGTCCTCTATAAAAAAGAACCTCGGATTGATTACCCAGACAGAAAGTAAAGATATTCGTACCTCAGGGATTAGCTCACTGATGATTGATGTCAGAAACAGCTTCGGCAAACCGCTTACAGAACAATCTTTATTTGACTGGCACACAATGTTATTGAGCCATGTGAAAGGAATTGAAATTGGGAAATGGCGTACCCATCCTGAACCAATGCAAGTAGTATCCGGAGCATTGGGTAAAGAGAAAGTCCATTATGAGGCGCCACCCTCAAACTTAGTGCCAAAGGAAATGGGGAGATTTATTGGTTGGTTCAATGATACAGCACCCGGTGGCAGTAAAGAAATTAAAAGTGCCCCGGTCCGTTCGGCTATAGCACATCTCTATTTTGAATCCATCCATCCTTTCGAAGACGGAAATGGAAGAATAGGAAGGGCGATTGCAGAAAAGGCATTATCACAAGGCATCGGTCGACCGGTAATGCTTAGCTTATCCAAAACCATAGAAAGCAACAAGAAAAAATATTATCTGGAACTTGAAAAAGCTCAATATTCACTAGAGATAAATTCCTGGCTCAAATATTTTGTTGAGACAATCCTGGAAGCGCAAATCGATTCCGAAAATCAAATTGAATTTACCTTAAAAAAGGTAAAATTCTTTGACAGGTTCAACAATCTGCTAAATGACCGCCATAAAAGGGTTATAAAACGAATGCTGGAAGAAGGGCCAAATGGTTTTACCGGAGGAATGAACGCAAAGAAATATGGAGACCTCTGTAAAATATCAAAGGCAACAGCAACAAGAGACCTTCAATACCTCTTGGAAACAAATGCGCTCATAGTTTCAGGAGGTGGACGAAGCACAAGCTATTCAGTCAATTTATAAACCACTAATTGTCTATTTACCTGAGAAAACGATCGAGTCCTTACTTCACCATTTCTGCGTTACTAATCTCCGTAAAAAGAGCTTTAAAACAAGCTGATTCACTTTTGACACTTGCCGGTTTTCTGCCGTAGAATTCATCAAGAAAAGAAGAATTTCCGCTCCAGACTGTTTGCATCATTCCCTGGTAATGGTCTTTCAGTTCCGAAGTGGCATTATTTCGCAATCGTTTCATATCTTGTGCCTGGACAATGGCATTTTCACCATTTTTCCACGGACAGGTCACTACCGAGAGTCCTTTCATGGCAAACAAAACCGGGGTCTGATCCGGACGTTCGTAATGCCAATCACAAATCATCACATCTTTTGCAATCAGGTCAATGGCGCGGTATGTATTATTCATGCTGGCTTCCCACATACCCATCCCGGTTGTTTTGCCATCGATCATACGGTCACCCCAGATCCACAATTGACGGTTTTTCAAAGCCAGATGATTCCGGATGGCATTTACTTCTCCTGAAAAAAGTTCAGCTTTATCGCGGCCTGAGCAACGTGGACATTTGTCATCGCCAATATAAAAAACTTCGTCCATCCCGGCATGATAGGCATCCGATTCAAAGGCATCACAAATTTCATCCATCAGTTCGAACACCACTTTATGAATACCCGGATGCAAAGGGCAATAACTTTTACAGTAAAGGCCATCAGCATTTGGCCAAACATATTTTTCCGGCATTTTTACGTTTGGCGTTTCATCAAACTCCGGATACACTTCAAGCAAATTCCCCAGCTTCCCTGCCCACGACTGATGGCCCAACAGGTTGATTTGCGGAATTAATCTAATGCCGTGCTTTTTGCACACTTCAACCATTTTTTTAACATCGGCTTTGGTCAGGCAATCTTTGGCGCGCAACTCCGGATGACTTTCGAACTGATAATTGTAATCGATTCGCACAACCAACACATTCACCTTGCGGGAAGCCATTTCTTCATCAATAAATTTCACAAAAGTGTCAAGATGCCTGGAGTCGGGGGCCGCAATGCAGAAGCCACGAACAGGCAGCAAATCCTGAGCTTTCCCAATGCCACATAGACCAAGGATTAATGCAGTAACAACGATTAATTTTTCCATATTCCAAGATATTATTTCAGATTCTATAGTTTCAAGAGTATCCGGTTTGATTTTGGTTTTGAATCGATCATGGGTTATCAATTATCATACATTTAGTTTATATGCTATTTTTTGAGCGGTCAAAGCCAATTCAGTGGCAAGAAAACAATGATCCTGAGTCATGGCTGTTTCGGTGCGGTTGACTACATCGCTTACAAGTTGTTCGCCATAAGGCATATATCCCTGAGTGCAATCGTAATACTTTGTTTCTTTTTGGTTGACCAAAAATAGATGATTACCCCCTTTGCGACCTGCAATATCAATATACTTTCGCATTTCAATATAACCTTCGGTCCCTAAAATAAAGGTTCGGCCATCTCCCCAGGTGTCGAGGCCTTCAGGCGTGAACCAGTCGATACGAATGTAGCCGGTAGCGTTGGGACTGCGCACGCTCATATCACCAAAATCGGAATATTGGGGATATTTAGGGTTATTAAAATTTCCTACCTGCGAAAAACTAACCTCGGCTTGTTTTGAGTTGGTGTAAAAGAGAAACTGGTCGCACTGATGTGAGCCAATGTCACACAAGATTCCACCCGCCTTTTCGGGATAAAAAAACCAGTCGGGACGAGTTTTAGGTCTCATTCTGTGAGGCCCAATTCCTATAGTTTGAACCACTTTCCCGATAGCTCCCGATAAAATTAGTTCTCCTGCCTTCACAGACGCTGGATTGCCTAAACGTTCACTGTAAACGATTGAATAAATACGGTTCGTTTTTTTCTGTACTTTTTTCACTTCCTTAAATTGATCGAAAGTCACTATTCCGGGCTTGTCGGTCATAAAATCCTTTCCAGACTGCATGACGCGTATGCCAAGTGGCGCCCTGTCAACAGGGACTGAAGCGCTGGCTACCAATTGGATGGAATTGTCTTCAAGAATTTCTGCTTCGCTTTTTGCAACTTTAATATTTGGATAATGTTTGGTAAAATCCGGCAACAATTCGGGCTCTTTGGAATAAACGGCAACCAATTGCCCGCCACCAGCGATCAGCGAATCAACCATACCCAAAATATGGTTGTGATTGATTCCAATGACGGAGAACCGGATAGATTCTTTGGGGGCTGAACGTTTCTCCGGTTGCAATATAATCTCTTCAGGCCGGTTCGTATTGTAAAGGCCTTGCCCAAATAGTTCGGCTGGTAAAATAGTTGCAGCTGCTATGCCTGAAGCTGAGACAAATGACTGCCTAAAAAAATTGCGTCTGTTCGATTCCATATGCTGTGATTTTAGGTTTTATCAATAGTAATTTTTATAGATTTCAGAATAATTTCAGGTTATACTCAAAAGTATAATAAAATATAGAGTTCATCAAGAATGCAAAATCAATTATTTACTTACATTTCCACGCTGAAATCCTCATTGAAGATAAATTTACACTCTTAACATATCCCTCTGGCATTTACACCTTTCAAATAAAAGAGGAGCCTAAAAGGATGAAGTCTCATACCGTTTTAACCCGTAACTCGCAGATATTATTTATAATTACAGTTTGACATAAAAAAAAGTCGTCCCCCTCGCAGGAGACGACTTTAGTCTAATTGAATCTTTATAGTTTACATCTATAAGACTATGATCTGTTTTACACCAACCCTCATTGTTCCATTTTCAGAAACCGTTATCAGGTAGTTGCCTGGAGTCAATTTGGCTTTACTAAAGTCGATTTTTGCTTTGCCTCCAGAGAATTCGACTTTGGGAGTTGAATAAACCACGCGACCGTTAATATAAGCCAGTTCAACTTTTGCAACTGTATTGCCAAAATTCTTAATAGTTATATCTACTTCACGGTTGTTAACCAACGGATTCGGATATACAGTCATTTCAACAAGAATCGGGGTCTTTGAACCATTGTCGTTCTTGTTCTCATTGTTCGATGCATTATCGCTTCCAATTTGAATGCTGTTTTCGTCATCCTTAATAATGTTGTGAGACATTTCATCCTTATTATCGAAATCATCGCCAAAACATTTTTCATGTTTGTATTTATGAATGACAATTTGTCCATTGGAGATCGGAGTTAAGGCCCTGGCATAATCCGGGTCGCCCATCTGGTTATCGTAAAGCACATTTCCTGCATTGTCCCATACAATTAGTCTGAGGTAATCAGTTCCATTTTTGGAAGGGGTTTTGCCATCAACAACTGACGCAATAAAATGATAACCTACTTTATCGTTAACTTTGGCATTGCCTTTCATGACGGCCATGTCACCGTTAACCATAAGCCAATCAAAGGTAGTAGCTTCCATTTCAAATTTAGCTGCAGAGAATTCGAATTCAAATTCACCTTCAGGAACTTTCTTACCCTCTTCATATTTGACTTCAAATCCAAAGTTCGATTTACCTGTCAGGGATGTGTTGGCAGAGTAAGCTCCTTTAGGAGTAGTAAAGTTCCCGCCACCTGTCACAAATCCATTGCATGGGTTGTAAATCACCACATAACTATATGTTTTGGTGTCAGATTTACCACATGCATCTTCGATTGTTAGGGTTACATTGAAAAGCCCGGTCTGACTATACACGTGATTTCCTGAAAGTTGTGATCCGGAAATAGTGCCAGGAGTTGACAAGCCATCACCCCAATTCCAGGTGGCAGCAACCAGATTGTTGTCGGCATGAGTGGCTGAAGCCAAGGTTGTAACTCCAAGTTGCAATAGTGGAGAGACTGTCAAACCACTGATTACCGGAGCATTGTTGGTGATTTCAACCAATTGGGTACCCTTTGTAGTATTTCCATTTACATCAACGGCTGTCCAGGTTACAGTGGTAATACCTACCGGGAAGAAGGCTGGTGCATTATTTGTTATGGTAGCAACACCAATTATCAGTAGCTGTTGCCTGCCCAATGTTTACAACAGCACCACAAACACCTGCATCGTTAAGTTTTACAATATTAACAGGAACTGTTAGCACCGGAGCTACATTGTCCTTTACGGTTACAGTTGCAGTAACTGTACTGACATTGCCGTTATTATCGGTAACTGTCAGGGTCACTACATTCGGATTGGTCGCGATATCGGAACAGGTGAAAGCAGTTTTGCTAAGTGCCAAAGATTTGATACCGCATGCATCACTTGATCCGTTGTTCACCAATGCTGCCGTTGTGCTTCCGTTTCCGTTGGCATCAAGTTGTACGATTACATTTTGCGCCACGGCTACAGGAGGAATGGCGTCAACCACCGTCACATTGGCCGTAGCGGTGCTGACA
>JAPLDT010000083.1 GCA_026391315.1 Bacteroidia bacterium
CCAATAGGTGTAGCTCCCATGAGCGCAATTTGAGGCTTTTCTTCCTCAAAAAGTTTGATCAAAATCGCCGAATGGGGCAATGTTGTATACGGTTCCAAACGCGCGTCATCAGCGACATGAAGCACATCTACTCCAAATGGAAGTATTTGTTTTTCAACTCCCTTCAGTCCGGATCCTACCACAACAGCCTCCAACTGACAACCCAACTGGTTGGCCAGACTTCTGCCCTTTGTGAGAAGTTCGAGGCTCACCTCGGATACAATTCCCTCTTCAACTTCACAGTAAACAAATATGTTGTTCATTCATCTAGTATTTTAATATTTGGAAATCCTTAGCCGATCACGTGGCTTTCAATCAGTTCTTTCATCAAATCATTGATCCCTTCATCTGCAGTGTTCAACTTCTTCGCATCCTTTGCCTGAAGCACAACATTGTCGATCTTTTTTACTTTGGTAGGCGATCCGGTAAGACCCAGTTGATCCACATCGGTTTTAATATCGCCAACTGTCATCTCCCGAATGTACAGAAACGGACGATTGTCGTATAAATGGGTATAATCTTCGGTTGCCTCCTGCTTCTCTGTGATGGTTCTGGCATGCTTGAATTTCATCAGCATTTTTACATTCCTCGAACGACAATCAGGTGCAGTGCCATTCACTGTAAGGAGCATTGGCAGTGGTGATTTTACAGTTTCTACACCATTGTCCAGTCTGCGACGCATCACAATGACCGATTTTTCAACTGATAAAACTTCCTCCACATAGGTAACCTGAGGCAACTTCAACTTTTCAGCAACTTGGGGACCCACCTGAGCAGTATCTCCATCGATTGCCTGTCTTCCAGCAACAATCAGATCGTAATGCCCCATCTCCTTGATGGCCTGTGCCAAAGCATAAGAGGTGGCAAGTGTATCGGAACCTGCAAAGGCACGGTCAGTAAGCAAAACACCATTGTCGGCTCCGCGGTACAAACCTTCACGAATGATCTCAGCAGCTCTGCCTGGCCCCATTGTCAGGATGGTAATGGTAGTTCCAGGCACAGTATCCTTCACCCTCAACGCCAATTCGAGGGCATTGAGATCTTCCGGATTAAAAATTGCAGGAAGTGCCGCCCTGTTTACAGTTCCGTCGGCCTTCATGGCATCCTTCCCAACATTTCTGGTATCGGGAACCTGCTTCGCCAATACAATTATTTTTAAACCCTTCATCTGTTTTATATTTGTTTTTTTAAGGTCGCATGGAATACCCATCCGCCAGCTGGCGGATTCGGTTGGTCCCGACATGTCGGGATAGGTATTTCAATCTTTCGGGGGGCAAATATAAAACTTCATCAAGTGGTTACCAAAACGTTGGAAAACACAAAACAACTCTCATCCATGGGAAAAATTCCAGCAAGATGGTGAAAAGGGCTGCATAAAGGCTCTGAAGTCAAATCATACAGGACTTTAGAACATGTAAATATTGCGTTCGAAAAAAAGAATAACCAAAAAACACCCAAATAATTTAGAATGATTTTTTATTATTTATTTACTCATAGAAGGCGGAGGAGAAAGGTTTCCCCATTTTTTGTTGGGTTCGGCGCCCATTTCGAAAACTAGCGATCCTCCTTTGACAATCTCTTCATGCGTTATCCAGGGTCTGTTAAAGCTGGATCCGTTCAAGGTGGCTGACTGGATATATTTGTTGTCGGATGAATTATTCCTGGCTTGAATGACGAAACTCTTATTTCCCGGCAGATGAAGCACTACCTTTTCAAACAGTGGAGAACCAATATTGTAAACGGGCTCACCTGGTGTCACCGCGTAAATTCCCATGGCACTCAAAGCATACCACGAAGAGAGTGATCCCATGTCCTCATTGCCACACAATCCACCCGGGCCTGATTTATAAAGTTGCTCACAAACCTGGCGAACCCGCTCCTGCGTTTTCCAGGGTTCACCCGAATAGTTGTACAAATAGGCAACGTGGTGAGAAGGCTGATTACCATGAACGTACTGACCAATAGTTCCTACAACACCCACATATTTGGGAGGGGTGATATTGGGATCCATTGTAAAAAACTGATCCAGCTTTTCGTTGAATTTCTTGTTACTTCCAAACAGATCAATCAATCCCTTCACATCATGCTGGACCGACCAGATGTATTGCCAGGCATTGGATTCGGTGTAATGCCTGGATGGACGCCTGCCAACAAGAAGCGGATCGAAGTACCTGTAGTAGGTATGTTTCCCAATAGTGTCAATAACCTGTTCGCGACCATTCAGAGCCTCAAGAAAAGTTCCGTCGGCTTTTTTGGGCCTCATAAAACCAACAGTCCCATCCCATACATTCTTGTAATTCAATGCCCGTTTCATAAACAGATCATAATCTGAATTTTTTTTCAATGCTTTGGCCATCTGAGCGATACACCAATCGTCATATGCCAGTTCAAGTGTATTTGGTACTGCTTCTGTCACCTTATCAATGGGTGCATAGCCAAGCTTGAGATAATACTCCAATCCTGACCGGGCTGCACTGGCAGGGATCGGAGGTTTAGGAAGTTCCAGCGCTTTTTTTCGCATGGCCTGGTAGACGGATTCTGCATCAAAATCACGAAATCCCTTCATGTAAGCATCAACAACAATGGGAATGAGATGGTCTCCCACCATGCCTTCACCATAGACATTTAAGAAATGTTGGGCAGGCAACCAGCCAAAATCTTTGGCTTTGGCAACGATCGATTTTAAAAAGTCGTTCACATGCTCCGGAGCCACAAGGGTTAAGAACGGATGTTGCGACCGATAAGTATCCCAGCAGGAAAACGATCCATAAAAATCATATCCTTCGGCCTTGTGCACCTTTCCATCCATTCCAAAATACCTGCCGTCAACATCCTGTGAAATATATTGTGCAAGCAGGGAATGGTAAACTGACGTATAGAAAATCTCCATCTTCTTCTCTGTCGTTCCGAATATCTCAATCTTTGAAAGCTCCTTGTTCCAATTCTTATCAGCCTCATCCCGGATCCGGTCAAAATCAAAATCAGGCATCTCCTTCTTCAGATTCTTTCGCGCTCCTTCGACATCAATGTAGGACAAGGCAATTTTAACCAGAACCTGCTCTTTAGAACTGGTTTGAAAGGTCACGAAAGCTCCTATTTTATCACCAATCTCGCTGTTTTTGTAGGGAAAAACACTGCCGCCTGATTCGGGCGTTTTGTAAGTAGCATCGAATGTTCCGTAGTATTCGAAGGGCTTGCTGAACTCTGCTGCAAAAAAGATATTCCCGCGCTCCGTGCTTTTGCAACCCTCTATCTGGTGGTCATTCACTATATCAACCCTTGAATGACCAGTCGAAGGTGTAGAGCCAATCTGATGTCCAATGTCCAGTATTACCCTGGCATTCAACGTAGCCGGGAAGGTATACCGATGCATGGCTGCCCTTTGTGTTGCTGTTAATTCAACTTTTACCTGATTGTCTTTCAGGTAAACCGAATAATATCCTGGGGAGGCAACTTCATCCTTGTGATCAAATCTGGAACGGTATCCATCTTCCGGTTTTTCGATGGTACCGGGAACAATTTTCAATCTGTCTGAAACCATGGGTTGAAGCAATATATCTCCGCCACTCACCATTCCAGTTCCACTGAAATGGGTATGGCTAAAACCGATGATCGACTGGTCTGAATAAGTGTACCCTGCACTATAGGTCCAGCCTGCAGTATTGCAATCCGGACTGACATGCACCATGGCAAAAGGCAATGACGCCCCGGGGTAGGTATGCCCGAAAAAATCTGTCCCCAAAAATGGGTTGACATACTTCGTATAATGCTGAACTACTTGTCCGTATGCTTTGCCATTCGTGCAGCATAACAACCCGATATAACTTATTGCCGTCAGGAGGTAAAATTTGGATATAATTCTCATTGCCTGTTGATTTGTTGGCGGAAAGTTAGCGAATAAACGCATCTTAAAGTTGTGGTATTTTAACTATTTCTTCCCAAATAAATGCTAATATTGTTTTACCCAAATCTTTAATCGTTCGATCATGAGACTTTTATTCCTTCCCTCACCCAAAAATTCCTTTATCCGCGGGATTCTCACCATTGCCATCGGAGTAGTCATTTTGGCCATGCCGGGCATAACCCTTAAATCGGTGATAATGACGGTTGGAGGAATGATTCTGCTTAGCGGAATTTTTAGCATGTTGTTCTCTGGAAGCAAAAATTCAAAAGGAATGGGTTTCAACAGCTCGTTTCAGGGATTTTTCAATATTCTTTGGGGAATGCTCTTTTTGCTCCAGCCGATGGCCATCGTGAAGATTTTTGGATTTTTCTTTGGGGTCATCATCTTATTTCTCGGACTGATGATGTTTCTTGGAGCTTTGGGAACTCTCTCAAAGTCCATATGGTCGTGGATCTATCTGGCTTTTGGTTTCGTCATGATCTCCGGAGGCGCTTTTCTTCTTGTTCACCCCATCGAAAGCACCGAAAATATTCTCAAATTTTTTGGCGCAATACTCGTGGTCTATGGAATTCTGGAATTAACAATGGCCTGGAGGTTACGGAAAATGCCGAAAGGTACAAATGCCGGTAATATTGTGGATACTACTTATGAAGAAGTATAGACAAAAGCTTTTGCGTGCACGTGGGTTTACTGCGCTGCGCTCTCAATAACCAAACCAGCCTGCCCGCTTTCAACAATGTTATTTACGTATGAAAAAGGGTTGTCCTTGAAGAACAACCCTTTGCACGGTCAGAAACACAGACTTGTAGAAATAGTAGTAGTAGTTGAAAAATACAAATCGTCTGCTGACTTTTTTTAAAATTCGTAAGAGTACTTATTTTTTGTATATTGACTTTTTAATTTTTACAATGGCCGAAGCAAAGAGTTCCATCTCTTTCTTTGAACCAAGCATAGCTTGCTGCATGATCCAGACAGCTTCGTGGTAACAGGCATTTTCCGTAACCGGACATTGAACCTTTGAATAGTCTACCGTCTCGGGAATGGCATAACACATGAAGTTTTTCTTTTGAAACAGAGGCTGTTTGTACAATGGCTCTGGATAACCCATGAAACAGGGTACTCCTTCTGCAGCCAGCATCTTCGCAAATTCCACTTTTGAAAGTCCGTTGAATTTTGATTGATCGTACTTGAATATGTAGATGTGATAACTGTGAACTGTCTCTCCTAGACCCCTGGTGAGTGGGGTTATCCCATCAATTTGTGAAAGCAATTCATTAAGATAAGTCCCATTTGCATGCCGTTTAGCAGTCTGTTCTTCAAGCCTTTTCAGCTGACTGGACAACAATACTGCCTGAATTTGAGTGATCCTGTAGTTGCATCCGGCGTAATGGTGTTCGTACCAGGCGCCACCTTCCACACGTCCGACATTGCGAAGCGAATTCATCATTTGGTACAGGCCATCATCGTTGGTTACCACGATTCCTCCTTCACCACTGGTAAGATTCTTGGAAGATTGAAAACTAAAGCAACCGGCATCACCTATTGATCCAAGTTTTTTACCCTTGTATTCTGCCCCATGTCCATGGCAGGCATCTTCTATCACTCTTAATCCATGTGCTTTGGCAATGGAAACAATCTGATCCATGTCACAAGCCATACCTGCAAAATGTACAGGGATGATCGCCTTTGTTCTTGGTGTAATCGCTGCTTCAATTTTCGAAGCATCAAGATTGTAGGTCCGAGGATCAATATCTACAAAAACAGGAACACAGTTGGCTTCAATGACAATAGATGCAGTAGCAATAAAGGTATACGGTGGAACAATCACCTCGTCCCCCGCTTTTACGCCACAGGCAATTAGCGCCAGGCGAAGGGCAACTGAACCATTTACACAGGTAAGGGCATATTTTGTTCCGCAAAAGGCTGCAAATTCCTTTTCAAAGAGAGCAACTTCGCCCTCGCAATCGGGATTTCCCCATTTGCCACTCCGAACGATATCCGCCACGCATTTGATGTCGGTCTCGTCGTAAAGAGGCCAATCGAAATCTCTCCCGACTGTTTTTGGTCCCCCGTTAATAGCCAAATTCTTCATCTGTTAATTAGTTATAAATGATCGTAGCATAGTTGTATAGTCTGAAGCGAGGACTCGGGCAAACATTCGACGGGTGGCCTGTTGTGGTTGATACACTGTGCGAAATAGGCAATCTCATTGTAGAACCCTTCTCCGGCCGAACCAGATGGTATTTCTTCAACATTCGAATCAGTTGCCACTTGTATCACATCGCCTTTCACGGATGAAAACTGAACACTCGCTTTCTCGAAATTTGCCATGTAGCCCGCCTGAAAAGGAAATGAAGAGTGAAAGATGTTCCCTCCCTCAATCTTAACATGGATATCTTTATCGAAATAATTCCACATCGCGCTGATGTAATCATGTTTACTCAACAGCCCCGGAAGATAATCACATTTGATACTCCCCGGCTTTCCAAGGATATAGTTGACGTAATCAATGTCATGAATAAGCAGATCAAAGAGGGCACCTCCGGATGATCCGTAAGAGGTCCTGCGATCCATCCACTCACCCCAGGCGGGTACGCCTGAGAACCTTGACATAGATAGAAATTTGAGCGCACCATATTTCCCATTGTCAATCCACTCTTTAAGTTTTTGATAAGCCGGCATGAATCTGACAACATGACCAATCATCAGTATTCGCTCCTTCTCTTTGGCAAGTCTGATCAGCTCTTCTGCCTGCTGCATGTTCAGACAAAAAGGTTTCTCCAGAAAAACATGTTTTCCATGAAGCAACACTTTCCTTGTCATTTCATAGTGAAGGTCTGTGTGAACACAGATAAAAACAGCATCCAACTCTTCAAATTCAAGACAGTCGTCCAGACGACTATACCTTCTAATCTGAGCAATTTGATCCTGATTTATTCCTCCTGTGGCAAAATTACCATTTTGGGATAGCACCTTTTCTTCCACTGCTGTGGGATTCTTGTCAACGATTGCAACCAAATCCAAATCGCTATTCTTGAGAATATTTTCGGCATGGGTCATCCCCATAAACCCAAAACCCAAAATCGCGACTTTCTTCATTCGTTTGACTCGTTTGCTAAAGTTCTACATTCTTAACTCTCCACCCTACAAATTTAAATTTTTATATTATTCCAATTTAATGCCGCATTATCATAGATTAATATATTTTTGTCAAGATACTACTGACAATTCTATACTATGCAACAATAATATACCATACATGAAAGCAACCTACCAAAAGATACTACTAAGTGAGGGTTCCTCATTTTTAACCACAAGGTTAATATTACCTCGGTTTCATTCGGAATATCATTTTCACCCAGAGTATGAATTAAAATATGTGATCGAAAGCAAAGGGAAAAGATTTGTTGGCGACACCATCGAGAATTTCCAGGAAGGAGATCTGATCCTTCTTGGTCCCAATATTCCCCATTACTGGAAAAATGATGCTATTCACGATCAGTCTGATCTGATGAAGGCAAAGGCCGTTGTCGTTCTCTTTGCTGAAGATTTTTTGGGAGAGAAATTTTTTTCCGTCCAGGAGATGATACCGATTATGGAATTACTAAGAAAATCAAACGCAGGACTGGCATTTCCAAATGCCATCAGTGGTCCAATACCACGCATGATGGAAGAGTTAACAAAATCGGCGGGACCACTTCGAATCATTCTGATGCTCGAAATTTTGGCTGAACTGGCAAAAACAGAATCCAGGAAGCTACTTACCGAAGAATTTTCATCCGGCACACCATTTCTCGATGCCAATAGCCCTTCCTTTGTCAGGCTCCAAAAAGTGCACCATTATGTGATCAAGAATTTCCATTCTCCTTTGCAGATTGAAGATGTAGCCCAAATTGCCAACATGACACCACACGCCTTTTGCAAATATTTCAAGAAAAGTACCAAGAAGACCTTTATGACATTCCTTAACGAATTAAGGGTATGCCATGCCAAAAAATTGCTGATCGAGAACCGTATTCCTATTTCACAAATATGTATTGAATCAGGATTTAACAATATTTCCAATTTCAACCGGCAGTTCAAGACTGGAACGAACATGACGCCGAGTGATTTTAAGGCAATGTATATCAACTGAAAAGTAAAAAGGATAAAGTAAAAAGGATAAAGTAAAGAACGCCGCATTCAAGATCGCAGTAAAAATGATAATCCATTATTCAATATTCCAAATTTATAACTCAATTACTACAACATGAAACGTCTATTAACAATGATCGTTTGTTCCCTTTTCGTGGCAGGGAGCAGTTTTGTTTTCGGGAAAAGCAGTGAATTCAAACTCCCTCAAAAACTTTCTGACTATCTTGCCTCCAAGCCCGAATATGCAAAAACTAAGGCAGAAATGACAACCTTCAGGGCAACCAAAACACCTGCAGTGGGAGTCGCTGTGCACCGTGCGGCCAATGAATTTGGTCCTGAAAATACACTTGCGGCCATGCAAATAGCTCTGGATCTTGAAGTTGATTACATTGAAATGGACGTCCGTCAAACCAAGGATGGCAAATCAGTTATCCTGCACGACGGGAACCTGAACCGGACCACAAGTGGGAAGGGACCCTTGAAAGAGCTTAATTTCGGTGAGGCACGCGCGCTCTCAGCCGGATCATGGTTTGATCCATTCTTTGTCTCCGAGAAAATTCCAACGCTGGAGGAGGCCTGCAAACTTCTCTCTGAGCACAATGAAGAATTTAGGCACAAAACATATTTCTACGTTGACTGCAAGGATATCAACGTTCAGGTTCTGATAGAAGCGCTGAGTAAATACAAGCTACTGGAAGGATCAGTTTTCTATGTCAACGAGCAGCAAATTGGTCAGATCCGGGCAGTAGCGCCAAATGCCAAGATGTTACCCGGATTACATGGCCCAAAGGACCTGGACCGAATGATCGATAGCTATCATCCTTACGCTCTCGATGTCAATTGGGAAAATCTTTCTAAAGAGCTCATTGATAAAGCCCATGCCAAAGGAGTGAAAATCTTCTCGGATGGATTTGGAGGGGATATGAATGTTGAATCCTATCAAAAGGCTATCAAAGCTGGAATTGATGTGATTTCAACGAATAAGGTTTCAGTGATTTGTGAAGCGGCGGCAAAATAAACCGTCAAGGTTTCGGAAACCTTGACGGTTTGTTTGCTGCATAAAAAAATCCCCTCCGAAAACTCGAAGGGGATTTTTTTATGCCTGACCTTTCGGCGGACCAAAAGGTGTAGATGGAAAAGGTTCATATCCTCCTTGAATCTGAATCGGTCCGTAGATCGCTTCGTATTTCTGGAGGTTCTCCTGCAGCGCCTTCATCAGTCTTTTGGCATGGTCCGGCGTCAGAATGATCCTTGATTTCACCTGAGCTTTCGGTACACCCGGTACCACCCTGACAAAATCCAGTACAAATTCCGAGGGAGAATGGGTAATAATGGCCAGATTGGAATAGGTTCCCTGTGCCACCTCTTCGCTCAGTTCGATGTTAAGCTGATTTTGATTGTCGTCCTGCATCGTGAACATTTTAAGATTACTCCTCTTCTTCTTCTACCGTTTCGTATTTCTTGTGGTCGATCAGACGATCATACTCATCCTTTGAACCAACCACTATATTTCTGAACATTGGGTTACCAGTACCGGCAGGGATGAGGTGTCCGCAAATAACGTTCTCCTTCAAACCTTCCAGGTAATCAACTTTACCGTTGATAGCAGCTTCGTTCAATACTTTGGTGGTTTCCTGGAACGATGCGGCAGACATCCATGACTTCGTTTGAAGCGAAGCCCTGGTAATTCCCTGAAGAACCTGACTGGAAGTTGCAGGAACTGCGTCCCTGGCTTCAACCACCTTTTTATCGCGTCGTTTCAACATAGAATTCTCATCCCTCAAACGACGGGCGGTGATAATCTGTCCGGCTTTCAGATTTTCTGAATCTGCCGGGTCTGTAACGATTTTCTTACCAAATACCCAGTCATTCTCGGTATTGAATTCCATCTTGTCGACAATCTGTTTTTCAAGGAAGCGGGTATCACCCTGGTCTACGATCTCAACCTTGCGCATCATCTGGCGAACAATCACCTCGAAGTGCTTGTCGTTGATCTTCACACCTTGCATCCGGTAAACATCCTGAACCTCATTCACGATATACTCCTGAACTTTGGTAGGCCCTTTGATGGCCAAGATATCAGAAGGCGTGGTGGCACCATCCGATAAAGCGATACCTGCACGAACATAATCGTTTTCCTGAACCAGAATCTGGCGGGAAAGTGGAACCAGGTATTTCTTTTGTTCTCCGGTACGTGAAGTAATGGTGATCTCGCGGTTACCCCGTTTGATTTTACCAAGAGATACTTCTCCGTCGATCTCAGAAACAACGGCAGGATTGGATGGGTTCCGAGCCTCGAAGAGTTCTGTTACCCTTGGAAGACCACCGGTGATGTCACCGGCTTTTCCTGAGGCTCTTGGAATTTTCACCAATACATCTCCGGCTTTCACCATCTGACCTTCGTCAACGCTGATGTGACCTCCGACCGGCAAGTTATAATGCCTGACATCTTCGTCATGTTCATTAACGATACGCAATGTCGGGTTCTTGGTTTTATCTCTGGTTTCAATAACTACTTTTTCGCGGTAGCCTGTTTGCTCGTCAGACTCTTCACGGTAGGTTGTACCATCGATGAATTCCTGGAAGTTAACCCTTCCGTTGAACTCCGTAATGATAACCCCGTTGTAAGGATCCCACTCGCAAACGACTGAATCTTTCTTTATTTCAGAACCGTTTTGGATGAACAGTTTCGATCCGTAAGGCATAGAGTGTGTAGACAAAGGGATTCCGGTGTTTTTGTCCAGGATCTTCAACTCAGCCAAACGACTGACTACGATATCAACTTTCTCTCCTTTTTCATCGGTCCATTCTACCGTACGTAACTCCTCAATTTCGGCAATACCGTCGTAACGCGAAATCACGGTAGATTGGGTGGAAACGTTACCCGCGATACCCCCTACGTGGAAGGTACGAAGTGTCAGCTGCGTTCCAGGCTCACCGATGGACTGCGCAGCAATCACACCGACAGCCTCGCCCATTTGTACCATTTTACCGGTTGCAAGGTTACGTCCGTAACATTTTCCGCAAACACCATTCTCTGCTTCACAGGTAAGTACCGAACGAATCTCGACTCTTTCAATTGGTGAGTCTTCGATAACTGCAGCTATCTCTTCTGTAATTTGCTCACCCGAATGAACGATCAGTTTCCCTGTCATCGGATGGTAGATATCGTGGACAGTGGTACGACCCAGGATTCTTTCCGACAAGGATGCCACAACCTCTTCATTGTTTTTCAATGCAGAAGCGATCAAACCGCGAAGTGTTCCACAATCGGGTTCGTTGATGATCACATCCTGCGCAACGTCTACGAGACGACGGGTCAGGTATCCTGCGTCAGCCGTCTTCAGAGCAGTATCGGCCAAACCTTTACGGGCACCGTGGGTGGAGATAAAGTATTCGAGTACCGAAAGACCCTCCTTGAAGTTTGCAAGGATCGGATTCTCAATAATTTGTGATCCTGTAGATCCTGATTTCTGGGGTTTAGCCATCAATCCGCGCATACCACACAACTGGCGGATCTGCTCTTTGGAACCACGGGCTCCGGAGTCCAGCATCATGTAAATAGAGTTGAATCCCTGTTTATCTGTACTGATGGTTTTCATCACATTCTGGGTCAACTTGGCATTTACGTGTGTCCAGATATCGATCACACCGTTGTACCTTTCGTTGTTGGTGATGAAACCCATGTTGTAGTTGTTCGAAATTTCTTCGACGCCGGCATATCCTTCTTCAACCATTTCGGTTTTCCCTTCCGGGATAATAACATCATCCAGGTTGAAAGAAAGACCACCACGGTAAGCCATCTTGTACCCAAGTTCCTTGATGTCATCCAGAAACTGAGCGGTGATAGCGTTGTTGGTTTTTTTCAGAATATCAGCAATAATATCACGCAGAGCCTTTTTGGTCATCAATTTATTGAGATAACCGGCCTCTTTTGGTACGAATTCATTGAACAGGATACGACCAACCGTAGTTTCAATGGTCATTAATTTTGATTCTCCGTTCTCATCCAGATCGAGGACCTTGCAGTTAACGATGGTGTGCATGTCAACTTTGCCTTCATTGTAGGCGATGATCGCCTCTTCTGAAGAGTAGAAAGAGAGTCCTTCGCCCTTTGCTCCTTTACGGTGTTTGGTCATGTAATAAAGACCAAGAACCATGTCCTGAGACGGAACCGTAATCGGTGCGCCGTTGGCCGGATTCAAAAGGTTATGGGATGAGAGCATCAGAAGCTGAGCCTCAAGAATAGCAGCATTTCCCAGCGGAAGGTGAACAGCCATTTGGTCACCGTCGAAGTCGGCGTTGAAACCGGTACATACGAGCGGGTGCAGACGAATTGCTTTTCCCTCAACCAAAACCGGCTGAAAGGCCTGAATAGAGAGCCTGTGCAATGTAGGAGCACGGTTCAGAAGAACTGGATGTCCTTTCATTACATTCTCCAGGATATCCCAAACAACGGGATCCTTGCGATCGACAATCTTTTTGGCTGATTTAACAGTTTTGACAATACCTCGCTCAATGAGCTTACGGATAACAAACGGTTTATACAATTCTGCGGCCATCTCTTTTGGAATACCGCATTCATGGATTTTAAGGTTTGGACCTACAACAATGACCGAACGTGCGGAGTAGTCAACACGTTTACCGAGCAAGTTCTGACGGAAACGTCCCTGCTTACCTTTCAGCGAGTCAGAGAGTGATTTCAGCGCGCGGTTGTTGTCTGTTTTAACGGCATTGGATTTGCGGCTGTTGTCGAACAAGGAGTCGACAGCTTCCTGCAACATCCGTTTTTCATTACGAAGAATGACCTCCGGAGCTTTAATTTCAATCAGTCTTTTCAGACGATTGTTGCGAATGATTACCCTGCGGTAGAGGTCATTCAGGTCGGAAGTGGCAAAACGTCCGCCATCCAATGGAACCAACGGACGAAGATCCGGTGGAATGACCGGAACAACCTTCACGATCATCCATTCAGGCTGATTTCTCACCTTGGAAGAACGGAAAGCTTCAACAACCTGCAAACGTTTCAGTGCCTCACTTTTACGCTGCTGTGAACCTTCGTTTCCTGCTTTGTTACGCAGATCATAAGAGAGTTCGTCCAGGTCGAGCCTGGAAAGCAGTTTGTACAATGCCTCGGCGCCCATATCGGCAATGAACTTATCAGGATGGTCGTCATCCAGCTGTTGATTTTCTTTGGGCAGCGAATCGACGATGTCAATGTACTCTTCTTCCGTTAGGAAATCGAGGTATTTAACGCCATCATTGCGTTTAATCCCAGCATTGATAACGACATATCGTTCGTAATAGATGATCGAATCAAGTTTCTTGGTCGGCAGGCCGAGCAGGTAACCGATCTTGTTGGGCAGAGACTTAAAGTACCAGATGTGCACAACAGGCACCACCAGTGAAATGTGGCCCATTCTCTCGCGACGCACTTTTTTCTCGGTAACTTCAACGCCACAGCGGTCGCAAACGATTCCGCGATAACGGATGCGTTTGTATTTTCCGCAATGACATTCGTAATCCTTCACCGGCCCGAAAATTCTTTCGCAAAATAGTCCATCGCGCTCGGGCTTGTAAGTCCGGTAGTTGATGGTCTCAGGTTTCAGAACTTCTCCGTGCGAACGTTCAAGAATCTCTTCGGGTGAAGCAAGACTGATACTGATCTTGGTGAAATTACTCTTAACCTTGTTATCTCGTCTGAATGCCATAATTTATAGGGAGTATTTGTAACATAACCAAATGATTAACAAAAAGCCGGCATCCACAGAGAGACTCTCCGGATGCTGACAAACCAATTATTCTAAGTTTACACTTAAGCCCAGTCCCCTGAGTTCGTGCAACAGAACGTTCAATGATTCCGGGATGCCAGGCTGTGGCATTGGATCTCCTTTGACAATGGCTTCGTACGCTTTGGCACGACCCATCACGTCATCAGATTTCACCGTCAGGATCTCCTGCAGGATATTGGATGCTCCGAATGCTTCGAGCGCCCAAACCTCCATCTCACCGAAACGCTGTCCTCCGAACTGTGCCTTACCTCCAAGTGGTTGCTGTGTAATCAGCGAATAAGGACCAATTGAACGTGCATGCATCTTGTCTTCCACCATGTGGCCGAGTTTCAGCATGTATATAATGCCAACAGTAGCAGGCTGGTCAAATTTCTCACCAGTTTCACCATCGTGTAACCATGTTTTTCCAAAACGTGAAACCCCTGCTTTCTCCGTATATTCAGTAATCTGATCAAGTGTTGCACCATCAAAGATCGGAGTAGCAAATTTTACTCCCAGCTCTTTCCCGGCCCAGCCAAGAACAGTTTCATAGATCTGCCCGAGGTTCATACGTGAAGGCACGCCAAGCGGGTTCAGAACGATGTCGACAGGAGTACCGTCAGAAAGGAATGGCATATCCTCGTCGCGAACGATTCTGGATACGATACCTTTGTTTCCGTGGCGACCCGCCATCTTATCACCGATCTGCAGCTTACGCTTTTTGGCAATGTAAACTTTGGCCAACTGAAGGATTCCGGCGGGAAGTTCATCACCAATGGTAACGTTGTATCGTTTCCGGCGGGCAACGGCCTCTGCCTCCTTGTATTTCATGATGAAATTGTTCACAAGGGCATAGATCATGTCGTTCTTATCCTTATCGGTCGTCCACTTACCAGGATTGACGTTCAGATAATCGATCATCTGAAGTTGTTTCTGGGTAAATTTCACACCCTTAGGAATCAGATCAGTATTGAAATAATCCTTCACTCCCTGCGAAGTTTTACCGTTCACCAAATTGAAAAGTTTCTCAACAAGAATATCCCTCAATTTGTTGGTTTCGACTTCGAAATCGCGGTCAATCTGCTCGAGCAGCGGTTTTGTCGCTACTTTCCCTTTTTTCTCCTTGACCACCCTTGAGAAGAGTTTTTTGTCGATAACCACACCATTCAATGACGGAGAAGCCTTCAATGAAGCGTCTTTTACATCGCCGGCCTTGTCGCCGAAGATAGCCCGTAACAGTTTTTCTTCAGGTGATGGATCTGATTCCCCTTTTGGAGTTATCTTTCCTATCAGGATATCGCCAGGTTTAACAATGGCACCAATACGGATCAATCCGTTTTCATCAAGGTTGCGGGTAGCTTCCTCACTAACGTTAGGAATATCAGAAGTAAATTCTTCCGAACCTCTTTTGGTGTCACGAACTTCCAGGGAATATTCATCAACGTGAATAGAGGTGAAAATGTCGTCGCGGACGATCCTTTCGGAGATCACGATGGCATCCTCATAGTTATAACCCTGCCATGGCATGAAGGCAACCTTCAGGTTACGTCCCAGTGCAAGCTCTCCGCCGGCAGTAGCATAACCTTCAGTCATAATATCACCTTCCTCAACACGCATTCCCTTCTTAACCATCGGTTTAAGGTCAATACAGGTGCCCTGGTTGGTTTTCTTGTATTTTGGTAAATTGTATGTTTTGGTCTCCAGATCGAAACTCACATAACGCTCTTCCTCAGTCATATCGTAACGGACAACGATCTTGTCGGCATCCACATATTCAATGACTCCGGGTCCTTCAGCCACGATATTGATACGGGCATCCTTGGCGATGTTGCGTTCCAAACCTGTACCAACGATTGGAGACTCAGGACGCATTAGGGGAACTGCCTGGCGCATCATGTTTGAACCCATCAAAGCACGGTTGGCATCATCATGCTCAAGGAAGGCGATCAATGAAGCAGCGATAGAGGCGATCTGATTTGGACCAACGTCCATCATGTCGGCATCTTCGCGGTTGGCCAGCGGATAGTCGGCATCCAGACGGGCTTTCACCTTTGGGTTGATGAAACGGCCATCCTCGTCAATCAAGGCATTTGCCTGAGCGATAATTTTACCCTCTTCCTCTTCTGCAGTGTAGTAAGTAACGTCATCGTTGTTCAGATTGACTTTACCATTCACTGATTTGCGATAAGGAGTAGAGATAAATCCCAGGTTGTTGATCTTTGCAAATACACAGAGAGATGAAATCAATCCGATATTCGGACCTTCAGGTGTTTCGATCGGGCACAACCTTCCGTAGTGTGTATAGTGAACGTCGCGAACCTCGAAGCCGGCTCTTTCACGCGAAAGACCTCCAGGTCCCAAAGCAGACATACGACGTTTGTGCGTCATCTCAGCCAAAGGATTGGTCTGGTCCATGAATTGTGACAATGCGTTGGTTCCAAAGAATGAGTTGATCACCGAAGATAATGTCTTGGAGTTGATCAGATCAATCGGAGTAAATACCTCGTTGTCACGAACATTCATTCTTTCGCGAATGGTCCTGGCCATCCTGGCCAAACCAACTGCGAACTGCGTAAACATCTGCTCACCAACAGTTCTTACACGTCTGTTGGACAAGTGGTCGATGTCATCCACATCAGTTTTGGAGTTGACCAGCTTGATCAGGTACTTGATGATCTCGATGATATCGTGGTTGGTTAACACACGGGTAGTCATCTCAATGTTTAGTCCCAACTTTTTGTTGATCCGGTAACGACCAACTTCACCAAGGTCATAACGAACCTCAGAGAAGAAAAGTTTGTCGATAACGTCTCTTGCAGTTGCTTCATCAGGCGGTTCAGAGTTTCTGAGCTGACGGTAGATGTAAAGCACTGCCTCCTTTTCGGAGTTACACTGGTCTTTTTGTAATGTATTGTAAATGATTGCATAGTCTCCGTTAACAGCATCCTCTTTGTGCAAAAGGATGGTCTTTGCTCCAGATTCCAGAATCTCATCAACATGTTCATTGGTAATCACGACTTCACGGTCGACTATCACCTCGTTTCTTTCGATGGAGACCACCTCACCGGTGTCTTCATCCACGAAATCTTCTACCCAGGTTTTCAATACACGGGCAGCAAGTTTTCGGCCAACAACCTTTTTCAAGGCTGCTTTTGAAATTTTGATCTCGTCAGCAAGGTCAAAAATTTCCAGAATATCTTTATCACTTTCGTATCCGATCGCACGCAGAAGTGTCGTTACGGGTAACTTCTTCTTACGGTCGATGTAGGCATACATCACGTTGTTGATGTCTGTGGCGAATTCAATCCAGGATCCTTTGAATGGGATTACCCGGGCAGAATATAGCTTCGTACCGTTGGCATGAACGCTTTGACCGAAGAAAACTCCGGGCGAACGGTGAAGCTGGGAAACAACAACCCTTTCGGCACCATTGATGACAAAGGAACCAGTTTGAGTCATGTATGGGACTGTTCCCAGATAGACGTCCTGAACCACGGTATCAAAATCTTCGTGCTCAGGATCAGTACAAAACAATTTAAGTTTTGCTTTTAAAGGGACACTAAACGTAAGTCCACGCTCGATACACTCTTCAATGCTGTATCTCGGGGGATCGACCTGATAGTCAATAAACTCTAAA
>JAPLDT010000055.1 GCA_026391315.1 Bacteroidia bacterium
AATTGATCGTAGATAATCAAGAAAAATATAGAGAAGAAAAGATTAGAAAATTGGAAAAACAATTAACTCGATTAAAACAAGCATCATAAAATACACTGTAAGTCAAATGATTACAAAAGAGTTATATAGGAGGACGCAAAGGCAAACACAAAGGACGCAAATGGCTTCTATCACCGGAGTCCAATACTTTATCCTTTTAACTTTATCCTTTATCCTTTATTGCAAAACGAAGTGATATGTAATCGTCCCCTTCTGGAAGGCAGGAGCATTTTCATCCACATTAAACCTGGCTCCACGAGCCGCTTTGGTGGCAGCTTCGACAAGATCGGGATCACTGGAGGTGGATCCGAATATTCCGCCACGGACAGCTGTAACTTTGCCCAGTTTATCGACAGTCACTTCAACAACAACGATTCCACCTTCGTTGCCGGGATAGGCCGGTTTGGGCATCGAACGTGCCGAACGGCCTGAAAGATTGTATGAAACGCCATTTCCGATACCACCACCAGGACCGTATCGTTTGACCCCGGGTTGTCCGTTGGGATCACCCTGGTTTCCGGGTCCATAGGTTATGCCTTCGCCCTTCGAAGTAGATCCGTTGTCGGTCAGGCCACCTCCAAAGGCATTTTTCACCCTTGAATTGATGTTGCCGATCATCTTCTCTTCCTGCAATTTTTTCTGCAGGTTTTGTTCCTCGGCTCTCTGCTGCGCGATCAGCTCCTGTTTCCTTTTTTTCTCGAATTCCAAAGCGGGATCAGGCTTTTCCTTTTTGACGACCTTCGTCTCTTTTTTTGCAGTATGCAGTGCAACAGATGGTTCATGATCCTGCGTGAGCAGATCTTCCTCTTTTATTTCGGTAGATTTCAGGATGGCAGGTGCAGTTATTGCAGCTTTTTGAGTTACCTGGACAGGTGGTTTGTAGAGGTTGTCATTTTTGGAATAGACGGCCGAAGGTTCCTCTTCCCCTTTCCCGTTTTCGGAATAGCCAAAATCGACCAGCAACCCCTCATCAGTCTTAAACTTAATATCAACCGACAGGGTGAGCATCAGCAACAAGATGAGAATACCACCGTGGATCAACAAAGTAAAGATGATGCCGTTTCTTTGGCTTTCAGATAGTGTCATAAATCGTGATTCTTAATAGAACCGTTTGCCGAATTTCTGAACCTTACCGTTCAGTGAAATTCAAATGGCTACGCACAAAAATAGGAATTAATTCCATCCGCAACCAAATTGTTTCAGTAGGTTTCAATTATTGCCATGGGATAAGATCTACCAATTCAGCGGGATTCGTTTTTTACTTCTGTCTGTTTCTCATTGATAGCCGGATCAATCCGTGCAGGTTTCAATTTCCTTGGATTTTTGTCGCCTTTGGGGTGGAATAAATCGTAAAAAGAGTTGAAACTTTCACGGTAGGAGAAACCGAGACCTTGCTTGTAGGGGGCTGTATCGTAGGTCATGTCTGTGTTTGCCCTGTTGTAAGCTTTAAGTTGCAGCTTTCCGGATTGAATTAATTTGACAAAAACTTCAATTTCTCCCAAAACCGTGTTGTTGTTGGTGGTCTGCAAATTGCTGTTATTTCCGATGTTTCCGTTGATGGTGACCCGGTCGTTGAAAATCTGGGTGCTGAGGGCAAGCTCCATCTGGTCGGTATTCACCTGATCACCGGGTTTGTAATTGAATCCCACATCAAAAGTGGAACTGATCTGTGACAACCAGTTGGAAAGCTGGTTCGAGAGCATTTCGGAGGTAGTTGCACCCACGAGTGAACCTGTATTATTTTGAGAAT
This sequence comes from Bacteroidia bacterium, assembly GCA_026391315.1. Taxonomy (GTDB): domain Bacteria; phylum Bacteroidota; class Bacteroidia; order Bacteroidales; family Prolixibacteraceae; genus CAINVV01. The sequence continues at coordinate 1,790 of JAPLDT010000055.1, forward strand.
CAGTTCTCCCGCGAATGTATTCCGGAGTATAGAATTGACCTATGAGCATTAAGGCCAGCATTTGCCGGTTGATATCATCCTGGGTACTGATAAATTGTTGCAATTCGTCTTTGGTTCTTTCGTCAGCGGTGGGGAAGAGAATGTCAAATTTAAGAACCGGATTCAATAACTTTCTGGACAGATTGATTTTACATTGGATAGGAATCCTCCCTGTATTCTCATTTTTATAGGTATCGACCAACAGATCCTTGACCGAGGCTTTCAAATTGTAGACAGCATTCAAATCCACAATTGCTTCATAAGGGTCTCCGTTCCAAGTGATTGTACCTCCTTCTTCCAGTTTGAATTTTTTGCCGATGACGTTCTGTAGGGTAAAAAGGTAATCCCCCTTGTCGATGGTATAGTTTCCAAACATGGTAAAGTCACCCTGCTTGTCATAAACCATCCTCAGGTTGCCTGAACCCTGACCGGAAATCACATCACCGAGGGTCGAATTGAAAAGGATTTGGATTTTGGCTGCAGGTGTTGCAGCGATGTTGAGGTTCATCTCAAAAAAGCCGTTTTCGGGCTGTTCGGGAAGATCTGTTCTATCGGATACCTTCTTATTCTTATCAACAAAACGGATGAAACTATTTTCCGATGCTGACGCCGGAGTCTCCAGCGGAATGACGATGCTGGTACCATCTTCCGTCCTTACATCCATATCCAATTTTATCTGTTCCCCAGCTCCGGTAATCAGAACGTCTCCGCTGCAATGGGCCTCACCATAAAAGAGGGAGTTATCGGCCAGGGTAGTTCTCAAAGCCTCAATTTTCTTCGCTTTCACCCCAATATGGTACTTCAGGTTGCCAAACATCTGGTGGGTGATGTAGCCATCCAAAAGTGCTGTATTATTTTGGCTGTCTTTCAGGGTTATCTTCCTGAAAACGATTGAATCGTGCGAGAATTCAATGGGGTGAGTAAAGGTATAGGCTACTTTTGTATAATCAATTCCAATCCTGGCATTCTTTACATCAACTTTCCCAATGAAACATGGGTTTGCGAAGGTGCCTGTGATGGCAACTAAGCCATTGCCTTTTCCGCTTACACCATTTGAGAAGCTTTGGAGAAACGGGAAAATAGTTTCGACTGAGAAATTGGTCAGCTGAGCTTTGTAATTAAGAGAATCAGACAAGGACGTGTAAAATCCTTTGATGAGAAGGGATGTGGTGTCATTTTTGTTCAACTTGATGGAGGAGTACAATCGCTTTTCGCCCTCATTCCAAACATTATCAAATTCAACGTCGCCAAAATGGTTCTTATCGAAATGGAAATTCCGGATTGCCAGGTTGCTATTGAGAATAAGGGAGTTGTTGATGTCGGCGATTTCGGTAGTACCACCCAGCGATCCTTCAATACCTATTTTCTGTTTGGAGATCAGGTCAAAAAATCCAAGATTGATGTTATGAACTTCAATCTTCAATTTATCAGATTGATTGTCAGTGAGTTTTCCATCTATTCGGAAGAACTCATCTTTGTGGTGCAGGTTGAAGTTGCTGACATCGATTCTTGTTGAATCAAAATGAATCTTACTGCTTTCAAATTGCCACAATGTGTCAGAAACCAGAATATTGGAGGGCTTGATCGTAAAATCAGCCATTCTGAGTCCTTCACTGTTTTTAGAGAAGAGTCCTTCCATGTCAATTTTCCCACTGTAGGTATGGTCGTTTTTTGTTCCCCAGCCAAAGGAGGTCCGCAAAGTATCATTGAACAGGGCATTGTCAAACGATACATTCTCCAGGCTATAGTTTCTTCCCAAGGATGCCTCATTCATTCCCAGTTTAAGCAACCAACGATTGCCTTCGTTGCGGGATGAAAAACTGAGCCCCTTGGAATGGTAGGAGCGGTAGGAGAGATCCTCTGCCTTGCAATCGAAATTCAGGCTCTTTTTGTTAGAATTGATATCGCCCTTCATATAAATCGGGGAGTTGGGTACCAGGTCGGGCAGGAAGAAATAGGTAATCAGTTCAGGCTTTTTGATGTTGACATCAAAACTGAATACGTTACTTCCGGGTATTCCCTCTTTACTAAAGGGAAGATCAGCGGAAGGAAGATAGTACTGCAAATAGTCCCTGATGGTAAGCGCCATCTCCAAAAGCCGGTATTTGCCGGAAATATCGACATCTGCAATATCTGATCTCATGGTAATGGTATTCCGGTCAGTCGAGTTGGTAGTACTCAGGTTAAGCGCCTTAACATCAAATATTTTGCCTTCACGCGACAATTTCATTTTGTGAAGGTCTATGGAACCGTTTAATTCGTCAATGTTCTTACCTGTAAAGTTGGCTTCCATGTCGAAGGAGCAGTTGGCATCTTTGTGAAGCTGATCAATACCAAGCACATACAAGTTGGCAGTTTTGACCGTAGAGGAAAAGTCGAAAATGGGGATTTTACTTCCGAGATCGGCTTTGCCTGAGAATTTCAGCTGCAGTTTATCGTCGTTGATCGTAATTTGACCATCGTAACTCTTGTTGCTTGCGGTTCCGTTCAGATAAATTGAATCGATCCGGTTATTGTAGTAATACACGCTGTCGATATTTCCCTTGATTGTCGCATTGAACCTGGAATCTTTTTTGTTGACAACCACTTCTGTATGAAGCGTTACTTCACCCAAAGGATTATAGCCCAGAAACTTTCCTATTTTGAACGATTTTGCGTCCAGCTTTCCTTTGAAGGAGAGGGCGCCTGAGAGGCTGGGTGCAATGGCAATATCCGTCGATAAGGATCCAAGTTCTCCGTTTAAATTTCCATAGGCAACAAAATCTGAAGGAAAACCGCTGAAGGTTCCCTGGTAGGTCAGGTCGACATCATCCAGCATGGTTTGCGGAATTTTAGGGTAGCGCCAGGCTGCAGCATCAGGCAACCGGATCATGGAAAAGTCATTGAAATTAAAGGTGTTGTTGTAGAATTTCAGGAAGATATAGGTGTTTTGCCAGTCGGGTAATCCCTTGAGTTCCAGATCCGCATTGAAGGAGGTTTTATGACCCACACGGAAGTTCAGTTTTTTTAACTTGAGGTTGTCGATGGTTCCTTTAACAGCTCCGGAGAAGATGACAGGCTCGTTCATTCCCCAGATTCCGGGAATGAAAAAGGCGAGATCGGCTGCTGAAATAATGGACTCAGAAAGATTGCCATCGTAATCGTACTGGAAGGCCAAAGGCAGATCTTCTGTTTTTTTAATGTTGGAAAGTTTATCCAGTAAAACGCTCTTTCGATGCGTAACTTTCATGGAATCCGAGAAGATATTTGAATGGGAGGTGATCAGTGCAAATTTATTCATATGCAATCCGGATGAATCCAGTTGCGCATTGAAAGTCATGTTTTGCATCGAAAAGCCTGATTTCTCGACGAAGGAAGAATTATCCAGCACCATGGTGATGGATGATGGCCCCCTTTTGACATGTACGAGGGAGAAATTTAACTTTTGAATTGCCAGATCATTCAAATTAATTCCCTCGTGAGAAATGGTATCCGCATAGGGCTTTTTGAAGCGAATCTCTCCATCCCTTACAAACAGGTTGTTAAAAGATACATCCCAGGGTGAATCGTTTTGGGTAGGAGGAGAAGCTTTGAGTGAATCCAGAATAAATTGGAAGTTAGTGCCTGTTGTGTCCTGAAACAGACGGATCCGCGGTTGTTGAACAATGATGTTGTTCAGGTGTACACGACGACTTCCATATCTGATGCTATCGATCTCAAGCTTTAGCTGATCAATGTATAC
>JAPLDT010000092.1 GCA_026391315.1 Bacteroidia bacterium
CAATGGCTGGATTTCCGATGTCGGTTTGCTTGAATTTTTTTAAAGGAGCGGATTTTTCTTTTGCCATTAGCAATAAGCTGGAAAAGATCAAGAGAAAGATCGCAGTGACTAGTTTTTTTAGCATGGTTTTTTTGTATTTGAGTGGTATAAAATTATGTAATTTTTCCGGTATCTTTATGTTCCAAACTTGATTACGGAGATGAATTTCCACACCATTGCCACCCTCGCTTTCGTTATCCCAAATGTTTATTTGATCCTGCGGATCGGCCAACTTTTTATCAACAAAGGATATAGGTTTCTGTATGCGCTGATCTATTTGTTCATTGTTGCCATTTATCCTTTTGCAACTTTCATTTCGGCCGGAAAGTCGGGTATAGTGTATGACATCTTTTCCTGGATCGCCAGCTATTATTTGCCATTTTACCTATACATGTTCCTCTGTGTGCTGCTTTTTGATATTTTCCTGCTTATTAACTGGCCGGCAAAACTGGTTCGGGTCGAAAAGATGAAAAGTACCCGTTTTAAGTTCTTCTGTATGTTGGTATTTGCCCTGATTTCTACGGGAGTAGTGTTTGCCGGCGCAATTAATTTCAACACCATACGCACAACAAATTACCACATTGAAATCCCCAAAAAATCATCCGATATCGACCATCTGAAGATTGCCTTCGCGTCGGATTTCCACCTGAAACAGCAAACAGATATCCACTTTGTGGAACGATTTGTTACAAATATTGCCGCAATCCAGCCCGATCTGATGATATTTGGCGGTGATGTTGTTGAGGGCAGGGGAGAAGGAAGTAAGATGGACAAGATTGCAAAAATGCTCAGTGGGATTCATGCCAAATATGGCGTTTATGCTGTGCTTGGGAACCATGAATCATATGGAGTACAGGCAAAAGGACATTTTTTCGACAAAGCGGGTATGCAGTCGCTTTGTGATTCCGTAGCCGTAATTGGCCACTCGTTTAACCTGGCTGGAAGATATGACGACCGTTACCGGGAGAGAAAAAAGACGGCTGAGCTGCTGAAATCCATCAACGGCTCCCTGCCTGTGATCCTGATTGATCACCGACCTACCGACATCGAAGAGAATAGCAAGACAGTAGTTGATGTTCAGTTTTCGGGTCACACGCACAACGGTCAAATGTTTCCGTTGAACCTGATTCTTGCAAGTATGTATCGGCTAAGCTGGGGGTATGAGAAAATCGGCCATACTCATTTTTTCGTCAGCAGTGGGATCATGCTTTGGGGGCCTCCGGTACGCACAACCGGAAAGTCGGAGATTATGGTGGTGGAGGTGGATTTTAGGTGATAGGTGTATAGAATAGGTGCGACGTTCAAATTATAGAATAGATAGGAATAGCGATATTTTATATTTATGGCTGATTATAAACAGATTGCTTCATCGTACCTCCTACCAATGACAGATTTTGTAATATACTGAATATCAAATAGGTGCAAAAATGTATTTAACAGCTTCATTATGCACAAATATTTTCTGTCATCTTCACATTGTGCCCAAAAAATTTGGGTGGTGACTCGCAATGACG
>JAPLDT010000108.1 GCA_026391315.1 Bacteroidia bacterium
ACCCTTCCCTTCCGGAATAATTTTAGAGTTTAGTTCTATAAATGCAATAAGTGGCTTTTTGCTTTGCTGGTTGAACAGGTGCAGTTCACCGAGGTAAGAGATCCGGCCATTTAGGCGGTCCATAAAATAGAAATCAGACCCAGGCAAGATAACCCCTTTTGATCGTTTCAATTGGTTGAAAAAATCGAGGCATGGGAATTTGAGTTGTTCATCCGAAAGGAAAACACTGTCGGATGCCGCACAAACAGTAACCCGCAGCTCATAATTGTTCCAGAAACCTGTAAAGTAATTCTGCTTCAGGTAGGTTGGCAATTTCTGGTATGGAGGGGCAGTAAAGGACTGTATCGATGTATCTTTAGCGATTTTTGATTCAAAATCTGACAGAAAAATTTCGGCAGCAGGATCCCGTTCCGTGGCCAGTGTTACTGCCATCACTTGCATGATGCCTGCCCTTCTTTTTTCACTCTCTTTCTGGGCAACCAGATTAAGCCCAAAAGCAAGCAAAAGACCATACACCAGCAACGAGGTGAGTTTGTATCTCGACAAAAGATCAATTCCAATACGGTCAATGAGAAAAAGAATGATCAGGTAAAAAATAACTGCTGCCGCAGGAATTTGCCATCCAAACAAGAAAAGCAATAACCAAATGAACTCAAGTGAGAGAATCCCTGGCAGGAAGAAAGAGAATGAATTTTTCTCCCTGGTAACCGCACATTTTGTTCTTACTAAAATAACAGCCAGGCCTATCATCTGCAAAGCAATACATCCGGTCGCCAAAATATTCGGGATGGAGATCGCATAGTTGGCATACAATTCGAGGGATATATCGGAGTTGTTCAACAGCAACAAGAATAGTCCGGTTGAACTGGCAAAATATCCGGCAGCAAATACAAAAAACAGGAGACTCCTTTTGTTTACAACCCTGTCAATACGCTGCTTTCGAAACAGAACAAAAAATGATTGTGCGATGAAAAACAGGAAGAAAGAGACAAGCAGGTATTCCCCCAGGGAGGAGAGCGCCCTGCTCCAGGCAAAATGGAAAGGAGTAAACAACTTTCCGCCATAAACTGATTGAGGCAATCTTAAAAAGTTCAGCGCCAGGTAGAACAGCGCAGCAAATAGCACAGAAATTGCAAATTTGAGAAAAGGTTTAAATGGCTGTCTGGAAAACCATCGGTGAATATGCACCGAAAGCAAAACTATGAAGAGCAGGAAGAACAAAAATTCGGGAATCTCTTCCTTTGAGGTACCATTCTGATTGCTTTTAAAGTGAATGCCAAAATGAAACTTCCCCTCATGGCAAAAGACCTGTATGTTACCAGATTTCTCAGTTGGAACTACCTCGCACTGATCGGAAAGGTGAAAATCGTCCTGAAAGGTGGACTGTAAATATCTATTCTGATATGGGAAATCCCTCTTAATTAACATGTAGCCATTAATGGTAAAATGATTCTGCTGCTTGGTAAAAAGATAGAACCAACCCGTTGGCATTTTCTTGAGGATCCCTTCCTGCTTAATCTGCTCTGTTTGGGGATCAAAAGCTACAAGGGAAGAGCTCCAGTAGAGAAGTGAATCGCCTTCAGTAATTGTGTAGAATAGTCCTTGTCTGGATTGTTCCATCTCTTCGACACCCTCCCACAACTCCATTCCTTTTTCCCCTGGGGAAAGTTTTAGGGCAATCTTTCCCATTTCTGCCCTGATGGTTCTCTCCTTCCCCTCAAAAACCCTAAAAATACGCTCACCTTCTGCTTTCTGGTCTGATCCGGAAAAAAACAGGGGACCCCAGCCAAAAGAGCATCCCAGTGCAAGGAGTGCAACAACAAGCAAGAGGTTCCTGGAGACAATATTTCCGGTTGGTTCAG
>JAPLDT010000081.1 GCA_026391315.1 Bacteroidia bacterium
CCATTCGGCGATTTTGATCAAACTTTTTGAGGAAGAAAAGCCTCAAATTGCGCTCATGGGAGCTACACCTATTGGCCGTGACCTGGGACCCCGTGTCTCCTCAGCATTGCACAGCGGATTGACCGCAGATTGCACCAGTCTTGAGATCGGAGATCACGAAGACAAAAAAGCAGGAGTGGTTTATAAAGATCTTCTGTACCAAATCAGACCTGCATTCGGAGGAAATATAATTGCAACCATTATCAATCCTGATTGTCGTCCGCAGATGGCTACCGTTCGCGAGGGAGTAATGAAAAAGGAGGCAATCAATGCCAATTATCCTGGGAAGGTAAATCATCTGGAGGTTTTAAAATATGTGAGCGACCTTGATTTCGTGGTTCAAATCATTGAGAGGCATACGGAGAAGAAAAAGATCAATATCAAGGGAGCCTCCATTGTTGTTTCAGGAGGTTATGGCGTTGGTTCGAAGGAGAATTTCAAATTGCTTCATGATCTTGCAGCAGTTTTAGGTGCTGAGGTTGGAGCATCACGTGCAGCGGTGGATGCCGGATATGCTGATCATGACAGACAAATTGGCCAGACTGGAATCACTGTCCGGCCTAAACTATACATTGCGTGCGGAATTTCGGGACAGGTGCAGCACCGCGCCGGAATGGAAGAGTCGGCCCAGATCATTTCTATTAATTCGGATCCGGAAGCGCCAATTAACTCCATCGCCGATTATGTAATTACCGGTGATATCTCTGAGGTCATTCCAAAGATGATCAAGTATTACAAATCCAATACGAAGTAAATCGAGGTTGAAACGGGGTATCCCCAAAAATATCATTCTATATGGCAAATTTTTACAACGATAATAAAGACCTTAAATTTCATCTGAACCACCCAATGATGCACAAGTTGGTATCATTGAAAGAGCGGAATTTTGAGGACAAGGATAAATATGATTTTGCGCCTCTGGATTTTGAGGATGCAATGGACAGTTATGATCGTGTTCTGGAGGTTGTAGGAGAGATAAGCGGAGAGATCATCTCACCCAACGCTGAGAGTATTGATGCTGAAGGGCCACAGGTTGTTGACGGACATGTTAAATATGCCCGTGGTACCCAGGAAAATCTTGATGCGCTGGTAAAGGCCGGCCTGATGGGTATCACACTGCCACGCAGATTTGGAGGATTGAATTTCTCCATTGTTCCCTATATTATGGCAGCAGACATTGTTTCCAGAGCGGATGCAGGTTTTGTCAATATCTGGGGTTTGCAGGATTGCGCAGAGACTTTGAATGAATTTGCATCCGAAGAACAAAAGATGCGTTACCTGACACGTGTTGTGCATGGCGAGACGATGGCCATGGACCTTACTGAACCCGATGCAGGATCCGATCTTCAGGCGGTACAATTGAAGGCCGCCTATGATGAAAAAAAAGGCACCTGGCTGCTGAATGGAGTGAAGAGGTTCATTACCAACGGAGATGGGGATATTGCGCTCGTTTTGGCGCGATCAGAAGAAGGAACCAGGGATGGCAGGGGACTCTCCATGTTCGTTTATGACAGGAGAAGTGGTGGAGTTGTTGTCCGTCGTATTGAGCACAAAATGGGAATCATTGGCTCGCCAACTTGCGAGCTGGTTTTCAAAAATGCCCCTGCCGAATTGATTGGTTCCCGTAAAATGGGATTGATCAAGTATGTAATGGCCTTGATGAATGGAGCTCGTTTGGGCATTGCTGCCCAATCTGTAGGAATTTCTGAGGCTGCCTACCGGGAAGCCCTTCAATATGCTAAAGAGCGTAAGCAGTTTGGCAAACTAATCATCGAATTTCCGGCGGTATTCGAGATGCTTTCTGTAATGAAAGCCAAGCTGGATGGTTCACGTACTTTGTTGTATGAGACCTCAAGATTTGTTGATTTGTATAAGACATACGAGCAGATATCGGAAGATCGCAAGTTGGAACCAACCGAGCGTAATGAGATGAAGGATGCACAACGGGTTGCCGATTTGTTTACACCACTTGTAAAAGGCACCACCTCTGAATACTGTAATCAGAATGCCTACGATGCCGTTCAGATTCACGGAGGCTCTGGTTTCATGAAAGATTACCCGGTTGAACGTATCTATCGTGATGCACGTATTACCTCCATCTATGAGGGTACCACGCAGCTGCAGGTAGTAGCAGCCATTCGTGGTGTGACCACCGGCGGATATCTGAAACAGATAAGGGTGTATGAAAAAGCTGAGTTGAAACCTGAACTTGAGAAATTCAGACGTATTCTGATCTCTCTGACGCAGGATTACGAGGAAGCAGTTGAAAAGGTTGTGGCAACCGGTGATGACGAGTTTATTGACTTGCATGCCCGCAGAATGGTCGAAATGGCCGGCTACATCATCATGAGTTATCTTTTGGTGCTGGATGCCAACCGCGACAGTTCACATCTTCGTTCCGCACAGGTTTTCAATAAGATGGCCAAGGGAGAGGTAAAGGCAAGGGCTGAGTTTATTCGGGCATCTTCGGTGGAAGATATAGGTCTTTACAAGTACTAAATACCATAATGTAGTATGATAAAAGCCGGTTTTTAGCCGGCTTTTATCATTTAAATTCCTGATAACTAGGCAAATAAAATAATATATTCCTTTTCCCTCAAAAAAAAGCCACTAAGGTATTGCACAGATAAAAAAGTCTCTATCTTTGCACCCACGTTTAAGGGCAGGAAATGGGATTAGATTCATTAAGTTTTTAGGCGAAGTTCATTGAGATGGGCATTTGAA
>JAPLDT010000069.1 GCA_026391315.1 Bacteroidia bacterium
AACGCGTTCGCGGGTCAGGCCAAAGTGCTCTCCGATCTCTTCGAGCGTCATCTCTGTGCTGGCAATTCCGAAGAACATGCGAATGATGTCGGCTTCCCTTTCGGTAAGTGTAGCCAGTGAGCGTTCGATTTCGCGTGAGAGAGACTCATCGATCAAAACCCTGTCGGCATTGGGCGAATCGTTGTTGATCAATACATCCAGCAGACTGTTGTCTTCACCATCCACGAAAGGGGCATCCACGGATACGTGGCGTCCGGATACGCGAAGGGTATCGGCAACTTTCTCGGCAGGAAGTTCCAGCTGATCGGCCAGCTCTTCAGGAGAAGGCCTGCGCTCGTGCTCCTGCTCAAACTTTGAATAGGCCTTGTTGATCTTGTTCAGGGAACCAACCTGGTTCAAAGGAAGGCGCACAATACGGGACTGCTCGGCCAAAGCCTGCAGAATGGATTGGCGGATCCACCACACCGCGTAAGAGATGAATTTAAAACCTCTCGTTTCGTCAAATTTCTCTGCAGCTTTGATCAAACCCAAATTACCTTCATTGATCAGGTCGGGCAGACTTAATCCTTGATTCTGGTACTGTTTGGCAACAGATACCACAAACCGGAGGTTGGCCCTTGTCAGTTTTTCAAGCGCCGCCTGGTCTCCCTTTTTGATCCGTTGCGCCAACTCAACTTCTTCTTCAACTGATATAAGTTCTTCTTTACCAATTTCCTGAAGATATTTGTCAAGAGAAGCGCTTTCGCGGTTCGTGATCGACTTGGTGATTTTTAGTTGTCTCATGCTCTGCAATTAAAAGTCTGCAAAGATACTAATAAAGTTGTTTTCAACAATATTAAAATCTTTCGTTACAATATACGAATTATTCGTTTAAATCAAAAACATAATAGGTCCATTTGCCATCGGGATAAACACCCTCGATCAGAACAGGTTTTTTATCGCTGCTCTGTGAGATGACCCGCTTGATTTCTTCAACGCTTCCAACGCTGATTTTGTTTACATCGGTGATGATAAATCCGGGTCTAACACCAACATTTTTTAATTTTCCACTGGTAATCTTCAAAATTTGAACTCCCTGGTCGATATTCAGCCGATCTTTGTCCTTTTGGGAAATCTCCCCAAATTCGGCGCCCAGCAAAGAGAGACTCTCTTTCACGATAGAGGTACTGCCTTTGGTATTTTTCAAAGTGACATCGAAAATTTTCTCTGAACCATCCCTTCGGACCTTTACGCTGACCTGATCACCTGGTCTATATTTGCCAACCTGCTCCTGAAGTTGTGCCATCGAATTGACTTTTGTCGCGTTGATGGCAACAATAATATCTCCCTCTTTGATGCCTGCTACTTTGGCTCCACCTCCCTGGAAAACTTCTGCGATGTAAACTCCTTCAGTTCTATCCAGTTTCTTCTCTTTTGCCAATTTATCATCAATATCTCTGATTGACACACCGAGCAATGCTCTTTGAACTTCCCCATATTTTCTCAAATCTTCAACTACTTTGTGGACAATGGAAACTGGGATGGCGAAGGAATAACCTGAGTAAGATCCTGTTTGAGAGGCAATTGCAGTATTAATCCCGACCAGTTCGCCGCGTGCATTCACCAGAGCACCACCGCTGTTTCCAGGATTGACAGCCGCATCGGTCTGAATAAACGATTCAAGAGGCATCTTTCCGCTCATGATACCAATACTTCTCGATTTTGCACTCACAATTCCGGCTGTAACTGTAGATGTAAGATTGAATGGATTACCAACTGCCAATACCCATTCACCCAATTTGAGCGCATCTGAATCTCCCCAGGGCAGCACTGTCAGATTTCTTGCCTCAATTTTTATCAGCGCAATGTCTGTATTTGGATCCCGGCCGATCACTTTGGCGGTAAATTTGCGGTTGTCGTTGAGGATCACATCAATATCCTGAGCGCCATCCACCATGTGATTGTTGGTTACGATGTAGCCATCTTCACTGATAATTACTCCAGAACCAGCAGCCTCACTGAATTGGGGCTCTTGCCTGTTGTTGCCACGGGGACCGAAAAAATATTCAAAAATGTCGTTACCACCATTGAAATAGTTTGTTTTTGTTTTCGTGGTGATATGAACAACTGCCGAAACACTCTTCTCGGCAGCCTGGGTTAAGTCGGGAAGCTGAGCTTGCGGTGGTGCAGCTGGTTGGGAGTAGCTGGTCAGCTGAATGGGCTTTTCCTCCAATACAACACGCTTGTTGTCGTTTGAACTGAGATGTGAATACAAAGAGAGAGCAATAATGGCTCCAATAAATGCAAATGCGATGTAAGATGCACTCTTTTTAATTGTGTTCATAAATAATTACTTTTTAAGATTTACAGGATACATGTTTCAAATTTTGTACCATTCTATCGGTAACTATATCCTATTAGACGAGAAAAGTATCCAAAAGTAATCGTGATTAACAAACTTTAACTAGGACCGCAGAAGAGACCACAGATTAAAAAAAATAACCCCTCCTTACCACAGATTACACAAATAACACAAATTAAAAAGAAGGAAATATCATAGTCAGCGATCTCCCTGTCCCACAGCCTCCTAGTCCCTTATTCTTCTTGTCTTCGCCTCACCGTTTCACTGTTTCTCCGTTTCATAAATTAAAACAAGTCATGGAGCAAAAGTAACCGAAGGGGCGACAAATTGTCAGTTTTTGTTTCCGTTTTCTTTGTCCGGAACATTGAACCATTTCGCCAATGGTTCGGCAGGCTGGTACTGCAGGAGGTAATGAATGGCTTCCACCGAATTAGAGGCGACAAAATACATGGAGCGGTAACTCTCTTTTGCAAAAGTTTCCCGGTAGGATTTTTCAAATTGCTCGAGAAGGGAGTTGTAATAATCGTTGGTGTTGATGAATACAACGGCCTTGTTGTGGTAATTTAACTGTTTTAGGGTGATCACTTCCAGTATCTCTTCCAATGTGCCGAAACCGCCGGGAAGAGCCACAAAAGCATCGGAGCGTTTGCGCATCAGGTATTTGCGCTCCCGCATGTTGGGCGTGATGATCTGCTCGTGGTCGTTTGGATTGGAGAGCCGGTGCGCATGAATCAGTTCAGGTATTATCCCAACTGTCTTTGACCCATATTCCCTGGCTGATTCGGCGCATGCATGCATCAAACCAACATTTGCTCCCCCATAAATCAGGTTCCAGCCCGATTCACCAATGAGCTGACCCAATTTCCGGGCCTCCTCGAAATAAATTTCAGGAATGGCGTTGCTGGAGGAGGAGAAAACACACAAATTCATGGATATACAAATTACAAATTACAGATTAAAAATTACAAATTAAGGGATAGTTGTCCTTGGAATATTTTAAATCAGTGTATTTCAGAATTTTACAAAACAAGACATGAATTTTCCAATTTAAAAATGGATAGTCAATTCAGGTTAAACCAATTTGTAATCTGTAATTTGTAATTTTTAATTATTCAGACATCTATGTTCGCGTAAGTAGCGTTGTCTTCGATAAACTTCCTGCGCGGCGGTACCTCATCGCCCATCAGCATCGAAAAGACGTGATCGGATTCAGCGGCATTTTCGATCTCAACCTGGCGCAAAGTACGTCTTTCCGGATTCATCGTCGTGTCCCAGAGCTGTTCTGCGTTCATCTCTCCCAAACCTTTGTAGCGCTGCACGTGCACACTTTTTTCGTTGCCGCTGGCCCACTCTTCGATGATTCTCAACCGTTGCGCTTCAGTCCAGCAATATTGCTCCTGTTTCCCTTTTTTGACGAGATAAAGCGGAGGTGTGGCGATGTAAATATGCCCGTTCATGATCAGATCGTGCATATAGCGGAAGAAGAAGGTCATGATGAGGGTGGCAATGTGCGATCCATCGACATCGGCATCCGTCATGATGATGATCTTGTTGTATCTTAACTTAGAGATATTGAGCTCTTTGGGATCTTCGTCCGTGCCGATGGACACGCCAAGCGCGGTATAGATGTTGCGGATCTCTTCGCTGTCGAAAACGCGGTGTGGCATCGCTTTTTCCACATTGAGGATCTTTCCCCGCAAGGGAAGAATAGCCTGGAAGCTTCTGTCGCGGCCTTGTTTGGCTGTACCACCCGCAGAATCTCCCTCGACGAGGAACAGTTCGCAACGCTCTGGATCTTTTTCTGAACAGTCGGCCAGTTTTCCGGGCAGTCCGCTTCCGGTAAGTACATTTTTGCGCTGTACCAATTCTCTGGCTTTACGGGCGGCATGACGTGCCGTTGCTGCCAGAATAACTTTGTTGACGATGATTCTCGCTTCACGCGGATGCTCCTCCAGATAGTTGCTGAGCATTTCGCTCACGGCCTGGTCTACAGAAGCGCTGATTTCCGAGTTACCGAGTTTGGTCTTGGTCTGGCCCTCAAACTGAGGCTCCTGCACTTTACAGGAAATTACGGCGGTCAATCCTTCCCGAAAGTCATCGCCTGATATCTCAAATTTCAGTTTCTGGAACATCCCGCTGTTTTCTGCATAGCTCTTGAGCGTTCTGGTCAAGCCCCGTCTAAAACCGGTCAGGTGCGTTCCTCCTTCTATGGTATTGATATTGTTGACGTAAGCGTGAACGTTCTCTGTGAAAGAGTTGTTGTAACACATGGCAATCTCAACAGGAACATCATTTTTCTCGGTGGAGATGTGGATGGTCTCATCGATGATCCTTTCGCGGGTACCGTCCAGGTAATCAACAAATTCAGATAATCCGGCTTCTGAATAGAAAATTTCCTGTTTGAAGGTGCCATCGGCTTCTTTGAATCTTTCATCCGTCAGGGAGAGCTTGATTTTCTTGTTTAGAAAAGCCAGTTCCCGCAAACGGGCTGAGAGGATATCAAATTTGAATTCTGTTGTTGTAAAGATGGTGTCATCAGGAATAAAAGTAATGGTTGTTCCGGTACGGTTCGTTGGCCCGATAATCTTGACATCACCAAGCGGAGCTCCCTTTGAGTACATCTGTTCCCAGATATTGCCATCACGGTGAATTTCTGCCCGTAGATGATTGGAGAGTGCATTCACACAGGAAACACCTACACCATGCAGACCTCCGGATACTTTGTAGCTCTCTTTGTTGAACTTCCCTCCGGCATGTAGTACAGTCAGGACTACTTCTAAAGCCGATTTGTTCTCTCCAAGATGCAATTCGGTCGGGATACCACGTCCATCATCCACAACGGTGACAGATCCGTCTTCGCTGATTACCACTTCAATGTTGCTGCAATAACCTGCTAAAGCCTCGTCGATGGAGTTGTCGATGACCTCATAGACCAGGTGGTGCAATCCACGGATATTGACATCTCCGATGTACATGGCAGGCCGTTTTCTTACGGCTTCCAATCCTTCCAATACCTGAATGCTATCTGCGCCGTAGGAAACTTCTGCGGCCGATTTTATCTTTTTCGATTCGCTCATGTTCTGTATGATTTACAATCAGTTGCAATTTCGGATGGCTTGTGGTTCAGACTTTTCCCCTCAGTCCAAACGTTTGAAAACCATTGAATATTGAATGATATTTTCTATTGTTATAAAGAAGGCAAATGTAGCTATTTTTCACCAAACAGACAAGTAATTTTTCAGAAATAGAAGCTTGCTCCTACTTTAAAACGGAGACCCTGAATGGTATAACCATACCAGGGTTCATCCTTTCTGTTGAGTAGATTTTCAATCTTGCCAAAAAGTTCTAAATTCTTGGTAAATAAATATTTAGCTCCTATATTTATTTCTACCATCGCATCGGTCTGAAGATAAATTGGGGGAGGCGGGAGCGCTGATGACCAGATTGGAAGGTGGAATTTAAGCATGATATTTCTGGGCCCGGTTAGGAAAAAATCTGCTGTCGCGAGGATCTTGTCTGAAACTTTGTAATTGGCCGTTGCATCGAGGGTGAAATCGGGCAGATAAGGAGCCTTTTCCAGGTTATTGGTTTGATAATTGTAAAAATGACCCGAGAGCATCATGAAAAGATCGGATGAGGTGTAGGTCAAATTTCCGGAAAAATCGACCGTGCTCAGATTGTCATAAACAACTTCGAAAGCGTTGTTGTAGGTCAGATCTTTCAAAGAAGGTGATGTATTGCCGGATCTGTTTTCAACCATGGTTGCATAAAAATATTGATTTACTGTCTTGCTGTATTGCAGACCAAGATCGTATGCCAGCTGAGTCGTAATTTTTCCCTTTATTCCTGTGGAGAGAACGTTCATATGATTGGACGGCGCTACCTTTAAAGTGGGGTTAATCCACCGGTTTTCGGCAGCAATTTTTGAGTAGTTGTTGTTTTGCAGATAGCCGTCAATTCCCACATGGAAGATCAGTTTGTTGCCGGATGAGTGGTACAAAAATTGCGCTTTTGGATAGAGTTTCAGATTTGTTCCGTTCGGATCATCAGTCACGGCATAGAGGTTTAGTCCACCTTCCAGGGTTAAGTATTCGGTTTGATAGTTGATCGAAGGAGCGAGTTGCAGCCAGGAGCTGGTACGGGAAAAGGTTGGCGACAGATCGGGTATTTCTGTGACTTTATCCGTGTTAAAGTGTGCAAACGTCGCTTTAAGCTTACCGGTAAAAGTGCCAAAATCGTAATCAAAATTGCCTCTTAAACTTATCTCTTTTTCAATCTGACCGCTTGAAGTACTGAAGTAACCAAGTTTCACTCCGGAATTAAATTTTAGCAAAGCTTTTGAAGCGGCATTGTTTTTTACTGCCAGGTCAAAATAGCCGTATTGATTCAATTGGTCCTGACCGAAATATTTAGTGAAATCGTCAGTTAGAATATTGGCGGGAATTGCTTCGGGATAACCGTAAAAGCGGTTCATGTCGCGCCGGTAAGAGAGTTCCGATGAAATGGTAACTCCATCGAGAACATAGCTTCCAAATATGAGAGCCTTGTTGTAACTGAAAGGAGCATCGATTATGCTGCCTCCCCTGAGTTGCAAGGATCCCTGAGAAGAGAGATGGTTAAATTGTACACCGAGCGATCCGTTTTGCGAATTGGGATTACTCAGGTAAAAATCCAGGAATGGTGTCCGGTAGGAGCCAAAACCTCCGCTTATTTTCCCGTAACCGGGATAGATGATCTCCCTTTGGTACTGGTTGTACGCACGAACGTCTGTGGGACGAAAACCCGAGGTTATGGGATGACCAATGGTCTGGTAGTTCAGATCGGGCCTGAATTTAGTGGTATCATTGATGTCAGGAAGCAGGTTCATCTTCTGCGCATTGGAAACAGAAGGCTTGTAGGCTTTGACAACCTCCACCTGCTGATTGAGTTTGGTGCTATCCTTTTGTGCATTGCCTGCAAGCACAAACCCTGAAAGGAGAGCGACCAGTAGAACCCGTTTTAGAAAATATCTTTGAATCATAAGTAACGTGCTTATACTATTTCAATATATTTCAATCTATTTTTTCTGTTCCAAAACCTTCAAATATGCCGTTGCCTCTTCCACGATGCCATCCTCCTTGTTGTCGTAATTTTCAATCACGCTTTTGAGGGTATTGGTTGCCTGAAACAGGTCGTTCATCCGCTCGTAAATGTGGGCCAGCAGTACGAAACTTTTGCCAAGCCAATATTTTTGCGGACTATTTTTCGCAATAAAATCCATCACCTCGTTTTCAGCATCTTTGAGCCTGTTGTTGTCTGCATAATATTTGCAGACATTGTACTTGGCTTCGGCTCCTTCCTGGGATTTTGGATCGGCAGAGAGTTTTCTCCACAAAGGCAATGCTTTGCCCTGATCTTTCAACGCCTCATAGGCTTTGGCCGACTTAAAGGAGGTTTCCCTGTCAAGCTCCGGCGGGAGTTTTCCGTTGCTTCTCAACTTTCCGCCGATCCTGGCCACTTCTTCCCACTGACCCAGCTCATACTGGCATCTTAGGATTCCTACGGTTCCAGCCAACACATTGGCGGGCGTACCGGCCATGGCTTCCATCCGTTGAAAATAGCCAAGCGATTTCCCAAACTCTTTGGCGTCGAAAGCCAATCCTGCCGCTTTTGTCAGCGCGTTTTCGGTAAAAGGATTGGATGGCTCAGCCAATACTGCATCGTAATCCTGAAGCGCGACTGCGCTCTCTCCGGCACTGTAAGCACATTCCGCCCTGTAAAAACGGGCGTTCACGGTAAAGTTTCCTTGCGGGAAGTTGTTGATGTATTTAGAGAGCTGCCCGCTCGCATTTGGGTCATGCGCCATGTATAGCTTTTCTGCAGCAAAATAGGTAAGTGAGTCCTGTTCGTTTTGGGAAGGAGTGGCCCCTTTGCCCAATTTTTTGGTGTAAGAGATATAATCCTCCACCTGGTTGTTTTCCATGTAGTTGTTTTTGATGCCGGTAAGGGCGCCTCTTGCTTCAGGTGTATCCGGGAACCGGTCGATCAACTCCTTGTAATAGGCGATGGAAGCATCGTACTGATTTTGGTTGTAGGCGATCAGTCCGAGTTGCGCCAGTGCCTTGGGTATCAAAGGACTATTCGGATATTTGGCCATCAGGCTTTTGTAGCTGGCTTTGGCATTGTCAAAATCAGACAATTTCTCCCTGGCTTTACCTGTTTCGAAGAGTGCATCATCGCAATAGGGCGATTCAGGGTACTTTGAAGCAAGTTCTTCCAGTTCTTCCAGTTTCG
Source organism: Bacteroidia bacterium (assembly GCA_026391315.1). Taxonomy (GTDB): domain Bacteria; phylum Bacteroidota; class Bacteroidia; order Bacteroidales; family Prolixibacteraceae; genus CAINVV01. The sequence continues at coordinate 8,615 of JAPLDT010000069.1, forward strand.
TCTGCTGGTACTGCATCAAACCGTGGGTAAAGGCCATTTGAAATAGGGAATAATCGGCATCTGCCACATTCAGGTTTCTGGCTTTTTGGTAGTCATTGATGGCCTCTTCAAAATTGCGGTTGGCATATTGGCAATCACCCAGTCGGTTGTAGACATCGCCCAATAATTTTTCATTGTCTGCGCCCGCAAGTTCGGTGAACCTTCTGAAACTAGTTGCAGCCTGAACGAGTTCCTGTTTGTTAAAATACTGATAGCCAATATTGTAAAAAGAGAGCGCATATTCTTTCAATTGTTGGCTTCCCGGTAAAGCCTGAAATTTTTTGTATTCGATGAAAGCCTCATCGCTCTTGTTAAGGCGATAGAGCGTTTCTGCCCGCCAGTATTGCGCCTGGGCTTTAAAAGAGGCATTCGATGATCCGTATTCGAGCGATTTGTCCAAAAGCTTCAGTGCACCGGCAAAGTTGAGGTCGCGGAACAATTCCATGCCGCGGTAAAGCGTGACTCGTTGGTATGCTTTTTTGACAGAAGGGCTCTTCACTTTGATCCGGTCCATCGATACAAGCGCATCCTTGTAGTTGTGGGTGGTCATGAAAACATTGACGAGGTAGTTGTAAGCCAGGTCGTTCTCCCTTGCTTCGGGATATTCGGCAATGTATTTGTCCAGTGCCTTGATAGACTCGTTGAAGGGAGAATAATCGAGTTCGTAGGCCGCCTTCGCATACTGGAACAACGCGTCCTGCCTGATCTTTGGATTAAACTTCATCTCGGAGGCATGCTGGAACGCCTGCAATCCCTTTTGCTTTTCCCCTTTTTTCATGTACAAGGCGCCCAACTGGTAGTAAGTACCCTGAGAGATGGCATCTTTCAGCTGGACCGATTTCTCATACCATTGAATGGCCAGATCGGCCCGGTCGATTTTTTCGTAACAAAATCCGGCGACATAGCAGTCGGCCCTGCTGATCTCCTTGCCTTTGAAATATTTATCAATCAGATCGGTAGCCTGCTGATACTGCTCCAACTGGTAACAGGAGATAACCATGATACGCGCGGGATGAGTTTAAAGTAGGCAGGATTATTTTCCAACTTGCTGAATTCGGCCAGGGCCTCATCGTAATGGCCTTCCAGGTAACTGATGTGTGCCCAGTAATATTTTGCACCATCGCCAAGTGTGCTTTTTTTAATCCTTATTTGGTCAAAATTGGACTTGGCTTTTGCATTTTCACCGGTTTCCAGCAGGGATACGCCCGAATAATATAGATACTTTTCCTGTTCGGCTGAGGTCAAAGAAGCTGTTTCCAATTGCTGGTAAAGCTGCAGCGCCTCCTTGTATTTCTTGTGGTTGAAGGAGATATTGGCCAACCGGAAGAGCGCCGAATTCTTCAAGGGCGATTCGGGCTGATCTTCGATAAATTTTTTCAGTTCGGCCTCTCCGTTGGAATTTCCCAGTTCAAGCCGGGATGCTGCGATGTAGTAGGCCGCGGCATCGCTGAGCAGTCCGCTGTTTTTCGCCTGAAGCTCCTCAAATTTGTGAAGCGCCGATCCCCAGTTGCCGGCATCAAACAGGGAGATTCCTTCGCTGTAAAGCTGGGTCTCTGCCTTAGAATTGCTCTTGCTATTTTGTGAAAAGAGCATTAAACCTGAGAAAATGAAGGGGATCAGAATAAAGAGGAATCGCTTCGTTCTGGATATTATAGATCTCTTTTTTTGTCTCATATGGCTAAATAGACAAGTTTAAAAAACTCCGAAAGGTACAATTTTAGATTTCGATGGGTGGTTAAAAAAACTTAAATTTGTATCCCGTGGCTTTTACAAATATTGGAATTATATCTATACTTCAATCATGGCAGAAGAAATTATCAAACTCATCAATGCAGACATCTATCAACAAGAGACTTTGGTGTTGAAAGAGGTCAACCTTACGCTAAACAAAGGGGAATTTCTTTACATCATTGGAAAGGTAGGAAGTGGCAAAACCAGCTTGTTGAAAACATTTTACCATGAAATTCCTTTGGTGAATGGCGAGGGAACCATCCTGGGCTATGATCTGAATCACATGAAAATGAAAGAAATTCCTTTTCTGCGCCGCCGGTTGGGAATTATTTTTCAGGACTTTCAGTTGCTAGGCGACCGGTCAGTCCAGAAAAATTTCGAATTTGTCCTGCGTGCTACCGGATGGCGGATGGAGCGTGCGATTCAGGAGCGTATTGAAGAGGTGCTGAATTTGGTTGAGATGCCCGATGCCGGATCGAAAATGCCCCACCGCTTGTCGGGAGGTGAACAGCAAAGGATAGGGATTGCACGTGCCATGCTCAACAATCCACAGATTATCCTGGCCGACGAACCTACCGGGAATCTGGACCCCGAAACTTCGCAAAAATTGATGGTGCTGTTGCACGAAATCAACAAAGATGGGGTGACCGTCGTGATGGCCACCCACGATTACGAGATGATCAGGCAATT
>JAPLDT010000048.1 GCA_026391315.1 Bacteroidia bacterium
ACAGTACCAGACTTATTAATGATGTCAATGCATCATGGTTTTGACGGTTTTTACTGCATGGGGCAATGCTTAAATTTACATAGCTTCTTCCAGTTATTCTATTTGGGGCCATATTCCCATATACTGAGGGACTTATTACCTAATTAAAATACTGTATTTTGAATTAGCCGATGTATGCTGCAGTTATGGCATTAAAAATAATGTAATAAGGTTTAGATCAGGTGTTTATGCTGTTTTTCTACTAAGGTTTCCTTCAAAAATAAGGTTGTACTAATCATGACCCACAATCCCTCTCATTTGCAACGAGTGGAACCACTATTATTGCCACCGAAAAACAGCTCTTCCTATTCCAACAAAAGGAATCGATCGCCAAAAAAACCTTGGAAAATTTTGATTTCCAATCAATTATTACTTAGTTTTGTTAAACAGCAACCGAGCGAAAGTGATCTGGCGAAAGACCTGACTCAAAAACCTAAAATTGAAACAAGAAGCCATAAGTCTATTTTTCAGATTACTAGATATTAGTATGGAGTGTATCTATTTGAAAGATATTTACCACAGGGTTTAGTTCAGAATAGTGCAAAATCAATTGTTGGGAGTAAGTTGCGACTGTCAGTTATTTTAATTACCTTGGTGTTAAAGATATTTAAGCGCAATGGCCACGCAACTGATCATACATGCTGACGATGTGTGTAATAATACAATGATGCGATGGCGAGTAGATAAAAATATTAAAACTAACAGAATGGAACAAGAAGAGTTACCTAAATTTCATGAAACTTTCAAGCCACTACTTGACATATTAAGTAATGGAGAAATAATACACCACAGAGAATTACTAAAAAGAGTTGTTGACAAATATTATTCCAGTCTTCCAAAGGAATTGCTAGATCAAAAAACAAAAAGTGGAGAAATTTTGATTTTAAATAGAATTGCTTGGGGAAAGTCATACTTAAAAAAAGGCGGATATATAATTTATCCAGAAAGAGGTATGGTTCAGATTACCGAGAAAGGGAAGAAATCAAATAATGAACAATTACAACTAAATGATATTGAGGGTGAAACAAATTTTTTAGATTTTTACAAAGAGGAAAAAACTAAAAGCGTTCCAAATAACACTGAAATTATCAACTCTTCTCCACAGGACTTAATTGATAAAGGTTTTTCAGAGATAGAGGCACAAGTTAAAAGTGAGTTATTAGAAAAATTGAAGAATATTGACCCATATTATTTTGAGAAGGTAATCTTGAAATTATTAAAAAAAATGGGATATGGCGATTTTATTGAGACTTCGAAATCTGGTGATGGTGGTATAGATGGTATAATAAATGAGGATAAACTCGGTTTGGATAAAATCTATATTCAAGCAAAAAGATATGGTGAGAACAAAGTCCGTGAAAAGGATATTAGAAATTTTATTGGAGCAATGAGTGGTGACACGAATAAAGGTGTTTTTGTCACAACCTCAAATTTTGATAAAGGAGCATATCAAAAAGCCCATGATGCTCATCATACAATAATACTAATTGATGGGAATAAATTGGTTGATTTAATGCACCAATACAATGTAGGGATTCAAATCAAGGCAATTTATGAAGTTAAAGAATTGGACGAGGATTTTTTTGAAGGTGATTAAGGAATTACTGCACAACCCAATTATCCACAAATTATCATTTATGAAAAAACTATATCTCCCCTTTCTCCTTCTCGCCTTCTTCTGCCTCTCCAACAACTTATTATCTGGCCAAAATGCAAGGGATACCGCCCCAAAAGCCTGGCAACTGATCTGGCATGATGAGTTTAACGGTAAAACGCTGAACAAGAAAAAATGGAATGTGCTTACCCGGGAAACCAGCAAACACGGCGAGTTGCAATATTATATCCCGGACGAAGTGTACCTGCAGGACGGAAATTTGCGCATCCGAAGCAGCAAAAGGGATTTCGGAAGCCAGCATTATACCTCTTTAAATCGCTAAAAATGTTAACTTTGGTATAAAATTGAGTGATGAGAATAACCAACGATAAATATCTCAATCAATACCAGGGTTTAATCGGGAATCAAATCGACAAGCTTGTTGAGTTGTTTGATTTTGCGGAAAAAAGCACCGATTTAGAGTACAAAACGCAGGCTTCGGCTGTTTATTCGTCCAACATAGAGGGGAACAGCATTGATTTGAACTCCTACATGAATTTTAAGCTCTCACCTGGGAAATTTAAGCCCCATAAGGAGATTCAGGAAATTGAGAATCTCATACTCGCTTATGAATATGCACAATCCAATCCTTTGACTGAAAAGAACTTCCTGCAATGCCACAAGATTTTTGCCAAAACGCTGGTCATTAAAAGCAAACAAGGGAAATACCGCGATGAGAAAGTGGGTGTATTTGGTCAATCGGGATTGGTTTATCTTGCCATTGAGCCGGAACTTGTAAAAGTGACAATGGGTGATTTCTTTGTTGATTTGGGCGTTTTGTTAAAAAAGGATTTATCCAAACCTGAAGCGTTTTATTTTGCCTCATTGATCCATCTGAAATTTGCCCATATACATCCGTTTAGAGATGGTAATGGCCGCGCAGCACGATTACTTGAAAAATGGTTTTTGGCAGAAAAGTTAGGGAAGGATTTTTGGAAATTGTCCTCGGAAAAGTATTACAGGGAGCATCAAACGGATTATTACAAAAACATCAATTTAGGGGTAAATTACTACGAACTAAATTACGACAAGTGCATTCCATTTTTGTTGATGCTACCTGAATCACTGGAAGACAAGTAAAACAATACAAATATCTTACTGAAGGCAACAGATTGCTTCGTTCCCTATGAAAAATCGGGACTGGCTGTTCCTCCTACCGATGACAAGTTTTTATATTTGCATGATTATCAGCAGATTGCTTCGTTGTTCCTCCTACCAATGACAGATTTTGTAATATACTGAATATCAAATAGGTGCAAAAATGTATTTAACAGCTTCATTATGCACAAATATTTTCTGTCATCTTCACATTGTGCCCAAAAAATTTGGGTGGTGACTCGCAATGTCATCCAACTGACCAACCAGCGACCGTCATTGCGACCGCGAGGCTCGAGCGGGAAGCAATCTGTCGCCCTTCCACCCCTCACGATACAGCAATCTCCGTCATTGCGATCCGCCGGCTGGCGGAGAATCAATCTGATGCCATAGGAGGAACTCCAGTGATATGAGTTTCACCCAATCTCCTTCTGGTACGCCACCACATCCAGCACCCGGTTGAATTTCTCGCCTACATTCTTAAAATGCGCGCATTTGGTGTAGCCGCATTTTTCGAAAAGGGCGATGCTTCCGGAATTTTCACCTCCAATGATGCCGATCAGGTTTTTCAGTCCGTTCTCTTTTGCCCGTTGCTCCAGATAGTTGAGCGCCACTTTCCCAATCCCTTTGTTGCAGTATTCGTCTTTTAAATAGATGGTTACCTCTGCGGTGCGGTCGTAGGCCTGACGTTTCTTGTAGTTGGTGATAAAGCAATAACCGGCTAGTTCCTTTTCACTGTAGATAAGGTAAGAATTGTACCACGGATGGTCGAGGTAGAGAAACTCCTTCAACTGATCAATCCCGATAGGTTCGGTATGAAAAGTAGCCGTCGAATTTTCGATGTACCAGTCGTATATCCCTTTGATCGCTGGCAGATCCTGCTCCTCGATCGGTTTAAATTTTATATCCATTTGCAGGTTATTTGCGTTAAACGAATCCCTCATAAAGGCTAACCCAAAAGTATAAAAATGTTCACCACAAAGGACACGAAGGATGTCACAAAGGATTCACAAAGGAATCCAATCGGTTGTATCATTCCGGTTTCACGATCCCCCTCGTTTGCAACGAGGGGTTAGCGGTCTGTCGTTTGCAACGACAAACACTACTCAGCGATATCCGCCAAAATCCAGCGAAGGCTTTAATTATCCGAAAAGTGAACCAAAGGAAGGATGCATTTGAGGTAAGAGTTAAAAACTCATAGCAGCAAACCCCTCGTTGCAAACGAGGGGGACCAGCATTTAGGCAATACACTGATTGTCCTTTTTTTTTCGTGACCTATGTGCTTTCCGTTGTGTCATTTGTGCTTTCGGTTGTGACCTTTGTGGTAAACTTTGAACAATTTGTAACTTTGTCAACAAATTTAATCGATAACACATTGAGAAAATTTATATACAAAACATCATTTCTCCTGCTGACCGTGATCGCAATGATCGGCTGCAAAACTATTGAACCGCAGATGCCTGCCGAAAAATATAACTATGTTCCGGTAAAACCCCAGACCTCTGTGGTAAGTCTGTTTGCCGATCTGGAGATAGCCAGGCTGGAGTCGCTGGTCAACAGCAATACCGACAGTGTCTTGTACGACGACAACAGCCTCACGGATAACGGAGGAGACAACCTGATGCTCAAGGCCTGGAAAAACGGGCAGATCAAAATCTCCCTGCAGGATGATCTCCTCTCCTGGGAAATTCCGTTGCGCGTCTCCATCAAAAAAGCGGTTTTCATGGTAGCTTTCAACCAACCTATCGGGGATATTGTTGAAGCAACCGGAGAGATCAACCTGAAATTCAAAACCAAGCTATCCGTCAACAGCGACTGGAGCATAAAAACCATCACCTCTTCCGATGATTATGAGTGGACGAAGAAACCGACGCTGAAGATCGGAGGGATAACCATCCCGGTTACGCCAATCGCCTCGATCTTGCTAAAGGTCAATCTCGACAGTTATTCCAAAAAGATTGATGAGACGATAGTTCGCAGCCTTAATTTTAAACAGTATGCCGAAAAGGGATGGCAAATGATGTTTGAACCGATGAAAATACCCGGAAATTACAATGCCTGGTTATCCATGACACCCACCTCCGTCTCCCTTATGCCCATCAAAGGAAGCAACGGACATATCCGCTTTGGGACCAAAGTGACTGCCGACATCGAATGCACGCTCGACAAGCAGCCACCTGCCGGTAAAGTGACTCCGCTTCTCAATCTGCAGTCTTTTGAGAATCCCAGCGATACCTTTCGTATTAACCTGTTAACCGATATTCCCTACCCTTCCATTGAACGACTCACTTTTGAAGAGCTCCGAGATTCGAGCTATTCATTTGGAGATAAGCGCCTTAAATTCGAATCATTGCGGGTTTATGGTTCAAATGGACACCTGACCATCGAAACCAAAGTGAAGGGAAGCATCAAAGGCACAATCTACCTGACAGGTACTCCCTATTTTCATCCGGCCGATACCACTTTGAGGATAAAAAACCTCAAATTTGACCTGAAGACTCGGAATTTGTGGATGAAATCGGCCAAATGGCTCTTCAACGGAAAGTTGGAACGAACCATGACAGAGGCCATTGCCATTCCATTCAAGAGCAACATCAGGGATATAGAAAATAACCTCCAGGGTTACCTAAACCACCGAAAACTTGGGTACGGCTTCGAACTCAACAGCAATCTGACGAAAATCAGCGTTTCAGAACTGATTCTGACGCCTGAATCTGTCAAGGCCAATCTGCTATTTTCAGGAAAGCTTTCCCTTGGAATTGATGAGGGTGTTTTAAAAACTCCGACGGATCACCAATAGAAAAGAACTAGATCTTATCCTTGATGATCCTCATTTGGTAGAAGGAGCGGTAGACAAAAACAAGTGCAACTAACAGAAAGACCACTCCAACATAGGGAGATATCGATCTAAAACTCTTGTTGATAGCTATTTCCATCGCAAGAAGTCCGAACAAAGTAGTAAATTTGATAATTGGATTCAAGGCTACAGATGAAGTATCCTTAAACGGGTCGCCAACGGTATCCCCTACCACAGTCGCATCGTGCAAGGGTGTACCCTTCTCATTCAGGTCAACCTCACAAACCTTCTTGGTATTGTCCCAGCATCCTCCGGCATTGGCCATAAAAATGGCCTGAAACAGTCCGAAGACGGCCAGGGAGATGAGGTAGCTAACGAAAAAGGAGACTGACATATTCCCTTCTGCACTTCCTGGCTGGGCCCAACTAGATGGAGCGGAGAAGAAGGCGAAAGCCAATGCGAATGAGAAGATGGCAATAAAGATGTTGATCATTCCTGCATGCGCATAGTTGGTGCAGATCCGCACAACCTCCTTGGAAGTCGCGACAGAGGCCTTGGCCTCCGCACCAAAATCCAGATTGATGTTGTCTTTGATATACTGGACCGCCCTGTAGGCGCCAGCCGTTACTGCTTGTATTGAGGCGCCGGTGAACCAAAAGACGACACTTCCTCCGGCCAGAAAACCCATAATTGTGTAAGGATTAAGGAGACTAAGGATGAGTTCAGGCTGCACACCCAGGTTTTTCTGAATAATAAGAATAAGGGAAAATATCATGGTGGATGCTCCTACCACAGCAGTCCCTATCAGCACAGGCTTGGCAGTGGCCTTAAAGGTATTTCCAGCACCATCGTTGGCTTCCAGGTAATGTTTGGCCTTTTCGAAATCAGGTTTAAATCCAAAGTCCTTCTCAATCTCACGTTCAATATTCGGGATTTTTTCGATCAGCGAAAGCTCATAAATGGATTGCGCGTTATCCGTAACCGGACCATAACTATCGACAGCAATGGTAACAGGTCCCATTCCCAAAAACCCGAATGCCACAAGTCCGAAAGCAAATATCGAAGGATAAACCATCAGGTTGTTTGGAATATAACCACTGGCGATATAGGAAATGAACATCAGCGATACAAAGACCAGTCCAAGCCAGAAAGCGCTGAAATTGCCCGCAACCAGGCCGGAAAGGATGTTAAGCGATGCTCCGCCTTCGCGGGAAGCGGCAACCGTTTCAGCCACGTGGGTCGATTTGGGACTGGTAAATATTTTGGTGATTTCGGGGATAAGCGCCGCGCCAAAGGTTCCGCAACTGATGATCGCTGAAAGGGTTACCCACAGATGGCCGGGCAGGTGTCCGATCATGTAGTAACTTGTTATGAATGTTACCACGATCGAAATAAGCGAAGTGAGCCAAACCAGCATCGTAAGAGGTTCTTCAAAATCAATGTCCTCTTTGTCTTCATGGAAGAGTTTGGTGAACTGCTTGTTCAGACGAAATGCACCGATCGACGTAATTACCATCAAAATTCGCATGGAAAAAATCCAGGTCAGAAAGGTACTTTGGAACATAATTTTCTCACTTTCCGGCAGACTTTGCCCTATAGCAAGCACAATAAAGCTGATCAGCGCGACTCCGGTTACACCGTAGGTTTCAAAACCATCTGCCGTCGGACCAACACTGTCACCGGCATTGTCGCCGGCGCAATCAGCAATAACCCCCGGATTTCTAGGATCGTCTTCCCGTATCTTGAAATATATTTTCATCAAATCGCTGCCGATGTCAGCAATTTTTGTGAAGATCCCTCCCGCGATTCGAAGCGCGCTTGCCCCCAATGATTCGCCAATGGCAAAACCGATAAATGCGGCGCCGGCCATCTCCCTGGGAACAAAAAGCAAGATAATCAGCATCATGATAAGTTCGACACAAATCAGCATCACCCCAATACTCATCCCGGCATCGAGCGGAATGTTGAGCAATTTCACCGGTTTCCGCTGCAGGGAGGCAAATGCCATGCGACTATTGGCATAGGTGTTCATTCGAATCCCAAACCATGCAACACTGTACGATCCCAGGATTCCAACCAGGGTCCAGAAGAGAATAAGTGCCACTTGCGACAACAAATAACTTTGCAGAAAACCGAAGTAAAAACCGATGATACTGCCAATTACGAGGAACAAAACAACCATGAATTTTCCCTGTTGGATCAGGTAGGTCTTGCAGGTTTCGAATATCACCTCCGAAACTTCAAGCATGGAGGGATGCGCCGCCATTCGCTTTATTTTGAAAAATATATAGAGGCCAAAAGCAATTCCGAGAAAGCAGACCACAAATCCCATCAACAAAAGGTTGTTTTGTTGGGGTGACAATTGGGGAATAACCAGATCGGCTTCACTGGCGTTTGTAACAATGGATGAAAGCAAAGCGAGAAGAAGTACAACAAATTTTTTCATGGGCATTTCATAAGTTTTTAGGCAGTTCCAATAGCTTGGTTAAAGCACGCAAATATATAAAACCAAATAGTTAAATAACTACACTTTTGCTATAAATATTAATTTAATGTTAACTTTTTTAATGTTGGACAAAATAATAAGCGCATTATCAATTTTTTTTAGCATAAATAATCCTGGTTTTCAAAAAAACACCTGCAGCAATTGGCTACAGGTGTTTAAATTCCAGGGTCCGCCCTCAGGGTACTTTATCCGAATTTGGGAATTGGATTTGAATGTAATGCAGACTATTAATCTGAAACCCCGGCAGGGTTACCGCCAGAATTTTTCCATTGATAGGCATGTGGCCATTTCGAAGTTTCGGTGGTCACTGATGTATGACAAACATTGCATGCTATTTTTGTCTCAGCAGTAGCGCTGCCATGCCTGCTTGCAAATTCACTCATGTCATTGATTCCCCGTGAGCTCGTATGACAGATGCCACAACTTCCGATGGTTTTAACGGGTCGCGTGGAACCCTGGTACTGAAGCTCCTGGTAGTTATCTTTCGCGACAAGCGAAGGAACCATCGCATGCGGACTTCCATGGCATGCAGAGCAAAAAAGATTGCCGTGACCATGGCTGTTTTTGTAAAGAGCCGTCCCGGTATCAACTCCTGATACACCCGGGTGACAACTTACACAACCAGGCTCATTCGCCCATGGAATTCGGCCTGAAGCGATGGTTGAGGCCACATTGGCCATGCTTCCGTGACAGGTGGTACAATTACCGTCAGCAGCTGTGTGACGCGCGCTGCGGCTGCATTTGGTGGTGGCACCCGGGTGGCAATCATAACAGGTTGCACCTTTGGTGGCATGAAAGCCGTGAATAGCCTGTGACAAATATTTGCCTGAGCTACCCGGAGAGGTTGCTCCCAATGCCGGCGAACCGTGGCAACTGGCGCAAAGCACCGGCTTACTGCTCATCAGATGGGTAGCATGTGCCAGGTCGTGTTTGGTCAGAATGTCGTCGAACGCATTGACTCCATGACATTTGGCACAATTAATCTCATCAGAAGTAGGAATGGTCGTTTTTGTAGTAGCAACGATTTTACCGGTTGCATCCTTTACCGTAATTGTTGCCTGCTGGTAAGGATCTTTAACACCTGAGTCATAAACTGGAACAACAGGAATACCCTCAGCGCTAAAATAACCTGTATTGGCTTTCATAAGGCCTGAAAGACCATTCCCTGTCAGTCCGATGTTCGGTGCTAGGGTTACCCCGAACAGTTGCCGGGCATAGGTCCAGAACTGGCCAAAATTGGCTTTCCCAACTGAATAGGTGTTGTTGTCTACAGCATAAGAGACTGTCAGACCGGTTGTCACAACAGTTGGTACCGCACCTCTTTTTACCACCTGAACTTTAAGGTTGTTGTAAGGGGGAAGAATTACCATCTTGTCGTACGAGGGATTCAGACAGTGCATACCCAGATCGTTCCATGCAAAAACCACATAACTGCTGTTACCTCCCAACACCACACTACTGGTTTTTCCAGATTTTTCAACAGGAACACCGGACGATCCTGATAAATCCTCCTGGGAAACCTTCGAACATCCCCAGGCTACGATGGATAAAACCACCGCCACTTTCCATCCTGAATAGAATTTTCTCATTTGCTAAAATTTAAGGGTTAAAAATTCAATTCGCTCAGAATGCTGATATCAAGCGAATTTGTCGGAATTTATAAGATGTCGAACCCTCCAAAAAGCAAATTCAGTAAAAACCAATAACCGTGAAAGGGAAGCAATTTTGATTTAATCTACATATACATATATTTACATATAAATCAACCAGATGTAAAGAATTCCAAAAAAAGGAGGAAGAGGGGAATAGTGTAATTTAGAATGATTTCAATTTGAAAATCAACGATTTACCATTAAAAATTACACTAACCTCCAAACATTCCAACTATTTTGCAACAGGATTTCACAGCTTTTTTGACCCCCAGGTTATCGCCCGGCAAGTTCTTTTACCCTCATCCAAACACCATTATCTACCGGAATTCCAAGCTCACTGTTTTCTTTTCGGATTTTCAGTGATTGCTCTCCCGGATAAAAGATCTCTCCCCCTTCATTGGCCGGGATGGATGATTTAAGTTGTTCAATGGTCTCATGGATGGCCTGTTCCAAAAAACCCGGCGCATTCAATTTCAGGGGATCAAAGGCGATAAACACCTGACTGTTTCTGCCGCAATTTCCTTTACCTGCCTTGTCTACACTTGCAGTGGTAAGTCCGCCGGACAACAAGGCTGAAAAAAGATCCAGCATGATGGCGAATCCTGTTAAAAATGGATTTATTTTTTAATAGAACACTCTTTAAATTTGGCTCGCGGTAATTCCTATCTACAAATTCAATATCGTTTAGTTAATAGAACTACGCAGGAGTTGCCCGCGAATAACCTCCGGTTTTAACCGGAGGAAAAGAAAGGCAAACATAAAAATAAACTCTGCAGGAGTTACCCAACAATTTCAAGATAAAGTTTGCATTACCTTGTTTTGGGTAACCCCAGCGGGGTTTGTGAAGATTTTTATCCCGCTCACCCCCCAGTTGCACTGGGGGTTATTCACGGAATACACCTGCGGAGTCGCTCCCTCGGAAAACGGAGCATCACTTTATCAAAACGACATTGTATCCAAATTTTGACATTTATTCATATTTAATCCTAATTAAAATAGTAAATATCAACAGAAATTGATATTATTGCCCCCAATTATTCAATAGAAAATATGCCGCTATATAACACAATTGACCGAAAGATATTGGTGGAAAACCTGATGGCAGAAAAACTTATCAGGAAAACGATCTCTTTTTACCGTTATTTTATCCTTGCTGAACCTCAGGAATTTAGAAATCAAATTTATCGCGAATGGTCTGAAATGAACTGTTTTGGAAGAATTTATGTTGCCAGGGAAGGGATCAATGCACAAATGAGTATCCCGGAAGAAAAGATGGAGGATTTTTTAGAATCGTTAAACCATCATCCGATTTTTCACCAGATCCCCATCAAATACGCCATAGAAGACAACGGCAAATCTTTTTACAAACTTTCGGTCAAAGTGAAGGCAAAGCTTGTAGCTGATGGCTTGGATGATCAGGCATTTGATGTAACCAATGTAGGTCGGCATCTGAATGCAAGAGAATTTCACGACCTGGTTGGGGCAGGTGAACACATTGTGGTAGATATGAGAAATCATTATGAATCGGAAATTGGCCGTTTCAAGGGAGCAATCTGTCCCGAAGCGGATACCTTTCGCGAGGAACTGACAATGGTTACCGACATATTGAAAGACAAAAAGGATTCAAAATTATTGCTCTATTGCACCGGAGGAATTCGCTGCGAGAAAGCGAGTGCCTATCTTAAACACCATGGTTTTAACGATGTTAATCAGCTCCACGGAGGGATCCTGGAATATGTTCGAAATATCAGGCAGCTAAATTTGGAGTCGCATTTCACGGGAAAGAATTTTGTATTCGATGAACGGATGGGGGAATCTGTGGATGGGAAGGTCATTGCCCGTTGCCATCAATGTGGAAAGCCTTGTGATGTTCATTCGAATTGCGCCAATGAGCTGTGTCATTTGTTGTTGATACAATGCGAGGAGTGTGCCGAACATTTTGAAAAATGTTGTTCAGTCGGGTGTCGTGACCAGAAAAACAGCTCCGAAGAGGAAAAACTGCTAATTAGGAAACAGTATAGCCACAAATTTGGAAACAGGAGTATCTATCGCAAAAGCTTTCGCCTGGCAAAAAATTCCAATTACTTAACTTAGAAGCTGTTTAAATTTCTTACACAGAGAATTTATTACTCCATAATTAAACTAAAAATGGCTTTGAAATTCTCGCTTTAGTAAAATACGCTTGAGAAAACAACGAGTTACACAGAGAGAAAAACTGCAAACGATTTTCCAACTCTGTGTAACTCCGGGGTTTCTCTCATGAAAACACCTAATTGCAGAGATTTCTATGAACCCTATATTTTCGATTAATAGACAATTATTCTCTGTGTAATATTTTTTAAACAGTCTCTTAAATTTCCAGGGTCATTCTTTCTGTCGCTACCATGTAATAACGGGCAAAATTTTCATCGCCCATGTATCCGATTAACTCTTTTTGAAAAAGCTTTGACTCCTCAGAGAGCGCAACGATCTTTTTGTTGTTTTCCAAGTTGTCTGGCTCCTTCTTCTGAAATTTGATCACCTCGATAAAATCATCCATCCATCGTTCGTAGTTGGACATGAAGAGCTGCTGATCAGCGCTGAGTGTCAGTTCTTTTGTAGAAGCGACATTGGCTCCCTGCATCACAACAGTTCCGGTGAGGGTAACACCAAGTGTCAGTCCCAGTTTGGTTAAAAACCTGCGTCGGTTTTCGTCGTATCCGTTCATAAAAACAATTGTTAAAAGTTTGGGGCTCCCGGTAATCCGGAATAATATCAGAAGAATCTTATTCCATACATTGCAAACATAGGTACCCGGTTGTTCATCATGGATCCCTTTTGTTTCAACTTCGGATGGTTGTTTCTACGTTTCATCTGGCTGCGGGTTTCATAGGCTGGGAAGGAGTTTGTATTATCAAAGATTTAACTATTTTGCAACATGAATTTTCTTGCTCATCTCTATCTGTCCGGTGATGCTGACGAAATTAAACTGGGTAATTTCATTGGAGATTTTGTGAAAGGGAACAAATACCAGAACTATCCCGAAATGGTGGCTTATGGTATCCTGCTTCACAGGAGCATCGATTCCTTTACAGATAGCCATACCGATGTGAAAGCATGCATGCAGCTGCTCAAACCCGGCTATGGCAGGTTCTCCGGTGTTATCGTAGACATTTTCTTTGACCATTTTCTGGCGTCCAATTGGAGCGACTACTCCACAGTCACATTAAGGCAGTTTGCCCGCCATGCCCATACCATATTCATATACAATTTCCTGATGCTTCCCTTGCAGGTGAAACAATTTTTACCCTTCCTGATTCAGCACAAACGGCTCGAGTCCTATGCGCAGAAAGAAAATCTGTTCCATGTTTTGGAGATTATGTCCAAAAGGACCTCACTGCCCTCCAACAGCGCATATGCCATGGCCATGCTCCATCAGGAATACGAGCTATTTGAGCGACTTTTCAAGAGTTTCTTTTTGGAACTTACCGATTATGTGGAAAATGTATTTTCGGTCTCCATTACAAAACCAGAAACGCTTATCATCCGCTAATTCCTTCGTGTTATACTTTGTGCATTCCGTTGTAGATCAACTGGATAAATCCCATTATTACTGGTATAGTTTTGTCAAATTGCTCGATGACACACAAATTATTACTTTTGACCTTGCATTACAAGGGATGAAGAGACAATTACACAATACAATCGCTTTGATTTTGTGGCTGTTGAGTAGCCAGGCAGCATATGGAAAGGCCGGCTATGATGGAGCCTCAGACAGTACAAAATACAGGCAAAAGGATGTCGTCGATATTTTCAGGAAAGGATCTGTAGGTCACAATCCTGATAAGGGAGCCTCTATGAAAGGGAATGGACCTTTTATTTCCATTATGCCGGTTATAGGTTATTCGTTGCAGTCCGGACTAACAGGAGCGATTGTTTCAAATACATCATTTTATACCGGTGAAAGCAGAGCCAAGTTTTCCAATCTGATCCTAAACGGGTACTATTCGCAATACCATCAGTATTGGTTCACAGCCAACAGCAATATCTTTTTGGAGAGGCAGAAGATCCATCTTTTTGGTGATATAAGATATTACAATTTCCCGACGCAAACCTTCGGCTTTGGGACACAAAGTTCCATGTCGGACGCTCTGGATATAAAATATTCCTATTTAAGATTTTACCAATATATTTTCAGGGAAATAATGCCCAATCTGTTTGCAGGGATTGGATTTAACCTTGATCATCATTGGAATATACGCGTAGATTCCATTCCAGGAAAAGTATTGAATGATCTTAAAAAATATCAGAAAAGTGACCATTCTTCTTCATCGGGTGTATCCGTGAACGTTATGTTCGACAGCAGGCAAAATGCCGTTAATCCTGGAAATGGCAGCTATGCCTATTTTCAATTCCGTCCCAATATGACTCTGTTGGGCAGTGACAGCAACTGGCAATCCGTGATGATTGATTTAAGGCACTATTTTCATTTTCCCGCTTCATCAAGAAATGTCCTGGCCATTTGGAATTATGATAATTTCACTACAAGGGGGATTCCTCCCTATCTTGATATACCTAGCATTGGATGGGACTATTACTCCAACACAGGTCGCGGATACATACCCGGAAGATATACCGGAAGAAATTTTCTCTACCTCGAATCTGAGTACCGTTTTGCTCTTACGCGAAACGGTTTGCTGGGTGGGGTCGTTTTTGTCAATGAGGAGTCCTTTTTCAAAAATTGGTCAAACAGACGTACTCCAATTCCGGGAGGGGGCTTGGGCATACGTATTAAAATCAACAAATTCTCAAATACAAACCTGGCCATTGATTATGGATTCGGAGAAGAGGGTTCACGCGGCTTCTTCTTTAATCTGGGCGAGGTATTTTAAATATTTAACTCCAAACAAGACAACCATGCAACGACGCAACTTTTTAAACCTGTTCGGCACCGGGGCTTTATCCGCAGGTATTGCAACACCGCTTTGGGCCGCTACCGGCATGGAGCAAACCGGGCCGGTCAATCCGGCAGAATCCATTCAGCATATGGTCATCTTCGACCTGAAACATGAAAAAGGATCTGAAGCAGAAGCCAAATTCCTGGCCGATGGAAAAAGGATTCTTACACACATTCCCGTGGTCAGGGATTTCAGGGTACTGGATCAGGTTAGTCTTAAAAACGATTACCATTTTGGGTTTTCCATGCACTTTGACAACCGGAAGGACTACGGAACATACAACAATCATCCCGATCATATGGCTTTCGTTGAGAACCGCTGGAAAAAAGAGGTGACCCGTTTCCTGGAGATCGATTTTAAGGAACACTGAAAAATCTGATTGGAAGACTTTAACTAAGATCAGACGCCGGGTTTTCGTCAGTTGATGACGAATTTCCTGTTATAAATTTCTTTACCTGCATAAATTTTTACCAGATAGATTCCCTTGGGAGCGTCCGACATATCTATCTCTTTCGTCGTTTGTTGCATCAGTTGTGCGGTATAAATTTTTTCTCCAAGCAGGTTATATATCTCAATTGAGTTGTTCATTCCGGCAAAGTTAATCGTAAACTTACCTCCGGAAGGATTGGGGTAAATACAAACATCATCACTGATTTCGGTTGGACCATCTACTCCTGTGACGGGTAATCCATCCATGATCGTAAGGTCGTCTACCCACCAGGTTTGATCTACCGGCGAACCAACACCAATGTATGGTCCGTATATCAGCTGATTGAATTTCATGTTTGGATGGATCGCCGTTCTGAACAGAATACTGTCAGATTTAATTAGCAGTTGCCGGTCAAGCCAGTACCGGATTTTCCCATTGGCCACCCCCACTCCACCTACAATGTTGTTTAATTCAAAATAGGCTTCCACAAAATGCCAGTCATTTTTGTAAAACGGGCCTGCATTGTTTCTGAAATAAACCGTATCCGCATCCCAAATCCGGGCACTATAATAGCCACTCGTGCTTCCGGGAGTAGCAAAACAATCCCTCCTGTCAACATACCCTTTTAATCCGTTGCATGAACAGACAGATCGGTTTTCGGTATAGGTATAAGTGCTGAATTTACCATTGCATCCTACAAATGTATTGTTGTTTAAGAGGATACAGTTTGGATCAACATTCTTGCCATCCTGTAATGCAAGAAGGGGTTTCCCCGCATGCTGCTCTACATAAGCAGTAAGGTAGGTGTCGGCAGGTCCCTGGTAGATACCATCCTCCGTGGTAAGGATATTCCATTCGTGCGGATGATAGGCTACACCGGAGCCCACCCAATTGCTGCTATATTTTACCCAGTAGCTGATATACACCTTATCAGTAGCTGTAAAAAGATGCCTTCCTGCACCTGATTTTGTTGCGCCTTTGGTAAAATTTCCTGCATAGGAGTGTGTCCCGTTTTTAAATTCGCTCGTTGTTCTTTGATCGGGAAATCCATCATACCAACCTTTCGATGAAAAATTACCACTTTCAAAGTCTTCAAAAACCAAAATTGACTGCGCAGACACCGAAAAAATTACTGCCATAACAGCTATCAAGGTGACCATTAAATGTCTCACAGCGTTCACGATTTTCGATTCTTTGGCAAATTTCATGCTACTGCGTCATTACCTGATAGGAATAGGGAGACAAAGTAAGTTGAGACGTTAAGGTGACCGAAATTCCGGAAAACGCATCTTTCCAAACTGAACCTGCCAAAGCAGCAGGCAACGGATAATTGACAGTAGCGTTTCGTAAGTTGATAATCATAAGTACGTTCTCGACTCCTGAAGTTTTGGTAAAAGCGCATATATCTGAATTGCTGTAGGACGCCAGTGTCCCTCTTCGAATCGCGCTGCTATGGTTTCTAAATGCGATGATCTTTTTGTACTCCTCTACCATGTTTTGATTTTGATTCCACGTGATTGTTTGACCCCATTTCATCATGGACAACGGATAGCTTGTACCCACTTCCTGACCGTTGTATATCATTGGCACGCCCTTCATATACGCTGCTACCAAAAAAGCCGCCATCGAACCGGAACTTCCTCCAAACAGTCCGAGGGGTGGTCCATCCGAGCTGTTTACATCGTGGTTGGTAATGTACCTTACCACCATATTCCCTTCCCCGGCACCAGCATATTCCGAAGCATTCAGGTAGTCAATTTTCGTGACAGGCTGATTTGCACTGAAAACAGTTTTCATCTGATCGTAAAAAGGGAATCCAAAGGTGTAATCGAAACCGGATGCAAAATGATTGCTCCGGGTTCCTTCAGCCATCAGCAGGAGTTTATGGGTTGTGATATTTCTCAGCGTATCAATTGCCTGCTTCCAAAAATCAGCCGGAGGTCCATCGGCATAATCGCATCTGAATCCATCGCAATTGGCCGTATAAACCCAGTATTTCATCATCCCAATCATCTCGTTGCGCATGGCAGCGCTGGTAAAATTTAGCTGTGCTACATCAAGCCATCCCAGTACAGGACTTACAATATTTCCTGCGGCATCCTGCTGGTACCAATCTTTGTGCTTGCTGATCCATGCATTGTCCCAGGAAGTATGATTTGCCACCCAGTCCATTATCACGGCCATACCCCGGCTATGCGCTCCATCAATCAGTTTCCTCAAATCAGTCAGGGTTCCAAATTCACCGTTCACTGCCATGTAATCTTTTACGCAATAGAGAGAATTAATCGCCTTCAATACGCCAATAGGATAAGTCGGCATCAAATAAATAACATTCACTCCAAGGGCTTTGATCGAGTCAAGACGGTCAATCACACCCTGAAAATTTCGGGTGGAGCTGAAAGCTCGCATATTTATCTGGTAAATTACAGCATCTCGAGGGTCGGGAACACCCGCAAAAGGAGTACCATACTGAGTCAGCGTTATTTTGACCGGATTATCGGCCTTGCTGCAGGAAAAACTTAGCAGGATGAAAATGAAAAATAAAAAATAGTTTCTCATGGTAGTAAACTGATAATTTTACTTTGATAATAATAGTGATTCTTTTGATAAGTATCATTGAAGATTGCCTGAATGGTGCTATTTTTAAACTTAATCCATGACAGGAGATTCTATAACTATAATCACATATGAAATACCCATGAGAATATTTTCAAATCTAACGAAAATGAATATTTGGGTATTCCATGCGACCTTTAAAAAACAAATTATATACGCATGAAGAATCCGAAATTTCTACTGACTGCTTTGCTGCTAATCCTATTGGCATTTCCCGCCTCAGCGAAAGAGGTGTTTTACAATGTACTCGATTTCGGCGCCAAAGGGGATGGCAAAACCAACGATACCAAGGCGATCAATGCTACCATCGCGGCTGCCTCCAGGAATGGTGGCGGAACAGTCTATTTCCCTGCCGGGAATTTTCTCTCCTTCACCATTCGGATGAAAAGCAAAATCACCCTTCATCTCGATCAGGGAGCCGTGTTGATTGGCGATCAGGAAGTGAACGGCGTGGGATATGACCTACCGGAGGAAGATGCCTGGTACAAAAAGTTTCAGGACTTCGGTCATAGCTATTGGAAAAACAGCCTGATTTATGGTGACAGCCTGCGCGACATTTCAATTATCGGCAATGGAATGATCTGGGGGAAAGGGTTGTACACCTTCGATAAACCCAATATCAAAGGCTCCGGAAACAAGGCGATCGGCTTAAAGAATTGCTTCAATGTAACAATCAAGGATATCTCCATTCTTCATGGTGGTCATTTTTGCATCCTGGCAACTGGGGTGGACAATCTGACCATCGACAATGTTCGTGCCGATGCCGATCGTGATGCGTTCGATATCGACTGCTGCAAAAATGTACGCGTTTCCAACTGCAACATCAACTCCCCGACCGACGACGGACTTTGCCTTAAATCCTCATTCGGGCTGGGATATGCTAAAGCTACCGAGAATGTCACCATCACCAATTGCCACGTCTATGGCTACGACCATGGCACCCTAATGGACGGCACCTTCAAAACCGATTTTAAAGACGAGGCCCCTAATGCGAACCACAGCATCACAGGACGTTTGAAACTGGGAACCGAGTCGAACGGGGGATTCCGGAACATTGCAATTTCCAACTGTGTTTTCGAACATTCGCGCGGCATTTGCATCGAAACTGCCGATGGTGGTCTGATTGAAGATGTGGTGATCGACAACATTACCATGAGGGATGTAACCGATACTCCCTTCTTCATCCGTCTAAATGCCCGCATGCGCGGCCCCGAAGGAACTCCGGTTGGCGTTTGCAGACGCATCACCCTAAGCAACATCAACGTTTTTGATGTGGGCGGCCGTCCCAAATTCCCCGAAGTGGGAGCCTGCATGGTGATGGGAATTCCCGGTCATTACATCGAAGATTTGACCCTGAGCAATATCCGCATCTATTTTCGGGCAGGAGCACCGAAAGAGGCGATTGACAAGGAGGTTCCTCAAAATATCGACGCCTATCCCGACCCCTACAGATGGCACTCCTTGCCTGCTTACGGGATGTACTTCAGATACGTGAAAGGGCTAAGGGTGAGTGATGTGGTGATTCGCTATATGAATCGGGATGAGCGTCCTGCCTTTGTGCTGGAGGATGTTCATGATGCCACTTTTTACAATATAGATTCCCAAAAAGGGGATGGCGCACCTCAGTTTATCCTGAAAAACGCAACCAACTTCTCCACCCATCAGGTTAACGGCGTGGCAGATACGAAAGTTAATAAGGCGGAGAAGAAAGAGCTTTAGGAAGCCGATTGCTGACTATTACTGCTCGATTTCTTTTTTGATACCATTCGTAATAACCCCAATCTTACCGTTGGATATTATTTTGGAATCTATCTTTACGATGGGCAAAACACCTTTGGTCGTGCTTGTTATAAATACCTCATCAGCAGACAGTAAGTCTTCAATCTTAAAATCAGTTTCCTGAATGTAATAGCCTTTTAATTGTAAGATCCTTTTTCTGGTTACACCTGCCAGTATTTTAGATTTGGGCGTATAAACGCAATTGTCTTTCACATAAAAAACATTGCTCCTCGAACATTCACGAACCCAGTTCCTATCGGTATACAACACTTCCGCAGCGCCGCTTTCTGCGAGTTTTTGGGATAAACTGACAGACCGGATGTAGTTGATCGTTTTGGCCTCCGGGACCTCCCGCTGGTATTTCGCCGTGATCAGACTTGCGCCGTTTTTCCAGGCATCCGGCCATTTAACTTCAAATGGTTTGTTGATCAGGATCAGCGTGGATTTGTCAGTTGATAATGTAAAATCATCGGTCGAAGAACCCCCTGTAAGAATAATTTTTACAGATGAATTTTGGATATCATTTTTTGCTACCAATTGAGCCACAATTTCAGACAATTCCTCTTTGCTAAAAGACAGGCCAAGACCTAGCAATTCTGCAGAGTGAATAAACCGGTCCAAATGAAAAGACAAAAAGCGGGGATCCCGATCCCTTACCAGGAAGAAATCAAAAACAGCATATCCTCTTTGGATAATCAAATCCGAAACATGAACAGAAGATTGGCTAAAGGGAATATACTCCCCGTTGATAAAAGTGAAATTGCTATCCATTGTTTAGAAAATTATCTGATTACGAAGATGGTCATAAATTGTAAACTTTTATAAAGAAAATCTTCAACTATATAAAATCACTGGTTTCCGGTAAAATACAAACATTATTGTATCCTGATTTATTTCGTCCCTACGGGACTAAAGGGATACGGGTTGTTTCTGCTTTCTATAAATATTATGTCCCTACGGGACAGTCCAGCATGAACAAGATGTTTGTAGAAATCAAATATCGATATTTCAGACGGTCCAACATGGATATGATGTTTGCAAAAATCAAATTACGATATATCAGACCGTCCCGTAGGGACATAATATTTATAGAAAGAAAATTAAGAAATCGTAATTAGTCCCGTCGGGACGAAATATTTTTTACCGAACAGCCATGAATTCCAAGCTCTTTATAACTACGTTTTCAATACATAATTGTCCACCACCCATGCGGCAAACGGGAAACTACAGGTAAATGCAGGAGATACAGCATTCAGGACATGGATGGAATCATGGTCTCCTTCCACCACGAAATCCATGATCAACTCCCGGGTTTGTTTATTGAGCAGTTGAGCACGAATCCCCGGCTTTCCCCATTCAGTGAAGCCTTTTACATCAATTTTTTTGACCAGATCCTGCGCCAGACCTGCAAAATAGCTCTTTTTGTATTTTTTTATCTCCTCCAGGGCGATGTTCCTGAAATTAAATGAATTTCTCAGGAACAGGGATGCTTCCCATGATAAAATAGATGCCATTTCGCCCGGACTGAACCGGTCGAAACCTTGGTAATTTTCCCTCCAAAAAGCTGGGGTGGAAGTTGGCCCGATTTTCACAGTTCCGTCAACTGTAACTGTAAAGTGCACCCCCAGCCACGGATTTTTCAGGTTGGGAACGGGATATACATTTGTCGTAACCGGGATTTCATTCCCATGATATTTCAGATAGACCCCTTTGAACGGAATAATGGTATATCTTTCCGAAAAGCCGAAGTCCCCGGCTACTTTATCCGCATACAATCCTGCTGCATTGATGATCTTGGTTGCAGTAAAAGTATTGCCTAAAGTGGTTTTGATGTGGTTCCCTTCCTGTCGGGATTGATATCCTTCACCGAAAAAGAACTCTATTCCCTTAGCTTTCAGTTCGTTTTTAATTGCATGAGTAACTTCGGAAGGATCTACAGTGGCTGTATTGGGTGAGTACAAGGCATGCTTAAACGTTTTCACATTGGGGTCAATTTCAAACAACTCTTTTTCATCAATCAATTTGACCTCAACGCCATTGACTTTCCCCCGTTTTTCAAGTTCAAAAAGTGCGGGTAGCTCGCTTTCGTCCTTCGCTACAACTACCTTTTTACACTCATTGATCTTTAGGTTGTTGGCATAGCAATATTCCCTTAACTGACGGTTACCGTCCCTTGTGAATTTTGCCTTCAAGGTGTCAGCTGAATAATAAAATCCTGCATGCAGTACGCCGCTGTTCCGTCCACTGCCATGGTAGGCAACATCAGCTTCTTTTTCCAGCACAGCAATCCCGGAACCGGGGAATCTGCTCCTCAACTCTCTTGCAATGGCCAGACCTACTATTCCTCCCCCAATAATCAGATAATCAAAATGCATAAATATATTTCCATTTAAATCAGTTTTCGCCCTTCCACAGATTATTTTCTTTTGCCCGGAGGGCATCAATGTCAATAGAAAATGCATTCCGAAGATCCGTTTTCCCCGGCAGGGGATAGACAATCGACATGAATATCAATTTATTAAGCCAAATCATATCCCGCCAAAAGGATTCAGATTTTCATTGCGATGTTTCTTAAACTTTCCAATGTTTTCAGCGGATTGGATACAATCACACTATTTGCCAGCCATGCCGGAATTTCTCCGGCAGGATCTGCATGAAACTGGTAGACTACCTGAATCGTACCAGGAGCAATTTCATCAAGATCCCAGAAACCGGAACCGTTGTATACCCGGATATAACCTTTGTTCTCCTGCTTGTAATCACCACGAGGGGTCAATTTGATCCTGGCGCGCTTGCCATTTTCGGAAAAAGTAGTATTCGCCTCATAGATGGCGTCCCGGTGGGTGACCGGCCACGGAGTTGGGATGGTAATGTAATGAATGTCGCTGTATTTACCTTTTTGCTCAAGAACCTCAGCGCCACTGCAATTCGGAAAGTTGACGGGATAATTCTTTACATCCATAATGACATCTAACACTCTTGTCAATGAGGTATTTGAGATGGTAACCATTCCTCTGAACTCTTCGAATGGCGAACCGGCTACATTCCGGGTAAATATTTTAACTCCTGACTCCTCTCTCCTTAACTTCCAATCCGTAGTTACACCCGTGTTGATGGTGAGGAGTAAAAAAACGGAAAGCAAAGATCTAATGAACAACATACAATTCAACATTTTTTTTATGGCCTGACTGACCAAAGTCCTATAAAAAATCCCTGCCGTTGCAGGTTACAAAAATAGTTAACAATTTCATTGGCTAACGTGCCAGATGAAAAAATTATACAAAATTAAAATTTGATTCCAACTCATAATAACCGAAAGATTCTCCCATTCTGATCCCATTTTTTGGAAATCACCAAACGAATTGTAAAGAATGACACTTAACATAGACCTGATTATCTATTTTTCACACCTAAGGATTTGTTTCAGGAACAGGCAGTAACCCGAAAAGTGTGAATTATGCAAATCTTTCTCAAAATTGTATAACATTAATTGTGAAATACTTGCATATTTTGAGGCAATTTAGTCCCTTCCATTTTTATTCCTGCCCTAAAAGGAGCTGAGATGCCGAAGCAAAAAATATCAAAACCAGCTATGCTACATCGCGAGAACGATGCAGCCATTGAACTTGCCATGAAGGCTGCAAACATGGCATGGTGGAAAGTGGATCTGATTTCCGGAGATGTTACTTTCGGAGAACGCAAAGCTGAGATGTTGGGTTACCCAAGTGAAGCGTTTAAAAATTACAGAGATTTTCTCTCATTGATCCATCCTGAGGATGCGAGGAGGGTTGTGGACGCGATGAAAAGCCATCTGGAAGGATCCGTTGATAAATACGAATCCGAGTACCGCGTCCTAACCAAATCTGATGGTTATAAATGGGTTTACGGTAATGGGTCTGTCGTAAAAAAGGATAGCAACGGAAAACCACTCACTATTGCCGGTCTTGTTATCGACATTAGCGACCGCAAACTGGCTGAAGAATTGCTCAAAACCTCTGAAACAAGGTATCGCAGGCTTTTTGAGACAGCAAAGGACGGAATTATCATTCTCGATGCAGAAACAGGAATGATCATGGATGTCAATCCATTTTTGATCGATTTGCTGGGTTATGATAAGGATCAATTTCTTGAAAAGGAAATCTGGGAAATCGGAGTTTTTAAGGATATTCTTGCCAATTATGGTAAGTTCAAGGAGTTACAAATAAAGGAATATGTGCGATATGAAAATCTGCCACTTGAAACTGCACATGGGAGAAAGATCAATGTGGAATTTGTCAGCAACCTCTATCAAGAGAATCATAAAAGTGTAATACAATGCAATATCAGAGATATAACTAAACGAAAAAAAGCGGAGTTAGCCCATCATCAAAGCGAGGAGAGATTCAATCTGATCATGGAACATTCCGCCGAAGCTATATTCGTTTTAGACCATAATGGCAGGTATTTATTTTTGAACAAGGCTGTAACTGACATGGTTGGATATACTGAAGAAGAAATTAAACAAAAATCTATTGCGGACCTTGTCCCAAAAAACAGGCGTCATCAGTTTCATAATCTTTTTGAAGAGGTACTCAGCAAAGGCAAAATATTTGTAGAGATAGAACTGATAAGTAAAAACGGAGATCATATTTCATCTGATTTCAATGCTGTTTTGTTACCCAATGGATTGGTGTATGGCAGTTGTAAGGATATATCAACCAGCAAGGAGAACGAACTTTTACTCAAACAAAAAAGCAGGCAATTAAAAGAACAAAATAAAGAATACCAGCATTTGAACAAAGAGCTTGTCCAGACCAACCTGCAATTAATCATTGCCAAGGAAAAAGCCGAGGAGAACGATAGCCTTAAAACAGCTTTCTTGCAAAATATGAGCCATGAAATACGAACACCGATGAATGGCATACTCGGATTTTCAGAATTGCTGAAAAGTCCTCATTTATCTGATAAAGAGCAGCAAGAATTTATTCTGATTATCGAGCAGAGCGGCCAGCGAATGCTCAATATTATCAATGATATCGTTAATATTTCGAAAATTGAAACTGGGCAGATTGACCTTTACCTACAAAACACGGATGTGAACGAACTACTGAGGCATCTTTATACAATTTTCAAACCCGAATCAGAATCCCTGGGTTTGGAATTAAATTACTTACCTGGCCTTCCGGACAAATATTGTATGATTGAAACTGACAAGACAAAATTAACGCAGGTATTGTCCAACCTCATTAAAAATGCGATAAAATTTACTTCCGCCGGATCCATTGATTTTGGATATCACCTGAAGCAAAAAGTTTTGGAGTTTTATGTGTATGATACTGGTATAGGCATTGCACCTGAAATGAGTGAAATCATTTTTGAACGCTTCAGACAAGTTGATATGTCGCTTGCCCGAAATTTCGAAGGAGCTGGGTTGGGACTCGCCATCTCCAAAGCATTTATCATGAAACTCGGTGGCAAAATATGGGTGAAATCGGAACTTGGTAAAGGAGCGAAATTCCATTTCATTATTCCCTATTGTGTACCTGCGCTAAAACATGCCGAAATACAGATTCAGAAAAACCCGGGTGGGAGGTTGCAAAATATCAATATCTTAATCACTGAAGATGATGCTAACAGCATGTTGGTGCTAAGAAAGAAGCTGGAAATTGAAAAAGCCAACCTGTTTTTTGCAGTAAATGGGCAAGAGGCTGTAGATGTTGTAAGGGCCACACCCGAATTACAATTGGTGCTAATGGATTTAAAAATGCCGGTCATGGATGGCTTTGAAGCTATAAAGGTGATCAAACAAATAAGACCGGAACTATACATTATTGCTCAAAGCGCGTATGTCTTCTCCAATGATCAGGATCGGGCCAGAAAATCAGGCTGTAATGAGTTTATTGAAAAACCAATAAAAATGGAACAGTTGATAGAGCTCATCAACAAGCATTTTGGAAATTCGTAAACAACGACCGCTTAAACTCTGGTTCGAATTTGGAATTCCATCTCCCTGTTGAAACAAAAAATACCTATTCATTATCTTTGAATTCTCATTTCACTTCATGTGTTCCATTCAGCAAGAACTTGACGGTTGGCGGCACTTTGGTTTGGTTAAAAAGATCGTAACACTTTTTGAGATCGCCCCACAAAGCAACGTCATCCTTGTACCTGCTGTAAGTGTATATCAATTTGGAATAAGTTGCATCGGTCAGCCTTGCCGGGAAGATGGTTAGGCCGATCTCTTCCTGTCCGGCGTTGTAGGCTTCCACACAATAGACATAAAGTTCCCTGATCCTGTCATCTGTCATGGCAAGGCATCCCGAAGAGATGCAGGAACCGTGAATGAAGATATTGTTTCCCAAATGTCTTCGAAAACCCCTTATACTGTCAGAAGCGTTCGGATAGTTGACCTTCATCGACAAATAGTATTTGCTGAAGGGATTCATCCCTGAGATATGGTAAAATCCTTCCGGAACCTGTAAATCATGGGATCGCCTCTTCGCTCCGACATCGCCCGAGAGATCACAGATGGTAAACTCCTTAATCATCTTAAAAACAGAGTCGCAACTGTTTTTGGCCCACAACTCTACTTTCTTTTCTGTTTTGAAAGCACGGAGATAAATCCTCAGGCTACCGCGTGAAATAGAGAACCCGGCCAGCGTTTTGTCTACGATTTTTCCCTTCAAATTATAGGCTTCCCTTACCCTGGTATTCTTCATCTGCTTCTCCCGGTAGGTCTCTGAAGTCAAGCCTGAACACAGGAGGAAGATGGGCAAGAGTATAATCAACAATCTCATAAATCAATTTAAAAATGAACGGACAAAAATAGTAGAATAAAACGCAAAACTACCCCTCCATGCCTGACCATACTTCGCACTCTTCCGATAAAGCAAATGAATCCAATCGGATAAAAAATCTTTTCAATTTAAAAAAACACTAATTGATTAATCATCAGATCACCTGCGCCTCATCTGTGAAAATGGTCGATTCATAAAGCGTACGAAACGTCTTTTCAGAAACCATTTATTTGAAATCTAATGGCACTGTCAACTTAAAACCAATGTTCCTTCCCATGTTGTAGATTCCATTTCTGCCAGTGGGATTATTGGGATAATCTTCAAAGTATTTCAACCTGCTTAAGTGGGACTGATAGGCTACATTGGTGATATTACTACCCAGAATATTGATGTTTGCCACTGTTCTCC
Organism: Bacteroidia bacterium; assembly: GCA_026391315.1. GTDB lineage: Bacteria > Bacteroidota > Bacteroidia > Bacteroidales > Prolixibacteraceae > CAINVV01. The sequence goes on from JAPLDT010000048.1 coordinate 26,690, forward strand.
CGCGATTGTTTGTTATATCTGCACCTAGCCCTGAATTATAAAGGATGTATCCGGATGTATGTGTTTCAGTATGATTTGCAGAGAATATTCTCTCCTGTCCTGCATAATATTCCATTCCAATTTTTGCGTACACAGAAGAGAAGTTTCGATACTTTCTTTTAAAGTTTACACGTAACTCAGAACTGGTATGCAATGGTGGAATGGAAGGAAGGTATTTGGCGCCTTCAATTACTATGATCCCATTCCCGCCTTTATTTACAGCATAAACAGCAGATATGGAGTTTTCAAAGTGAAGCCAGTCCAACGGATGCGGGTGAATGTCAATATTTGCCTCAAAGCCATATAATTGTGCTTTAGTTTGTTGAAATTTGAATGTCTGGTTCCCATGAACAACTATGGAATCTTGTCCAAATTTGTTTACTAATTTCTGGTTAAAAATATAATTAGAGATATTATTGTTGAAAATCCCGAAATTTCCCAGAACATGCTTTGATGCGAAACTTATCCCCAAGTCCTCCTGCAGGCTGAATTCTGGCGCAAATCCTTCATTGCCGATCTGGTAGATAAGTGTACCAGGATGAACCCCATTGGCTGATAATTCTGATATATTTGGAGCCCGGAATCCCCGTGCAATATTGCTCTTTAACGTAAGAAAATCGGATAATTTATACGTCGCACCAATGCTTCCTGAAAAGCCTGAAAAAGTTTTGTTATACTGATGAAAAGGCTGGTCTGTTACTTTGGATGAACTGACCTGCCTGTTGAATCCGGTTAGAGGATCAATATTTGAGAACATAGCATCGTTGCTGAATATGCGGGTATCGTACCGGATGCCACCCCTGAGTTCCACCTTATCAAAAGCCCTTTCAATATAGGTAAATGGACCGATATCAAACAGATTATAATTTGGGATAATAAATTCAGTTCCATTGTTCCTGTTTTTTTGATACATCCCGTTTATCCCGAAAGTTGTCTCCCATTCCCTGTATTCAGGCAGATGAAATTTAACATCGTAAGTAAAAGTATTCAGTACAAGGTATAGTCCGGCAACCTCCGGATATTTAGGATGGCTGAACTCCCTGCGAATATTTTCCTGATAACCCAGGATCAATCCTAAATTACTCTTGCCAAGAATAATATTACTTGAAGAATAGAATCTGAAATGCTGTATATGCTGATGTAAAATCCCGATATTATATGAATTTAATTCTGAATCTGAAACAATTGGCCTGATTGTATCAATTTCGGATACTTGTTTTGTGAATTTACGTGTTATTGAATCCCGGCTTCCATCGGGTATTTCCTGCAAATCATCAAAAATTGAAAAATTCAGATGGGAATAGCCCCATTTCTTATTTATTCCGACATATCCGCTTAGGTCCTTTTCTTGAAATGCCGTTCCATAGACTCTTCCATCGTTTTTGTTTTGATAATTTTTTGCTTGCTTGTAAGTGGCTACACCTCCCCAAATAAATCCGCCGGTATTTCCGGCTAGTGTAGCAGTGGCTTCATACAAGCCGTTATTTGTTTGGTAACAGGCCGCTGTTTGTCCTTTAATGGAACCTTCTGTTGCAGGATGGGCTGGCAACATATTCACAACTCCTGCCAATGCATCTGAACCATAGGTTAAACTGGCAGGTCCCTTGACTATTTCAATCCGGTCGACACTGTTTTCATCTACCTCAACACCATGCTCGTCTCCCCACTGCTGACCCTCCTGCCTGACCCCATCATATAAAGTCAAAACCCTGTTATACCCCAGTCCATGGATGAATGGTTTCGAAACATTCGGTCCTGTCGTAACGGCACTTACTCCAGGAAGATTGGTAATCGCATCAATAATGTTGGTTTTTAAATTTTCCTCTAATTCCCTTCTATCCAAAGTAGCCATAGGAATAGGGTCTCGTTTTATTTCACTTGCTCTTGATGAACCTGTAACAACAACCTCGTTCATTTCCGCTACAGATTGCTCCAAAATAAAATTAATGGTTGTTCGGATTGAAAAGTCAACTCTTTCAACGATTGTTTTGTAACCTAAAAATGCAATCTGAACTGTTAATTTTATTTTAGGAAGATTATCGATTTTATAAAAACCTGTGCTATCCGATGCGGTACCCGTTTTAAGCTCAGGAAAATAAATGGTTGCTCCGGCAATTCCTTCCCCCGATTCCTTTTCGGTAATTCTTCCGCTTGCACTCGATTGTGCATTGGATATAAGAGATGACAAAATCAAAATGCCTGTGCAGAAAATCCTTATCATAAATGACATTTAAACCTATATTGCTTTACAAGAACCGCTATGGCTGTAATATAGCTGGCCGCAATTTGCATATCGTTTTTGAAGTTTGGAATATGTTATCACTAAAGCATACGGGATTCACCGGGAAATGGGTTCAAGAAGACTAAAGTTAAGTTTGCGCTCTTCATCTCTTTGTTTTTATGGTATCTCGTTTTCCTGCATCGATGGACATTTTATCGTACCATAAGAGCAATATACACAACAATCACCTGGTTTGGGTCGCAATATCGATTTGCATTTTTTACATTCATAATAGAATTGACAACTGTCCAGTGGCATCTCCTCAGTTCTGGAAAATCCGCAAACCGGACACTCTATTGTACTATTTGTCTTTATTTCCATGGTACAAATTTATCAAAGTCAGCCTTACCTATAACAGCAATTGGATAGGAATAAAGCAATTTAGATTATAAGATTCTTCATATCTGCGCCTTACATTTGAATCGCTTTGATTCTTCGACGATCTAATTTTTAGCAAGATTCGATTGAAATACACTGGTTATTTCGTTCCTGGTAACAGCACCATTGTTTGAATAAAGCAATTTCCCGTTTTTGTAAATGACAAGGTAAGGTACCCCAACCAACCTTAGCGCTTTAACCAGGCTTTTGCTCGCATCCACATTTACTTTTACGATGTTAATACTACCGTGATAATCCACCTTGAGACTATCCATCATGGGCATCATTTTTCGGCAAGGGCTGCACCATGGTGCATAGAAATCAATAAAGACAAGCTCTTTAGACTGGATCAACTTCGCATATTCAGAAAAATCCATCTTGTTATCTGTATCCGGACGTGCATCAGGGTCAACAACAACCGGCAGATTTTTTAATTCCCAATCCATGATGCCATGCTCCAGGTTATATACGTTTTGGTAGCCATTTTCAGTAAGTATGTCAGCTGCCTTTTGGCTCCTGTACCCTGTGTTGCAATACAAATAAATTGGCTCATCTTTTGGTAAAAGGAGCAAATTTTTCCTAAAATCAAGTGAATAATAGTTAAGTTGTCCGGAGTTTGCAATGTGGCCATTACTGAATTCCGATTGGGTACGGACATCCAGCAATACTCCACTGGGATTTTTAATGAGCTCGCTAAATTGAATTGGACTTACCTGTCTTATAACCGCATTCTGTGATATGACAAAAAGAGATATCAGAACAAATGAAATAGATATTGCAATTCGTTTCATGGTTATTTTGCTTTTAATGTTGTTATACCAATAGTCGATAAAAAACAAAATCCTGACAACTGGCAGAATTTATACATTTGGATTACAAGCAATTTATTGCAGTAAATCATATCGCAATTCTGAGTAGATCAATCCGATGGAGTTCAATTATTTGAGTTTTCTGTCTAACTTTAATTTTTCGGCAATGACTCAAATATTCAAAACGAAAAGGCTGACTGATATCAAACGTCTGATCATTGCTTACATTAAATTCGCCCCTGCATTCCAATTCACCATTTGGGCCAAATCGGGTAACAGCGTATTTGTTGGTTTCTAGCTGACTTATAGAAAACCATGAGCCGGAGCCTTCACCACTTAACCATTGGGCAGATTCGGGAATATTTTCTGGTCTGGATGGTTGAGGCAATGTACTTTTTAGCTTGCTTTTACTGGCTATTGCTCCCGGGCAGAAAGCATCATTGGTCAATCGCTTTGGGAGCACCAATTTGCTTCCGAGGGAATTTACATTGTTTAATGGCATTGGCGTAAAAGGTATCACATAGTTCAGTTTGATTGAAGCATTCCATGAGGGTTTCCCTGCCAGGATGGTGGTATTTACAAACCTGGAACAGTTACTTCCTTTGTATTTAAACGGTCCATAAGGAATCGGACTTTTTTGCTGAAGATACGAAGCCTTACTAAGCGCATCCTGGAAATTGATGCTGCAATAGGAAGCATGAATCCCGCCTTCACCATGACATTCCTGGTTGAACTGCAATTCTGTTAGTATTTCTTCAAAATTTTCAAGTTTTCTGCCATCCTCTGAAATCAGGGCTACCGTTCCCATTTTTAAACCATCGTCAGTTTGTTCACTGCGAACCCTGCCATGTTGAAAAGGTGCATGATATCTGCCAAAATCAAAATAATGGCATTTACTTGTTTCAGAATCAACCAGAACCACAGCCGCATGACCAACTTTGTAGTAATGGTTATCACTTATTCCAAGAAAGTTTGCTAAACCATCGTACCAATTGCCGGGCTGTTTACAATAGGTTTCGGGCCAGGCAATGGCTATAGCAAATCCGGAATGGTTTTTATGCCTCCACATACTCTTTCGTATATTTTCTTTCAAGTCTATGGGCTTCCGAAATCAAATTATCGAAAAACAAATCCATATCCGATTGAGCCAATTCACCGTTTGCCGTAATTAAACGAATAGCCAGCTTTCCTCCGGTATATCCATAATTAACAATCGACTTTCCCTTTTTTCTCAGGGATTCCCGTAGCTCAAGATTAAACTTGTTTAAGTCTGTCTCCTGACGGGGCACATAACGGAAACAAACAGCAAAGGATTGACGAGGGACTAAAAGTTCCAATTGCGGATGTAACTTCACCTTGTTTTCAGCATAAGTTGCCATTTCGATCAGGTTATCAATGCGTTTCCGGTAACCATCCAATCCATAGTATTTCCAGGCAAACCACAACTTCACCGCGTCTACTTTACGACCGCATTGAATGGATTTCTTCCCCAAATCTTCAATTTCATCTATTTCGTGAAAAATATAATCCGTATTGATATCCGTGATGTTGTGTTGTAGCGTACCTCTTTTCTTGACAAGGATGGCAGAGCATACCAACGGAATATTCATCAGCTTGTGAGGGTTCCAGGCGAACGAATCGGTTTTTTCAATGCCCTTCATTAAATGCTTGTGCTTATCGCTTAAAATAAGCGAACCACCAAAAGATCCATCAGCATGTAACCAGATATCATATTTTGCACATATGGATGCCATTTCATCAATGGGATCGTAAGCTCCCAGCAAAGTGGTTGCACAAGTTGCTGCCACAAAGAATGGCTTTTCCCCCCGACCAATAGAGTTTTTAATTTCCCTTTCCAATTCTTCCGGGATCATTGATCCACTTTTGTCCGATTTGACCTTAATTACATTTTTTGCCCCAATACCAAGGAGATTGGCAGCGGTTTCAAAAGAATAATGTGCTTGCTCATTAACAAATGCGCTCAATTTCAAGTTTCGATCGTAACCATAAAACCGGCCTTCGGGGAAAATCCTATTACGGGCAGAGAACATGGCTATCAGATTGGCATTACTGCCCCCGCTCACAAAAATTCCGTCTCCTTCTTTGTACCCGGCATAGCTATTCATCAGACGGATCATTTCCGTTTCAATTCTTGTGGCCACCGGAGCAACTTCGTAAGTGTACATCGAGGTGTTGGCCAATACCGAAAAGACTTCGCCAATAAAAGCAGGAAAGTTAAACCCTGAATACAACTGGTTCAGAAATTGTTTGTTCCCGGTTTTAACAGAAAACTCAAGGTATTTGTCCAATAATCCCAAAAACTCATGCTCGGTAACTCCTTCACTTTTTACGCCAAAGTCAATGACTTCAGCCAGTTCCGACGGGGTTCTGAATTTAACTACTGGATTGCTTTTATCGTTGTTGGTTTGCAGATAGTTTTTTATTTTTTCAAATGATTCTGCAAGTATCGTTAACTCATTCATTGTGTTTGCTTCTTTTAATTGAGTGATATTCAGTTGTGATTAAGATAATTATCCATCCTTTTAAGAACCCCGGCCATTTTATTGCGCTCATAAAATGGTTTTACCAGCGAAAAATAGTCTGCCAGTACACCATGTTCAATGTTTTCAAATGGCTTTTCTGAAAGGATCAATGCTTTATCCATATTCAAGTATGCAGACCCCATTGTTGTGACAATTTTTTGAAATTCCGGCATGTAAATTTTCGCATCTTCCGATACATTTTCTTTCCTCGTATTTGAACCGTAAACATGAAGGGTAATTATATCATGATCGCCCGAATTCCCCATCAAATGAGTAAGATCTCCGCAAATGGATGCTACCTGGCCTTGAGGGAATACATTTTTTTGGACAATTGATATTTCATCATTTTCGACATCGTACAATCTGTGAGTAGCATCCCCAAAGAAATAAACACCTCCCCACTCGGTATAGCCATGATTGTGTATGGCAGTGAAATCTCCGGGATGCCAGGTCATCAGCAAAATTTTAAAGTCACCATTATCCCAAATAAGCTTTCTGCCATAGCTTTCATTTTTAGGATGATCGAAGTGGAAGAAAGGCTTTAAAGCTTCCTCAGAAAATTTAATCTCAGAAATAATTTCAGAAACAAGATTATTGTCGATGTGATTTTGATGGTCAAGTTCAACAATAAGATTCCTGATACAATTAGGCAAATACTCTTTCATGACAAAGGGTTTTCATTGAGGTTGAAGTTCAGAATATAAAGTGACCTCCACCGTCTTAGCAATGTTACTGGACGGTTTCCCTTTTACAAATGAAATTCCATAATCAGCCAATGTCAGGTTAAACTTGCTTTGGACTTCCACCGTATTTCCTTTTACCACAACAGTGCCCTTTTCATTGATCGGTTTGGTAATGCCTTTAATGGTCATTTCGCCTATTACGCTGGCTTCATACGTACCATCTGTATCAAATTTGACTTTGTCGAGGTTGGTAATTTTGCCAATAAGTTTCGCTTTCGGAAATTTCTGCGTATCCAGAAAGTTATCACTGTTGAAATGTTTCTGCATCAACGCTTTATCGAACTCAAATCCTTGCATTGGAACAGAGTAAACGACCTCACCGGTCTCTTTGTTTATTACCCCTACAGCAGTGTTGTTATTGGCTTCGATGTTTTCGGCCGGTGTAGTCGAGAAAAATTTAATGTGGGTTTTGGAACTTACCAGTTTGCCAATTGTTTGGGCTCCGGCCGAAAGTGTTACAAACAGGGTCAAAACGATGGTTAATGAACTTAATTTTTTCATGATTTCTAATTTTTAAAATGATTGTATTTGCTATTTATTTTGTTGCTACGTTACTCTTTTCGAGAATTACATTTTCATAAAGATCCAGATCCTTATCATAGGAAGCTCCTGATCGAATAACACCTTTCAATGTTGCCGTTTGACCAACCTTCAGTTTATCTGCATTTGAATTTGACTCCTTCGTGAATGAGGCGCTCACACCGGCTTTATCATCAACTCCTTTCAATAAAACTACTTTCTGTCCGATAAAATCTTCAGAAATTTTGCTGACAATGCCTGATACTTTTAGAATTTTTGAGTCCCCGTCCTCAGCCAGGTACTTCTTATTGGCCGATTCCTTGTCGGTAAGATATTCAGTTACAATTTGCGAACTGCTGAGGCTGTAATCGGCATTTGCCTTCTGAACATTTCGGTGTGGCATGTTGAGCAGGTACAGACCAACTGCACCCATGACAACGATTCCAACTACTGCGATTAGAATCCCTGCTTTGATAATTTTTCTTCTTTCCATTTTGTTAATGTTTATTGATTGACAACCTAACAGTCGTGATAAAATTCAATCCTGACAAAATGCTCCTGTTTTTTTAGAAAGATATAACCATGTTGTTACTGGCAAACTGGTCAAATGAACTGACAGGCTGTTTCCTTCGTCATATATGATCATTTTATGGCTTGATTATTTCCACCACCGGTACATCGACTTCAGGAATCCGGGCATGTAATTCAACCCTCGAAACTTTTGGAAACCAGAAAGTCCCTCCGTCAATTTGAATAAACAGACGTTCGACTTCTACTTCCTCACCATTTGCTGTCGTGAATACTTTGAATCTTCCATCCATTGTTTTCTTTAATGTAAAAGTTCGCTTTGAATAGGAAACAAACTGAAAATCGACCCTTTCGGTTGATCGATTTAAGAAATTCAGACCATAAGCAAATGCGCATTGTATCCTTGTGAGAGGTTCAATAACTCCATTTTTCGTAAACTTTTTCCAGTAAATATGAACTGGGTCTGACAGATCTAAGTAGCCCTCCGATGTCGTTCTCACAGTATAGTATATCTCATTGGCATCTTTACTCCGTCCAATCTTGAAAAGTGAATTATTTTCACCATGTCCAAAATCAGCCGCTTCACTTTTGTGCAATACGATGATCGCAAGAATAATGAAAAGGATCATTTTGCGCATCAGAAGATTTGGATTTTGTGCATATCAGGTTAACGTTGAATGACTCTCTTGCCCAGCTCCACAAACTCTTTCGGATTGTGATACCCGGATGTCTGAGTGACAACATCACCATTCCCATTCACAAAAATCAAACTGGGATAACCCATGATCCTGTATTTATGGGCCAGATCAATACCTTCCCCTTTTTCACCATCAACTTCCACATTGATGAAGTTGGCATTAAAAAAAGTTCCCACTTCCGGATTGGGAAAGGTTCTGGCTTTCAACATTCTGCACGGGGGGCACCAACTGGCTGAAATATCAAGGAAAATAAGCTTATTTTCTTTTTTAGCCGACGCCAAAGCTTCACTCCAGGCTCCCTGATGAAAGGCTATACCATTCCCATTTTTTGTTCTTGACCCAGTACCGAATGTGTTGGCCATGATCAGAATCAAAATGGCAATTCCGATAAATATTACGACTGACCTTTTCATACTACAAATTTTTTGTGTTAATAATCAAACAATTGAATACTCAATATTTTATTTCTAAATTCTCAATCTAACTGTCGGGGAACCATCCAAAACCTGACAAAAAAAGATCATAAAAAAATTAAGAGGAGATCCACACACGGGTGAATCTCCTCTTAATCAAATAGGTGCAACTATACTTCCTTGGTTTATTTGCTCCAGATTCTTGACGCAAATGCAACATCCACTTCAGGAGAAGTGACATGATTGGAATAATTGCTCAGCGTTTTAACGCCAATACCTGCTATAACGCCCAATACATGAGACTCCGAATAACCGGCCGCTAAAAATTCATCTATTTCATCCTGCGAAACAATGCCCCTGTTGGCGGTTAAGGAACGTGTCAATTTGGATAAGGCTGCCAATTTGGTATCGGGAATTTGTTTCCCTTCTCTTATCGCATTGGTTACTTCGAGCGGTACCTTTGACATCATATCACCCACAAAGCTGTGGGCAGCCATGCAGTATTCGCAATTATTCAAATAAGCAACCGTTAAAAAGACAACCTCCTGCTCGACAGGATTAAAGCCTGAGCTGGCCCTAAAACTCTTGTAAGAATAAGTATAGGCGTCCAGAAGTGCGGTATTGCCAGCCATTTTCTGATACATATTTGGGACAAAACCCATTCCTTTTTGAGTATTCTCCAATATCTCGTTTGTTTTTTCCGAATACACAAGATTCTCTAATTTTAAATGTGCCATTTTGCAATTTTATTTTGATTTAATTGTTGTTTAACTAAATGAGGAAACCTTAGGCTACAAATGCCTGACTGCCCTGGAGTATGCTATATTTTTCGGAGATTGATTTGAAGCTCTTTTTGGAGACGGCATTTCCGGTCTCCAGGTGGTATTTTAGCCCGATCAGGACGCCAAAGAGCATCTTTCTGAACATTCCTTTTACAATACTTGCCATAAATGAAGGTTTTGTCGTATAGGAAGCATTGATAATCACCCTTGTCAGGGATGAAGATACCGAATCAATCAGCATAATGACCTGCATTTCTTTGACCATCGGCATATTACCTCCAATCACATGAACGGTTATTGACTTAAACTCCTCAGCGTTTACAATCCGTTCTTTGATGCTGGTTTTTTTATCGATGCTGCACTCCCGCTCACAGCCAATTTCTCCAGTTTTCCCATTGGTATCGTGCGAACCTTCAATGTTGGGATTGTAAAGATGCGTTTCACCGAAACGGTTAAACAGAAGGTTCCAAACTTCTTGCTTCGAAGCATTTACTAAAACTGCTTCTGTTGCGATTTTCTTAGGATTTCCCATCTCAAATTTTTTAGTGTTATTTTAATGACACAAAGATGGGGTGCAGATGAAGGATGGGGTTGGGTAGTTAGTCCAATAATTTGTGTTTTTGGTTCAACCTGTAAACCGATGGCGAGGAGCCGTATTTTTCCTGAAAGCACTTTGAAAAATGGGATAAGTCGTTAAAGCCTGTATTGCAGGCGATATCAGAGACTCTTTCGGCTGAGATCGCCAACAATTCCGCTGCCTTTTCTAGTCTTCTGTTTCTGGTATAATTAGCCGGACTATCATTGTACACGCGCCTGAACTCCCTTTTAAAGGAAGAAAGGCTCAGATTGGTAAGCTGGGCAAGGTCACCTGATGACAAATCGGAGAAAATATGTGCATCTACAATTTGCGTAAATGAATAAGTTGTCGGGGAAAACAAGCTTGTGAGTATCTGATTTATAGCAGGGGAATCATCGGTTTGCGCCAGCAGGAGGATAATCTCCTTCAATTTCAAAACGAGTAAATCTTCATTCACCAATTCCGGGTTCTCAAAATAAAAAAGCAGGCTTTCAATGTATTTGGCTATAAGAATTGTACTCTTCACCTTCGACATCCCAATCCTGGCACCTGCTCCGGGGCTTACCAGAAATTTTGGAAGGTCGTTCTCATATACTTTTTTGAGAATTTGGGGATGGAAGTGGACCACCACAGTTTGAAATGTATTCGAAGCAGGAGATGGAAGCATTTTGGTAATATAATTTCCACACTTCAATAATACAGATTCTCTTGTCGGAATTCTCAGTTTCCCGATTTCTGAAATAACCTCTCCAATCCCATCTATCACATAAAAGAAGCATGCTTCTTCGGGCATCGTATTAGTCTTTTGAAAGGGTGGCTTTATAACCGCCTTTTCAAAAATCATTTTGCCAAAAAGTTCATATTTTTTGTGTTCAATAATCATATGCAAAGCTCATGCACCTTTAAAATCAGGCAAGTGAAAGTACAGAAGGAGTTGTTATTCAGGGACAGTTGTTTCAGCACATTTTTTCCGGTTGGCAAGTACTGATGAATAGAGTGATACGCAGAAAGGTACAAGAAACGTCAGAAAGACCCGGTAAATATTTAAGCCACTGAAAGAGAAACTAATCAGTCCGGGATTATTAATGATATTAAGTATAGCGCCCACCAGAATGGAAACTCTCAAAGCTCTCACAATTGATTCTTTGTCTATAACCATCTTCCCCATATTTTGTTGATTTCATTCATTCCATTTAATTTTCCGTCTTATTCAACTTTACTGAAATCTGATCTTTGAGTTGCGTCATATCAATTTCGTCATGCTGCTTTTTCTGATACATTTCTATTCCCTTTTCAATAATCTTACTCTGTTTTTCGTAGTTTGTACAGGCATCACACACCATTGTGTGCAATTTCAATTGCAGTTTTTCTTTGAAGGAGAGCTTGAAATAAAATCTCTTTTCGATCAGTTCTGTCGCTTTTATACACGAAAGAAGAAGAATATGCATCAATTTTTTCATTGTCTTTCTTTCAACATTAACTTTTGAACCAGTTTATTTCAATACAATCCCGAAGTTGCACTTTGGCCCTATGTACAATCTGCCAGAAATTTGACGTTGTAATACCCAATTCCTGACAAATTTCTTCTCCGCTTTTTTCTGTCAGATACTTCAACGAAACGCTGGCACTCCATTTTTTAGGTAAAGCATCAAGACATTTCTTAAGAATAGCTTGAAATTCAGCATCGTCAAGCAAATTGTGGTCGTCCTCATCTTGCCAGTTTTTTGGTTTATGGCTTTCCTGCCAATCACCATCTTTTTCGAAAAATCCTGACATGCTTTTCTCTTCAAAGGGAACAGGTTGAGAAACCTTTATTCGGTAGTGGTCTATAATTTTGTGGTTCAGGATTGAAAACAACCATGTTTGGGGTGAACTTTCACCTTTAAAGTTGCCAATCTTCTCGGCAGCCGCCAAAAATGTATCCTGAACCAAATCTTTTGCCAGCTCCGAATCAGATATTTTATAAAGCGCCCACGAGTAAAGATCAGAAGTATATTCCTCTACCCATTTCGACAAGTCCAAAGTAACCTCTTGGTCCATGTATCCTATTTTTGCTTAAAATTATTAATTTTTATTTAGGGAATTAGGTTAGGAAAACTTAAGGTTCAATAATACGCTTACAATTGGGTAATAATTGTCAAAAAAATGTTGGTCCACGCTGATTGTTCTAAATGGAAAGGACCAACACCAGGATAATCATCAATTGAAAAGAACAACCCCCGCTGATGCCGGGAAAACTTTAGTACTTTTGAGAGAGATACTTAATAATGTCAGGAATCCCTATGTATCAGAAAGATTATATTTTACGGATGGTGGAAATGATTGGCGACCTGATTGCCGCTTTCCTGGGCCTGCTCAAAAAGGGAGATCTCGATCAGGCTGAAAAGTTGATCGAAAGAGGATACACAGAACTTTTGCGAAACGATGCCTCCTTTTTTCTTCTTATTCCAAAAGAGCAACTTACCGACAAACTGATTAGAGAGCATCATTATGAACATTTTCATCTTGAAATACTGGCGGAACTGTTTTTCGCCGAGGCCTCACTAGCCAAAGCCCAAGACAAACCCGGCCACAGCCTTTCCTGTTACGAAAAATCCCGGATACTGACTGAATTCCTTGAGCAGGAGGACAAGACATGGTCGGCCAGGCGCGAAGAACGTAAAGTTGTTCTCGTGGAAAAGATTTCAGAATTGAGGCGCTCCAATGCTTCAAATTGATTTTTTCATACAAATCCGACAATTAAGTTAAAATCATAATTATTATAATCAAAACGTAACAAACAGTAAATTATTTATATTTACATGGCCTTTCCCGGCGAATACAGATTATTCCCTTTTTACATTATAAACGTTAACAAGATGAAGAAAAACTTTCTGACCATTGTGTTAATATCAATTGCTGCAATGGTAAGCACCTCCTGCTCTCAACAGGAACAGTTTGTAGTGAACAAAACCTATCATGGATTCAAACTGACCGAGAAGCGATTTGTCAAAGAGGTAAATGCCGATTGTTATTACTTCTTGCATGAACAGAGTGGCGCCAGGTTGCTTAAGATTGCTGCTGCTGATCCGAACAAGCTGTTCAATGTCGCATTCAAAACTTTGCCGGAGAACGATTTTGGAACACCCCATATTCTGGAACATTCTGTCCTAAATGGGTCGAAAAATTTTCCGGTCAAGAGCCCGTTTGATGTTTTGATGAAAGGCTCCCTGAATACTTTTCTGAACGCGATGACAGGATCTGACATAACTACTTATCCGGTGGGAAGCATGAACATGAAGGATTATTTTAATCTGATGCATGTATATCTCGATGCTGTTTACAACCCCAATTTACTGACAGATCCCCGGATTCTCAGGCAGGAAGGCTGGCATTATGAACTTGAGAACAAAAATGCCCCGCTGGTTTATAAGGGAGTAGTCTACAATGAAATGAAAGGCGCCTATTCCGGTGCGGAAAGTGAACTGGATTACCAGATATCCAAGGCCCTTTTCCCCGATAATACTTATGGCGTTTCATCTGGTGGTCATCCAAGCGAAATTCCGAAACTTACATTTGACTATTTCACCAAATTTTATAACAAATACTATCATCCAAGCAACAGTTATATTTTGCTTTATGGGGATGCTGATCTGAATCAGGAGTTGCAGTTTATCAATGACAATTATCTTTCGGCTTATCAAAAGGCGGACATGAATCTGAGTACCCCATTGCAGAAACCCTTTGCCGAGATGAAAGTTCTCGGGAAAAGCTATCCTGCACAGGAAGGTAGTTCCCTAAAAGACAACACTTTACTGTGTTTAAGTATTGTTGCAGGACAAAGTACCGACCGTACGCTGTGTATGTCTTTGGACATATTGACCAATGCCTTGGTCAACCACGAATCTGCGCCAATCAGGTTGGCTTTACAGAAAGCAGGAATTGGTAAAGATGTTCGTGCAAACCTAAACGAAGGTTTCCAGAATAGATTTGAAATAACCGTACAAAATGCCAATCCCGAAGATCTTCCAAAATTCAGGGAGATCGTTTTTTCAGAATTGAAGAAGGTTGCCAGCGATGGTTTGGATTCGACCATGGTGGAGGGTATCCTCAACCGTGCAGAATTTAATATGCGTGAGGGGAACACACCACAAAAAGGATTGATGTGCCTTTTCATGAATTATCAAGGTTGGTTTTTTGCAGATAATCCATTCCTTGGATTGGAGTTTGAAAAACCACTTTCAGCAGTAAAAAAAGGAATTAAAAATCATCTGCTTGAAACGACTATCCGGAAGTACCTTGTTGAAAATCCACATGCTGTACTGATTTCCCTGAAGCCAGAACCCGGTCTTCAAAAAGCGATTGATGCCAATGTAGTCAAGGAGCTGGCCGCATACAAAGCATCTCTCTCTCCTGATAAGATTGAACAACTTGTCAAAGAGACCAAAGAGCTTGTGGAATATCAAAAGAAAGAGGACTCTCCTGAGGCGGTTGCAAAAATACCGCTTCTTAAATTGTCTGACATTACGGCTAAATCTGAATTCTATACGGTTGAGGAGAAAGATACCAAAGGCATTCGGTTGATGTACCACAATGAGTTTACCAACAAGATACTCTACCAGAATCTCTATTTTGATCTGCGGATACTTCCACAGGACAAAATACCTTATGCGGCTTTGCTTTCAGCAATTTTGGGCAAAATGAATACTGCGAACTATACCTATGGTAAAATAGACAATCAGTTGAACATCAACACCGGTGGTTTTGACAGTTACCTGACGACTTATCTTAAGGAGAGGTCTGATGCAAACCTTATCCCCGAGTTGGTAGTCTCATCCAAGACGACCACAACAAAAGCCGGCAAAATGACAGATCTTATAGACGAGATTTTACTAAAATCCAATTATAATGATACCGTCAGGTTGAAAGAGGTCATCAAGCGCCACCAGTCATCTTTGGATGGCGCCATTAAACAGGATGGAATGAGCTACGCCATGACCCGTTCAAGCTCCTACTATTCGAACAGGGGAATGTTCAATGAATTGACGAGTGGGGTTGACTACTATAACTTCATCACAGACCTGTTAAATAATTTCGGAACAAAACACAAGGAAATCATTGCCAACCTTACTGAAACGGCACAGTTGCTATTTAAAAAGGAGAATATGATCGCGGCCATTACCTGCAGTCCGGAAGACCTATCCGCCTATCAGGCAGAGCTTGGGAGAACCAGTGAAGCCATGCCTTCCGGTACCCGGTCGGGAAATACCTGGAAATTTGATCTGACCAACAAGAAGGAGGCGCTGGTATCTGCCTCAAAGGTGCAATACGTGGTTAAAGGCTACGACTTTAAAAAATTGGGTTATGAATGGACCGGAAAGATTAGTGTATTGAGTCAAATCATCAGCACAGACTGGCTGCAAACCCAGGTACGTGTAATTGGCGGGGCGTATGGTGGATTTTGTGGTTTCTCTCCCAACGGAAATTCCTTTTTCGCTTCTTACCGCGATCCAAACCTGAAAGAAACGATTCAGAATTTTGACTCAACAACTGTCTATCTGGGTAAATTCAAAGCAGATTCAACCACCATGACCCGTTACATTATCGGTACCATCGCAAAACTTGATCAGCCCATGACTCCCTCAAGTAAAGGAACAATGGCCATGAGAAATTATTTTGAAAATACTACAGCAGATATGCTGAATACAGAGCGTAAGGCTGTACTTTCGACTTCAGCTGAAGATATCCGTGGTATGAAAAAAATGGTGCAGGATATTTTGGCTAAAAATGAATATTGCGTTTATGGCAGTGAGGCAAAAATCAATGAAAACAAAACATTGTTTGAGAAAATGATACAGATTGGGAAATAGATCTGCTAAATGCTAATGTTTTTAATGTTCTGATTCTTTGATACTCTTGTAGGCCTCTTTTAATTCTTCACATGCCTGCATACAAACCTTTTCTACCTGTTTGACCAATTCAGGTATTTCATCTGTGTTTTGTCGTTTCCCAGCATTTTCCTGAATAATTTTTGCAATATTCTCAAAATTTGAATTTATACCGACTATCGCAAAAGAGGGAATCAGTTTATGCATTGCTTTGTACAATAAATTCCAATCTTTATCCTGCAAACTCTGCTTCATCGAACTTATCAAGGGAGGTGTTTGTTCCAGATATATTGAGATCATTTCCATCATAAGAAGTGGGTCAGACTTCGTGCGATGCCTTAAATAAGTCAAGTCTACGCATTTTGACTTTTCACTTTCTGACTTTTCCTGAAGGACTTCCTCAATAACGATTACATTCTTTTTTGCTAAAAATGGCTTTAATGACGCGGATTTATTCACAAGTCCTACCATTTTACTGTACAAAGACCATTCTTCAACTGGCTTTGAAATATAATCATTCATGCCAACAGCTTCGCATTTTCTTAAATCCACTGTAGTCACATCAGCTGTTAAGGCGATGATTGGTATTTTAGAATGCATCGTCTTGCGAATGTATTCTGTTGCTTCAAATCCATTCATCTCAGGCATGTGTAAATCCATCAAAACAATATCGTAGGATTTAACTTGAAGTTTTTCAATAGCTATTTTCCCATTGGAAGCAATATCGCATTCAAATCCGAAATCATCCAAAAGAGTTTTCATCAGCAGTTGATTGAGTGAGATGTCTTCCACCACCAACGCCTTTACATTTTTAATTTCAACATTCAATTCCTTTCTTTCTGCTTCCGCTGTCAATATTGTTTTTGCTTTTAAGAAGCTCAGGATAAAACTGAAGGTGGAGCCCTTTTCTATCTGACTTTTTACACTTATAGTTCCTCCTTGCGATTCAACCAGTTGTTTTACGATGGCGAGTCCTAATCCGGTTCCTCCATACATTTTTGAAATGCCCACTGAGGCCTGTTGGAAATTTTCAAATATCTTTTCCAATTTATTTTCTGGAATTCCGATACCAGTATCTTCAATTCCAAATTCTATCGTTACTTTTTCTTCATCTTCATTTAGCATACTTACCCTTACCGTAATTTTCCCTCCGGATGTAAATTTGACGGCGTTGCTCATAAGATTCATAATAATTTGACGTAAACGCAAGGAATCGCCAAGTAAAACCTCCGGAATCCTGTAGTCGTATTCCCTTACCAGTTCAGAATTTTTTTCCTGAATTTTTTTCTCAAATAAATGAAGAATGGCCGATACAGATGCCAACATTTTAAAAGGAGTTTGCTCAAAAATCATCTTCCCGGAATCAACTTTTGCCAGGTCCAATATATCATTGATGAGTTCAATTAAGGTATCGCCACTAATTTTGATGGCGTTTAAATATTCTTTTTGTTTTGCTGATAAATCTGTTCTCAATAACACTTTGGTAAATCCGATAATTGAATTCATTGGGGTCCGGATTTCGTGGCTCATGTTAGACAGAAATTGTTGCTTCGAATTCATCGCTTCTTCTGCAATTAATGTCTTCTTCTCTGCATTAATTTTTGCTTTAATCAATTCCTCTTTTGCAATTACGTGAGTGGTAACTTCATACGCAATAATGGTGACGCCCGAAATAGTTTCATCTGCTTCCTGATAGGGCTGATAAACCATATTGAAATAGACATTTTCTAATTTTCCCCTACGAACCAAGGGAATGAGAAGTTCGTGTCCCTGATAAGGAATACCTGTGGTAAAAACATTATCAAGCAGAGCAGGCACTGGCCCATCTTTAATTTCCGGCAAAATTTCAAACAGGGGTTTACCTTCAATACGTTTGCCTTTCCCCCAGATTTCTTTGATACTATCGTTAGCAAGTGAAATCACCCTATTTTTCCCTTTCAATATCGCAAAAGCAAAAGGTGAATGCATGAGCATCATGTTGTAACGTTTGTTGCTGTCTTCGATGAGTTTCAGCGCTTTCTTTTCTACTTCAAGTTGCTTTTCTAATGATTTAGTCTCTTTTACCTGAAGTTCGATCGCTAAACTCCTTACCTCAGTAATATCAATAATGGTGAGTACAATTAATTCTTCATTTTTACTTTGCTGAATAATTCGATGCGCGTTTAGCAGCATGATTCTGCGTCCAATAACAGGGAATGTATGTTCCACTTCAAAATTGTGAAAGCGAATATTTTTGGGAACGATCTCTTCGAGCAGTTCGCGCAGTCGCGGAATGTTCCACTGATTATTTCCCAAATTATACAAGGATATTCCTATACACTCATCTTCCGTAACATGAAATATTTTATAGAATGCTTTGTTGGCAGATTTAATTCGTATGTCTTTGTCAAGGACGAGCATAGGCTCCTGAACCGTGGATAGAATGGCTTCGTAATAATTATACAATTCTTCTACTTGTTGGTTGCGTGCCAGTAACTCATAATTGCTGGTAGTAAGCTCTTCGTTGGTTGACTCAATTTCTTCTTTTGAAGTTTCCAATTCTTCATTCAGGCTTTGTAACTCTTCGTTACTGGAAACAATTTCTTCATTGGCACTTTGCAATTCTTCGAAGGCAATCTCCTGATCGTGCATGATAGAACTCATGATAGAATGGGCAGCAGCCAGTTCATCTTCAAGTTTCTTTATCCTGCGGGCTTTTGCCACAGAGTCCTTGTTACCTGCATTACCTGATTGTTCCGGCATTTCCATTTGATGAACTGTAAACACGATCATCAACAATTGATCTTCGCCTTCTGCAATAAGCGGAACTACTTCTATATTCACTATGCTAACACCACTCCCGACTTTATCGGGCTTCATTTCTATACTATTTATACTGACAGCTTGTTTTGTTTTAAAGGCCTGAGTAATAGCATTGCGTAGTTCAATGGAAATCTCGGGCCGGGCCATTTTTAAAATATTCAATGTGGCTTTGCCTGAGGGGTGCTCTAAAAACATTTCGGTTGACCCTCTGAACATGAGTATTTCAAGATCGTGATTGATAATGACACTGGCAGGCATAAAGCGCACGAGCAAGGCAGCATCAAAAGCACTTCCAAGATTACCCTGTGGGGATGCAACTGCTTTTTTAGGGGGAATTGTTGTAACACTATTTGCTGGGGATGTAATAGCCGGAGAAATCAGAGGTGAAATATTCGGAATCCTGAATGAGCCCGAATTTTTTTTCCGCGAAAAGATCTTGAACTTTTTATTCAACGGAGTGAAAAGATCTTCATAGGTCCCGATGGTTTCAGATTTGCCAAGCATCAGGCATCCACCCTCATTTAAAGCATAATGAAAAGTGGAAAGTACTTTTTTCTGGGCTGAATTGTCAAGATAGATGAGCAGGTTACGGCAACTGATAAAATCCATACGTGAAAATGGAGGATCTCTTAAAAGATTGTGCTGAGCAAAAACACAAACATCGCGCAGTGCTTTGGATATGCGATACTTTTCCTTCGATTTGATAAAAAACTGTTGAAGCCGTTTGGGGGAAACATTTTTTAGTTGCTGGACGGAATACTCTCCTATGCGGGCATCATTGATTGCCATTGAGCTAAGGTCAGAAGCAAAAATCTGAAAAGGAATTTTGTAGTTGCTTTTCTCCTGTAATTCCAGCAACAACATTGCAATGGAGTAAACTTCCTCACCTGTGGAACAGGCGGCTACCCAGATACGCAAGGTTTCATCTTTTGTTTTGCTTTTAAGCAAACGGGGCAAAACCGATTTCTTTAAAAGCAAAAAGGCATCTGTATCCCTGAAAAAGCCGGTCACATTGATGAGTAAGTCTTGGTACAACAAATCCACTTCATCATTTGATTGCCAAAGCAACTCAGTATATTGTATGATTGTTTTTATTTTATGAATCAACATCCTTCGCAGCATTCGCCTCTTGATGGTGTTCATTTTGTAGTGACTGAAATCAATATTCTTCTTTTTTAGTAAAAGCCGAAGAATATTTTTCAAATAGGGATTACTATTTTCTATCCCATCTTCAGGTGCATTATTAACTTCATGTCGTCTGATCAAAGGATGTTTGCTTATCCAGTTTAACTTTGTCGCAATTTCTTTGGGCGATAAAACAAAATCAACCACCCCTTCTTCAATCGCTGAATGAGGCATACTCGTAAATCTTGCTGAATCGTCCTGGGCAAAAGTGATACCTCCTGCTTCTTTTATTTCTTTCAGCCCGCGTGTGCCATCGCTTGCACTGCCAGATAACACAATGCCGATAACATTTTCCTTGCGCGCGTCTGCCAAGGATGAAAACAGCACATCAATGGACAGGTTCGTGGTCTTGCCTGTGGACCTGGGAATTAATTTAATATGGCCATCCGTCACCTCAATTTCTTTATCGGCAGGAATCACATACACATTGTTTGATTCCATCTTCTCCATATCATCAATCTCCTGAACAACCATTTCAGTTACTTTTGACAATATTGATGTAAGCAGACTTTTGTGGTCAGGACTTAGATGTTGCACATAAATGTAAACCATTCCTGTGGTGGGAGATAGATTTTCCAACAGCTGTGTTACCGCTTCCAATCCACCAGCAGAAGCCCCGATCGCGACGACTGTAAAGAGTTTTCCCTTACTTTCGGAACTGGCAAGAGCCTTTGTGCGTTCAACTTTAACGCCCTCTTTCTTCCCGGTTTCGCTACTTTTCTTTTCCGACCGGGCAGTTGATGCTTCTTTTTTAGAAACATCCGTTTTTGTAGTGTTGAGTGTTATTGGTTTCATTCAGGTCGATATGTTTGTAAGGGAGGAGAGTACAATGCAGAAATGGCGTGATCGTCCATACGGAAAAAGATCCAGGGAGGTGTTTCAATTGGTAAATTTAATCAAGTTCTTTGAGAAAAAGAAACACCAGGGGGGCAAAAGTTCCAGACAGGGGTAGAATCGTTTTGTCAAACCTCTCCAGTCGGACAAACAATCCAAAAATTGTCAAAACAGGAGAGAGAATGATCACCAATGCTTTGTGCATCGGTAAACACTGAAATGTGTGAAAAATATAACTTTAATCAAAAGTTATGTAACTCTTTTCCCCAGAACCGTATCCAATTTTGTCTTCAATTATCAATTCACTATTCAAATTAAATATTTATGTCTAAATATTCCAAAAAAGCCCAGGAAAAGATTGAGAAGGTTATGCATGAATTCAAGCACGGAGAATTAAAATCAGGAAAAGACGGTAAAGGTGGAACCGTAAAGAGCCGGGACCAGGCTATAGCCATCGGTATAAGCGAGGCGCGACATGCGGGGCTAAAAGTTCCTAAAGAAAATTCTTAATTGGAATCTGTTGCAGTTAGAAAGTTGCTAAAAATTTCTTAACGTTGTTACGAGATTGTGAATATGAGAAAGCTATGTTTGTTCCTGTTTTCATGCATTATTTTGATTGCGAACAATCATTCAGCATTTGGTGTTACTGCTTATCCTTTCGCCATTGAGATTACTCAACCAGATGGTTCAAAGATTATGATCATCCCCAAAGGGGACGAACATATTAAATGGGCCCAGACTGTTGATGGATATTCGATCATGCGCAATAGCAAAGGTATTTATGAATACACCAAGCTTAGCCCTGCCATGGATATGATCCCTTCAGGTGTTCAAGTGAAAAATGTACTGGAAAGAAGCAGCTCGGATATTCAATTTTTAAACAATACACCTAAAGGGCTTGTCTATTCAAAAAGTCAGGTTGGGGTGATGAAAAGCATCTCCCGGATGTATCAGAAGAACGCACTGAAGGCTTTCCCAACTTCTGGTTCAAGAAAATTGATTTGCATTTTGATTGGATTTACCGATCTGGCATTTACAAAAACAAAAGCCGATTTCGAAAACCTATTTAATCAGGTAGGGTATTCTGTTGATGGTGCAACCGGAAGTGTCTTTGATTACTATAAGGAAAATTCTTACAACCAGCTTAATTTAGCAGTTACCGTTGCCGGTCCGTTCACGGCTGCCCATAACATGGCCTATTATGGCGCCAATGATGCCAGTGGAAGCGATGTAAATCCGGAGGCTTTGATTACTGAAGCTGTAACCCTGGCGGATCCTTTTGTTAACTATGCCGATTTTGACAATGACAATAACGGGACAGTTGACGGGGTTTTTGTGATTCATGCAGGTTACGGAGAAGAGGCAGGTGCATCGTCCAATACCATTTGGGCACATACCTCGTCAATTCCGCCTTTAACTCTTGATGGAAAGACAGTTAGTGACTATGCATGCTCATCAGAGTTAAGAGGGGCGAGTGGGACAGGATTAACCCGTATTGGTGTAATATGCCATGAGTTTGGACATATATTGGGTACGATGGATTTCTATGATACAAACTTTACCACCAATGGATCATATGACGGCACCGGTGATTGGGACATCATGGGTAATGGTTCCTGGAATAACAATGGAACGACACCGGCACATCATAACCCATACACCAAGATATTTGTTTATGGATGGGCAACAACAAAAACATTCACTTCAGGGGCAAATATTACACTGAACAATGCCGAGCAGAACAGTAATAGCTTCTATTTGATCAATACGACTACTTTAAATGAATATTTTTTGTTAGAAAACAGGCAAAGGCAAAAGTTTGACAGCTATATTCCCGGACACGGTATGATTATTTACCATGTAGACGGTAATTATATCAGTACCGCGGCAGATGCAATTAATGTAGGTAGTCACCAGGGGATGTATCCTGTTTGTGCCAATGCAACGGGTCTTCCTCCAGCCACATATGGAGTAATCAACAGCAACGGGTTACCATTCCCCGGATCAGGCAATAAAACATCTTTTACAGATACGACAATTCCCAATGCATTGTCGTGGGCCTCTGCCAACACCAATAGCCCCATCACCAACATCACGGAGGATAATATCAATAAGACTGTATCATTTACTGCCCCAACATTCGCAAATCGTCCTGTTTCCCCATCTGCAAATCCTGCCACAAATATTCTTCAGACAAGTTGTGACGCAAACTGGAATACTTCCGCCAATGCAACTGGTTATCGGCTGGATGTTGCCACAAATATTGGATTTACAACTTTCGTTGCCGGATTTAATGACAAAGATGTTGGCAATGTTAAAACCTTTCATGTTTCAGGATTAAATGCTAGAACAGGATACTATTACAGGATAAGAGCTTATAATATTGGCGGGATATCTGATAATTCGAATATAATTACCCTAAAAACATTATCTAATCCACCTGCTGCGCCGGCCAAACTCACTGCAGTTTCGTGCAATAATCTGGTTACGCTAAAATGGAGAAAGGACAACGAACCCTATTTCCTTCGCTACCGCATCTATGCTGGAACTACAAATAATCCAACAACAAAAATAGATTCCACCACAACCAATAGCTCCGATACCATAAAAGTTATTTCCGGGCTCACCCATGGTCAGACCTATTATTTCAGGGTAACTGCTGTCAACGATGATGGACCCGAAAGCGCCTTTAGCAACCAGGTATCACCACTTGTCAAAACAGGAGTAATCCCAGTAATTAAAGCTAAATGGGGTGATGTATTGATATGTTTCAATGTGGGCGATTCAATTGTCAGTTACCAGTGGTACAAGGGTAACTCACTGATTCCGGATGCGCTTAAACAGTATTATGCAACAAACAAGCTACCCGGCTCCTATTCGGTTGAGACCATAGATTTCGAGGGGTGTCAAAATTCCTCCAATACAATTTCAGCTTTAGGACTGAAATCACTTACCCTCTATCCAAATCCGGCAACAGTTAGTTTCTCACTGAAATTAAATGATCCAACGGATGGGACAGCCATCATCAGTATATTGAATTTTTCCGGTATAAAAGTGATGGAATTCCATGCCGAAAATATGAACAATGAATTGCTTAAAGTAATCCCGGTAGGCAATTTAGAGGCTGGAATCTATGTTGTTCAGGTGTTGCTGAACCAAAAAGATATCTATTCAGCAAAGATCGTTGTCAAAAAGTAGGTGGTATAATAAGTAACATACGATTAGCATGAGATTTTCATCAACAGTATTACGACAACTCCTTTTCACGACATTTCTGATGTTCGGTTCTTATCTTGAAACCATTTCTCAGGAGGCCGATAGCAGCAAAGTTAAACATCCGGGTCTTTTTGTTGGCTTTACTTTGGGTACAGTTCAGTCTCAGATCAAAAATGAAGGAATACTATCCGTTTCAGATATTTATTCCGGCAGGAAGAGTAGTTTCATGGGAACTTTGGAAATTGGATACTTCTTTTCGGATTATATAGGACTATCCTCCGGAATCGGGTTCATTTCGGCCAATGGGCAGGTTACCCTCAGTTCCTATCAAAATAAGTTTAACACCACCGATTCCGAGAATGAAGCCTACGAAAGGCAAGTTTCGGGCACCAATATGAAAGAGGTGCAGAATATCGGGTTTTTAAGTGCCCCGATTATTCTGAATATCCGGTTACCTCTCAATAAGAAGATTGGGTTTTTCTTGCAAACAGGTATAGATGTGTCAGTTCCAATCACTAAAAATTACCACAGCAGCGGAACCTTCACCTATAAAGGATATTATCCTGCATACAATGTCCTTCTCGAAAATCTTCCCGCTTACGGTTTCCCAAGCAACGCAAATATTGTCATTGATGGGAAATTAGAACTAAAACCACTCTGTTTTGATGCCATTGCCTCTGCTGGATTTGATTTTTTTATACAGAAGAATATGCAGATTGCGATCGCAGCCTGCTATAATCAATCACTTTCCAACATCTCAGCGTACACTTTACCTGACAAATTCCAGCTTTCAACAGATGTGAATCAGATGAACAGCTTTATGGGGGGAAGCAGCAAATCAACTGTTCAGTCAATGGGACTGAAAATCACGTTAAGGTATTTTCTGACCAAATATTAACGATAGTCAACCGGTATTGTGCAAACGTTCCAAAGTCCTGTATGATAATTGCAATCAAGATGGCTTGTTGAACAAAAGTGTCTCAATTCCCAACAATTGTGCTTTAATCATTAAATTAGCTCCAAAATTTTTGGTTGTAAACAATTTTAATAGCATACACAAACATCTCATGAAAAA
Organism: Bacteroidia bacterium; assembly: GCA_026391315.1. Classification (GTDB taxonomy): domain Bacteria; phylum Bacteroidota; class Bacteroidia; order Bacteroidales; family Prolixibacteraceae; genus CAINVV01. The sequence continues at coordinate 51,979 of JAPLDT010000048.1, forward strand.
ATCATTCAATTTCGTAATTCCTTCAGCCCGACTCCTGGTAGTTCTGGCTATCTTGTTTTGCTCGTCTATTGAATCCAAAAGCCAATATTCAACACTGAAAAAAGTATCAGTTTTGGAAGGAAGATGGGATATGACCCTAGTGATGGATGGGAAAGAATTTCCATCCTGGCTTGAGGTAGAACATTCTGGTTTGCATACACTTGTTGGTCGGTTCGTATATGCCAACGGAAGCGCCCGGCCAATTTCAAAAGTGAATTTTGACGGCCAAAAATTCAGTTTCAAAATTCCTCCGCAATGGGAATCGGAGTCAAAAGACCTGGAGTTTGAAGGTTCCTTCACTGACAAGGGACTTACAGGCACCCTGTTTTATACGGATGGCAAAAAATACAACTGGACTGCCGTGCAGGCCCCGTCGCTGAAAAGGGAGGGCGAACCTGTCTGGGGTGAGCCAATTAATCTATTCAACGGTGTGGATTTAAAGGGATGGCATGCAACAGGCGAGAACCAATGGACAATCGAAGAGGGTATTTTAAGAAGCAAAAAATCAGGGTCAAACCTCGTAACTGACATGACTTTCACCGACTTCAAACTGCACATTGAATTTCGTTACCAGAAAGAGAGCAACAGTGGCGTTTATCTAAGGGGTCGGTATGAAGTGCAGATTGACGACAGCAAAGGGATGGATCCATGGGTAGGTCACCTGGGTGCCATTTATGGGTTCCTGACACCAAGCGAGATGGTGGCCAAGGATCCGGGTGTTTGGCAATCCTACGATATTACGCTGAGAGGAAGGATGGTCACTATCATTGCCAACAATAAACTTGTTATCTATAACCAGGAAATACCTGGAATTACCGGCGGCGCCATCAACAGCAAAGAAGGTGAGCCTGGTCCTATCTTACTGCAAGGAGATCATGGACCGATAGATTACCGCAACATCATACTTACTCCGATTAAATAAGGGTTACTTTAAACCCAAGATTTGGCAGTTAGCAACATTGAAAGTTGATCAGTAAAAAACAAATCATTTACAAATGAAACTATTCTTAACAGCGGGGGCTATTAGTGGAGTTTTGGCCGTTCTGCTAGGAGCTTTTGGAGCTCATATGCTTAAACAAATGATCACACCCGATATGCTTGAGGTTTATAAAACAGGAATTCAATACCAATTTTATCATACTTTCGCCTTGTTGTGCGCAGGTATCCTTATGAATTTCAACCCGTCTAAAGCCCTAAAATGGTCAGGTTACCTGTTCATTGCAGGAACCATTATTTTTTCAGGGTTTCTCTATCTTCTGGCGTTAACGGGAATTAAGGCACTTGGTATGATTGTCCCGATAGGCGGTTTAACATTGGTTGCTGCCTGGATTTGCCTTCTGGTTCATGTTCTGAATAGGAGGCATTTATCTTGAATTGTCTCTATTCAAAAAGCTGAAGATCAGTGAATTAGAAAATGTGGTTTCCAGAACAATGGAGGAGCTATTTCTGTTTTGTCATAACGGGTATAAAAATTAAAAGTCTTTTTAATTTTTATACCCGCCGCTCCTATTATTGGGGATTATTGTAAATCACCAACCATTATTGAGCACATTATCAAAAATTTAAATAAACACCTAGTTGAAAATATATCTTAGGCCAATTTGAATTTGATAACGAGAACCCATACCAATATCATCTTTGAAAGAAGATGTATAAGGTGTTTGGTTTTTAGCATCTAAATATGGAAATGAGAAGATTGGAGTTTTACCATCAGCATCCATTTTAACAAAAGTTAAAGGTGATGTTGTCGTAGCTACTTTATTAACACCCCAATTCCTGTTTAGGAAATTAGTAAAGTTGTATATATCAGCAGTAAATCTCAAAGTATTTTTAGTCCTTCCTATTTTAATACGGACATCTTGTGTGAAATTCAAGTCAACTCTGTGAGTCCATGGTAATACCATCGCATTTCTTTTAACAATTTCGCCCCTATGTTTAGTTAAATAAGGATTGTTATAAATGAAATTATCCAGTTGACTCCAAATTTGATCTGTTGTTCTTGTATCAGGATATACGATCCCACCTACAGTTACTGGTTGTGCTTGAGTCAATTTTATATCATATGAATTTTTAGGAACATAAATTAAGTCATTTGAGAATCCATCACCATTTAGGTCCCCACTATAAATTACCGAGGTTGTATAATATGGAGATCCTTCATACAATAAGCCAATGGCCGATGTAAATATCTTAGCGTAATCCCTTTTGTATGTTACATTGGCAATAACTCTGTGAGGCATATAATTGTTTGAATACCCTTCATTGAATACATTGGAATTTCCAGCTACCGGCCTTGACCCCCACATTGTAGAAGCAGTGGAACCATTGACCGCTGCATCCAAAGCGACTTGCCTTGTATAAGCTGCACTTACTCCTAAATTCTTCATTTGTTTTTGGATCTGCAAGGTTGCAAGTGCTATATGTCCTGCATTTGCATTTGTCATATAAATTGCATTTCCAATAGAGGGATTAGATGAAGAGTTCGGAATTCCTGCCAAAGGATAAACGGAAGTCTTTGGAAATCTGGTCCTACCATCGGATAATGTTATCAAACCCTTTGAAGGCAATGCTATGTTTTCAAAAACGGATGCATTAATATTATCAATGTATGTTCCTTCTAATGTGACCGTCCATCCCATTATTTTCTTGTCAACTGCCAGTGTTGTTTTCCAAACTGTTGGAAATTTATAACTTGGATCAGTTACGTTGATACTATAAGACTTACTTAGGGTTGCTGTTCCGGATGGTCTATATTTGTTTACGTCAGGAGAGAAAATATATCCTGAACCACCTGAAATTGAGCCAAATAACGCCATACCACTATTAGATGCCTGATTTGAAATCCAAACAAACGGTGGTGCACCCTGGAAAAAGCCTGTACCACCCCGAACTTGTAAAGTTTGATCATTAAGTACATCCCAGTTAAAGCCTGCCCGCGGAGAAATTTGAAGCGCTTTATTCGGCGCTTGACCGGTATTGGCATGTATTCCATTGTAGAATTGTGAAAGTGTATCAACTACAGGATTATACAAAAATGTATCATAGAATTTTGTGTAGTCAAATCTAATACCATAAGTAACAGTTAAATTATCTTTGACTTTCCATTTATCTTGCGCAAAAACACTTAATTCTAAATCTTTAGGACCAACCAATGGGAATCCGTCACTACCTAAAGTATAGGATAAATCATATCTTGCGGCGGCTTTTGTACCTGCAGCGGAAGCATAAAAATCAGTCAAACTACTAAAACGGTAAACACCTTGATAAGCTGGTGAAAATCCATTTAAATATTTTTTGTATGAGTTTTGAGTTCCTATTGTAATTTCGTGAGAACCTTTATAAGTAGTAAAAATATCATTGAATTGAATAACATCTGTATTTAATTTGTTTCCATATGTATATTGTTCATATCCAAAAGAAGTAAAAGGTTGACCGTTGCCATCCAAAATATCTACCAAAGGAAAATCGCCTGATGTAAGGGGGGTTCTGAAGTCTCTAAGCGAAGTATAACCAATTTGTAGTTTATTATTTGATTTATTCGAAAACTTGGTATTTAATTCACCAATTAAGATATCAGCATTGTTGTTGATTTTATATCCTGCACCATAGAATGGCATTGCAAACTGACCTGGAGTTCTGCCATAGGTTGTATTGGCACTACCGCTATTGGATGGCTGAATTTCATTTGAAGAACGGAGTAAATTATATTTCAATGTAAAAGTGTTTTTATCATTGATATTCCAATCTACTTTTACGGTCAGCCTTTTCGACGCTGCGGTATAGGAATAGCCTTGATAAACACCTGGATCGTAATTATATGTCTTTTTCAAAAAATCTGACAAGGCATTTAATTGATCAGCATTCGCATTAGAAATATTCAGGCCATTCGGTGCATGTGATGCATCACTTGCAACCCAGGAAGTGCCAGGAGCCGTTTTACTTTCTTGCTCACCATTGATGAAGATAAATAACCTATTTTTAACAATTGCGCCCCCAACTGTAAAGCCTTTCAAGTCATAATTGAAAGTTTGTTTTGGTAATGTAACCGCACCAACATTGTAACCTTGCAAATTTTCACCTTTAAAGTATTGATATACAGAACCAAATGTTTTATTGTTACCGCTTCTTGTTACTGAGTTAATTCCAGCGCCATTAAATCCACCATATTTAACATCAAATGGTGAAACATTGACTTGTATTTGTTCAATGGCATCTAATGAAATTGGCTGTGCACCTGTTTGTCCTCCCAGTGTACCATCACCTAAGCCAAAAGAATTATTAAAGTTTGCGCCATCAATTGTCACATTATTTAATTGTGAACTAATACCACCGAATGATAAATTATTTTGTGATGGAACAAGTTTAACAACGTCTTTCCAGGTCCTGGAAACAGAAGGTATCTGTTCAATAGACATTCTGCTGATAGTTTCTTGTGAACCATTTCGGCTTGTATTGAAGACTTTACTGGTAAGTGTTGACCTGACAACAACTTCACCCAATTGAGTAGCAGCATCTACAAGTATAAAATTTTGTTTAAAGGTTTGACCTAAGTTCAAAATAATATCACCCCTTGATTCTGGTTTGTACCCAACAAAGGATGTTGTCAAAGTATATGGTCCACCAATTTTTAAGTTAGGTAAGTTGTAACGACCATCTCCGCGAGTCGTTGTCATATACTTAGTCCCTGTTGGAATGTGGACTGCCGTTACGATAACATTTGGTAACGGAGAATTACCTTCTAAAATTGTTCCTGAAATTTCAGAAGTAGTTTCTTGCGATTTTGCCATTATTGAAAATAATATAAGCAGAACCACTAACATCACTCTTTTTAATTTTCCCATTTTTAATTATTGTTATTTCTAATTGTTTCCAAAACCCGGGTTGTAATGTTTCTATAATAAATATTTCAATTGCAGATATTTAGGTGCGGCGCAAGAAGTTCAACTATTTATATGCATGCTTACTATCAACGCCAACAAGCCAAAGAATCAAAATATTTTCAAAAAACTATTGAATTATTGCAAAATTGCCACTTAAAAGCGAATGAACGATATTGCAATTATACTTAAAATAATATAAACTGTTAACAAATATTATGATATTTATTCGTTCTTTAACACATCTGTTGCAAGTTTGTAACAGATTTGTAACACTACGAATTTTCCCATCCTTTCATTGAATCATATAACGGAAGTTTGGGAGAATAGCGCCTCTGATTAAAAAGCAAATTATTTCAGAAGCCAATCCGACAATTCTTGTACCAAAAAATATTAAATGGAAAGCCGGATTATATAATTGATCCACACTTTTATGCCGTCAGCTTCCTGGTAAGGGGAAACACGCCTGGCACCAAATTTGACATTCGGTTTATGGCAATCTTCTTTCATCCGCTGGTCTGGCCTTCATGACAGGTTTTCCTGGTATTTTTACCTGTCTCATTGCAGCATTGTAAACAAAAGAAGCTGTAATGACGGCATTTTGTTTAAGATCATCCATTACCAGTCTTTCATAGGTATCCATGGTGGTATGATACCCCCGTCCATATTCAATGGCATCCTGGATAAACTGAAAGCCGGGCAGGCCGACCGCATCAAATGCAAGGTGGTCGGTCCCCGAAGTGTTCCTGATAGTAGTTGTGGAAGCCCCCATGTCGGCAAAAGGTCTGAGCCATTCTTCAAAAATGGGCCTCACCAGTTCATTTTCCTGCAGGTAAATTCCCCGGTATTTTCCGCTTCCGTTATCCATGTTGAAATACCCGGCAAACTTGTCAAATTCAGGTTTGTGCTCCTTTGTTTTAGGATCCACAAGGTACTTCTCAACATATCCGCGTGAGCCATTTAATCCTTGTTCCTCACCGCCCCACAGTGCGATACGGATTGTCCTTCGGGGCGCAATATCCAGGCTTTTCAATATCCGGATTGCCTCAAGCATTACCACACATCCTGATGCATTGTCTGCAGCACCGGTTCCCCCATGCCATGAGTCGATATGCGCCCCAAGCATCACCACCTCCGATTTAAGGTTCTTATCAGTACCCGGAATTTCCCCTATTACATTGTTGACTGTCGGGCTATCAAAAAATCTATTTTGAATGTCGATTTCCATCTCAACAGGAACTTGATGACGGAGCAGTCTCTCCATCCTTCCAAAGTCTTCGTTCGGAAGATTCAATTCTGCGATTGGCTGGCTGGTCCCGGCACTGTAGTTCGCCCCATTGGATCTTGGGATATTGTATATTCCTGAGTTATTAAGTATGACCGCTGCCTTTTCTGCTGTCAGCATTTCATTGATTTTCGCACGCAAAGCCCTTTGGGCCTGGAATGCAGCTAAATCAAAATTGGGCCGATTTGATGGTGCTGTGGAGGTTGCCATGGACATGTCCTTAAGCTGATCATTGGTTAAACGGCTTGCCAAAGGATCAAAGCTGATGGCATAGGTTGAAACGGAAGGTATCAAGACTATTTTGCCTGATAGTTTTCCCTTGTATTTTTCAAGGTCGGCTTCAGTCTTTGCATCGAGAAACAGAACTTCACCCTTGATCATTCCTGTTGTACTACCTGTCCATGCTACCGGATTACAGGCAAAACTGGTATAATATGGAGAAATCATGGCTGCGTAGGTTTTCTGGTTATCCCATCCGCCACGGCTGAATTCCCTTGCAGGTTCTATCCGCACATTTTGCAATCCCAGCTCTTCCATTTTTTTCTTAGCCCATTCATTTCCACGGTTATTCCCGGTTGAACCTGTTAGTCTGGATCCCACAAAATCGGTGAGCCAGAAAGCCATCTCTTCAATTCCGGAGTTTTTTAGGCCTTCCTGCTTCATTTTATAGACCATGCCAAGGTCAACATTTTCATTCTGCGATTGAGACAAAAGAGGCAATAAAAAGAAAAATGAAAAAACTGTAAAGATTCTAAAAATGCTCATTTGGTGGTTGTTAAAGTGATTAGTGAAAATCAAAGATAAAAAAAAATCACAATTATGGCTTGCTGTATGCTTCCGCTACAGCTTTTTTGATTTTTTCTGTTGTCATGTAAAATTTGAGCTCTTTCCACTGGCGCGGAGATTCAGGATAAAACTCAACAGGACCTTTTCCCGTCAATATCCTTAAAATCGATCTCAAATATTTCATTGTTATTTAAAGTAAGCTCCGCACCCAAGGCAGAGAAAGACGATGTAACCTCCATGATTTTAATCTCCTTGATGGGCGATAATTCTTCAGAATTCCATTCACTGTCATCCGTTTTGTGCAACAAAACCATGATCATCAACTCCATGGCAGGATTTTTTGCCTTTCGCTTCCTGGTGGCATAAATTACGGTACTCTCGTCTGCTTCCGCATTTCGGTTACTGTGTACCAGGGTATCGAGGGAATCCCAACCATGGTAGGTAATCAAGGCAACCCTTCTACCCGGAATGGAGGCTGTGATGACCTTCCTGGTACCATCCTCAAATTGATTGACCATTGCTTTTTGCCCTTTGATGTGGGGCAGTCCGAAATGGCCAAAGGTCAATTCATGTTCAAATGCCAAACGGGTGCGGTCAACTCTGATCACACCTCCCGGAATTGTTATTTCGGCAAGGTCGATGATGTATCCCACTCCGTTGTTCGGCGGTTTCCGCATGATGGCCTGCCTATACAAAACATCCTTCCGCACACCGTTGTAAAGCATACTCTGGGAGGTTGTAAAAACGCTGTTTTTCCCTGAATCATTGTCAATTTTCTGTCCGGTGAGATAGAAGTTTACATCATCTCCCCTCAAATCCCTTGGATCCAGGCTGCGAAAACTATATTCCATCGATGTTCCTCCATTTGGATTATGGTCCTCCCACGGGAAATGGGTATTGTAGACCAGCTTGGAATAATTGGGATCATCGTAATAGACTTTTCCGGGAATTATTTCAGATGTACCTGTTTTTCCGTGATTGACCAAGACAAGTCCAGGATTTTCCAAAACAATCTTGTTCGAGTTGGTTCCCAGATTCTCCCACATTCCGTCGTTTTCCCTTGCCGTCCAGAAGGGTGAATCATCCGGTAATGCCAGACAGATAAAAGGCAGGAACATCAGAAAAGGACTTCCGGCACAACTGTAGTTTTGAATCATGTACTCCTTTTGCCCATAAAATCCCAGGCTGGGAATATCATTGCAATAAAATTCCTCCCTGGTAACAAATTGAAGCAGCGAACCTGAACATAGCCGCCTTGCCCAACCCGCATCAAGCTCTGTTTTCTCCTTCAGCATGAAAGCAACCGGGAAGGCGCCGGATACCCATGTCCGGTAGCAGATACTTCTGGACCACATGTTGAGATACCCGTTTCGTGCAAAAAAGCCAGTAACCGATTCCATCAGTTTCCGGGCTGAATTCTCAATGATATCTGCAATCTCAGGGTAGTATTCATCACCGAATGTGCGGTTCCAGATGGTTGTGTAAACAATGAAAAGACTGATAGAATAATAGTTATAAGTTTGCTCAAGATACCATCCGTCTCCTGAATGATAAGATACCACCCAAAGAAGATGACTTTTCAATAAGTCATCATCAATCTTGTACCCATACTTCTTTAAAAACGAAAGCGCACAGATATTAAAAATCCGCCAATTGTTCTGGGTGGTCCTGTGGTGAGCCCATTTTGAAATGGTAATGACCATCTCATCTTTCTGCTTTTCGGAATATTGGGACCAGATCGTGTCGGGCAACAGAAGCAATGTTTTAAACAATCCGCCAAACTCGCAGGTAAACTGGTAATTGGAGTCGGGCAATTCTTCAGGCAAAGGCAATGAATTCGAATGTCCCGGGGTAAAGGCATTGTAAAATTGCAAACTGTAATAATCCCTGAGTTTGATATGATTGATGGTCGTTTCAGGATCAATATGGATGAGCGGAGCTGCCAGGGTGAATGTTCTTTCCAGCGCTTCAAATTGAGCGGAACGGTAACGCCATTCTGGAGCTCCGGGCTGTGGATACGTCTTACCGGGAACTGTCGGAAAGTTTATTGGGGTTTCTATAGATTCAACATGCTTAAAGGCCCTTTCCAAAAGATACTTCGCCAACTCAATGTAGTGCTTTTTTGACATCCCCGTAAATGGACTTAAATCAGTATCGGGGTTTATAACTTCAAAAACATTTTTCATTTCTATTATTTCAATTAATGAATTGTATATAAATAATCTAATGGAGCACCCAAGTCATTGCAAAAGCAATTTTACCGATACAATGCTTTTTGCAGTTAGTACCATGTTGACGGCCTTTTTATCGCTGCTTAATGTTGTTGTAATTGATTCCATATCTTTTGTTGCATTGGTTTCCACAGCCGATGCAGTACTGATTGCGGATGGTGATGCTACCTGCAATATAACAGGAGTAGGTTTGTTATTTATAATTACCACTGTCATATCACTTACCCCGGAATAAGCCGTAGATAATAAATCGGCATCCTGAACGGTTGTTCCGATTCGCGTCCTGCCGGTTGCGTATTTGGCATAATGGGAAAGGATATATCCTCTTTTGGTAGTCTCCCCAACAGCCACTGTACTTTTCGTATTCGTATCCGCTATCATAGAGTAATATCTCTTTAAATACCACCATACATAGGCGTTGTAATTAGCTGCCATGCAATCGTTGATTTCCTTGGCTATATACTGCAATGAAGGAGCCCACAACCAATCGTAACCATTTTTCTCTTCATTCAAAAGATGCTCGGTCATCCATACTTCTTTACTTTTTTGTCGTGCCAAAGGATAATCATTTAGCCCGCCGCCATAGATGTGGCCTCCTACAATATCAAAGTTATTTACCGTTTCACTACTATTTAGAAGCGGATCTGTATAATCCTGATTAAAATGGAATGATTCCGCTGCCATTGTTTTTACATTGCCCAATTGACGTCCATAATCCCTCACAAAATTGAAAACCTCTGCGGGAGTAAAGCTACACCAATTCATATCAGGTTCATTTTGGACGGATATAGCATACAGATTCAGCCCATTGGCTGACATATAATTTACAAATGCCTTGAGATGGGCGGCATAATCTTTATAATATGCCGGAAGTAAGTATTTTGTAGTTTGAGTCGCATCAAATGTTGATGTACGGGTACCAGTCATATTGGCAGGGGGCTCCCAGGGAGAGGCGAAAACGATGGCGCCCAGTTCCTGCGCCTTTTTTGCAACCGCAATATCTGTGCCCCAGTTAGATTGGTCGGGGTACATCATCATCCGGATGATATTGTACCCTAACCCGGTTGAGCTATACATCTTTTCAGTTTCTGCAAGCGTTATCTGGTTGGCAGTACCAACCCAGCTGGGAGGATCGAGCATACCACCGAACCCTGTCACTTTTTGATATGTCACAGCGGGATTGAGGGTCATGTTCACATGTGTAGCTATGTTCTGTGCTAAGTCTCCCTTGTTCTTACTACAATTAATGAAAATGATGGTGCAGATCAGTATAAAAGTGAGCTTTGCAAATAGGTATTTCATCTATTTTTTTTTAATGGTCACTTTTGGGTTTGTCAGCTTTATCTCCTGAAAGCAAACTTGTTATAAAACTTTTGGGTTGATAATTGCGATCGAAAAGAAGCGGATAATCAGTCCGCCCGGGAACCGGGAAATTGTTTTTCCACGATTGACCATCCTGTACGCCCCATAAGGTTACCCGGCTGATCTTGTCCTGATGCTTGAGGAACAAATCAAAGAATTCATGGTAACGTTTGGCGTGCGCTTTTTCAACTTCTTCCGGTAATCCTTTGGTATAGGGATTCAGCTCATTCTTGTATTCGACCCGTGAATCAACATCGGCGCCCCTGCTATCTTTAGGACTTGGCAGGGCCGAAATATCCATTTCGGTAATCATCACCTTAACACCCAGACTTGCAAAAGCCAATATGCTTTTTTCGAATTCTTCGATCTTCGGGAAATCCAGGCTGCAATGACCCTGCATCCCGATTCCACTGATCCGGACTCCGTCTTTCTGAAGTTCTTTCACCATTTTTACTACTCCTTCGCGCCTTCCGGGGAGCGCCATCGAATAGTCGTTGTAATAAAGTTCAGCATCCGGATCTGCCTCATGTGCGAACTGAAAGGCCAGCTTCACAAAATCAGGACCAATAATGGTGTAAAACTTGCTCTGGCGCCATGAACCATCGTCCAGAATGGCTTCATTCACCACATCCCAGCCGTTTACCTTGCCTTTATACCTACCAACCACGGTCTGAATGTGGTTTTTCATTCGGCTGATCAATACTTCCCGCGAAACATCGTTGCCCTTTTCATCCACAAAAAACCATTTGGGTGCCTGCGAATGCCAAACCAGGCAATGCCCGACTATAAACATCTGATTCTGCATTCCGAATTCAACAAACTGGTCAGGGAGCTTGAAATTAAACTTTCCTTCTTCAGGTTGAATTGGTCCGCTTTTCATGCAGTTGTCAGCTGTAATGGAATTGAACTGTTGCTTGATAATCCGGATAGAGGCGGTATCCTTCCCTGTTATGTGCCAGGCATTCATGGCTGTTCCGATGTAAAACTTCCCTTTAAAGAGATCTTTCATCCCTTTTCCTTTGTCTAATGAAAATGCCGACAAACTGATCGTCAGGATCAGTACCGTCAACGGAATATGTGGGAATAGCTTTAGATTCTTCATATTTTATTGGATTAAATCAATGTTGTTTAGTTAAGGTTATTGATTATTTTATTCATTGGCTTCAAATGGGGAAGCCGGTAACCCTTCCGCATTGTACAAATTGGCTCCTGCCGGATTATCGGCCCAGGCATAACGCACTGAAACCGGTTTCGAAATAGCTTCATTCCAAACAACCACTTTGTTGCCTTCGATTTTGGCTTGCGCCCACACAAACTTTTTGTCAACGCCGGCAATTGCAAACTGTTTTAATGCTTTGCCATCTTTTGCAATTAATCCGCTTCCACAATCAGTAAAGGTAAGTTCAATTTTATTGCCTTTAATGCTCATCGATTTATAGATAGGTCCCGAAGCCACCACATTTTTGTCATAATAAGCTAACTTCTCTGCAGCAAGCGCCAATCTTTTCCCTACATCTTCTTTATTTTGCGGATGGACGTCGTTCCATTCGCCCAGATCAATATTGACTGTGAGTGCAGTTTTTTCAACTGTTTGTGCGATTTTCAACTGTGAATTTCTGAATGAAGCCCAACTGCTTTCCGATGGCTGATCCTTTGCATCCATATAGTTGGGAAGTTGTGCAATGATGAACGGGAAATTTCCCTGAGCGTGTTTCAAGCGCCAATCGGTGATTAAAGCTGATCCGGTTGGTTTCCACTGAACAAATGTTTGTCCGGGAGTAGGATTCATGGTACATCCCAATTGATGCTTCCAGTTACCGATTAGCTTTATTGTGTCCGTCTCATTAAAAAGTTGGTATGGTTTTTCTTTGACGAAACCTCCTCTACCTGAGTTGTTGATTACTCTTACCACGAATGTATTTTTCCCGGAATGAAGCACACCTGCCTGAACCTTATAATTGCGCTGAGGATATTGATAGGAGGTAGTTCCCACCAATTTCCCATTGATGAAAACAGAATCAGCATCAACAATACGGCCCATGAACAAACGGGCTGGTTTCCCTATCATTGAAACAGGTACCTCAATTTCCTTTCTGAACCAAACCACTCCGTTGACTTCGCCCAAACCATGATCGGCCCAATAAGATGGGACAGGCATGGTTGGCCACGAAGATGCATCGAAAGCAGGATCTTTCCATGTCGGCCGTGATTGCAATCCTTTATCTGTCTGGTTTAACTCCGCATACCAGTTGCTGCTTGCTTTGCGTTCGCTGGATTGGATTTGACCGATGTACGACTGATTTTTGAACTTTTCGGCTTCGGCCAGATAGTTGGGAAATTCTTTTAACGCGTCAGCGCTCATCCACGCTTCGGCTGGCGAACCGCCCACACTGGCATTGATAATCCCGATAGGTACATGATATTTCTTGTACAAATCACGCGCAAAAAAATAGGCCACCGCCGAATAATCGAGAATGGTTTTTGGTGTTACAGCTACCCAACTTCCTGAGGGATAATCGTCTTGTGGTGAATTGAAATTATATGCCTGCGGTACTTTGAATTGACGGATGTAATTGGTTTCGCACTTCGCAACGACATTGGCATACTTGTCGGTAAGGCGGTTCATGGGGTATTCCATGTTCGACTGTCCCGAGCAAAGCCACACATCGCCAAACAAGATATCCTTCAGTGAAATGTGATTGCTTGCATCTATTTCAATGGTGAATGGACCGCCGGCTTTATGAGCCGGAAGGGTAATTTGCCACTTTCCATTATCGCTGGTTATCGTATTAAACGATTGGCCGTTGAATTGAATCACCACCTTTTCTCCAACCGCTGCCCAGCCCCAGATTTTTACAGGGGCTTCGCGCTGGAGGATCATCCCATCCTGAATAAGCCGCGGTAGTTTTATCTGGCCAAAAGAGGATAATGAAATGAGTAAAAGAAACGCACAAAGGAATGTAGCAATGTGATTTGACCTTTTGGAAAGCTGTTCCTTTTCTGCAATTAGCGTCTGTTGCATTATTATCGTGGCTTAAATAATTAGTCAGTTCCCTCAAGTGTTTTTATTGTACCATTAGCATTGTAACTCAACTCTGAAACTTTTACACTGCGTAGCCATGTTTTCCCTCCTGAAGGTTTGCTGTCGTGATAGAACAAGTACCATTTCCCTTTAAATTCCACGATGGAATGATGGGAGGTCCAACCAACAACGGGTGTCAGGATAACCCCCTGATAGGTAAATGGTCCGTAAGGATTATTACCGGTAGCGTAACACAACTTGTGCGTATCGCCGGTTGAATAGGAGAAATAATATTTCCCATTGTATTTGTGCATCCACGAAGCCTCGAAAAAGCGTCTCTCATTGTCGCCAGATTTGAAAGGTTTGCCATCCGGTCCAAGAATCTCAACATTTTTGGCACTTTCACCAAACTGTAGCATGTCTTTGCTCATCATGGCTACCTGCGGACTCAGGGCTGGTTGATCGGCAGCAGGTTGAGCGCCACATTCAATGGCTTTCCCATTGCGGTAACGCTGCAACTGTCCTCCCCAGATACCTCCAAAATACATATAGCTTTTCCCATCGGTATCGGTGAATACTGCCGGGTCGATACTGAAACTTCCGATGATTGGGTTGGTCTCTGGTTTAAATGGACCTTCAGGTTTATCGCTCACTGCAACGCCTATCCTGAAAATATCGGTTTTGTCTTTTGCCGGGAAATAGAGGTAATATTTGCCATTTTTGTAGGCAGCATCGGGTGCCCACAATTGACGGCCAACCCATGGAATGTCTTTCTTATCAAGCGCTAAGCCATGATCAGTCACCGGGCCTCCAACTTTATCCATTGAAAAGATGTGGTAGTCGCGCATGTCGAAATGATCACCGTTATCATTCTCTGGAATTCCAGCTTCAATATCGTGCGATGGGTAAACGTATATTTTCCCATTGAAGACATGGGCGGAAGGATCGGCAATGTAAAGATCTTTCACCAAATAAGCTGGTTTCTGTTTTATTTGAGCATTTGCCATGGTAATTGTCCTTGCCATCAAAATAATGGCAAGGAGGTAAATTCTTTTCATTAAAATACTTTTCATTTTAATCTATTTTATTGGTTTATAATCTCTTCGATTCCAATGGGCCTAAATAGGAAGGTTTTAATCCTCCGCAGTCGATCAGGATGCGCTGAAGTACAATTCCCGGATCGATCATCCAGATTTTGACTGTGTGTTTTCCCGCCTTCTCAATGGTATGCTTCGTTTTCATCTCCACTATGTTGCGACGAACCGATTCTTGCCAATCCTGATTGGTTTTCCCTTTGTGAATATTCACAATTTGAGGTTGTTCATCATCGATCGAAACGGCAAAACAGAGTCCTTCGTTGTTGTAGATATTCAAGGTAGGTGAAATCTGCGTGGAAATGGTCACTTCTCCGAAACTATTAAAAAGAACATCGTATTCGAGCCGCGGCGAGCTTTGATCCAATGCCAAAGAGGGTAAATTCACCGGTACCGGCATCATGGACGAAAGTGTTCTTCCCAATCCTGGAACCTTCTGCCAACCGGCATCGCCCTTGTTTACCAGGTTCGAATAATGTTCTGCATCGATGGCCACATAGCCATTACTTTCAGCAAAACCATGTTCTTTGCGGCTGATATTCGGCAAAGGATTAAGGACAGCAACCACTTCAACCGTCTTCCCTGCCCCGGCAATGGTGATTGGGACTTCTGTAATAGCTTTTGGCATTTTCTTCCAATCGGCTTCCACCCAAATGCGTAACTCTTTGTCAATCTTTACATTTGCTGTTGAAACTTTTACCAGCTTCGATGCGGGTTTGATTACGGCATCGAATGGTTGTGAGCCACGGTTGAACACATCGATATAAAAACGTTGATTCTGAATTGGGTCTAGCTGCGGAAGTATTGCTTTTTCAGTACTTTCAGGCCACCATATGCCCGTTCCTTCAATGGCAACTCCCATTTCAGCGCCTTGTTTTACCAGGATGGTTTCAACTTTTGGCATCGAATTTTTGATGGGTTGCTGCCAGTATGTATAGCCAATATGGGTTTGATCCATCATGTGATTCCATTTCCCATTGGCGATTTTATGATTGTATCGATCAGAAATAATTGAATCATTTCTATATAATTTTTTGGCCTCTTGCGACAATTCATTGGTGGCAGCCCTGCCTTGTGCCGCATATAACCTGTTTTTGCCAACGGTAACATACATATCATTCAGATTGGCACAGGCCGTAACGGGGTGTAAAACCAATTCGAAGAAAGCATCTTTATAGTTATCCGGCATTTTTTCGTAAAGTGACTGTGCCTTTTCGGCCAATTCATTGTATTCATTTACAACGCGGTCGGCTTCTTTAAAATTAATAAGGCTATAGGTGGTTGGCTCCATTAATTCGGGTTTCCGGCGGCTATTGAAACGGGTATAATCATCAATCAGCGAAGCAATTTCGGTTGAATATTTTGAGCCAAACTGATTTTCGGCCCATTTGCGAGAATACTCAGACAGCTTGTTGGCAGGCCATTGATCGGGATTCCATGCAAAATCGAGGAAGAATTCGATGGGAAATTCCATGGGTTTCAAGTCGCCCACATTTACCACCCAAATACGGTCAACGCCATGTCGGTAGGCCATGTTCATCTGTTCCCAGGTGCGCTGAATAGGAGAGGTATTGAGCCATTTATAGTTACGTGGATCGCCCACATAATCAAAATGATAGTAAATTCCGTATCCACCGGCACGTTTGGCTTCACCGGGTTTTGGCAGTTTACGTATGTTTCCCCAGTTGTCGTCGCAAAGCAGCAATGTTACATCATCCGGAACGCGCATTCCGTTGTCGTAGTAATCCTGTACTTCTTTGTATAGCGCCCAAACCTGTGGCGTTTCAGTGATCGGTTTTCCGGTAACTTCGGTAATGATTTTTCGCTGGTCTTCAACAATTCGCTGAAGCAACGCGACATTGGTACTGGCCGACATGGCCATATCGCCATCGCCCCGCATGGCAAGGGTCACAATGGTTTCAACGTTTTTGGTACGTTCAATACCCTCTGTCCAGAACTTGCGCAATTGTTCAGGGTTTTTCTCGTAGTTCCATTCTTTGCCGCCAAACGGTTTCCATTCGGCATGAGCGCGGTTCATCGGTTCGTGGTGCGATGTTCCCATCACAATTCCCATGTCATCAGCTAACTGGGTGTTTTTTGGATCATTGCTATTGAAAGCTCCCCACCACATGGCCGGCCACACGAAATTTGATTTCATTCGCAGAACCAGTTCAAATAACTTTTCGTAAAACTGGCTGTTAAACCCTCCGTATTTCTCCACAGCCCAGCGACCCAGGGCCGGTTCTTCATCGTTCAGGAAAATGCCACGGTATTTTACCGCCGGTTCACCCAATGTAAAACGTTGCGCTTTCACATAAATATTTGTTTGGGTTTCGACCGGTACATCGGCCCACCAATACCAAGGCGAAACACCCATTTGTTTTGATAGTTCAAAAATCCCGAAAATGGTTCCTCGCTTGTCGCTTCCTGCGATTACCAATGCCCTTTCTATTCCAGGAAACGGATTTTCAACCACCTGAATGATGAATTGTTCCCATTTCCCGTTCAACAAGCTTAAATCAATTTTCTTATCACTGACCAGCTGATCAATCAATTTGCTGCGTCCAAGTGTTCCTGCAATCACCAGTTGCGACCCAGCAGGAATTACATCAACAGCAAGTTGAGGCTCGTTTCCCGAAACCATTTTCAGGTCTGACTTGAGGTAATTCATCGCCTTTGCAACACCCGCAAAATCGTTGGAAGAATAGGTTAGTGTAGCGGATTTACCGTTTGATATAAGTGAAAATGATCCTTTGACAGGGGTTGTGGATAATTGAGACCCAAGTTTTCGATCCAATTCATTGGCTAACAATTTATTAGTATTAAATACAATTGTGGTAATTGCTAGAAATACAAACAGCGACTTGATGAAAACCTGAAATCGGGCAGCTATCAAGAATATTTTGGGTCTGTTAGCCATTTTTGTTTAGTTTTTATAGGATTGCAATTTATAGGTTTATTGTTGAAATATAAGAAAGGGACCCGAACGATTGGTAATCGGACGATGTCCCTCTCTGCTTATTCACTTAATATTAACCTTTCTGTTAAATAAATTTCTTTGTCTCAAAAGATATTTTAAAAACTATCCGGCAAATTAATATCCCGGGTTTTGATAAGCAGCTTTTTCTACATCGCTCATGTCTAATCTATCAATTTGTCCTTGAGGAATAGGACGCAGATAATGAACCGCCTTGTTGATAGTACGAGTAAACGTTTTGGCAGAATGGCTTCCCGCATCAGCGATTTCGTACGTACCGGCAATTTCTTCCCACTTTTGTGTACGCACCAAGTCGAACCAGCGATAACCTTCGCCAAAAAACTCGCGTGAACGTTCAGCCAAGACATAATTAATATCTATCGTAGCTGGAGTGGCCGCAATCATTTCAGCGCTATGATCTTCTACTTTAGCCTTATTTTCAGCATTACTAAAACTCCATTTTCCGGCTCTTGCACGAAGCACATTGATGAGTTCTCTTGCACTTTGGCCCGCTTTAGTTGTTGCACCCTGGACAGCTGCTTCGGCAGCTACCAGGTAGAGTTCAGAGAATTTGGCGATATCAAACGGACGACAGGTACTGCCATTAGGAGTTCCTAATCCGGTGCCATTGTCGGTACGATACGTTCCAATTTTCCAAAGTCCCGGATAATACTGTCGGTTTATAGCTCGTGGAGAGATTACATAATCGGCTCTTCCTGGAATTTGACCAGCTCCAATATTACCAAGTCCCGAAGGGTAAGTAGTAGAACCCGCCAGTGTTTCATCCGGTAAGAAAGACAATATGGCATCTCCTACGTACACCGGCATTTTGTTAGCATTATACATGACATTAATTGACGCAGTACTTGCACTCTTATTCCAATTTCCCCGGTAAACGCTTGTAAAAGTGCCGTCATAACGCGAGTCATTGGTCTTGTCAGCAAAAGTTTTTGTAAAGACGCCAATAGGAGGAGCCATACGTGTCCAAGGACGACCACCCCATTGCACTGCTTCGCGTGGAACAGAACTTGTAGCTCCTGTTCCATCAGAATTCTTCGCACTTCTTAGATTCTCCATCTGCGGTGTCACCATCCAGGATGCAAAGTTATCCGGCGCTTCTCCGTTTGCGTACGAAAAGCTGATTCCGCCGTTATATTGTTCGCTTGCATTGGTATGGTCGGCGAGCAACAAGATTTCGTTGTTGCGGTCATTCTGTGCTAAGTGGACTCTGTAGTAAGTGGGCTGTAAGCCAAAGGTGCCAGGACTGGCGATCGCTTCGGTAGCTACATCATAAGCCTGTTTGAAATACCAGGCTGCATCATGTCCATCGGGGTCGGTACGAGCAGCGGCAGGATAGGTCGGAACGTTATTCGGATTCTGCAACCACCATGCGTATGTCAGGTAAGCCTTAGCCAAATAAAGGCGGGCAACTGTTTTTGTGGCAGCCCCTACAATACGGGGAGCGTCAGGAAGGTCGATTACGGCTTGTTTCAAGTCCGGAAATATACCCTTTGTATAAACTTCGGGCACTGTATTGCGCACGGATGATCTCACAGTAGATTTGTTGAATTTCAGAACGCCTCCACCCAAATCAAGAGGAACTCCACCGAAGGTTTGTACCAACTGAAAATAGTCGAATGCACGAAAAAAGCGGGCTTCAGCTATCAAAGAAGGAACCAAGCCTACCGCCTCTGCATTTTCGATTACACCACTGGCGGTGTTGATATTCGGGAATGCCGCACCCCATAACACATCAGCACGTGAAGTGGATGGTGTCATTGTTCCGCCACTGGTCATGTCAGCGTCTTTGAAGTTTCCATCGGCGCTATTTGCCCAAGTATATTCGTCAGTACCGGTAAGGGTAATATTGTAGTAATAGCCTTGCCCATAGATGTAACGCAAGTGAGCATACATAGAGGTCAATCCGCTCTGGACACCTTCCTTGGTTGTGAAAAAACCAGGTTCATAAGTAGCGCGCGGCTGTTCTTTCAAGATATCGCTACAAGCCGACAGGAACAACATCATCAGTGCTCCCATCAAAACTTTTATATTTATCTTTTTCATTATTATCTTTATTTAAAAATTATTAAAATGTTAAACTAACACCTAACATGTAGTTGCGCGTAGAAGGTGAGTTGGTACCTATGGTCAGGATACGATTGTTAACCAAACCTGTTGTCGCCGCATTTTCATTGCCGTAGGAGTTAGTTTCGGGATCCATACCTGTTTCTTTGGTGTAAGGAGCGAACAACACAAATGGGTTCTGAACAGTAGCATAAAGCCGCAGATTTTGAACCCCAAGATCCTTAACTAATTTTTTATTGAAATTATATCCCAAAGTGATGGTGCGTACTTTCATAAACGAAGCATCAAAGAGAGCCAGGGTATTACCGTATTTCGGGTTGTCACCGCTCAATAAGCCACCTGGTTTCGGATATTTTGCACCGGTATTTTCCGGTGTCCAATAGTCCACATTCACCTGTCCCCTACGCCCTGTCAACATATTGAGGTAACCGCTGGCAGCATAAAGGGAGCTGACGAGCGTGCCGCCGCTTTTGAAGGCACCAATCACGGTCAGGTCAAATCCTTTGTATGCCACTGTTGTGTTGAAACCACCTTGAAAGTCGGGATCTACTTCAATGACCTGGCGGTCTTTACCTCCTCCATCCATTGCTCTTACAGGGTCTCCTACTTGTTTGCCTGTCGGTATATTATCACCTGCTTTGTAATAGTCGCCGAGATATTCTACTTTAATCATACCTAAGTTTCCGCCCGGCTCAAGGATAGCCATATAGGGGTCACCTTGTTGCCAAAGCCCTATCTTCTTGGGGGCATAGATAACATTGATGGGGTAGCCTACGAACCATGCGTTACCCTCGTCTTTAAGGTTTCCTGAAGCAAGGGATACAATTTTGTTGTGGTTAGTATACAAGTTAATACCGGCAGTCCAGGTCCAACCATTGAGGTTGTCCAATATAGTGCCATTGAGCGAGAATTCAAATCCTTTGTTTTGAGTTTCTCCTACGTTTGCCATGTAACTACCCACTCCCGATGTTTGAGGAAGGTTTACACTCAGCAAAAGATCTTTGGTGTTGGTTACATAATACTCAAATGTACCGGACAGACGATTATGCAGCAGGGTGAAATCAACACCATAGTTCCAGGTTTTAGAATATTCCCATCCTAATGCGGGGTTAGGTAGTGTACTTACATAAGTGCCTGTTACAAAATTAGCGCTCGCGTCGCCGAAGTTATAGGGTCGGGTACTCAAACCACCCAGTGTAGCGTAGGGAGCAACAGCCTGATTGGAGGTTTCTCCATAGCCCACTCTCAGTTTTAGATTGTCAAGCCAATTAAGATTCTCCATAAATTTTTCTTTTTTGACATTCCATCCCACAGATACGGCTGGATAAGTATGCCATTTATGTCCGGTGGCCAATCTTGAGGAGCCATCGGAGCGAACGGTAGCCGAAATCATATAACGGCTGTCGTACGAATACATTACACGACCCATATACGACATCAAGCCACTCTTCTGATATTGTTGATCTCCAGGGAGAATAGACCTTTCACCATCAGTCATACCCAAATTATACCATTGGAAGTTTTCGGCAACACCCTTTGCAGTCATCCGTGACTGATTGTACAGGGTTTCCTCAGCGGAGTACATCGCTACGGCATTTATTTGATGCTTAGCGGCAAAGGTGCGGTCGTAGGTAAGTAAATTTTCAATTGCCCAATTAGTTCTCAATGAGTTACTGACAGAAGCTGAAGAAGGATTGGTTGCTGAGGCGTTGTTTATTCCTTGTCCAGTATAGCTACCTCCGGTTGACGAACGAAAGTTCAAACCTACATTGACACGATATTTCAAACCTTCAACGGCTGGTATTTTCACCTCGCCATAAACTGTATTATAAGACCCGAAGCCTTTAGTTTGGCTAAGCATACGATCTTTATTAGCCTGCACAACATCTCTTGTATAGACCCATATACCTTTATCTGCCGGCATATCTACGGTTCTTTTCCAGGAGCCATCAGCATTATAGGGGTAGAGAAGCGGGTCATTCGATAATACTTGATACAATCCTCCCGAACTGGCTCCTTCGGTCACACTGTAGTTGCTGTTGGTAGTGAAACCGACGCGGAAGATTTTACCTACTTCCTGATCAATGCTGGCATGCATCGAAATACGACTATACCCTTCCAATGGTACTACGCCTTCATTTTTGTAATAGCCTATTCCAAAGGTATAAGCACCCCGATCTGTTCCACCCGAAATGCCTACATCATGGCTTTGTACAATACCGGTTTTAAAAAACAAGCCTTGCCAATCGGTATTTGTTCCCGCAATTTCATCCGCTGTATTATTTACGTACGCAGGCATATTGGCATAAGCCCGCATCGCAGCAAACTTCTCTCCGTCCATCATGTCAAATTTGGAAAACGCCTTACTTGCACCATAGTAGCCATTATAGGTTATCCTCGCTTTCTGGCCGTTTTGTCCCCTATTAGTCGTTACCAAGAGTACACCGTTAGCGCCACGCGATCCGTAGATAGCAGTGGCCGAAGCATCTTTCAGGATGTCTATGCTCTTGATCTCATTCGGATTGATGTCACTGATGTTTCCAGCAAAAGGAATACCGTCGAGTACCACCAACGGATCGTTACTGGCAGTTAGCGAACGTGTACCGCGAATACGGATTTGCATTTCAGCGCCCGGTTTGGTGGAGGTTTGCGACATTTCAACACCGGCAACACGACCTTGTAAGGCCTGCGTAATATTAGACGATGGCACATCGCGAATTACATCCCCTTTCATTGAAGCAACTGAACCTGTCACCGCTTCTTTCCGTTGCGTACCATATCCCACAACCACTACTTCATCTACCTGTAAATTGTCCGGGAGGAGTTTGATGTTGATCTCCTTTCGGTTAGCTACAAGAATGTTCTGGGCTGTATACCCGATAAATGAGAAAGATAGTGTTGATTTGGAATCGGTATCAATCTGATACCTTCCATTGGCATCAGTAACAATACCAATAGTTGTTCCCTTGATTACTACATTTACTCCCGCCATCGGGGATCTGCCTTCGTCGGTTACCGTACCTTTTACCCGAATGGACTGGGCATAGGTCCAAAACGACAATAGCATCATAGGTAGCATAATGAGTGCAACCCATACAAATTTGCTTTTTTTCATAGATTTTATTTTAGTCAATTAAGAGTGTACTAAAGGTACGAAGAGCCTCAGGTGAAGACTTTCAATAATAGATATATGATTGTTGATTTTGGATAAATTACAAGAGACTGTTTAAGTTTTATATTTTGTTCGTCGTACCTCCTGCCAAGGACAGATTTTTTTTAATACTGTCATAAGGGGATTGAGCGACGTTCAAATTAAAGAATACTAGAAATGTAGACACTCTATACATTTTGCAGATTATCAACAGATTGCTTCGTCGTGCCTCCTACCAATGACAGATTTTGTAATATACTGAATATCAAATAGGTGCAAAAATGTATTTAACAGCTTCATTATGCACAAATATTTTCTGTCATCTTCACATTGTGCCCAAAAAATTTGGGTGGTGACTCGCAATGACGGGAGGCGGGCGGCGATTCTGCTATTACCGAAAACTGAAGACCCGCCTCCTTCTCTCCACCCTCACCTCCAAAAAAATGATCCGTCATTGCGATCCGCCGGCTGGCGGAGAAGCAATCTGTCGCATTCTCAGGAATCAAAAACGCCGCACCGTCCTGCGACTACAGCCTGTCCCAATTTTTCATCGGAAAGGAACGAAGGGTGAAGCATTCTGTTGAGAGTACCACCCAAAAGAATAACTGTACCAGTGATTTGTATATTTATATCACCGAATAGTACAGCCAAACCACCGAAAAGTATGGCCATACCACCAATTATTATATCCGTGTCACCGAAAATTGCGTCCGTAACAGCGAATAGTAAATCTGTACCAGGCTAAAGCATGAATGCGCAGCCAAATAGTATATCCCTGCATTCATGTTGTATCATTGCGAAGGGTCATTGGATAAATAGAGGGGGGGTGCGGAGGAAGAAATCGCGGATTGTGTTTTTATATTTAACTGGTGCGGGTTTGTACTCCGCACCAGCTGCTGTTGATTTTAAATCCGGTAGACCTTGGGAGCCTACCGGGATTTTGATTTAAGTTAATGCCTTAGGTGGGTAAAAGACAAACCGCTGACTTGTTTGAATTCAGGAGCGATGGCGCCGTAAACTGACTTGACATATTTCTTGACATCCGCTGCCACTTTGACGAGTCCGGATTCGGTGTTATAAAAAGTTTTGTTGCGGCTGATACGGGCGTTGCTGAGTAGCATCTGCGCATTCTTGACCGCTTCATTTTTGGTTTTGAAATCTGCGAGGAGGCTTTGCAGTGCGGATACCTTAAGATCCGGTTCGTTGGGTGCATATCCGGGTTGTTCGGAGAGCAACTGAACCAGTTTTTCCAGGTTCTCCAGGCGACTGTCCTGACTTTGGCGGGAGGTTGAATAGGTTTTGGATGCCGTCTCCGGAGCCGCCTCTCCCACAGGAGCAACAACTTCCTGGGTTTTTCGGGAGTTGGATCCCTGCAGCTTCTTGTTGAGCGCCTTTGCATTGGCGATTACAGCGGGAGGGACTTCACAGTTTTCGACTGCATTGACGATTCGGGTCAGGTGTCCGTTTAACTTTGCAAACATCGACTGTTGCGCTTCCGCGGCTACAATCCAGTTGGTGTAATGGGTGTTGACCTCCGTCAGATTTTTCTTTGCCTCTTCTTTAAGGGTGTTGAGAGCGGCCAGGGAGATGGAATTTTTTGAAGGATTGTAACCGGCTCCAAATCCGGTGGTGAAGGTAATCAAGGTACCAAGGTTTGCTACATTCTTAGCATGACCTTTTTCTGTAAAATTAGCCATAGTAAAAATTTTAAATTGTTTACATTACAGTAAAACCATAGATCAAAATTGATTGTGGATAAATCGCTGATCATTTTGTAGGTAAAATCTCCACATTTCTGATGATTTTCCTACCCTTAACAGGATGGCATGTTTGATTCCATTTAAGATCGTTTAAGGGGTTAATAATAAATGGTTGAGAACAATAAGAGTTAAATCGCTGCAGGTACAATGTAGCTATTTAGGTGAAGGAACAGTCAGGTAAAAAGAGTTTGAGTTCCTTTTTCAATACATTAATACCAAAATGGCACGAGAGGTTACCCACAAATTGCAGAAAACTATGGCTAGTCAGGAAGGACGAAACCGCAATAATCCAAATAACATGTATTCCGCAAAATGGCTAATTGACTAGAAACGCCATTTATGGCGTTGACAAAATGATTGTTCAGAATTCCGGCTTTAGCCGAAATATAGATTGCCAATTAGGATTATGCCATAATTATTGAACACCCATCTCAATGATTTTGCTGATGTCAATTCCCCTTCTGGCGCGTTTTATTAAGTATAGGATCATGTTTGTTGCGTATATAAACGAGTGAAGCCAATGCGGGATGACGGCTCGTTGGCTTGATTTATTCAAATAAAATCTATCTTTAGATAAAAAATAGCAGATGGCGAATCTTTATGTAATATCCGGGTGTAATGGTGCAGGAAAGACAACTGCATCCTATTCGGTATTACCCGATATGCTTAATTGCAAGGAATTTGTAAATGCTGATGAAATAGCAAAAGGATTATCACCATTTCAACCAGATAACGTTGCTATAGAAGCCGGTCGAATCATGTTAAATCGGATTAAGGATTTGATTAGCCATAATGTTGACTTTGCATTTGAAACGACTTTAGCATCGAAATCTTATGTGAAATTAATTCGGGAGGCTCAATCAAAAGGATACTTTGTAACGTTGGTTTATTTTTGGCTTAATTCACCGGAGCTAGCTGTTGAGCGTGTAAAAAATCGTGTGATTTCAGGTGGCCATAATATTCCGGAAAATGTCATTTATCGCAGATATAGTGCCGGAATCAAAAATCTTTCAAAATTGTATTTACCAATTTGTGATTACTGGTTGATTATAGATAATTCCGAGCCACCCTTTCAGATTGTTGCAGAAGGAGTTAAAACAGAAAATATTGAGATTAATAATCAAATCATTTACAATCAAATCGTAAAGCCATGACAAAAGAAAATGTAAAGGATTTGCGTGCAAAAATTCTCCAGGGACTTGAATTGGCATATAGTCGTTTATTGTCATCAAAACAAAAGGATGACGCAGAACTTGTGATCTCAAGAAATGGGAAAATCGTTAAAGTAAAAGCACGGGAACTGACAAAGTAGTCATTCACTACCGGGGCGGTAGTGGGTGCCGCGATTTCTACTCGCGGATATTTAAAATGAGGTTACCAACCGCCTCACAGAAGTTTACCCTGCACAATTTCCCTTCCTAAAGCTTTGGTATTCAAATATTATTAGGTAAGTTTATCGTGCCTGTAATACGCAACAAACCTGCTTCTTTGCTATGAAATTCGTCATATAAGCGCATGTTTGTTTCCATCGCTACCGCGCGATTGCATCGCGTGGTATTCCACTCAACCTGATAACAATGACTCCGTCCAACATTCTTTTTACCGGCATAATCGGCAGCGTTGCTGTATATTTAAAAGTTAGCATTAACTTTCATTCAACCACGCGATGCAATCGCGCGGGAGCGGGGGTTTCTGTGTTTTATCCGATAGTCATCCGATGACTTGGCCATTTATTCAAAATCCTACTTTGGCAAGCCTTCTGTGTTTGGCCTGACAATATCAAAACCAAAACGCTCAATGAATTTATTGTATTCATCGGCACACGAAACTTTTTTATGATGTTCAGGTTGTTTCGCGATGTAATTTCGTACTATGTCCAATTTATCATCGCCAACGCCAATGGCCAGATATTCATCCTGCCATTCAAATTTACCGGCAGTCAATTGCATCTGATTGATCCAATGTGATGACTCCCCCTTTATTAGTTGGGCTATTTTGCCAATGCTTAAATCATCGTTCAGCGAAACAAGTACATGAACATGATCTGTATAGCCATTAATGAAATCGATAAAGATATTTTTCTTTTTGGCATTGTCGCGAATATGAGCAAATAGCTGATTGCGAATGGAATCATTCAAGAATGGGTATCTCTCTTTTGTTGACCATACGAAATGGACGTAAACCTTGATGTAGGACATAAATGGGTGGGTTTAAACTGGGGATTTGTGACAATATCAAATTTACGGATTTTCTATGAATTTTAATAATGCGCCTACCTTTAACCCGTACCCCATATCTCGTATCTGTTGTCCGTTGTCCGTTGTCCGTTGTCCGTAGCCTGAAGGCTACGGCTAGTCAGATCGGACCATAACGAAACCTTCATAATCCAAATGTCATGTATTCCGCAAAACGGCATTTGACTAGCAACGCCATTTATGGCGTTGGACATTTATGGCGTTGACAAAATGCGCATATATTCCGCCACGGCTTTAGCCGAAACATTGATTGCCAATTACGATCCTATTTTTTATTGAATAACCATCTCTATGATTTTGCTGGTATCACCCCCCGACGCGTTTTTTTGTGGGTGTGATTAAAATTACACAAACCCGTTGATAAACGCTGCCGGGTGGTATTGGATGCAGCGATTTGTGATCGCTGATGGATTCAAAAATGCGGTTACAAACCGCGTCACCCGGGTTTGCGCTGCGCAATTTCCTTATCTAAAGCTTTGGTATTCAAATATTATTAGGTAAGTTTATCGTGCTTGTAAGACGCAACAAACCTGCCTCTTTTCCCCAAAATTCAGAGAACAGGCGCATGTTTGTTGCGGATATAAACGTTATGCGCAATTATACAGACTACCATAAATTCTACTTAATTCCAACGTTATGTGGACTGAAAAAACAATAAATGACTGGAGTGAATTTAATAAGTTAGCGCTTTTATATAATCCCAAAAAATGGATATTCAGAGGACAAAGTAACTCGAAATGGGATTTATCAACATCCTACAAACGATCCTTTGAAGAAATTCAAAAGATTTATCAAGTTGCAGAAAGGGATGAAATATCACATAGAGATTCTTTTGAATCTGTTATTATTCAGCAGTTTAAATCGCAGTCTCACCTTTATTTAGACTTCAAGCCAGAAACTGAACTTGAGTGGCTTACTGTAATGCAACATTATCAAACACCAACAAGGCTTATAGATTGGACATTTTCGGCTTATATAGCACTATTCTTTGCATTAAATGAATCTAATTGTGAATCTACTGTTTATGCTCTTAATCAGGACAGAATTAATAAATTCTACAGAATTAAAAATACAGGAAAAGAATTCAAAGACAGTTTATTTAATGACTTAAGAAACAAAGATGCATTTGTATTTGCTTATGAACCTCAAATGAAAAATGAAAGACTTGTTCGACAACAAGGCTTATTTTTAGTTCCAAGTAATAATTTTGAAACCATTGATCAGATTTTCGAGAGAGACAAATTACTATTGGACAAAACAGTAGCCTTTAAAATCATTATTCCTCCAAAAGCGCGTTTCACTGGCCTTAAAATGCTGAAAAAAATGAATGTCAGTTATGAAACGATGTTTCCTGGCATTGAAGGTTTTTGCAAATCTTTGAAGCTTTCATTACTTGATTCAAGCGAGAATTTAAAAAGAATATGAAATAACTGCGCATATTAAGGCTGACCACACATTACAAACATATAATTAGACACTGATATAATAAAGGAATTAAAACTACTGGCTGAGGCTCTTTGGGAAAGTATTAAAACTGACATAAAAATTTTTTCATCGATTCAGGTATTTGTAAAACGATTAGCTGAAACTGATTTTTCAGAAGAAGAGGGAATTAAGGATGCAATGATGTATGCAGAGAAAATTGAAGAATTTTTTAGGGGTTACAGATCATATCCAGGCGTAATTTATTTTCCACCAGCACAGGCTGCTAATAATGACAATACAGTAAGACGTATTTATGAAATATCACGAAAATTAAAAAGTTTATCACCTGACGAATTAAAAAGTGAGCTCATTTCAGTCAAACCTATACCGAGACAAAAATCAATTGGTGGAGGAAAAGTGTTTATTGGGCACGGTAGAAGTCAATTGTGGGCTAGAGTTCAACTTTTCTTACAAGATGACTTAAAACTGAAAACAGTCACATTTGAAAGCGAATCAAGAACAAGTGAGACAATAGTTAACATTCTTGAAGAATTTCTAAATGAATCCTCATTTGCAGTACTAATAATGACTGCAGAAGATGAGACATCA
Organism: Bacteroidia bacterium; assembly: GCA_026391315.1. GTDB lineage: Bacteria > Bacteroidota > Bacteroidia > Bacteroidales > Prolixibacteraceae > CAINVV01. The sequence goes on from JAPLDT010000048.1 coordinate 80,937, forward strand.
GACGGAAAAATTAGACCAAGACAAAACGTAATACATGAGGCAGGACTTTTTCAAGGTAGATTGGGATTTGATAAAGTTGTTATTTTAAAACAAATGGAGACCGAGGATTTTTCAAACATCGCAGGATTACAATATATTCCATTCTCTAAAGATAATATTGAGCAGTGCTTCTATGAATTACAAAGAAAATTAAAGAAATCAGGAATGATTTAATAAAATACGCCCACGCTGGCGCAAATTTGCAATTCATGCCCGTACATTTTGACTGGACCGCACAGCTCAACACACCCGACCCTTTTTGTTATATTTGAGCTTGAATGAAAAACCTTACCAACAATGGCCCTTTTTCAAAAAACCGTTGAACATAAATATCTCAAACAGCTCGATTCTGAGTTAATCAATGCAAAGTATCTTGAGTTTAAAACCTATTTCGGAAATCCCGACATACAGGAAAACATTAGAAATAGTAAGGAGGAGCAATATCAGGAGGGTTTTCTTCGCGAGTTGTTTGTAAAGATTCTGGGTTATAAACTAAATCCAACCTCCAATTTTAACCTCACTACCGAATACAAAAACATCAAGGACAGCAAAAAAGCCGATGGCGCTATTATCTTAAATGATGTTGTAAAAGCAGTTATTGAGCTAAAGGGAACAAATACCACCGATTTAAGCAAGATTGAAGCACAGGCATTCGGCTACAAAAACAATCAGCCCGATTGTGTGTATGTTGTCACTTCCAACTTTGAGAAAATTCGCTTTTACATCGACAATGCCATTGAACACATTAAATGGTCTGCCGAAAAAGGTGAAAGAGGAGTCGTTAAGTCAGGAAGATGTCATTACCAAGCAATTGTACAAGGATTATTCGCTCTTTAAGCGCGAGTTGCACCAAAACCTTGTTTCCCTTAATCCGCAATACGATACACTTACACTATTCAAGAAATCGCAGAAGTTATTGGACCGGTTCCTGTTCTTGTTCTTTGCCGAAGACCGAAATTTATTGCCGCCAAATTCAGTGCATTTGGTCTTAACCGATTGGAGAGACCTGCAGGAGCGCGATGTGGAAATACCGCTTTACCAACGCTTTAAAAAATATTTCGAATACCTGAACACGGGGTACAAAGGAAAGAGGTATGATGTTTTTGCCTACAATGGTGGTTTGTTTAAACCCGACGAGGTTCTAGACAATATCCTGATCGATGATGAATTGTTATTCAAACACACCTTTAAACTTTCGGATTATGATTTTGCCAGTGAGGTTGATGTAAATATCCTGGGGCATATTTTCGAAAACTCGCTCAACGAGCTGGATGAGATCGACGCGCAACTGGCAGGTGAAACCATCGATAAAACCAAGACCAAGCGCAAAAAAGACGGAGTATATTACACGCCCAAATACATTACCAAATACATTGTTGAGAATACGGTTGGTAAGCTTTGCATCGAAAAGAAAGCAGAACTTCAACTCAATGAAGAAGATTACACCACCGACAAGAAGCGGCAACTAAAGACCAAACAAGCATTATTGGCGAAACTGAAAACCTACCAAAATTGGCTGCTTCAACTCACTATTTGCGATCCGGCGTGTGGTTCAGGGGCTTTCTTAAATCAGGCGCTCGACTTTTTAATTACTGAGCATCGTTATATCGACGAACTACAAGCCAAACTGCAGGGTGTTCTGCTAATCATTAGCGACGTCGAAAAAAGCATTCTCGAAAACAACCTCTTTGGGGTCGATCTGAACGAAGAGAGTGTGGAGATTGCCAAACTCTCCTTGTGGCTGCGCACCGCCCAGCCCAACCGCAAGCTAAACGACCTGAACAACAACATCAAATGTGGTAATTCGTTGATTGACGATCCTGCTGTTGCTGGCGACAAAGCCTTTAACTGGAAAGAAGCTTTTCCACAAGTATTTGAAAAAGGAGGATTTGATGTGGTGATTGGGAATCCTCCTTATGTAAGACCAAGGGAATTAACAGAATTTGAAAAATCATTCTACTTAGAAAAATATAAGACTGCTGTTTATCAAATTGACTTATATATTCTTTTTATTGAGCGTGGTATTGGTCTAATAAATTCTTCTGGTTTTGCTTCTTTTATTGTGCCAAATGCTTGGTTAAACAATTTATTTCAGATTGAAGCAAGAAGATTTTTTCTTACCCGTGTTAGAATAAATGAAATTGTTTCTATGCCTTCAAAAACATTTGAACAGGCTAATGTTGATACAGTTATAGTTACTCTATCATCCTTGCAGAATAACGATATTACAAAGGTGCTAAAATTTGAGAATTCTGCTTTTATGGAGGTTGGACAAGTCCATCAAGAAACTTGGTCAGCGAATGAAAACCTACTAATTAATTTTAGTTCGAATAAAAGTGTTAGCAGTTTACTAGAAAAAATTAATATGAACACTTCCTCACTTGACTCATTTACAGATATTGGAAGAGGAGTAGGTGTATATCATAAAAGAGTTGGTCACACAAAAGAGTTTATTAAAAATGATCCTTATCAATCAAACTTCATTAAAGATGAGACATTTGTACCTTATATACGTGGTAAAAGTGTAGCTTCATGGTGTTTGAAATGGAATAATGATAGTTTTATTAGTTATGGGAAATGGTTAGCTGAACCACGAGAACCTAAATTCTTTGAAGGTGAAAGAATAATTCTTAGGCAAATACCTTCAGATAGACTTATTTCAACTTTTATAACGACTAATTTTATAATTGATCAATCTGTTTTTATTGCAAAATTCTCTAAAACTAGTAGTATTAATCCCAAGTATGTATTAGCTCTGATTTCCTCTCAAATGTTTTCTTTCTATTTCAGAAATTTATATTCTGAGTTTGATGAATTATTTCCCAAGTTAAAATTGCAGCATTTTAAAGATCTACCTATTAAAATAGTTTCGAGAGAAGATCAACAAATTTTTATTGAAAAGGCTGACCTCATGCTTTTCTTAAACAAAGAGCTTCAAGAAACCTCACAAAAGTTTCAGCGCAGCCTGCAGCGCAAATTTAATCTCGAAGAATTACCCGGCAAGCTTCAAGATTGGTACCTGCTTACTTACGCCGATTTCATTAAAGAGTTGGGCAAAAAGAAAGTGAAGCTGTCCTTAAGCGAGGAAGCCGAATGGGAGGATTATTTCCTTCAGGAATCGGGAAAAGCATTGTCCGTCAAAAACCAGATCGACTCCACCGACAAAGAAATTGATCAAATGGTTTATCAATTGTACGGGTTAACCGATGAAGAGATTGCGGTAGTGGAGGCAAAATAATTTGGTAGCAAAAGTGATTTAAACCAAAATACGATTGTGTACTATGAGCGTCGAAAATAAGAATATCATCATTTACAATACAGCCGATGGCAAAGCCAGCGTTTCGCTTTATGCCAAAGACGGAATGGTTTGGATGAACCAAAATCAGTTGTCCGAACTTTTTGACACCTCGGTGCCAAATATCAGCATGCACATATCGAATATCCTGAAAGAAGGTGAGTTAACGGAGAATTCAGTTATTAAGGAATACTTAACAACTGCCGCTGATGGCAAAGAATACCGTGTTGCGTTTTATTCGCTCGATATGATTCTGGCGATTGGTTTCAGGGTTCGCAGCAAGCGTGGCACACAGTTTCGGATTTGGGCAAACCGGAATTTGAAGGAATACATGGTCAAAGGTTTTGTTATGGACGATGAGCGTTTAAAAAACCCCGATGGCCGGCCTGATTATTTCGATGAACTATTAGAGCGGATAAGGGATATCCGAGCTTCAGAAAAACGTTTCTACCAGAAAGTTCGCGACTTATTCGCCCTCAGCAGCGATTATGATGCTACCAACAAAGCTACTCAAATGTTTTTTGCCGAAACTCAAAACAAATTGCTATTTGCAGTTACCGGGGAAACTGCTGCGGAGATAGTAATATCCAGGGCAGATTCCTCAAAAGATAACATGGCTCTTACTTCATGGAAAGGATCAGTAGTCAGGAAACAAGATATTTACATCGCCAAAAACTACCTCACTGCCGATGAGATTGATACCCTGAACCGATTGGTGGTAATTTTTCTTGAAACTGCCGAGTTGAGAGCAAAAGATCGGATTGATTTAACCATCTCATTTTGGAAAGATAATATTGACCGGATTTTGCAGTTTAATGATAAAAAAGTGCTTGCCAACTCCGGTTCCATTTCAAATACCGAGATGGAACAGAAAGTGAGCGAAATTTACGATGAATTCAATTCGAGGAGAAAGGCATTCGAGGCTGAATTAGCCGACCAGCAAGAAATTGAAGAAATTGAAAGTATAATTAAAAACCGCAATACATAGATCAGCGCGTGCGGATTATGCCGGAGAGAAGGGAATGTCGAACCTATTTGTTATAGGATAAAACGGTTGGTAATAAATTATATAGGACGTCAATTGTACGGGCACGGATTACAAATCCGCGCCAGCGGGGAATATTTTATATTGCTTATTGTATTTCCAACTAATCAGGGCTGCTTATTTATTCCATATTCGCTGGTTGGCTCGCTGGCAATTTTATGTTGGGCAATTGCTAACTCGTACAGATATTCAGGTGCAAAATCTGCACCGTTTTCCCATTCAATGGTATTGAAGACGATAGAAAATTTCTTGAATTTGCTTTTGTCTTTTAGTGGATTAAAAACACTTCCGTTCAATTCATTTTCCAAATCTACAGTCATTTCAGCACCATCGTTGAACTTCAATGATATTTTAAAATCATTGATATAATTGGCTTGTGTTACTTCTAAAAACATGCTGTATTACTTAAGAGGTTCAATTTTAAATAATTCATCTCCCTTTTGTGCCAAATTCCAGTCGGCAACCAATTCTTCACGGTGAATTTCTAACCATTCAAAAATCATTTTTAATGCTCGTTGCGGCATTTCGCCCTTTACAATTCCATCATCTATGGTTACTATGGCTTTAAAATCACCATACCACACATGAAAATGCGGTGGGTTGTGGTCTCTAAAGTTCATAAGTATAATCAGTCCGTAAAATCTTGATATCTCAGGCATGCAATATTAATTATAATCCATTTGCGAGATTACGAAGGCGCGAACAATAGCAGAATGCTATTTTAATATGTTGAAAATCTATTTACTATCTGTTTCTATTCGCAATTTTTCAATTTGATTTTGATACAGAGGCAATTTTACATCCTGTCCTTTTGTAAAGGTACAAAAATAGGTTACTACCGCAAGTGAGATTTTATGAAAAAGATGCAATGACCTACGAACAGAGTAGAATTAAAAGGTGAAAGTTTAAAAAAAAAACGGTAAAATTGTTAGTCATTCGAATTCTTTGAACCATTATTTCTGAAGAGCGATCAGTATCACCGGAGGAGGGGTCAGCATCGCCGGATTATCCATGTCCTCAGAAATTGAACCTCGACGCAAACAATACAAATATTACAGGGGAAAATTATTGGATTTTAAACCCCTAAAAAATAATTGAAATGAAAAATAGCATAGCGAATAAATTAGTAGAAGAAAAACAAAGCAGGTTTCATGGGGGATTGTATCACAAAACACAAGTGAATCTGACCTACAATTCGAACCGTATTGAAGGCAGCCGTCTAACCGAGGAGCAAACACGGTATATTTTCGAAACCCGTACCATTGGCTTCAAAGACGAGGAAGCAGTTCCCGTTGATGATATTATAGAAACAACCAATCACTTTGTAGCCTTCGATTATTTGCTCGATACGCTGCACCAACCTTTGTCTGCCGAAATTATCAAAGAGTTTCACCGGATACTGAAATCGGGTACTTCCGATGCGCTTAGACCGTGGTTTGCTATCGGCAACTGGAAAAAACTGCCCAACGAGGTTGGTGGCGCCGAAACCACAAAGCCCGAAAATGTAGGAAATGAAATAGAACAACTCAATGAATGGTATTTAAACAGGGAAAACGTCTCTTTTGAAACCATTGTTGAATATCATTATCGTTTCGAGAAGATTCATCCGTTTCAGGATGGGAATGGTCGTGTCGGGCGTTTAATTATGTTTCGCGAATGTTTGAAAAACAATGTCGTACCCTTTATTATAGACGACACTCACAAACAATTTTATTACCGGGGGCTAAAAGAATTTGAACGGGTGAAGGACTATTTATTAGACACTTGCCGTTCGGCACAAGACACCTATCATCAATGGATAAAATATTTTTTTAATGACTGACCAGTTCTGGGATATATCGGGTGGCAGATTTTTAAAAAATTAGTTTGACAGGTATTCAGATGGTGATTTCCCATAATGTTTACTGAATACGGTGCTGAAATATCCCAAACTGGCAAAACCACAAAGTTCGCTTACTTCCGTAACTGTGTAGTTTCTTGATTGCAGCAATTCCACAGCATGATGGAGCCTGATGGTTTTGATGAAATCGGTTGGCGATTGATCGGTAAGTGATTTAATCTTTTTATAGAGTAGCGACGAACTAACATTCATTGATGAAGCGAATTCTTCCTTGTCGAATTCTGCATTGGAAATGTTGGCTTTGGCAACCTCCAACATTTTCCGGACAAATTTATCGTTGAGTTCGTTTGTCAGAATAGGTTCGTTTGAATCGCCTTTTATCAGCTTCAATGCTTTTCCCCTGACAACCTCCCTGTTGCGAACAATCGACTTGATTCGTTGAATCAAAAGATTCATATCGAAAGGTTTGGTCAAATAATCGTCTGCACCCAGCCCCAAGCCATGCAGCTGATTTGTCTTTTCAGACAAGGCTGTCAGTAAAACAATGGGGATGTGTGAGGTTTCATAAGTCGATTTCATGATTTTACACAATTCAAAACCATCCATATTTGGCATCATGATGTCAGATACAACCAAATCAGGGATTTGTTTCGAAATAAACTCCCAGGCTTTTTCTCCATCAACTGCTGTAAACACCTTAAATTCATTACTGAGAGTTGACTTCATAAAATTCAAGAGATCGTCATTATCCTCAACTACCAACACTTTCATCTCTTTTGAAGTTTGGATCTCAGTTTCAGAATCTGTTTGCTGAGAAACGTCCTCAATATAGCTTGAAGCTGCTGGTGTATCAGAAGTGACATTCGATACCACTGACTTCCACGATATTGATTTAAACGGAATTACAATCTGAAATGTTGATCCTACATTTTCCTGACTGGTGCAACTGATGTTACCGCCATGTATGGCTACATAATTTTTAACCAATAAAAGCCCTATTCCTGAACCGACAACTTTTGAATTGATCGCATTGTCGCCTCTGTAAAACTCTTTAAACAACTGCCGCTGTGCCTTTTTGCTGATGCCAATTCCATTGTCTTTCACCTGAAGCATCCATTTTTTATCGTCGCATCTGAGATCAATCCGGATTTGACTGTTGTTGTGCGAATATTTAATGGCATTAGAAATCAGGTTATCGATGATTTTCTCCATTTTCGACTCATCAACAGCCGTCATGTAACTCTCACGATCAGGAACGAACACGAGTTCAATGTTCTTGCTTTTTGCAAAAGAAGCCAGCATGATCCTGCGGTTTGAGACAAGTTTTACAATATCTGTCATTGACAACAACAGATGTTCCTTGCCAACATCAACCTTTTGGAAATCCATCAATTGGGTAACAACTGAGGTGAGTTGCCTTGCCTGTTCAATGGCCAGGTTTAAATAGTATTTTCCAGATTCGGTTAAGTTTTTTTCTTTGCTTAACTCCTCAACAGGAGCTTTGATTAAGGTCAACGAAGTCCGGATATCGTGGGCCGTATTGGTAAAAAACCGTACCTTTTCTTCGGTATGTTCCTGTTTCAGCCTGTTAATGTAGTACAGCAGATAAAGAAAGATGATTATGGATAAAACCATAATTATGATTACCCAGAACCATCCCGTCCTCCAAAATGGAGGGACAAGCTTAATTGCTATTGACCGTTCGGCCAAAACATTGCTCAATGAACTGTCAAAAAGTTTTATTTTTAATATAAAGTGCCCACTTGGAATGTTGGTATAATTAATAACATTGTTCCCGGTAGGTTGACTCCATTGCTGGTCAAATCCCTCCATTTCCCATGAAAATTTTGATCCGGGTGTCTGACCAAGTGAAAGTAATTCAAGGCTAATGGTATTTTGAAAATACTTGAGATTAATTTCCTGTAAGCTATCTATGGGAGTTGTCAGATTGAAAGAGGGTATATCCCTGATTGAACGACCCGCAACAGTCAAATCCTGAAAAAAAATCTTTCCTTTTGTCGATGACTCATCGACCAGATTTGGAGCAAAAATTACCGCTCCATTATTTGTTCCCCAGGCTATTTGACCATTCTTCAATATAGCATGCGAACAATTATTAAATGAAGTCCTTGAAAGCGAATATATTGAGGAATAAGTAAGTGCGTTTTTATTCTTTGGATCAAACCTGCACAATCCATTCTCTGTTCCTAGCCACAAATAATCATTTGCAGATATAATGCTGTTAATAAAATTCGAGGGCAATCCCATCTGTGCCGTAAACTTTTCTGTTTTGCCAGTCTTGTAATTATATCTGATCAAGCCATCCCCGGAAGTACAAATCCAAACATCATCTCCCATTACCAGAATATCACGAACCAGCAATCCCTCTACTAATCTTCTGATATCACCGGTCTGTTTGTTTAGTTGCGACAATCCATAGCTACACCCTAAAAGAATCTGGTTATCAGACAACTCAGCAAAGCATCCAATTGGTTCATTGGAATAAGCCCTGAATTTATTTTCCCTGGACAGATAACAAACAACAGAACCACTACCTCCTCCTAACCAAATATCCCCGCTACTATCTTTATAAATATTAAATATAAAATCATTAAGCAGCGGGGAGCCCTTTCCATTTTTACTGTAATGAGCCAGCTCTTTCCCGGTTCTTCCATCAAATAAATATACTCCCGAAGAATAAGTGCCTGCCCATATTCTTCCCTGGTTATCTTCACAAAGTGAGAGAAATACCTGGGCCTGCGTCTCCTTATCATTATAAAAACTACTCCATTTATTCGTTGTCAAATCCCAACAACTGATTCCATTATTTGTTGCAAACCAAAGTTTTCCCCTATGATCTTCAATAATGCTATTTACATCATTATTTATTAATGAATTTGTATTGTTGGAAAGATGAACTATTTGATTCACCAAAGGAGAAGCCTGATCGAAAAACGACAGCCCCCCGCTATAAGTGCACACCCACACTCTGCTGTTATTGTCACAAAACAGGTCATAAACTCCATTGCCCCTCAAAGATGATGGGTTGTCTAAACTTTCTTTATAAATATTCAGTACCTTTTGATTTCTCCTATCCAGTTCCCAAATACCTTGACCATCAAATCCAATTAAACAGGTAGAATCACTATTCTCTTCAATAGAAAGGATAGGCTGTTTGGGTAAAACTGACTTTAGTTGATTAGAACAAGTCCCATTTCTGAAATTGTAAAAAAACAATCCTTCAGACACGGTTCCAAGCCAAAGTTTATTCTGATCCTTGTCGAAATAAAGCGTGAAAAAATCAAAAGAGTTTAGATTTCCATTTTCATAAATATGCTTCTTTTCCAAAGAATTGATATCAAAAAGCCAGATTCCATCCTGCTTTGCAACAATTATATTTTTCGAATCATACCAATTTATCGCATATCTATTCGATGAAAATTCAAAAGCCGGGGAAAGTTTTCCTGACTGGTATTTATACAATCCCAAAGAGGTTGCGATCCAACAAATACCGTTATCATCAATTAGCAGATCAAACAAAATAATATTAATGTCATCTATATGCTTTCTAAGGTTCAATATCAATTCAAACTTATCAAATACCGGATTATAGCAAAAGACTTGTCCGTTGTTGGTATATGCAAAAAGTTTGAGGTTCTTGTAGATCAGCCTTACTCTGATTACGTCTGTCGATTCGTATGGAAGCCTATAAATATGATAATTGTCTTTTGATAGCCTTAGAATACCTGTTTTTGAAGAAGCCCAAACAAATCCATTATCATCCTTGCACACGGAATTTGTCTCTCGCATCGAAATTCCAAACAAAGAGTTGACGCTGTAAAATTTTACGGCCAAAACATTCAGCGAAAACAAGAGATTGAGAAAAAGAATCGCTGCCAGCCCGTATGTCAGAGTTATCAATTTTTTCAAATCAAGTCCCATCTAATTTTAATCCTTATCAATAAACTACCCACAGCATCATTTTAAACAGTTAAAGTTATCATTTTTTTAGACTAAATTTTGCCAGTTTTCCCGGGAAAGCAAGCATCGGTTATGAAGTATGGAGATTTAAGAGAGACGCTCCCAAATTCTGACATAAACCTTGTGTGAAACCTGAAATACTTTCAGAAAATATCTGACAGAGTCGATTTTAATGAGTGATCTAGGAATTCTTGAGACAAAAATTGTAAATTGTCGAAAATTCTGCCTTTAGTAGTCCCACAGTATTGAATCAATATATCCCGTATATGAACAACAAAAAAAAGTTCACGCAAAGTGATCTGGAGTTTAGAAACTCCAACCTCAGAACAGATAACTTTGGAACAAAAAGCAGCACATAAGAAACCTGTTAGCGATTGGTTGATGCAAACCCGCGCAAAGTTTGGTTCTGGGCACTTTTTTGAAATTTCA
>JAPLDT010000074.1 GCA_026391315.1 Bacteroidia bacterium
GGAATGACTGCATTTTTAGAAAAAAGGAAACCAAACTGGAACTAACCCGTCAAACAATCACCACAATGACAAATACCAACAGAATTCAAAATGTGGCTGTCCTGGGGGCTGCAGGAAAAATGGGAAGCGGTATTCTTTATCTGATTACCTTGTATATCTCCCAAATTGCCTTTGCACCTGAAAATAGAACAAAAACCTTTACCATTTTTGCCATCGACCAATCGCACGAACGATTAAACGGATTGCTGAAATATACCCGTGACCTTTTGTTGAAGTGGGCCGAGAAAAATACAGTCTGGTTACGGATTGCCTATGCCGGAAGAGCCGATTTAATTGAGAATAGCCATATCATTCAGGCGTATCTGGAAGAGGCCATGGCCTTGATTAAACCAACCACAAGGATGGAATCGGCCTATGAATCAACGCTGATTTTTGAAGCTGTAATTGAGAATATCGAATTGAAAACAAGGTTGTTGGGTAACATTAAGAAAAATAATCCGCTCAATCCCTGGTTTTTAACCAATACCAGTTCAATTCCGATCGAAGAGTTGAATACAAAAGCAATGCTGGAAGGCAATATTATTGGCTGTCATTTTTACAATCCCCCAGTTGTTCAGAAGTTGATTGAGGTGATTGAACTCAAAAATGGCAACAGAGAGCTATCCGGTTGGGTAAATGACTTCGGAAAGATACTTGGCAAGGTAATGGTTCCGGCCAACGACATTGCGGGATTTATCGGGAATGGCTTTTTTATGCGCGATTTACTCTTTGGAATTGAAAAAATAGATCAGCTGCAGCCTGAGTTTACTTTTGCCGAAGCGGTTTTACTGGTTGACAGGCTTACCCGCGATTTCATGTTGCGCCCTATGGGTATATTCCAATTAACCGATTATGTTGGCATCGATGTTTGTTGCTTCATCCTGAATGTGATGAACAACTACCTTCCTGAAAAATTACACAGTGAATTACTGTTGGAACTGCTCGCGAAAAAGATCAGTGGCGGACAGAATTCCGATGGTTCACAGAAACCAGGCCTTTTCACCTATGTAAAGGGTAAAATTGAAACGGGTTACGATCTCCCTTCCGGAAGATATATACCGATTGAGGAATTAACTTTAAAAACAGACAATTACCTGGGTGAATTACCCAAACCCCTTTCCTGGAAAAGCCTTTCAGGAGATAGAAATAAGGAGTTGCTGATCCGTGATTTTTTTGAAGAAATGAAAAAAAGTGATCATCCCGGCGCGAAGCTGGCGTTGGAGTACATGAAAAAAATGAAATCAAATGGCGAAAATCTGGTTACACAGGGCGTAACCGATACTGCCGAAAATGTAAATACTGTTATGATTACAGGTTTTCACCAGTTATACGGACCTATCAATGAATATTGCTAAACCGAACTTATTATGAACCGAAAAATATATCTGGTTGCCGGATACAACACTGTATCGATGGGTACCGGCCGGAGTGAATTTAATCCCGGGAGAGAACGCCCGGGGCTTGAAGCGTATATTCAGGAGGCCGGGCGGGCTACGGTACAGCAAATTGGGGGCGCTAAAAATGTCGATGAGTGTGTCATCGGAAATTTCATGGCATCCAGGTTTAACAACCAAGCTCATTTGGCAGCCATGATGCCCTCCATTGATAAGGATCTCCGGTATAAACCATCCATCAGGGTGGAAGGAGCTTGTGCTTCGGGCGGTCTGGCCTTAATAACCGGGATAAAGTCCATTCTTGCCGGCACAGCCGAAGTGGTACTTGCCCTTGGCGTTGAAGTGCAAAACACAGTCAAAGCAATCTATGGAGCCGATTATCTAGCTTTGGCAGGTTGGTACAAGAAACGGAAAAATGGTCATGCCTATTTTTTTCCGGGCGAATTCAGCGACAGGGCAAAAGCTTATTGCGATGCTTACGGAACAGAATATACCCGGAAAGGATTAGCCACCTGGTATAAAAACGCTGTTGAAAATGCACGCCTCTGCCCAACGGCCCAGGAATATGAAAACAAAGATAACAATCTGTTGGCTACCGGTATGACTCCTCCGAATGGAAAGATGTTCGTAGATCATCTGAATCTGTTTGACTGTTCAAAAGTTTCGGACGGAGCTTCTGCCATCGCTATTGTCTCGGAAGAAGGTCTGAAACGGATAGGCATACCCAAAAATCAGGCCATTGAAGTGGTTGGTTTTGGTCAGGCAGAAGAAAATTTAATGGAAGACCCGATCAGTCAGGCAGAACTAACGACCACCAAAGTCGCCGTACAAAAGGCTTTAAGCATGGCAGGCATCACCATTGATCAGTTGGCAACAGTTGAAACGCACGATTGTTTTTCCATTGCCGGAATTATGGCTACCGAAGCCATTGGATTTGCCAAAACCGGAAAAGGAGCTGAATTTGTGGCCAATGGGAACACCGCACGAACCGGTATAATTCCATTTAACACGACCGGTGGACTCATTGGATGGGGACATCCGACCGGAGCGACCGGGATTCACCAGGCCGTTACCATTTGGGAGCAATTCACCCATAAAGCGGCAGCTGCACAACTGGAAATTCCGGGTTCGAAACCTTTTGCCCTCTCCGTCAATATGGGTGGGAACGATAAAACGGTGGTTTCAGTGGTGTACAAAAAACAATGAATATAAACAATCTCTAAACTAAATATTTAACTATGAATTTTGATTTTACTGAAGAGCAATTGATGATACGCCAGGCTGCCCGTGATTATGCCCAGCGCGAATTAATCAAGGATGCGATTGAACGTGACGATAAAGCAATATTCCCTGACCGGCACATCAAAAACCTGGCGGAATTAGGATTTTTAGGGATGCTGGTTGGCACTAAATACGATGGGGGTGGCATGGATACGGTATCCTATGTTTTGGCCATAGAAGAGATTTCCAAAGTTGACTCATCTGTAGGGGTAATCATTTCTGTAAACAACTCATTGGTATGTTTTGGAATAGAAGCATATGGTACCGAAGACCAAAAGGAGAAATGGCTGAAACCGTTGGCGCGTGGCGAGAAAATCGGGGCTTTTTTACTCTCTGAACCAGGTTGCGGCAGCGATGCAACTTCGCAAAAAACTACGGCCATCGATATGGGCGACCATTATATTCTGAATGGAGTGAAAAACTGGATCACCAACGGCAATTCAGCATCGACCTATATTGTGATCGCTCAAACCCATAAGGAATTGGGACATAAAGGAATCAATGCCATTTTGGTTGACAGGAATGCTCCGGGCATTTCGGTGGGTGTACACGAAAATAAAATGGGAATGCGAAGTTCCGATACCCATTCGGTGGAATTTGCCGACGTAAAAGTGCCAAAAGAAAACCGCCTGGGCGAAGATGGTTTTGGATTTAAGTTTGCGATGAAAACCCTTGAAGGAGGTCGGATCGGAATCGCCGCGCAGGCGCTTGGACTTGCCTCCGGAGCTTATGAATTAGCCGTTAAATATGCTAAAGAAAGAAAAACTTTTGGTACTGAGATTATCAATCATCAGGCCATTGCATTTAAGCTAGCCGATATGGCTACCGAAATTGAAGCCGCCCGGTTCCTCTGTTTAAAGGCGGCATGGCTGAAAGATCAGGATAAACCCTATGGAAATGCCAGTGCCATGGCCAAATTATATGCTGCAGAAACAGCCATGAAAGTGACTACAGAAGCGGTTCAGATTCACGGAGGTTATGGCTATGTGAAGGATTACCACGTGGAGCGCTTGATGCGCGATGCCAAACTAACCCAAATCTACGAAGGGACCTCCGAAATTCAGAAAATTGTCATTTCACGTGCCATTATCATGGGAGACTTATAGCAAGTAAATTGGCAAAACTGGTTTAGCGATTTATTCTATATGAGATCAAAAACAGTATACGTTTTTCTCAATTAATTTATCAGCAATATGCCTGCGGGCTTCTTTGGCGTTGAAAGGTTCGGTTTTTGTAAATCTTTTCAGTCCTAGCAGTAACATTTTTTGTTCATCTCCGCCTGCAAATGCGTTTATTGCTTCCTTGCCATTCTTATTAATCCTGTCAGCTGCATCATTAACGAAAACACGCATCATGGCCGTTCTTTCCGAATTCCCATTTTCGCCGTTCAATGACACCAATTTTTCAAGCCTGAGTAAAACGGATTCTGAAACAAACACATCAATGATCATATCGGCGATATTCATCAGTATTTCCTGTTCATCAGCGAGTTTGTTCATCAGGCGCTGTGCAGCCGTTCCTGCTATCATCAATACGGATTTTTTGAAATTAGCGATATATTTTCTCTCTTGTGCAAAAAGTGAATCGTCGCTAGAATCCATTGCTGGAACAGACATGAGTTCCGACTGAATTTTCAGGGCAGGTCCCATCAAATTGAGTTCACCCTTCATCGCTCTTTTTAAAATCATATCAACGATCACCATACGGTTAATTTCGTTGGTCCCTTCGAAAATCCTGTTAATGCGCGAATCGCGGTATGTTCTGTCCATCGGTGCTTCGGCAGAGTAGCCCATTCCGCCGTAAATCTGAACTCCTTCATCCGCCACGTAGTTCAATGCTTCAGAACTGTACACTTTCAGGATTGAAGCTTCAGGGGCGAATTGTTCAAATGCTTTCAAAATGGCTTCTGATTTAGCTTTGCCTGATTTAATATGCAAACCGAGAGCTTGTTCAATGTAGTTAGCAGTCCTGTAAAGCGCAGATTCTCCAGCAAAAACACGTATAGCTTGCTCAGCTAGTTTATATTTGATAGCTCCGAATTGAGAAATCGATTTTCCAAACTGATGCCGCT
Organism: Bacteroidia bacterium; assembly: GCA_026391315.1. Classification (GTDB taxonomy): domain Bacteria; phylum Bacteroidota; class Bacteroidia; order Bacteroidales; family Prolixibacteraceae; genus CAINVV01. The sequence continues at coordinate 4,786 of JAPLDT010000074.1, forward strand.
CATTGGCATATTTCACCGAATTGCTTATAGTCGCTTTTCCAGCGCCGATAGTGGCTGCTGCAAGCTTTACACGGCCCAAGTTCAGGATGTTCAACGCAATCTTAAATCCTTGTTGCCGTTCAGAAAGTAAGTTTTCGACGGGAACTTTGCAATCGTTAAAGAATATCTGGACTGTTGAACTTCCTTTTATACCCATTTTATGTTCCTCAGGCATAAGCTGAACTCCGCCAAACGATTTTTCGATAATAAATGCGCTTAAGGTGGCGTCATCATCAATTTTGGCAAATACAATCATAACATCGGCGAAGCCTCCATTGGTGATCCACATTTTTTGTCCTTTCAGAACATAATATTTGCCATCGTCTGATAATACCGCTTTTGTGCGGCCTGAATTGGCATCTGACCCGGAACCAGGTTCAGTAAGACAATAACATGCTTTCCATTCTCCGCTAACCAGTTTGGGAAGGTATTTTTTCTTTTGCTCGTCATTGCCATAATACATAATGGGAGTCATGCCGATTCCGGTGTTTGCCGCAAATGCAACGGCAAAGGAGTGTGAAGCACCTATATATTCTGTGGCTAGTAAACTAGTGATGTAATTCATGTCAAAACCACCATATTCGGCAGCAACAGGGATACCAAAAAAACCAAGCTCGGCTGCTTTATCCAGCAAGGAAACCATTAATCCTTCTTCCTGGTTATCTATCCTGTCGAGGATGGGTATTATCTCCCTTCTCACAAAATCGTTACAAGAGTCGGCAATGAGTTTTTGTTCTTCATTGTATTCTTCAGGAATAAAAATGTCGGCAGCATTACTTTCCGAAATCAGGAATTGACCACCGGTAACTGTTTTATTAAGATTTTCCAAAATAATTATATTTAATGTTTACAATAATTCATAAATTCCCGCAACTCCCTGCCCACCTCCTACACAAAGAGAAACCATGCCATATTTTTGCTTTCTCCTCTTCATTTCATTCAATAGCTGAATGGTTAGTTTTGTGCCCGAACACCCAAGAGGATGCCCAAGAGCGATTGCGCCACCGTTCACATTTACAATTTCTTTGTTAAGTTGAGAAGTTCTGATAACGGAGAGAGCCTGAGATGCGAATGCCTCGTTGAGTTCTATCTGCTCAATATCATCAAGTTTCAATCCTGCTCTTTTCAACGCCAGGGGGATAGCTTCCACTGGTCCAATACCCATAATGCGCGGGTCAACTCCCACAGCAGCATGGCTAATAAGTCGTGCAATGGGTTTAAGATTCAGTTCTTTCACCATTTTTTCAGACATGATCATCACAAAAGCTGCTCCATCAGAAGTTTGAGAAGAGTTTCCAGCTGTGACACTTCCTTTGGCAGAGAAAACGGGCTTCAGATTGGCAAGCGCCTTCAAATTGGTATCCGCACGGGGACCTTCGTCCGTGTCGAAGATAAATTCCCGTGTTTGTTTCCTGTTATTCCCATCAACAAATGTTTCAATGATCGGTACAGGAACAATTTCATCTTTAAAATAGCCCATCTTTATTGCGTTGATGGCTTTCATGTGCGAATGGTAAGAAAACTCATCCTGGTCTTCGCGACTGATGTTGTAATCCGTAGCCAATGCTTCGGCTGTCGCTCCCATACTTGAATACCAATCAGGATTTTTGGTAGCAATACCATAATTCAGTACTGTTTTCCAACCTACAGTAGGAACAAGCGACATACTTTCAACACCCCCGGCAATGATACAATCCGCCATGCCTGCATGGATTTTATAAGATGCCATGGCAATAGCCTCTATGCCTGAACCACAATAACGGTTCAATACCACCCCGGGAACTTTGATTGGAAGGGACAATAAAGAAATCATGCGCCCCATTTGCATCCCTTGCTCTGCTTCGGGAACAGCGTTTCCAACAATGAGGTCGTCAATCCTTTCAGGATCTAATTGAGGTATTGAGGCAACAAGCTGCCTGATAATTACAGCAGCAAGGTCATCGGGTCGTGTAAAGCGCAAAGCCCCTTTTTTTGCTTTTCCCACAGCCGAACGATAGGCTGCTACAATATATGCATCCATGTCTGTTTTATTTTTAATTTCTTAATGGTTTACCTGTTTTAAGGGTATATTCTATTCTTTCCTGTGTTTTTCTTTCGCCACATAAAGAAAGGAAGGCTTCCCTTTCGAGGTCAAGCAGGTATTGTTCCGACACATTCTGAGGATACGATAGGTCACCTCCACTCATGATATACGCGAGTTTCCCCGATATCTTCTTATCATGTTCGGAAATGTAATGCGCTGTTTCCATTGAATGGGCTCCAACATAGAACATGCTCAGCGCATCCTTTCCAAGGACACGGATATCGGAGCGGGGAAATGGCTTTGTATAACCTGCAACCGAGAGTTCGATAACACGCGCTTTGGCATCGGCAAGCAAGCGGGATTGATTGATACTGATCCTGTCTGATTTTTTTAAAATCCCCAAATCGAATGCCTCATAAGCCGAGGAGGATACTTTTGCCGTGCCAATATTCATGAAAGCGTTGAGGATGTTATTTAGTTCAATGTCTCCTTCTTCAAAGCGGTCGGCGGCACGAAGCGTCATCTCCTTGGTTCCTCCGCCTGATGGAATTAATCCTACTCCAAACTCCACAAGCCCGATATATGTTTCGGCAGCTGCCTGAACGGCATCAAGGTGTAAAATCAATTCACAGCCTCCACCCAGGGTTAATCCGTGCGGTGCGCCAACAATCGGAACAGACGCATATTTTGCCCGCATCAGTGCATTCTGAAATGTACGGACCATCAAGTCTATTTCGTCAAATTCCTGTTCAGCTGCATACATCAAAAGTAAGGCAAGGTTTGCGCCTGCCGAAAAATTCGGACCATCGTTACCAATCACCAGTCCACGGAAATCCTTTTCCGCAATTTCAATTGCCTTGTTCAATCCCTGGATAACTTCGCTTCCCATGGTATTCATTTTGGTTTGAAATTCGAGGTCCAATACACCATCGCCTATGTCAATGATGGATGTTCCCTCGTTGCTCCATACGGTTTTGTTTTCGCGAAGGTGATTGAGAATAATAAATGACCCATAACCAGGGACAGGCTTAAATGAGGCAGTTTCAATATCATAATAGTTTTTTATGCCATTTTTTACCTTATAAAATGACTCGATGCCTTTGCCAATCATTTCATAAACCCACGGTGCCGGCTTGTTTTCCGAACTTTCCATTTGCTCAAGGCTCTTTTTCAAGCCAATCATATCCCAGGTTTCAAAAGGTCCGTAATCCCAGCCAAAGCCTGCACTCATAGCCGTATCAATGCGGTAAAGATCATCCGAAATTTCGGGTATCCGGTAGCTCACATAACAGAAAATTTTAAAAAATGTGCTGCGATAAAATTCGGCGGCTTCATCCTTCCCATTCAAAAGAATCGTTAGCCTGTTTGCCATGTCTGCAACCGGCCTGGCAGCCTCCAGCGTTTTGAATTTTACTGGTTGTTGACTTCCATATTCCATGGTTTTAAGGTTTAAGGAAAGGATTTCCTTTTCGCCTTTTTCACTTGTAGTTTTTTTATAAAATCCCTGCCCGGTTTTATCGCCCAAATAATTGTTTTTCTCCATTTCGGTCAGGAAACCGCCTAGCTTAAATGTCTCAAGAGATTCATCATTTTTCAGTGCATCGAAAAGATTGTTGGCAACTTTTATCACCGTGTCAAGCCCAACAAGGTCGCAGGTGCGGAAAGTGGCTGATTTTGGCCTGCCTATTACGGGACCAGTAAGTTTGTCGACCTGTTCAACAGTAAGGTTAAGTCTTTGCGTCGCCTGAAAGACTTCCAGAATGGAAAAAATACCAATCCTGTTGGCTATAAATGCGGGAGTATCTTTGCAAAGAATCGTGGATTTCCCTAAAAACAGGTCGCCATATTGCATCAGGAAATCTATCACTTCCGAATCAGTTTGCTCATAGGGGATTATCTCCAAAAGCCTTAGATATCGCGGGGGATTGAAAAAATGAGTGCCACAGAGATGTCTTTGAAAATCTTTGCTTCTGCCTTCGCCAAGCAGATGAATGGGAATGCCGGAAGTATTCGATGTTATTAATGTATTCGGACGGCGAAATTTTTCGATTTTCTCAAAAAGCTGACGTTTTATTTCAAGATTTTCGACCACCACTTCAATCACCCAATCGGAGCTCTCTATTTCATGAAGGTTATCTTCGAAATTACCAGGTTTTATTCTTTTTAAAAAAGATTTGTGGTACAAGGGCGATGGGTTTGACTGCACTGCATTTGCCAGGGATTGATTTACTATCCTGTTGCGAACCTCCGGGTGTTCCAAGGTAAGTCCTTTTTGATTTTCTCCTTCCGTAAGATCACGTGGAACAATATCCAGCAGCATTACTTCAACCCCAATATTGGCAAAATGGCAGGCAATGCGCGAGCCCATTATACCTGAACCCAGTACACTGACTTTATTTATTTTCCGATTCATTTTGAAGAAAGTTTAATGATTAATGTTTAGGGTTGATGATCGCACCTTGCGGAGAATAATGTTCCTGCCATTTCTCCCACCCACTCCTTCTAATTTCAAATTTCCAGCTTCCTCTTTCCACCTTCTCATCAAGAATATATTTTTTCGATTAAAGCCTTGTGTTTTTGCATGACTACCGTTCGTTTTATATTTTGCTTTGGTGTCAGTTCACCTGCTTCAATCGTCCAGGGGATGGAGAGAAGTTCGAATTTTTTAATCATTTCGTAGTGGGATTGTTTTTTATTGACCTTTTCAACCTCTTTGGCAATCCTCGCGATGACTCTTTCATGTTTCGACATTTCCTGGTTAGTAGTGAAATCGATCTCCTTCCGGCGACACCACTCTTTTAAGTACACATAATCGGGAACAATCAGTGCTGCAGGGAACTTTTGAAACTCCCCGACAACCATTACCTGGTCAATAAAACGTGATTCTTTGAGAGCGTTTTCGATAATTTGCGGACTAATGAATTTGCCACCGGATGTTTTGAAAATTTCTTTTTTGCGGCCTGTTATTTTCAGGAACTTATTTTCAACAAATTCGCCAATATCACCGGTATAAAACCATTCATCTTTTATTGCTTCGGCGGTGGCTTCGGGGTCTTTGTAATAACCCAGCATAATATTGGGCCCTTTAACAAGTATCTCTCCATCGCTGGCAATTTTAACCTCAACATCTTTAATCACCGGTCCGACCGTTCCAAAACAAATAGAGTTAGGAAAAGAATTGTTCACCGACACTACGGGAGATGTTTCTGTCAATCCGTATCCTTCCATTACCGGAATTCCGGCAGAGCGGAAAACTTTTGCCAAACGTGGTTGCAGAGCTGCTCCTCCTGAAATAATGCTGATAACATTACCTCCCAGGGCTTTGCGCCATTTGTTAAAAATAATTTTATTGGCGATCTTCAATTGTAACTCATACCACCATCCGTTTTTACCATCGAGTTCATATCTTAGTCCCAGGTTCAATGCCCAGAAAAAAAGCATTCTTTTTATTCCTTTAAGTTCACCCCCTCCAGCTACAATTTTGTCATAAATTTTTTCAAGCAGACGGGGAACAGTGGTGAAATAATGAGGTTTTACTTCCCTGATGTTGTCACCGATTTTCTCCAAATTTTCTGCAAAATAAATGGATACACCACTGTAAATGTAAAAAACAGTTAACGTTGTTTCAAAAATATGATTTAATGGCAGGAAACTCAAGATACGATGAGAAGCATTTAAATCGAACAATAATGAGATGGATAAAGCATTGCTGAGAATATTCCGGTGCGATAACATTACACCCTTCGGATTGGCAGTGGTTCCGGAGGTATAGATGATAGTTGCAAGGTCTTCTCCTTTGATACTTTGTTTTGTCTCTTCAAGCAAATTGTTGTTCAAAGCTCTTTCCCCTGATTCGGTGATTTCGGACCAATGTTTGGCCCCATCCACTTTATCAAATGTGTAAATTTCAATAAGGGCAGGCAACTTGCTTTTAAGTTTTGAAAGCGATTTGAAAAGCAACGCATCCGAAACAAAAATATATTTCACCATAGCATGGTTGAGGATATATTCCAGTTCTGCATTATTGGTAGTTGGGTAAATGGGTACATTGATTCCTCCGGCTTGCAAAAGTCCCATATTAGTCATAATCCATTCAGGACGGTTATTGGATATAATGGAAATTTTATCTCCTTTTTGTAAGCCCATCTGAAATAAACCAAAGCTTAGAAGGTTTGCTGTTTCCTGCACCTGTTCGGAACTGAAAGGAGTCCATTTGCCGTTGATTTTTGCAACAAACATATCCGGTTTAATGTCACTAGAAGAATACCGGGAAAGAAGGTCAAATAATCTTGTAGGTTCCATGAGATAGTTAGTAAGTTAGTTGAGTTTGTAGTAAGAAATATGTTAATAGCCCTTGAATACAGACAAATATTGCATGGTTCTGATTGGATTACTTAAATCAACAAATTATTTGTCTGATGCGCAATAAAATTAAACAGTTTTTTGCATATTAATTGACTTTTATCATAAAATTAATGTTTTCATTTTTGCAGGCCATTATTATGAGGCTAAAGCCTGTTGAAAATTATTTCTTTTATAAAAACAAAGTATATTTGAAAAGAAATACCCTTGTGGTAATATCCGTACCAAACGAAAATGATTATGTGGGTATTCCATCTGGCAACTGAAAAACAAAATTATAGAGTATATGAAATACTCTTTTAAAACATTTTTAAGTTTGAAGCGGGTATCTCCTGGCATGAAAGTTCCAAAATAACTTACACTATTTATAACATTTTAACACCTCTATTTTCACATGAAATTATTAGTCTGCATTAGTAATGTACCCGACACCACCACCAAGGTCAAGTTTACCGACAATCAAACCAAATTCGATTCAATTGGTGTTCAATGGATCATCAATCCTTGGGATGAACTGGCTTTAACCCGGGCAGTTGATTTAAAGGAAGAGAGCAACAATCCGGTATCCGAAGTGCTCGTGGTAAACGTTGGCTCCGCCGAAACTGAACCTACCCTTCGGAAATGCCTGGCAATCGGAGCCGATAAGGCGATCCGCATCGATTCCGATACTAAAGATGCTTTTCAGACAGCCAAACAAATTGCTGCAATGGCCCAAAAAGAGGCCTTCGATTTCATAATCTGCGGAATCGAATCAGGCGATTATAACAGTTCGTCGGTAGGTGGAATGGTTGCTGAATTCTTAGATACTGCTTCCATCTCATCGGTATCTGACATCCGCTTCGAGGGAGGGAAAGCAATTGTTGAACGTGATGCGGATGCAGGCAAAGAGTACCTGCAGGTGGATGGAACCGCGGTTTTAATCGTTCAGAAAGGATTTGCCCAAGAGCCTAAAATACCCAATATGAGAGGGATCATGATGGCTCGCCAAAAACCGCTGGAAGTTATTTCAGCCGTTGATGCAAACGCACTGACCGAATATACCGGGTTCCGGTTGCCTGAACCCAAAGCCAAAGTGAAAATGGTGAGTCCTGATCAAATGAAAGAGCTGGTTAATTTTCTGAGCACTGAAGCAAAAGTGCTCTAAATCACTGAATTGATAACTAAATAAAATCTAAAAAATGGCTGTATTGGTTTATATCCAAAATTTTGGAGGCAAACTTAAAAAACAAAATTTTGAAGTTGCTTCCTATGCATCAAAAGTGGCTGAATCTATGCATTGTCCTGCAATAGCAGTAGTCATGGGAACGATGGAAGATTCAGAAATCGAAAGACTGGGTAATTATGGAATTTCCAAAACGCTCAGAATCGCTGATAAAGTTTACAATACCCTGATAAATAAGTTATTTACACGGGTTGTTCAGCAGGTTGTGGTGCAGGAAAATGTGACGATAGTAGTTTTTCCCGACAACAATGAAGGAAAAGCAATTGCCCCCCGGTTGTCAGTGAGGCTGAATGCCGGATTTGTTTCCGGAGTAGTTTCTTTGCCTCTTTCTGTGGAGCCTTTTATCATCTCCAAAAGAGTTTTCTCAGGAAAGGCATTGGCACAGGTTAGAATTAATTCACCCCTGAAAATCGTCTCGTTGGCCATTAACTCATTTGGATTGCACGAAGCAAAAACCCCAAATAGGATTGTGTCGTTTGAACCTGAGGTTTCCTTAAACGATGACTCTTCAAGAGTCGTTGACCGTAAGATGCATGCTGAGGGTATCTCATTGCTGGATGCCGACAAGGTAGTCAGTGGCGGAAGGGGAATGAAAGGACCTGAAAACTGGAAACCGCTGGAAGAATTGGCCAAAGTAATGGGTGCAGCAACAGCTTGCAGCCGTCCGGTGAGTGATGCAGGATGGCGTTCGCACGAAGAGCATGTTGGGCAAACGGGCAAAATTATTGCACCAAACCTTTACATTGCTGTAGGAATTTCGGGCGCGACACAACACGTGGCAGGCATAAGCCGCTCAAAATGTATTGTCGCCATTAACAACGATGCCGATGCTCCTATTTTTGAGGTCGCAGATTACGGTGTAATAGGCGATGCTGCCCAAATTTTACCCAAACTAACGGAAGCATTTAAAGCTTTTAAAGGCGAATAAATAATCCAATTCTATGGTAAAACAAATCGTCTTCTCAGGTATTCTGCTTATTACCTTACTCCTATTTTCATACACGCTCAGGCGTTTGGGATTACTCTTTAAGCTGACCCGAAAAACCGCGCCATTTGGACAGTGGAGCAAACGTCTGGCTTTAACCCTTGAAGTCGCCTTTGGTCAAACCAAGATCTTGCGAAAACCGCTGATCGGCTTCCTTCACGCCTTGGTTTTTTGGGGATTTTTGGTCATCACACTGGGCAGTATCGAAATGGTGATTGACGGAATCACAGGAACTGTACGGATATTTTCCAAAACCGGAATGTTTTATTCCATTGTTTCAGCTTCTGGCGATGTGTTTGCATACCTGATATTCATTGGGATTACAATATTTCTGATCCGAAGGAAGTGGATGCACATCAAAAGGTTTTCTGGAATAGAATTATCTCCCCGGAATAAAAAAGATGCCTATCTCGCATTGCTAATGATTCTTTTTCTAATGGTATCCTTAATCGGCATTAACTTTTGCTTTATCTCCGCTTCACCGGATTATACCGCAGGAGTTTACCCGATTTCAGCACAACTGGCTGGTATTTGGAAAATATCGCAATCCCACGCACATCTATTCTATGAAGTGAGCTGGTGGAGCCACATTCTGATGATTTTTATTTTTGCCAATTACCTGCCCTATTCCAAGCATTTTCATGTATTTATGTCGGTTCCCAACGTATTTTTCAGTAATCTGGAACCCTTGGCAAAATTACCCAACCTTGATGCCGTAACCCGGGAAGTAAAACTAATGCTTGGAGGCAACGCATTTCAGGATTCTGGCAGCGAAGCCCCCACCCGGTTTGGCGTGAAAGATGTGGAGGACATAACCTGGAAAAACTACCTCGATTCGTTAACATGTACCCAATGTGGAAGATGCACGGAAGTTTGCCCGGCAAATATCACCGGGAAAAAACTTTCGCCGCGCAAAATATTTGTGGACTTGCGTAACCGGATGAACGAAAAAGGAACTCAGCTGATTAAAAACAAGTCGTTTACCGACAATAAATCATTGGTAAGCAACGATTTTATCAGCTACGAAGAACTTTGGGCCTGCACAACCTGCAATGCCTGTGCACAGGAATGTCCGTTAAATATCAGTCATCCAAACCTTATCATTGACATGCGGCGCTACCTGGTACTGGAAGAGGGCAAAGCGCCTTCCGGAATAAATACAATGTTTGCCAATATCGAAAACAATGGCGCTCCCTGGCAATTCTCACCCCAGGACCGTTTGGAATGGACCAGGGAATAAATAACAAAAAGTAAAACCATAACCATTATCTATGGCTCAGATTAATGTTCCAGTCATGGCCGAACTGGCCGCTCAGGGTAAAAAGCCCGAATATCTTTATTGGGTAGGATGTGCCGGCGCTTTCGATGAGCGATATCAGAAAGTGGCCCGTTCGTTTGCCAAAATATTGAATCATGCCGGGGTCGATTATGCCGTTCTGGGAACTGAAGAATCGTGCACCGGCGATCCTGCCAAA
>JAPLDT010000025.1 GCA_026391315.1 Bacteroidia bacterium
ATTATTGGAAGTACAATTTTTGAAGTTGGTTTTTCTGCCAGGATGGTTACCCAGGTTAGTAAATCGATAAAAACTGTTCTCTCAAAAAATAGTATAGAAACCATCGAATATGCCCTGGAGGTAAAAGGTAAAGGATCATGTTTCTTTGAGATGAGGATGGTGAAACTCAACTCCAACTCAGTCATGGCTGTTTCCAGGGACATATCCAAACAAAAATTTGCTGTCCTGGCCATTGAAGAGGCCAGAAAAAAAGCGGAAGAAGCCGATATGCTCAAGGCTGCCTTCCTGCAGAATATTTCGCATGAAGTGCGCACGCCGCTTAATGCCATTGTCGGATTTTCCAATGTATTGCTGACCGATGAAGTCTCGCGCCCCGAACGACTTAATTATTTACAGATCATCACTCGAAATTGTCAGATCCTGCTGCATGTGTTCAGTGATACCATCAAACTATCGAAGATTCAGAGTGGGGTTGAAAAGGTGGAGAAACAATTTTATAACCTTAATGGATTGGTTAATGACCTGAACCGCCAATTTATGTATGAAAAGGAACAACTGGAAAAAGATCACCTCAAACTCATTCCGGTTAAAGGGAATGACCATCCCAAGTTTTCTATTGTCTGTGATGGAAACAAGATCAAAGACATCATGGAAAGCCTCATGGACAATGCCATAAAATTTACAGAGGAGGGTGAGATTGAATTCGGTTACCATATTGATGGCAATTCGACCATTGAGTTTTTCGTCAAGGATACCGGAATCGGAATTCCCGAAGATCAGTTCAGTAGAATTTTTGACCGGTTTTACCAGATCGATTTGAGAATAAAACGAACCTACGGTGGATCGGGTATCGGGCTTTCACTTGCCAACGATTTTGTTAACATGCTGGGGAGTAAGATCAAAGTTGAATCGACTCCCGGAGTCGGATCAAAATTCTCATTCGTAATAAGTTACGATAATGCAACCAGCCACCTTCGGATTGTTTAATCCAACAGTAAGTGCTCAAACAGATTTATCCGGATAAAGAGTCAGACACTCCTTTAATGTGCAAAATTGATGTTTTTTCTGGCTGAAATAATTAATCAGGCTCCTTAGTCGCTCAACCAAAACATCTCCCGAATTTCTAACAATATAGGAGGGCAATTTCACCTCAGGAGACAAAAGATCGGCAAACTCCCATGGGTGAAAATAGATATTGAGATATCCATCTTTCGCTATCGACCTTTGGCACATACGTCTGTAAATATTGATCGGAAAATTGTGCAGGGAAAGCCAAAACAGCGGTATTCGGAATAGGGCGGAGACGGAAGCGGGAATCTGGCATAGCCCATTTTCATAGAAAATTCGTCGTGGTTTGTTCAGGTTATTGTATTTCCCTGGTAAGAAAGTAGGGTTTAAGGAGGAGTTATATTTGTATCCGGCCTCAATAACCGGCAAAGCTTCAAGAGGGGCCATGTTCGGCATTCTAAATCCAAGTATCGTTGTTCCGGTTAGCTGTTCCAGAACCCTTTTCGATTCTCCCAGATCTTTTTGTTCGAAGGTTGCATGGTAATAGCCATGTGATGCCACTTCATGCCCTTCGTTTACCATTCTGTCAATCAGAGCTGTGGCATGAAGTGCAAAGTTTGCGGTACAAAAAAAAGTGGCCTTCACCTTTTCCTGTTGCAGCAAATCGAGTATACGCTCTGTTCCGATTTTTGAGATTGACATTTGCTGCTCAAAATTCAATGTCTTTGTATAGGGAAGCGGATTGTCAAATTCCTCAATATCGAAACTTAGAAATATCATACTATTCTGAGTCTTTTAAATTCGTTGACTTTACAATGTAGAGTGGCCGGTCTTTTACCTGCATAAACATCTTCCCGATGTAGATCCCAATAATACCCAAAACACAAAGTTGCAACCCCGAGAAAAATACTACAGTCAGTATTACAGAACCCCAACCATAAGCATAATGACCTGAATAATAATAGGACCATATTACATAAGGAAGATACAGGAAGGAGAGCAAGGAAAGAATAAAACCGAGATATACAGCAATATATAACGGCCGGGTACTTAATGAAGTTATGCCATTAAAGGCAAATTTCAACATTTTCCGAAAAGTATATTTGCTGCTACCTGAATGTCGGGCATCTGGATGGTAATCGATGGCAATCTGTTTAAAACCAACCCATTTAATTAATCCCCGAATAAAAAGGTCATTCTCTTTAAACCTGGAAAATACATCGGCTACACGTCTGTCTATCAATCTAAAATCAGAGGTCCCTTTCTCTATTTTGATGTCGGATAACCAGCTTATAAAGTAGTAGAAACCGTTTGATGATTTTCGCTTCAAATAGGAAAGGTTTTCACTCTCTTCCCTTCGCGTATAAACAACATCGAAACCCTCCTCCCATTTGTCGAGTAGCTTGCTTATGATTTCCGGGGGATGTTGCAAATCGCAATCCATGGAAATGACGCAATCTCCATTGGCACTATCCAGTCCGGCTTTAAGCGCATTTTGATGACCAAAATTTCTGGACAATTCGATATAATACATCCCCTCCTGACTTTTAGAAAGCTCTCTGATCTTCTCTAAGGTATCATCCGTACTTCCGTCATCTATAAAAATCAACTCCAGATCGTAAAGGTTGTAAGGGAAGCAAGATTTTATCCGCTCGAAAATCATTTCGATATTTCCTGACTCGTTGTGTGCTGGAAGTACTATTGAAACAAGTTTCTTCTTCATTCTAGTGGATTTGTTAAGTAGTTATCCGATTTTTTAAACAGAATCTCGTAGACAACTGTCAGCCAAATAAGGGTGCAAGGCAATGCCTGCAAGGCATATGGCCTTATAATCTGCCGATACAACGATCCTGGAAACAAATCGGAAGGACCAAAGCTTGAAACGACAATCCCAAAGATAATCAGAAATAAGCTCCATGCTGAATAGGGACGCGGTTGAATAACAAACCATATTGCTACTCCTGTAATTGCAATGATATAAGTATTTGGTTCACTGCCGGTACTGAACAACACGGTAAAGATTAATACGGATGCAAGCGTAAGCAACTGAAAGCTGTTTTGCCGGTACTCCTTGATTCTCAGGTAAGGCAGGGCGAAAAGGAGAAGTGCTCCAAGAAGTATCGGCAGATTGGAAAATTCAAAATTTCCAGTGGATTTGTGGATCATACCCAAGAATGAAACATTTTGCTGAAGTGCACTCCCATTGTCCTGGTTTTTAATTACCAACTCATTAAACCAATCTTTGTATTGACCGGCAATAAACCCTGGAGACGAAATAAGCATCGGCAGCACAAAAAATACTACACCCCAGATCATACTCCAGAGTATCAGTTTAGGTTTATGTTTAGAGAAGAAAAAGAAGGCAAATCCAACGATTCCATACAGTTTCACAAAGGTTCCCAGCATAATCATAAAAGCGGCCCAACCATCCTTCTCCTTCCTGATCAATGTATAAGACAAGATAATAAGGGCGGCTGTTGCAGTGTTGAATTGCACATTCGTTTGGGCGATAATCATCGAATTTGTGCAAATCAAAAGGATAGCCATATGTTGCCAGGGCTTCAGTGGCAACTCCTTTACTGCATAATACAGCACCATGGCCAAAAAGACCAGCCAAAGGGAGGCTCCAATTAAGTCAGGCATTAAAGCAAAAGGGGCCATAATTACTCCAAATACCGGGCCATAATGGTTCATGTCATCGAAAAACTGCGAACGATGCTGATAGAGTGGAAATTGTTCGAGAATATTTAGGAAGACATATTTATAAATCTTGTAATTGTTGTGCAGACGCCCGGTAAGAGAGTTGAAAACGCCGATAAAAATTGATATGGCTATCCACAAATAAAGGATAATCCGGTCATCCCTAAAAAATGGCCTTTTGAAAAAGAGCAAAAATTTCTTTCCGGTTTGCATAATGCGCATCAGATTTTTTTCAGTTTTTTATTGCTCTGATCAAGCCACGTCTAAGATAGGGAGCTTTAAGTTTTCTGTCTGTATAGATGATTAAAAAGCCATCAGATGGAGAGGTTTCGAATCCATTTTGTTTCAGTGTCTCATTCAACTCCCTTTCATCTTCATCTTTATGATAGGTGCAAATTGCCACTTTCAATGGCCTTACTTCACTTAAGATTCTCCTACAACCGCTTAACAATAAGGATTCTGCACCCTCAACATCAATTTTCAGGAACGATAGTTTCTCCCCGGGTAAAAAGTAATCATCCAGGGTAACACATTTCCCATTGGTCACATTACCGGCAAATTTATTCACAATCGTCACTTTCTCTTTCCAGGGCGCAAAGGTTGCTTTCAACGGTTCAATCCACTCCTTGCCACTCTCGAAAAGGACGATCCTTCCTGCCTGCTCAATATTGCTTAAAGCAAAAATTCCTTCTGCGGCACCGATATCAACCAAAACATCACTCTTTTCAACCACGAAACCATCTGTTTCGTAGCAATGAGGACTGCGATTATCTTGCTCTCTTCTCAGCTCATTGAAACTTAGTCGGATTCTCTTTTTACTCCATCTTCTCTTGAAATAGAGTCTTTTCCCTTTGTACACCACATAACGTAACCCGGTTTCTGTGTCGTAGTGGACTTCTATGGTATCTTCGATGTACTCATCCTGAAAGTAGTAAGGAATCATAGCAATCCCGCAATTTTTTACATAATCGCATACCTTGCTAATTTCCTCAGTAAGAGGTTCTTTCAGACTGGAATAGTAAGCTAAAATATTTGATCTGAGAACACGAGCCACAATTTTCTTTCGAAAAAACTTAGGTACTATGATGCGGTAAACAGCTGTATTCAGGAAATTCATCTATGTTAATTTAAGTGGTCAAAACAACTGTCTTTGCAGGAAGTTTGATCGGTAAAGTTAAATAATCACTGCCAACATACAAAGCTTTAAACAGACCGGAAAAAGATTACATGAAGTAGTTAAACCTAGAATGTTTCAATTGCCTGTTTATGCTTTAATTATCAGACAGATTAATTAACAGGAATCAGTTTTTTTTGAATCTGTACATTTTTTTAGCCGAGTATTAAAATATTCAATTAAATTTAACCGGAATTGATGATGGAATAGATCCAACACCACGACTAAACTTACTTATCGATGATCATTGGGTTTGAAGCAAAAAGGCTATTTCAGAATTTTTCAGGATTAGGCAACTACAGCCGAAATACTGTAAGTTTATTGGCTCGCTATTATCCAGAGAACAGGTATCTGCTTTTTGCCCCAAAGCTTACATCGCTTTTTATTCCGCCGCAATCAGTCGAGGTTATATCGCCACAATCCAAATTCTTCAAACGATTCAGGTCCTATTGGAGAATGTACAGGGTGGCCGGATTGGCAAAAAAAAAACATGCTGATATTTTCCATGGACTCAGTCACAGCCTTCCTGTCGGAATAGAAAAAAGAGGAATCCCTTCCATTGTAACCATTCATGACCTTATTTTCCTTAGATTCCCTGAATTTTACAAACAAATAGATCGCAAACTCTACTTTCTCAATACATTGAGCAGCTGTCGAAGATGCACGAAGATATTGGCTATCAGCCATCAAACCAAAGAAGACATCATCAATTATCTGGGTATTGAGGAAGAAAAAATAGCGGTTCTTCATCAATCCTGCGACAGACGATTCTATGAACAGGTCGATGAGGAGCTGAAAGATTCTATTCGTAAGAAATACGATCTTCCCGAGAAATTCATTCTTTGTGTTGGTACCATTGAACAACGGAAGAATCAGCTTGCAATTTTGAAAGGAGTAGTTAGTGAAAAGCTGACCATTCCGGTAGTTCTTTTAGGGAAACCGACCGATTACAAAAGGTTACTGGACGAATTTATCATTGAATCCGGCATACGGAAACAGTTGATTTTCCTGCACAATACCGATTTTTCAGATCTTCATGCCATTTACCAATTGGCAGAGATTATGGTCTATCCCTCCTTCTTTGAAGGGTTTGGATTACCTGTCCTTGAAGCACAGGCATCAGGATGCCCGGTTATCACCTCCAATATCAGCAGTATGCCGGAAGCCGGAGGAGATGGCGCAGTCTATGTAGATCCGGCGAATAGTTCGGAAATTGGACTGGCCATCCGGAAGATTTTAACTGACAACAAATTTAAAGAGGAGCTGATTCAAAAAGGAACTGCCAATGCCCTGTTGTTCAATGACCAGGCTGTTGGAGAGAAATTGGTCAAATTGTACCAATCACTTGTCAAACAAAATTGACAGAAAATATTCTATGAAGCAATTAAGCCCTATTAACGCATGTAGTTATCTGTTCCTGAGCCGTTTCCCTATTCTCCATAGAGTAGTTCACCGACTTCACACTTAACCATTTCCCAGAAAAAATCACATTGAAGTAATACTCCACCAATCTGGTATAAATTCGCCTGTACATTTGAAGTGGCCGGATAAAGAACAAGATGGTTCCCAAAAGAGCAGGAATTGCACCAAGAAGCAAGCTATTTAAAATCAATATCAGGTGCATAGAAAAAGCTTTCCCCTCATTTTCGTGTTTTGAAATATACAGATGCCTGGATATATAAACTTCTGTCTTTGTCAGAACTGTAACCTCTAAATTCAATCGTGAGGAACCGCCATGCAAGTGACCAATTTCTGCTGTTTTAAGTGTGACAACTTCTCCTCCTTTTTCTATAACCCTCCTGCACATATCAACATCTTCGAAATACATCCAGAAATCTTCATCCCATTTGCCTAACTGGAAAAACCCATCCCGTTTCATCATAAAAACAGACCCGGAGACCCAATCTGGATAGACATAATGCTTGGTTTGTACAATCGTATCCTCAATTGGACCATGAAAAACCAGCCGGATGGATCTAAGCCATCCAGTCAAGGTTCCAGGAGTTAAAAATTTCCCGTACGGGCGGTCTTTTGATCCGTCCTCCCTGACTTGACTACAGGAAACGACGGAATATTGCGGTCTAACCTGAACCTCTTCAAGCATATCAAACAATGCATCTGCCGAAACTGTGGTATCGGGATTCAAAAACAAAAATGTACGCCCCTGGCTGATTGAAGCGCCAAGATTGCATCCATTGGCATAGCCATTGTTCCCGGTATTTGAAATAAATGTGAATTCAGGGAACATACGAATGTTTTCCTCAAGACTTCCATCGTTAGACTGGTTATCAACAACTACGACTTCAAAAGAAAAGCGGCTATCCTCGATCAGCCGAATAGACTCAAGACATTTGGTGAGTTTTTCTCCACCTCTGAAGTTAACAATTATGATAGATAAATCTTTCAACGGACTTGATATTTTAAACAATATGAGTAGTAGAACTAAACGTTAATCCCAACTTAGACGATTTGGTTACCCAATAGTTTAACCAATAAATTAAAAATTAGTATTGACTCATTAGTCAAAAATATCACGACACTAAATTAGATTGCCATTTTTTCAGTAAATTGAGCCTCTGAATCCATGAACAATCTAAAATACTTCAACAAAATGAAAAGAAAATTTCTTGTAACTCTTATTTCGGTACTGGTCGCATTTTCTGGTTTTTCCCAGTCTAAATTTAACGGATTGGATATGAATATGGGAAATCTCTACCGGACATCAGATGCCAAATCCCGTTCTATCAGTCCTGAAAATTTTACGGGAGAGAAGGGAAAAGGCGGAATGGCAAATCCCGCCGACAAGGACAAACCCAATAAGGCCACCAGCGCTGATGCTGCCCGTGACCTAGGCCAGGGATGGAAAGTAAATCCCTGTATCGATATTAAGCCAGGCCAAACTTTCACACTAGCCGAAATGGAAGGTCCCGGGGCGATTCAGCACATCTGGATGACCCCTACCGGAAACTGGCGCTTCTCTATTCTACGCATATACTGGGATGGTGAAAAAGAACCGTCAGTAGAGTGTCCTGTGGGTGATTTTTTTGGCCAGGGTTGGAACACTTATGCGCAATTGACCTCTTTACCGGTCTGTGTTAATCCCGGAAGTGCCTTCAATTGTTATTGGGCCATGCCATTCCGCAAGAAATGCAAAATAACCATGGAGAACATCAATGACAAAGATGCTATGTCTGTATATTACCAGATAGATTATACATTGACAGAAATACCATCGGATGCGGCCTATTTTCATGCTCAATTCCGTCGTGCCAACCCAGTTGAATCATCTATTTATACCATTGTCGACGGCATCAAAGGCAAGGGGCAGTTTGTGGGACTTTACATGGCGTGGGGTGCCACCAACAATGGCTGGTGGGGTGAAGGGGAGATAAAATTTTACATGGATGGTGACAGTCAATACCCAACCATTTGTGGCACTGGTACTGAAGATTACTTTTGCGGATCTTACAATTTTGACCGTGACGGGAAATATAAGGAGTTTTGCACACCATATTCGGGCCTTCACCAAGTGATTCGTCCCAGTGGAGATTACAAGGTGATGATGAGATTTGGGTTATACCGTTGGCACATAATGGATCCCATACGCTTTGAAAAAGATCTGAAAATAACGATTCAGGATTTGGGATGGCACCATGGAGGACGTTACCTGGCGCAACATTCAGACATTGCCTCTACCTGCTTCTGGTACCAGACCGATCCGCATACCCCCTTTCCAAAACTACCCGAATGGAGGGAGCTGGAGGTAAATTAACTAATTTATCCTCTGATAATAAGGGCTTTCAGAATGTGCCACACCATGTTGGGATTTTCTTTCAGACGGCGGGTGGAATAGTTAAACCATTGTGTCCCAAATGGAAGATATACCCTCATGGTGTAGCCCTTTTCGACAATATACTTACGCAATTTGGGGTTCACACCGTACAACATCTGAAATTCGTACATCTCTTTGGGAATGTTGAGTCGCCTAATCAATAGCATGGATTGTTCAACCAGATAGCGGTCGTGCGTTGCAATCCCGACAAATATGTTGTTCTTTAACATGAATTCGAGGTCCTCCATGAAATGATCACGAACTTCCTGGTACCCTTTGAAAGCGATGGATTTATCCTCAATGTAGATTCCTTTACACAAACGAAAATTGAGGGGGGAGGTGGTAGTGCCACTTTTCATCAGGTTTTTCACATCGTCAAGGGTCCGCCTCATGTAAGCCTGAACTACCAGTCCAACCCGCTTTGGAAATTCTTCCCTGAGCCTGTTGTAAATGTTAATTTCATCGTCTGTGCAGGTCGAATCTTCCATGTCGATCCGAATGAAACTATTGTATTTATCGGCCACGGCTACTATTTCCCTGATGATTCTGTAACAAGCCTCTTTGTCAAGCAGAAGACCAAACATAGAGGGTTTGACAGAAAAATTCCCTTTGATTTTTCTGGATGAAAACTGTTCAATCACTTCGATGTACTGAATTTTAAAGGATTCAGCTTCTTCAAGTCTTGAGATAAATTCACCCAATATATCAATGGTTACAACGCATCCTTCGGCGTTAATCTTTTCTGATTCACGAATGGCATCCGCAAGGTTCTCTCCGGAGATGTACTTCTTGGAGAAAATCCACACCAAACGTTTTGGCATGTAAGGAAGAACAGCAGCTATCAGTCGATTAATCATCATTCTCTATTTAACTCTTCGTTGCAGATGTAAAAGTAACGATGCCCTCTTAGTCAATCTATGATGTTTATCAACTCATCGAACAATTTGGCAGGGAAACGACTATTTGGAAATCATATTTCGACCATTGGCAGATTAAGGAATATTCCTTCCTCACTTGTTGAATGAATAACACAATTATTAACGCATGAAAAATAGCTTGACGATATTGCAGATAAAACATTTCAGCTATATTTGTCTCACTTAAATAAAGATACTAGAACATCACTTTTATAATATGAAGAATTCAACGATTGTTTCTGTAGTACTGGGAGTTGCTGTTGCTTTGCTCTACCTGCTTCATTTCATAGGAAATAAAAGTAGCATGAACCAAAAAGGTAATAACAACTCAGAATCGTCAAAATCAGTTTCAATTGCTTATGTCAAAATGGATTCTGTTCTTTTCACTTACGAGCTGGCAAAGAAACTGACTGCCAATCTTCAGGTAAACCAGGAGTCCTTCAAGAAGGAGTACAGTGCCAAAAGGATTAAATTTGAAAAAGAGGTAGCTGCATTTCAGGAAAAGGTACAGAGAGGAGGCTTCCTGACCGAAGAGCGGGCCAAGCTTGAGCAGGAAAGATTGAGCGGACAGCAACAGGAGATTGAAAGGCTCGACTATGAACTTACGCAGAAACTCAACGAAATGCAGGGTCAAATCAACCAGCAAATCATCGACAGTATCTCCTCCTTTCTAAAGAGCTACAATGCGGATAAAAAATTCGACATCATCCTCAACAGCTCCAGTATGCTCGAAGGAACCCCAAAATTCAACATCACCAAAGATGTCGCCGTTGGGTTGAATAAAAGATACAAACCCTGATACTCCAGGCCAGAAAAATTTCTGAGCTTCCTATTGTTTTGTTTATGGAACTTATCCGGTCACTATGTCAAAATTCAGGGCCTATCTTGATCGGCAGCAACCGCTTTTGGTAACGGAACAGCTCTCTGTCTTTGAAAACAAGAGTTCACTGTTCGTTACCATACCCTGTTTTGATGAGCCCGAACTCATCCGCTCGCTCGAATCACTTGCCGCCTGTTCACCTCCTTCATGTGATGTAACAGTCATCGTTGTAATTAATTCCTCTGACCGGACTCCACCCCAGCAATTGCTAAATAACCTAAAAACCATTCAATCTGTTCAGGTATGGTTGGATAATGGGATAAGACCCTTCTATCAACTTCGGCTTTTGCATGCCCCCGCATTGCCTTCAAAATGGGCTGGAGTGGGGTGGGCAAGAAAAATTGCCATGGACGAAGCCATCCGATACCTTGATCAATCGGGATTGGAAGAAGGTATCCTGGTAGGATTTGATGCCGACAGTCTGGCATCAAAGAACTACTTCACCTCAATTAAAACGGCTTTCAGGGAAAATCCACACTACAATTTTGTTACACTTAATTTTAGCCATCCCGTTGACGATCCCACGTTGACAAACTCTTTGCGCGAAGGAATAATCCAATACGAGCTCTACCTGCGATACCTTCGAAATGCCATGCAATGGTGTGGTTACCCGCATTCCATCCATACAGTAGGGTCAAGTTTTGCTGTCAAAGCCAGTTCTTACGTGAAGCAGGGAGGCATGAACAGAAGACAGGCAGGGGAAGATTTTCATTTTTTGCACAAGATGGTCTTGCTGGGCGAATATGGAGTTGTCAAAGATGCAACTGTTTATCCGGCAGCCCGGATATCCCACAGGGTACCATTTGGAACGGGAGCTGCATTGAAAAAATGGGAGGAGGGCGATAAAGAACTCTATTCTGCCTATGCCTTAAAATCTTTCGATATTTTACGTCCCCTTTTCAGGAATCCTGGACTCCTTTTTGATGCAGACAGGGCTACCTGGAAGCAGCTGATTGATACGTTTGATCCTGTTTTACAAAATTATCTTGCGCAGACAGAAATCCTGGATCGATTGAATGAACTAAAAAAGAACTGTGCAGATGTGAAAATGTTTACCAGGAGATTCTACCATTTTGTTAATGCTTTCTGGATCATACAATACCTCAATCTTTGTGAATCCATTAAGGGAGGAAAGGGAATTTTGGTGGAAGAAGCATCTAAACTCTTAACAAAACTAGGGGTCGTTACGTCAGAGAACTTGAATGCCAGGGATTTATTGGAAATCTACCGGCGACTCGACTATAACAACTAATAAAGTTTCCAAAGCTGACGTTACGAGCGAGATTCGACAACAAAAAGTTTCCAAAGTTTACGTTACGAACAAAATTTGATCGTAACACTAAACTTTGGAAACTTTATTAACTAACCTCTTATTCTGCAAGCTCCTCCAGTTGAATCATCAACTGATCCTTACGTACTTTATCCCCTTCAGCTATAAGAACCTCCTTCACTGTGCCTGCAAAAGGCATTTCAAGGATGGTTTGCATCTTCATGGCTTCATATTTGAGCAGTTTATCTCCGGCATGAACTTCCTGCCCTGGTTTTACATATACTTCTAAAATAGTGCCCGGTATAAAGGAGCGTATCTCGTTCAAGTCAGCCGGCTGCCACTTCTTCCGCATCCCATATTTCTTGGTAAGCAGCGTGTAGTATTGTGCCGTATTGACGACGAATACCTCATATTTTGGTCTATTATCTTCCATAATGGTCTTTTATTAAGATCAATGATGATCAGAATGGAGGAACTCCATGTTTTTTTGCCGGCCTCTTGTCGACCTTATGCTCTGAAATCTCCAGGGAGTGAATCAGGCGAGCACGCGTTTCGAGTGGCTCAATCACCTCATCAATGTATCCTTTGGAGGCAGCGACAAATGGATTGGCAAACTTATCCTTATACTCCTGAACCTTCTGTTTACGCATTTCAGCCGGGTTCTCAGCTTCATCAATCTCTTTGCGGAAGACAATATTTGCAGCGCCTTCGGGACCCATCACCGCAATCTCGGCTGTGGGCCAGGCATAGACAAAGTCGGCTCCCAAGTGCCGGGAATTCATGGCAATGTAACCTCCTCCATAAGCTTTACGGATGATCACTGTAACTTTCGGAACAGTCGCTTCACTGTATGCATACAAAAGTTTGGCTCCGTGACGGATCACACCTGCGTGCTCCTGATCAACTCCCGGCAGGTAACCTGGCATGTCTTCAAGGGTCACAATAGGAATATTGAAAGCATCGCAGTAGCGGACAAAACGGGCAGCTTTATCTGAACTGTCGCAATCCAGAACACCTGCCAGGTACATCGGTTGGTTGGCAACAAAACCTACAGTATTTCCAGCAATACGACCAAATCCGATGACAATGTTCCGGGCAAAAAGCTCCATAACCTCAAAAAAGTCGGAGCTGTCCGAAATTGCTTTAATGATGTCGCGGATATCGTAAGGATAATGCGGGTCACTTGGGACGATGTCTTCGATGCTGGTGGGAAAGGTCGGGGCTTGTGTTGGGAAACGTAGTGCCTTCTGGGTATTGTTCCAGGGAATAAAGGAGATCAGTTTCTTGATCTGCTCGAAACACTCATCTTCACTTAGGGCATAGAAATGGGCATTCCCGGTTATTTCACTGTGAACAAGGGCACCACCCAGCTCTTCCATTGAAATCTCTTCGCCCAGTACAGTTTTTATCACACTTGGACCAGTAATAAACATCTTTGAAATGTTCTCCACCACAAAAACGAAATCAGTGAGGGCAGGGGAATAGACAGCACCACCGGCACAAGGGCCGAGGATAACCGATAATTGCGGAATAACACCGGAAGCCTCTGTATTGCGGTAAAATATTTCACCGTATCCTGCTAAGGAGTTTACACCTTCCTGAATACGCGCACCCCCAGAATCGTTAATGCCAATAATTGGAACCCGCATTTTAAGCGCATGATCCATGATTTTGGTAATCTTGCGGGCATGCATCAGACCCAAAGATCCACCTGCAACAGTGAAATCCTGTGCATAAATACAAACAGGCTGATTGTACATGGTGCCGGTTCCAATGATGACGCCATCACCGTGTAGCACCTTTTTCTCCATGTCGAAATCTTTTCCTGTGTGCTCGACGAAGAGGTCATACTCATGAAAAGAGTTTTCGTCCAGGATCGCTTTGATCCTTTCGCGGGCAGTCTTTTTGCCCATGGCAACCTGTTTCCCTATGGCGGCTTCGCCACCACCTTGCTGAGCCTCTTTCTTTCTCCTGCGAAGGTCCAGGATGTTTCTTTTTAATGACATAATCTGTAGCTGTTTACTTATGTTTTGTCCTATATAAGAACTGATTTTTGGTCGAAATATGGTGCGACAAAAATACAAAAATTATTCTCTTTGGCTTTATAAGCAGGAAGATTGCCTCCATAGATTTCTGGCAAGCACACCTTTTTACCTGATACTCAATGGAATTATTTCGATGCTCTTTTGTAGAGGACCAACGCTATCATGGCATATATTATGTTTGGAAGCCATACTGCAAGCAGCACATTAAAACCTGCCTTGAAAGCAAAAATGGTACTTACCTGCATAAACATAATGTAGGAAAAACTGAGCAACAGCCCCAAACCAAGATGAATACCAATTCCTCCTCTGTTCTTTCTGGATGCAAGTGAAACACCGATGATGGTCAAAATAAAAGTACTGATGGGCCCCGAGGTACGCTGATATTTTTCCTTTTCATAACTTGACACGTTGTCTACACCTCTCAATTTTAGGTCTTTGATGTATTTATTCAACTGCCAATAATCCATGGTCTCCTCCTTGGAACTTTGCTGCCCAAATTCGCCCGGTGTCATCCGAAGTGTCGAGTCAATCTGAGTGCCTTTGGATATCTTCTCCATATTGCCACTCATATCCCTGATAAAATAGTCGTGGATCACCCACTTCTTTCTTTCACGGTCCCACTTGATGTAATCAGCTATCAGTTTTGATTTTAGCTTAGTGCCTTCAAATTTTTCGATGGTAAATTTATAGCCGACATCACCCCTGTTGTCGTAACTTTTCATGTAAATAAAAAGCCCAGGCTCTAACTGCCTGTGTATGTTTCTATCGGTATTGATGTATTCATTTTTGATGTAAGTAGTGCGGAAATTCACCCTCGACAAGGCAGTAGGAGGGATGATGAAATTGCCCAGTATCCACGACATGCCGGCAATAATACCTGAAGCAACAAGATAAGGCCGCATCATTCTTTGGTAACTGATCCCACTCGATTGCATAGCTATTATCTCAGAGTTGTAGGCCATTTTTGAGGTAAAATAGATGACCGCAATGAAGGTAAACAGCGCGCTGAAAAGATTGGTAAAATAGGGAATAAAAGGGATGTAATAATCGAATACAATGGCTTTCAGGGGAGCTTTTCTAGAGATAAAGTCATCAATGTTTTCGGAGATGTCAAAGATGATAGAGATACTAATAATCAAAGTAATAGCCAGGAAGAAAGTTCCCAGGTATTTTTTGATGATGTATCTGTCGATGCGTTGTAAATACTTCTTGGCCATCTGTACAAAGGTAATATTGTAAACTCTAATTAGAGTCTGGTGCGCAGTTGTTTTACCATCTGTTCTTTCCAGGTCTTAAAAGTACCCTGAAAAATCTGAATTCTCGCCTCATCTACCAGCCAAAGATAAAAAGCCAGATTGTGTATGCTTCCGATCATTGGACCAAGCATCTCTCCTGCCTGAAACAGGTGACGCAGGTAGGCCTTTGTATATTGGTGATCGACGAAGGAAGTTCCTTCGGGATCAACGGGGGTGAAATCAGCGGCCCATTTGTTGTTTCGGATATTGATCACTCCGTTGCGGGTAAACAACATACCATTGCGGCCATTGCGGGTAGGCATCACACAATCAAACATATCTATACCTCTGTCAATTCCTTCCAGAATATTCACGGGATTTCCGACACCCATCAGGTATCGTGGTTTATCGGTTGGCAAAACATCGTTGACAACTTCTATCATGGCATACATATCTTCTTCCTTCTCTCCTACCGAAAGACCACCAATAGCATATCCATCAGCCTGGTAGATCGAAACATGTTCGGCCGCCCTTATCCTTAAATCAGGATATACACACCCCTGAACGATCGGGAAAAGCGTTTGTTCGTAACCGTATTTGGGAATTGTGGAAACAAATTGATTCATGCAACGATCCAACCACCGTTGCGTCAATTCGAGCGACTTTCTGGCATAGTCATAATCCGCATCTCCGGGAGTACATTCGTCAAACGCCATGATGATGTCGGCCCCAATGGATCTTTGAATGTCTACCACACGCTCCGGTGTAAACAAATGTCGTGAACCGTCTATGTGCGATTGAAATTTTGCGCCCTCTTCCGTAATTTTACGGATGTCGCCAAGCGAAAACACCTGAAATCCTCCGCTATCTGTTAGAATGGGTTTGTCCCAACCATTGAAACGGTGCAAGCCGCCAGCGCTTTCAAGGACCTCTATACCCGGACGCAGATAAAGATGGTAAGTGTTTCCTAAAATAATCCGGGCTTTGATATCCTCTTTCAGATCTTTGAAATGGATACCTTTAACCGAACCGACTGTCCCAACCGGCATAAAAACCGGAGTCTCAACTACCCCGTGCCCAGTATGGAACTTTCCTGCACGCGCTTTAGAATCGCTGGCTGTTTGTTGTAATTCGAACTTCATTCAAAAGATTTCTGGCCGCAAAGATAGTCATTAAAGCAAAATAACATTTCCGACAACTTATTGTACTCATTAAAAAAAACTGCCAAAAACGAGGGTACTTAACTAGGCATTGTGTATTTTTGAGGACTTTTGTTTGAATTATGACAGTAGATTTTGGCGGATTTCAGTTTACAATTGAAGAGTTCATTGGGCTTGTTGTATTTGGGCTGGCCTTTTTGGTACAGCTATTCTATCTGATACTACTAATAAAGTTTATTTTCAGTGGAAAACAGAAAAACAAGGAACCAAACCTTCCCACCATTTCCATCATAGTTACATCACGCAATTACCTTGAACAACTGCAGGAGTTATTGCCAACGCTACTTTCGCAGGACTATCCTGATTTTGAGATCGTCGTAGTGGACGACTGCTCCACCGACGGCACCGACTGGCTGCTTGCCGAGCTGAAAATCAGTCATGGCAACCTGAAAACAACAAAAATTATCCAGGAGACTGATTTTCCGAATGCCCTTGCCATCACCATTGGAGTCAGGGCTTCCAGCAAAGAGTGGCTGGTCTATTTAAGTCCTCTCTGCAGAATTAGTGACAACCAGTGGCTAAAAAATTATGCGCAAAGACTAGAACCAGACAAAGAAGTATCGATAGGTTACATGCACTTCAACGACGCCACAGGCAGTTACAAAAGCTGGTTACGTTTTGAGAATTTCACCTCCTACCTGCTATCAGGAGCTGGTCAGGTATGTGGCGTAGCAATGCCGGTTTTTGAATTCAACATGGCTTATCGTCGCGAAACTTTCCTTGATTTACGTGGATTTGCCGCGGTTCTAGATTCACCATTCAGTGAAAATGAGTTGTTTATTAACAAGATCGGCACCAGAAAAAATACGGTAGTTTATAACGACAAAACGACCCCTGTTGCATTTACCGGTGAAACAGAATGGATTGATCTGGTAGAATTCAAGAAAAAACAACTAATGCTGAGACGGAAATTCTCCGCCGGACAACGCTTTTTCCGCACACTCAACCTGATTAGCAGACTTATCCTTACAGTATCACTCATCTTTCTATTAATCGTTTCCCCACTGTTATTCTGGATTCTGGGTATATGGGGCTTTCTGCTCATCTTCGAAATGACCTGGATTGCTGTGGCAACAAAAAGAATGGGGGAAAAGAATTTTTTGCCTATGTTGCTTGTTTACAAAGCATTCCTTCCTTTTATTAACATCTGCTTCATTATTGTCCAATTATTTACCGGCCAAAAAAGAAAATGGAAATAGCTCAGGGTCAGTCCGGCAATGCAAAAAGGGATATTGAATTGGTTGAAGCTGCCCGCAAAGGCAACGAAAGAGCTTACGCCGATCTGATGAAACGCTACAAGGATACCATCTATTTTATGTTGCTGAAGATGGTAAATAACCGGACAGATGCGGAGGATTTAACAATTGAAGCATTTGGAAAGGCTTTCACCAATATTCACCAATACACTCCTCAATACGCATTCAGTACATGGCTTTTTCGCATAGCCTCCAACAATGCCATAGATTTTATGCGAAAGAAAAGAGCTGTAACAGTTCCTCTTGAACCCTCTTCCGGTGACAAACAAGTCGGTGGTGATTACAACTACAATGCACGGGCCGATGGATACAATCCCGAAGAGAGCATTATCAGGGATCAAAATTCACAAATCCTCCGCAGGATGGTAGCTAAACTGAAACCGCGGTACCGCAAGTTGCTTGAGTTGCGTTACTTTCAGGAGTACTCCTACGATGAAATTGCCAAAGAACTGGACTTACCTCTTGGTACTGTCAAAGTACAGCTTTTCCGTTCCCGCGAAATGCTTTTTGAGTTGCTGAAAAATAATGAAATAGCGAAATAATTGGGAAATTGGAAAATGTGAAAATGTGAAAATTACGGAAAGCAACATTCATGATAAACAGCAACATAATATATAAAAATTTAAGATTTGGTTCTAAGTCATTAATTCTGTCCCGACCACTCAGCCAATTTTCACATTTTCACATTTCCCAATTTTCACATTAATTTTGGAACTTCTCACAAAATACTTCCCCGATCTGTCGCCACTTCAAATCAACCAATTTGAAGCGTTGGGCTCGTTGTACAGTGAATGGAACGAAAAAATCAATGTCATTTCAAGAAAGGACATCGATGAACTGTATGTGAGACATGTATTGCATTCACTGGCTATCGCAAAAATCATCCGCTTCAAACCCGGAACCAATCTGCTCGATGTAGGCACTGGCGGTGGATTTCCCGGCATTCCACTGGCCATCCTTTTCCCTGATTCAAACTTCACGCTGATCGACGCTATCGGAAAAAAAATTTTAGTCGTTCAGGAAGTGGCTGGTCAATTGAAACTAACCAATGTACGAGCTCAAAAAAACAGGGTGCAGGAGATTAAGTTGCGTTACGACTTCGTCATAAGCAGGGCTGTTACTGCCTTTCCCGACTTTGTTTCCATGGTACGAAAAAATGTTTCCCCCCATTCGGGGAATGCCCTTCCCAATGGTATCATCTACCTGAAAGGAGGCGATTTTGAGGCTGAAATCACTCCATTCAAGGCTTCAGCAGAAATTTTTGACCTCTCCAAAATCTTCAAAGAGCCATTTTTTGAAACCAAGAAGGTGATCTATCTGCCTGTCAGATAATTTAAACAAAATATAAATTTATCTACTATTTATCCAATTGTTTGGACATTGTATAAAAAAAAACTATTTTTGCACTCCTTAAATAAGAGAAATAAAGTCGTAAATAAAATATTTCCCAGAGATGAAGAGAACATTTCAACCTTCGAACAGAAAAAGAAAAAATAAGCACGGATTCCGTGAAAGAATGTCGACCTCAAACGGTCGTCGCGTTTTGAATGCACGTCGTGCCAAAGGACGTCACAAACTAAGCGTTTCTGACGAGCCAAGTCACAAGAGATAGTATACAAATCCTACTGATTTGATAGACAAAAGGTAAAGAACAAGATTCTTTACCTTTTGTCTTTTGTGGCAAATCGAAGGATCTTTTGAAAAAAAGGTACCTTTGTACTGATAATGATTCATAGTGGTTGAACAGATTGCTTCACTCCGTTCGCAATGACGGATTCGTTGATTTAGGGCGGTTAAGGCAGGCAATGGATTGCTTTCCGCTCGTGCCTTCCCGATGAAAAATCGGGACAGGCAGCGGTCGCAATGACGGTCGCAAGTTGTTCAGTTGGATGAGGAACGACGAAGCAACCTGTTGATTATCAATATTTCTTAACAAAAAATGAACGCTTTCTATGTCATCTACAATATTGCCACTGTTTGAGCAATCCGGATTATCCCAATCATTGATCGCGATCGCGGAAAAGGTTATAGCAGGAAAACGCATTTCCCCGGAAGAGGGCATCCTGCTTTATCAGGAAGGATCACTTCCATTTTTAGCCGTATTAGCCGACCATGTTCGTCACCGGATCAACGGAAAGCAGGTGTTCTTCAACCGAAATATCCACCTTGAACCAACGAATATTTGTGTCAATCATTGTGCTTTCTGCTCCTATCGCAGAAAAAAAGGGGAGGAAGGATGCTGGGAAATGGGTATAGGAGAACTGGTACAAATGGCCCAAAATCACGCCCTGTCGGGCATTACCGAAATTCATATTGTAGGCGGAGTTCATCCTGACAGGGATGTGCATTTTTATGCCGAGCTGATCGCAGAGATCAGGAAAATTCTTCCGGATGTTCAAATAAAGGCGTTTACCGCCGTTGAGATCGATGCCATGTGCCGGTTCGCTTCGATGGATATCAGGGAAGGGTTAAAACTCCTAAAGGATGCAGGCCTAGTTTCCCTTCCTGGAGGTGGCGCCGAAATCTTTGATGAGGAGCTACGTGCCAAAATTTGTCCTGACAAGACGGATACCGCAGGTTGGTTAAACATTCACCGTACCGCTCATCTGCTGGGTATTCCAACCAACTCTACCATGCTTTATGGTCTGATTGAAAACTATTCTCACCGGATCGACCACCTCTCACGGTTGCGAAACCTGCAGGACGAAACCGGTGGGTTCAATGCATTCATCCCGTTGAAATTCAAGCATTACAACAACAGGTTTTCCCATATTGAAGAACAAACTACTGTTGAAGATCTTAGAAACTATGCTGTATCTCGCATATTCCTCGATAATATCCCTCACCTGAAAGCCTACTGGCCCATGATCGGGAAACAGGTAGCACAACTTTCACTGGCATTTGGCGTAGACGACCTCGATGGCACCATCGACGACACGACCAAAATTTACTCCATGGCAGGTTCCGAAGAACAGTCGCCGGCAGCTACGACAGATCAGCTTACCGAAATGATTCGTGGTGCCGGGTTGATCCCTGTCGAGCGGGACACTTTGTACAATGTGATAAAAAAAATTTAAGAGTGACTAAAGTGAACTAAAGTGCCTAGAGTGCCTAAAGTACTTCGCCACAACAAAATATTTTACGGAGATCATTACTTTAGGCACTTTAGCACACTTTAGGCACTCTAGGCACTTTCTCAAAGAAAATTACCTAAATTTACGCATCAATTTATCTCGCTTGTTCATGCATCTAAAGGAATTCCTCCTCAGCAAGATTTTCAGAAAACACGTAGGAGCAGCACTTCTGCTGACCATTGTTTTGCTTTGGCTCACCATGCTGATCCTGTCATTCTATACCCACAGGGGAGAAAGTCTCGCCATTCCGAATTTTACAGGAATGACGATGAATGAAGCCCGACAGGTGGCCAAAAAAATGAATCTGCGTTTTGAATTGGAGGATTCAGTCTACAAGGCTGACAGAAAAGCCGGGACCATCCTGATGCAAAAACCTGGTGCTGGTCACAAGATTAAGTCTGGCAGAATGATTTACCTGACATTGGTCTCCTCGGTTCCAGGTCAGGAGGAGGTTCCAAAAGCAACCGATATCTCCCTGCGTCAAGCAAGGATACTACTCGAATCCAAAGGATTTGCCATTGGAAGAGTCGAATTCATTCCCTCCGAATTCAATGATTTGGTCCTTGATCAAAAAAGCAAAGGAGCTACTGTTTTGCCGGGATCCCGCTTGAACAATGGCGCTACCATCGATCTGGTGGTCGGACAGAGTGGTGGCAACTTCGAAACATTTGTCCCTGATTTCACCGGATTGACAATGAGTGAAGTGCTGACTTTGTTGAAAATACGGCATCTGCAGTCAGGCGCAATACAATATGATGCCTCCATAAAAAATCAATCAGATTCCATGGCAGCAAGAGTATTAAGCCAATTTCCACTGGCCGATTCGACCATATTCATCCCGGCAGGCAGCGCTGTCAACCTTAACCTTTCCCTGGGTGCGAAGGAATAACCCGGTATCCAACATTTCATGAGCCAACAAGACGAATCCATTTTTGATGATAGTGAACTTTCGGAAGAGAACGAAGAGTTAGCCGGCCAATTTGAGCATCACCGTTTCGTTGCCGATCCAGGACAGGGGTTGATGCGTGTCGACAAATTCCTCTCCAACCGCATTCTGGGTACCTCGCGTAACCGGATCCAGATGGCTGCAGAGGCCGAAAGCATCTTGGTGAATGGCAAACCGGTAAAATCCAACTACAGGGTTAAACCCAATGATGAGGTGACAGTAGTGATGGATTACCCTCGCAGAGAGCTTAAAATCATCCCGGAAGATATCCCACTGAATATCGTTTACGAAGACGAGGAGTTGCTGGTGGTCAACAAACCTCCCGGCCTCGTGGTACATCCTGGTCACGGGAACTATAGTGGCACTCTGGTCAATGCTTTGGCATTCAGGTTTTTGGGTCTTCCGTTGTATGGGGGTGATGATCCACGTCCCGGACTGGTACACCGGATCGATAAAAACACCTCGGGATTGTTGCTCGTAGCGAAGACTGAGCACGCCAAGCTCAATCTGGCGATGCAATTTTTCATGAAAACCACACAGCGGCAATATGTTGCCCTGGTATGGGGAAACCTGGCATCCGATTCAGGCACCATAGAGGGGAATATTGGACGAAGTACCAAAGACAGACAGGTGTTCGCTGTTTATCCCAAAGGAGACCATGGCAAGCCTGCCGTGACCCATTACAGGGTGCTTGAAAGGCTTGGGTATGTCAATCTTGTGGAGTGCATCCTGGAGACCGGCCGGACCCACCAGATCAGAGTTCACATGAAAGAGATTGGTCATCCACTTTTCAATGATGAGGTGTACGGGGGAAATAAAATTTTGAAAGGAACGACTTTTACAAAATACAAGCAATTTGTGGAAAATTGTTTTACATTACTTCCCCGTCAGGCATTACATGCCAAAACACTGGGTTTTATCCATCCAACAACCCATCAAGAGATGATTTTCGATTCCGAATTACCGGAAGATATGCAGGCTTGCATTGAGAAATGGAGAAATTACCTCACAAACAGGGAGGAAAAGGATAAAGGATAAAGTAAAAAGGATAAAGTGGGCATTTGAGCTGGAATTTGAAATGAGATTGTGAATAAAAAATAAAAAAAATTTCAGGATTTTTAGATTGTGGCGTTCTTACTTTATCCTTTATCCTTTTAACTTTATCCTTTGTTTTTTGGGCAACAAAAATACCAATAATGAAATTATGACTAAAAAAAACATCGCCATCGTAGCCGGCGGAGATTCTTCAGAATATGTTGTCTCTGTTCGTAGCAGTGCCAATGTATATAGTGCCATTGACCGCAAAAAATTTACTCCCTGGCTGGTGTCGATCCGTAATGGAAACTGGAAAGTTCTGGAGAATGATCGTGAGATTGCTACGATTGACAAAAGCGATTTTTCATTTGTCTTAGATGAACAGAAAGTTCGGCTTGAATATGCTTACATCATGATTCATGGCACGCCCGGGGAAGACGGCAACCTTCAGGGCTATTTTGAAATGCTGGGAATCCCCTACTCCTCTTGTGGCGTGCAATCCTCTGCACTCACTTTCAATAAAAATTTCTGCAACAAATACCTCCAATCCTACAACATTCCGCTAGCCAAATCTCTGCGACTCATAGAAGGCGAAAAATGGAATCCTTCCGAAGTAGTTAAAACACTCTCGCTTCCTCTTTTCGTCAAACCAAGTGCGGGAGGTTCCAGTTTCGGTGTCACGAAAGTAAAAAAAGTAGAGGAGCTGGTTGAAGCCGTGGAGAAGGCCTTGAAAGAGAGTCCGGAAGTGTTGATGGAAGAATTTATTGATGGCAAGGAGTTTACTTGTGGCATTGTGAGAATCGGGGATAAAAAGATTGTTCTTCCGGTGACCGAAGTAATTCCCAAGAACGAATTTTTCGATTACGAAGCAAAATATACCCCTGGAATGGCCGAAGAGATTACCCCGGCTAGAATCAGTGATGCCCTGACCTTGAAAGTGCAGGCGCTCTCCTCCGAGATTTACGACCTTTGCAACTGCAAAGGGATTGTTCGGGTCGATTACATTCTGAAAGATCAGATCTTCTATTTTTTGGAGGTTAATACCGTACCCGGAATGACGGCTACCAGCTTTATTCCCCAACAAATCAAAGCGGCAGGATTGAATTTGACTGATTTGCTGACTGAGATAATTCAGGATAATTTAAAAAAGTGAAAAAACTTCGAACTTTACTTTTAGTATTTTGTACTTTTAAGAAAACATTTTAACATGACTGCTTCAGATATTAAACTTAGAATTTTTCGTCAGATCGATGCCCTGGAGAAAGATAAATTGGACGAACTTTATGGCGTTCTGCTCAATTACATCAATAGTCAGCAGGATATTTCTGATTGGGATATTTTGACTGAAGAACAGAAAACCGGAATTTATGATGCAATCCAAGAAATTGAAATGGGCAAAGGAGTTCCTAATCATGTAGTTTTAGAGCATCTATTACGATATTCTTGAATCTCCGCTATACTGTTTTCTGTTTGCATCTCGTCCCTACGGGACTATTACGTCATCATGCAATCACTTCTATAAATATCAAATCCCTAGCGGGATAATGCGCAAATTGACCATTTTTTTGTCCCGGAGGGACAGAATATTTATAGAAATAACAATCAAAGAATTCAGAGTCCCAGAGGGACGAAATATTGTTTTATCAGAACATTACCAACTATTTATTACTAAATTTCCACCTATGTTAATAACTGTGGTTAATAAGTCTGTTTGTAATTTTTCAACCCATTGATTCAGGCTAGAATAATAACAAAAAATCAAAATTCAATATAAATGACGGTTTTCCCCATCTCCTCACTACCTTTGAAAAAGATGATCAAAAACTAACAACTCCTGATTACTAACACATTATGACCGAAACACAGAATAATTACCGAAACAAGAAACAGACCGTCACCACCATCGAACAATTGAATGCCTATTATGGCAAAGTTCCTCCACAGGCAATTGAGGTCGAAGAAGCCGTGTTGGGAGCTTTGATGCTGGAGAAAGATGCATACCATACCGTTCAAGCCATTCTAAGACCGGAAAGCTTTTACAAAGAGGAGCACAAAAAGATTTTTAATGCCATCAAGGAGTTAGCAGCCAAAGAGAAGCCAATCGATTTGCTGGTTGTCACACAAGCTTTGAAGAACCGCGGCGAGTTGGATGAAGTAGGTGGACCGCTTTACATCACTCAATTGACCAGCAGGGTGGCTTCTGCCGCGCACATTGAATTTCACGCGCGCATCATTGCCCAAAAATTCATCCAGCGCGAATTGATTCTGATCTCCTCAGAGATTCAAAGCAAGTCGTACGAGGATGCCATGGAACTGAACGACTTGATCGATTTTGCCGAGTCATCACTTTTCAGGGTTACCGAAGGGAATATCACAAAAGAGTCTCAGCCCATTAAACCACTGCTTCAAAGGGCTGTTGAACAGATCGAAATCAACTCCAAGAAACCCGATGGATTGAGTGGTATCGCCTCAGGATTTACCAGACTCGACCAGATCACTTCAGGGTGGCAGAAGACGGATCTTATCATCATTGCTGCGCGTCCTGCCATGGGAAAAACAGCCTTTGTTTTGACCATGGCCCGTAACATGGCCGCTATTTATAAAACCCCTGTGGCGGTCTTTTCGCTCGAAATGTCCTCTCTTCAACTGGTCAACCGTTTGATTTCCGCAGAAACGGAGCTTGGCTCGGACAAAATAAAAAGTGGCAGACTGGAAAACTGGGAGTGGGAAGTTTTCAACCGAAAACTCAAGAACCTTGAAGAGGCGCCACTTTTCATCGATGATACTCCTGCCCTCTCTATCTTTGAATTCAGGGCCAAATGCCGTAGGTTAAAGATGCAGTACAACATTGGGGTCGTCATCGTCGACTACCTACAGCTGATGACCGCCGGTGGTGATATCCGGGGCAACCGTGAGCAGGAGGTCAGTATGATCTCGCGTAACCTGAAAGCCATTGCCAAAGAGATCGATGTACCGATTATCGCACTTTCGCAGTTGAATCGTTCAGTCGAATCTCGCGACGGGAAAAGGCCACAACTGTCGGATTTGCGTGAGTCGGGTGCTATTGAGCAGGATGCCGACATGGTCATGTTCATTCACCGTCCCGAATATTATGGCATCCTGAACGATCAGGATGGCAATTCGCTCAAGGGTATTGCAGAAATTATTGTGGCCAAGCACAGAAATGGCGCCATCGGCGAATTTCATCTCTCCTTCAAGGCACATCTGGCCCAGTTCAGCAACCTTGATTCTGCGCCCGAGGAGCACTCTATCAGCCATCTTCACGACACCAAAGGAAGAAACGTATTTCACTCCAAAATGAATGCGGAACCAAGTATAGCAGACAGCGACCGTGGAAAACCGGAGTTTGGCAGGCCTGGTTCAAACTTTGCTGATGACACACCGTTTTAAATAAAAAAAGCCCTTTCGGGCTTTTTTTATTTAATTATGATTACCATCCGGGATTTTGCTGTTTGGCAAGTGTAGGGTTGGCATTGATCTCATCTTGTGGTATTGGCCACAAAAAGCGGAAATCTGCATATGGAACAGCCACAGTTCCCAATGCCCCGGTATAAGGCGTTCCAAGCGTAAAGAGCGATCCGGCTGGCATGCCATTGGCCAGTTTTGCGGGAATTCCACTAATCGGGAAGTACGGGCATTGCTGTAACCTGTGAATATCTGGCCAGCGACGACCTTCCATGACAAATTCAATTCTCCTTTCATCCAGTATGGCACCCAAAAGGGCCACATTGTTGGCAAACGATGAAGCCGTATATGCCTGAGTGGCAGGTGTCGCCAAAGCCCGGTTACGTACCATGTTCAAATATAAAAGACCATTGGTAACATCCCCTTTGCGTGCGTAGGCTTCAGCCATATTCAAAAGAACTTCGGCATAGCGGATCATCGGTGATGGATCAGTTTTATTGATAGGATCCTTGTATTTATTCGTATACACAACAGATGAAGACTTGGTGACCATCAATCCGTCAGCACGTCTTTTGTCGTCAACCAACCAGGTCGGAAGTCTCCAGATGATAGGACTCATCGTAACAAGACCACGACCTCCAATGGAGGTTGGAGCATACATTGCGGCTAATGCAGCATTAACACCAGGGTTAGTGTTTGCCGTATTCTCCATTCCAAATATTGATTCGGTATTTCCATAAGGATTTGTAAATGGTCCCGAAGGGTCAGCTGTCAAAGAGTAGGTGCCTGCCAGAGGACTGGAAAAAAATTTGGATCCCTCTTCAATCACCTTATCCATGTTCCACATGTGAAGATAAATCCTCGTTTTCTCTGCGACAGCTGCACCTTTGGTTGCCCTTGTATTTTTTGTGTTGCCTGTCATGGTGGATTTCAATGGCAGATTAGCTTCAGCATAGTCAAGGTCAGCAAGGATCTTTGTATATATTTCAGCTACAGTGCTCCTTCCTGTCGCAAAACCTTCAGCGATAGCAGCCGCTGTAGTAAAAGGTTTATCAAAGTATGGAACACCAAGGTGAGAGGCAGTAGGTGTGTCTTTAAACGGACGTGCAAAATTCAGGACCAACTCATGGTAGGTCATTGCCCTCAATAACCTGGCCTCTCCCGTGTATATAGCTGACTGAGCATCAGTAATCACCTTTGCAGCAGCAGCAGTTTTCACTCCATCAATCACGATGTTACAACGGTTAAGCAATCGATAACTGTCCTTCCAGTAATTCACGTTGTTGGCCGAGGAGGTGCTGTAAGTAGCAGTGTAAGTCAACTGATAAAATGTAGCGGTATTTACCACATCTTCTCCACGATTATCACCTTGCTCAACAAAAGCAGCACCAAAAGGATAACCACGATAAGCAGGAGAAACGGGGTTGCCGTAATAACCGATCTGAGCCGCTTCATACATTCCGGTCACAGAAAGGGCAATAAGTGCAGGCGTTTGGAAAGCCGCTGTTTCAGAAACCTGATTAAATGGCTGGAGATTGATGTTCTTTTCACAAGAATTGATCATCGTCATGAAAACAATGGCAGTAACTACAAGTAGCTTACTCGTTTTCAGATTAATTTTGAATATATTTTTCATATTGTATAGTTTTTAGGAATTATAATTTGAAGTTAACGCCAAAAGTAACTACACTTTGTCTTGGTGTACCGTTGAAATCAACACCGCCCGATTCCATTTCCGGGTCGATACCTTTGTACTTTGTGAATACCAGCAGGTCCTGACCTTGAACAAAGACTCTCAGATTCTGTATTCCAGCCTTGCTTAACAAGGATTTTGGAATTGTATAGCCAAGTACCAGATTTTGTAACTTAACAAAATTTCCCTTTTCAACCCAACGAGTGCTGGTATTATCTGTCAAATTCACAAAAGTATCCCCTGCGTACCACAAACGTGGAGTCCAACCATCACCAGGATTACTTGTACTTTGCCATCTTCCAAGGATTTCAGTACCATTGTTTTGAAACTTCTGGTTTAACAAATCCATTCTGGTTCGGTTCATCAAAGAGTTGCCTCCGCTGTAACGGAACATCATACTAAAATCAAAACCTTTAAATTCGGCCTTTACTCCGAAAGACCCAAAATAAGTTGGTATAGTAGAACCCAAAATTTTTCTGTCGCTCGATGCTAGCGATGCTGCCACAGAAATGTCTGTTGGATTAGCTTCAGTATATACCTTGTAGGTCGAAGTTGGAATATTTCCCTGAACCATTGAACCGTCAGCTTTTCTGTAGATCGGGTTACCATTGGACATATTTACGCCAACATAATCGTATCCAAACAAAGACTGGAACGATGCTCCTTCGCGAACGATTGTGTAAGTATTGATAATATCCTGGTGGTCAACCAATTCTTTTACCGTATTTTTAACCAGCGACAGGTTACCATCAACAGTAACTCTCAAATCCTTTTTGCTGATCACAACAGCTTCGGCAGAAAATTCATATCCCCAGTTTTTCAGCGCACCAATATTTTTTGCAACTGTGTTACCGGGAATACCAAAAGATGGGGGGGTTGGAACACCCAAAATCTGACCATCCTGATTGTTTTCAAAGTAATCGAAGGTTACCTTCACTCTATTATCAAGGAAGGCAGCATCCAATCCAATATCAGTTTTCTTACTCGTCTCCCATTTCAACTGATCATTTCCCATCTGAGAAAAGGCGATACCATTGTAATCACCATATTTTGCATTGGAATAAAGGCCGAGGTATGGATAATTACCAATGTTCACATTACCTACTTCGGCATAGGATGCACGAACTTTCAAATCAGACAAAAATTTCAGATCAGCCATAAAAGACTCTTTGGAAATAGTCCATCCGATAGATGCTCCAGGGAATAGTCCAAAACGGTTGGCTTTTGGCAGTGAAGAAATACCGTCTCTCCGTACAGATGCCTGGAAAAAATATTTCAACCCAAAATTGTAGTTGACCCTTGCAGCTAATGAGTTAAAGCCGTTTTGAGACATTGAACCACCTGAGTTTTGTGTTCCATAAGAACCACTGATCAGGTTATGGCTAAAAAACGAATCTGACATATTGCTACCGCCACCATAAAAGTAATTGTAGGTTTGTTGTTGGAATTCGTTGACCAGATTAACGTTGATATTGTGCTTGTCTCCCAATGTTTTGGCATAGGTCAAAACATTTTGCCAGTTCCAGCGCAAATAGCTTGTAAAGTCATTTTGAACAATACCATTTCCGCCCCTGCCATCGCCATGCAACGGATTGTAGTACAAGAAACCGGTTGTTCCTTTGCTATCGACTCCCAGCTGAGTCTTAAAGGTAAGCCCGTCGGTGATCGTTACCAAGCCATAGATACTTGCCATTACACCCATGATTTTGGAGGTCTGGATGTTGTTGTCCAAAGTATAACGGATATTTGGAAGGTTGTCGTCTATCCCCTGAAGGTTTAAACCACGACCAACGATAGCCGGATTTAAGATATCAATGTTGTAGCCAGTTGGATTAGTCACATCAAAAACTGCGGTATTCGGCAACTGACGAATAGCAGAAAATATATTCCCTGAAAGTGAATTGGCCCCTGTATTCATTCCAAAATATTCTGACCTGGTTACCGATGAGTTCAAACCAAGTGTCAACCATTTGTATAATTTATGATCAACATTTGCACGCATTGTAAAACGGTTCATTCTATTGGGTCGGGAAACCCCTTCCTGAGTAGTGTAACCTGCAGAAAAATAGTATTTTGTTGCATCGTTGGCGCCAGAAACCGAAAGGTTGTGGTCTTGCTGAAATGCGTTCTGACGAAGAACGGCCTTTTGCCAGTCAGTATTGATATCCGTTCCAACTGCTAAGGCAGATTGTCCACGATTGGACCTTTTTTCATTTGCAATGGTGACAAAATCCGTGGCATTCAACAGACTAAATAGATTAACCGGGGAGGCAACACCAAAATAGTCGCTGTATGTGACACTGGCTTTTCCCTTCATTCCCTTTTTTGTTGTGATCAGGATAACACCGTTGGCAGCCCTAGATCCATAAATAGCCGTAGCTGATCCGTCTTTTAAGATTTCAACAGATTCGATGTCTGCGGGATTAATATCTCCCATGGCATTGACCGATGCATCACCACCCACATCACCTGTGATAATGGGCATTCCATCAACTACAACCAATGGATATGTACCCTGAGACAGGGAACCAATACCCCTGATCCGGATACGGGGAGCTTCCCCTAACACACCTGTTGCTGATGTTACCTGAACTCCGGCTGAACGGCCTGCGAGCTGAGACTCGAAACTCGGTGTTGCCAGGTTGGCCATGGCATCTCCTTTAACCTGAGAGATGGCTCCAGTTACTTCACGCTTTTTCTGCACACCGTATCCAACTACAACCACCTCTTCAACAGAAATATCTGTTGGCTTCAACATAACATTGTAAACGGATTGGTTGCCAATTTCCACATTATGGGCATCCATTCCCACAAATGTTACTACAATGGTTTTGGCATTGGTTGGAATTTTTAATCTAAATTGACCTTCCATATCCGCGATAGTGCCGATTGTAGTTCCTTTAACTACAATGGAAGCCCCGGGAATTCCACCTCCGTCTTCTGAAGAGGTAACTTTCCCCGTGATCTCCCTGGTCTGAGAAAAAACCAGTTGCACTCCAATCAAACAAAGGAAAGTAAGCAACAGCGAAATTTTTTTCATTGATTTTTTTTTAAGGTTAAACATGGTTTTGCTAAAACTAAAACACTGGTCTTAGAACAAAAAGGACTGTAGACTGTTAATTTTTGCGTATTAATACAAATATATGTAAAAGCATGTAAAAAAACAACTCTTATCATACAACATACCAAATGTTTCCACAAAAAGGCAACAAGCTATGTTATAAATAGATATATCCGCATGGATTTAACCTGAAGGGGATTTCCGTCCAAAGGAAAGTTAGGATCTGGGTGAAAATTTTTGCAGGCCAACCTAAGAATTCAACTATCAATAAGCAAGTTCGAGCCCGCTCTCCTCAATCAAATTCCAGGCTCGTACAAAACCCGATTCGTCGGCAATCACGACTCCGTTCTTTCGCAATAACTTTTTGACAATTTTCTGATTGGGTCTACTGAACTTTGAAAGGAGGGAATTCCTATTTAAGTTAACAGGAGTATAGCCTTTCATAGGAGAATACAAAAAATAGCTGTAAGCCGGTTCATAAGCCATACCCGATTTGCTATAATAGGTGTTAC
Source organism: Bacteroidia bacterium (assembly GCA_026391315.1). Classification (GTDB taxonomy): domain Bacteria; phylum Bacteroidota; class Bacteroidia; order Bacteroidales; family Prolixibacteraceae; genus CAINVV01. Next base: position 31,345 of record JAPLDT010000025.1, read on the forward strand.
ATGGCTCCAGATTTACTTTCCGATAAGCGAGCAGCGATATTTTACCTTTGCTAAGAAGCTCAAAATAACTATGATCATGCATATACTCCCCACAATATTGCCTGCTAAAATGCCGGCTATTCCCATTGGGTTCATGTATCGTAAATCCGTTCAAACTAATTTTATCGATGACTATCTGAGCAGAAATAGAAGAATTATAATAGATCAATTCATCCCGGTAAGTACTGTAGCTCAATCCCAAATTGGAGATTTTGGTTCCGTCGGTGAGTTCAATCTCCCCCATTAGGAATTTATCATACAAATAGGGTTTCCCGGTATAATTTGGATATGGAATAAACCGCGCACCCCTAATCTTCCCTGAATTTTGGCTATTTGTATCTGTTTTCTGCGCATAAACACTGGCAGAAACGAATATCACTGCAATCGATAGAAAAAACAGTAGTTTAGAAGTCATATCAGTTTACTTCAAAGAATTGTTCATTGTAAATCACCTCACCATCCCTGGTTATTCCCCGCACAACTACCTTATAACTTCCCTTTATATCGGAGGTTTCAAAATCAAGTGTAATGGTTTCTCTCGGTTTTATGCCCGGTTCCCAAAGCAAGACTTTGCGAAGATCCGGTTCATTTTGAATATGTTCTTTGACTTTATTCAAATAACCAACAGGTTGTAAGGCATCCAGGTTTAGTTTTATCAATTCATCCGATTCCGGTAAAAATTTATTTACCTGTTTGGAGGAATAAATGGCAACAACTCCGGGGAATGCAAGATCTCCGTAAAATCTCTCTCTCCTGCATATTTCAATTCTGTCGATATCTTTGGATCCCATTTTCTTAATGACATTGAGATCCTGAACGGGAATTCCATTGAGCAAAACGAGTGGCGGGTCGTTGAAATAGTTTTGGGTGGCCGAATTGAATATTTGCATAGTGGGGATCCGGTTGTAGGCCCTAAATTTAACACCAAGCAAAAGTTCACGGGAGACCTCAGTAAAATCGGGAAGATCTATAAACAGAATTGGCCGAACCGTTTCTGTCGGAACCCCGAAAAATGGGTAATCCCTCTCCTTTTGTGACAATGAAAGCGGGACAATGACCTCTTGAAAGCCGAAAATCTTCCGCAGGGTAGTCGCATCCATGGCACTTTTAACCCCCCTTTGAATTTCATCAGGAACGGTCCTCGCTTCGAAGGTAGGCAAACAGTCGGGGCTATCCCTGCGATCGGGAATAACTTTGACCAGTCGTTTCTTAGCAGGGTCAAAACCCTGAACCACGACCGGAATTCTACCCTGATAATCATCAAGCTGAAAGTGAAACCTCCCGTCTTCTCCGGTGAAAAAATATTGCAATACCGGAACTGAATCTGGCACAGACAGAAAGACACAACCATTGTTAAAGGGAGCTCCCGAAGCAAGATCTTTCAAAGACCCATCCAGTACAACGCCCTCTTTCTCAGTCATCTGACTATTTTTTGCTTTCAGCGCCTTGCAGAAAGAAATGGAATTTACGCCCTGGGTTGTTTCAGCCACTGAGACCATCAGGTTATCCTTCACCAGTGAAAGCATTTCAGGAACTAACTTTAATGTTATTTTAGCTGTACTTCTGGTGTTGTAGTTCTTTTCGAGACCTTCCGTTTGAACAGCAACTTGCTTATCATTGTAAGGAACAATCCCTGAAGATGCCAAAACAGTAGCAGATTCTGACAGACCTGTAAACCGGTTACAAACAAATAGCTCCTTAAAGGTGATATTTGGATTTATCCTGTTGGAGACAGCGAGGAGATAGGTTCCGGTTTTAAGGGA
>JAPLDT010000018.1 GCA_026391315.1 Bacteroidia bacterium
CTTACCTATTGTCAAACAAGGGAGAATCTTCAACTTTTCGTTGGACAAGATTGCCCCGCCACAGGATCAGTTTGCGATGGTGATGAATGGAAAACTCCTTATCAGGAAAGCCGGGGTCTATGAATTTTTCCTGCGGTCCAACGATGGAAGTCAACTGTTTATTGACAATCAAATGGTGATCGACAACGACGGCTCACACAGCGCAGATTCGGAGAAACAGGGAAAAATAGAGTTGAGTGAAGGGATGCACCCCATCCGGCTACACTATTTCCAGGCGGGCGGAGGCATGTTTCTGGAGCTAAAATATGCCGGATCGGGAATAGATAAACAGACAATCCCGGCTACGGTAATTTTCAGGAGATGATTAACTTTAGAACTTAAAATGACTAGGACGAAGGGGACGACTTGGATGACTAGGACGACGGGGATGACTGGGACGACTAGGACGAGTCGCTGGATGAAACGGGAGCTAACAGCTAAAAGCCAATTGCTAATAGTCTGAAATTAATAGAATCAATTGTTAAACAAATAACTACTACTAATGGAACTCAACAAAGTAAAAAACCGACTCTCCCGCAGGAGCTTTCTTAAGGGAGCCGCATCGGGCACGGCAATTCTGGCACTGGCGCCTGCGACCAATCTTTTTGCCAACAGCTTCCAGGCAGGAGCCGCCTGGACTTTGGATGCGACAAAATTCAGAATTCACATGATCGGCCAGGCGCACATTGATCCGGTATGGCTATGGAACTGGTCGGAAGGGATTTCTGTGGTGCACAGCACCTTTCAGTCGGCGCTTGACCGGATGAAAGAGACTCCCGACTTCAAATTCACTGCCAGTTCGGCCCAGTTTTTTCAATGGGTAGCAGAAAATGATCCTGCCATGCTCAAAGAGATCCGCAAGAGGGTTGATGAAGGGAGATTCTGTGTTGTTGGCGGCTGGTGGGTTGAACCGGATATGAATATTCCATCCGGAGAAGCCATGGTCCGGCAGGGACTTTACGGGCAGCTGACCTTGCAGCGCCTGCTCGGTCATCGTGCTACAGTGGCATATAATCCTGATTCCTTCGGTCATACCGGAAACTTGCCACAGATCATCAAGTTACAGGGAATGGAAAACTACGTTTTCATGCGTCCCGGACTGAAGGAAAAAACTATTCCAGCCGACCTCTTCTGGTGGGAAGGTACTGATGGAACCCGCGTCTTGACCTATCGGATCCAGTTTGGATACAACGACAGCGGTTCTGTTCGCAACAAAGTAGAGAACCTGGTTAACCTTTATGCCAAAGAACCATTGAAAAACGTAATGGCATACTATGGCGCTGGCGACCATGGAGGCGGGGCTACCAAAATCAACATCAGCTCCATCAATGAGCTTAAATTGGAAAAAGGCGCCCCCAATGTGGTTTACAGCTCTCCGGATATCTATTTCAAGGAAGCCCGCAAGGATACAGAGAGCAAACTACCGGTGGTAAAGGATGATCTCCAGCATCATGCCGTCGGTTGTTATACCGCCGAATCGGAGATCAAAAAAGGGAACCGTCAGTCTGAGGCAGCCCTGGTGACTGCCGAAAAAGTTGCCGCAATCGGATCGGTCGCATGGGGCGCTCACTACCCAAAACAGGAGCTTACAGCGGCCTGGCACAAAGTGTTGTTTTTACAGTTTCACGATAGTTTGGCCGGCTCTTCGCTCTTCGATCATTCGCAAAGCGCCCGCGAGGGATTCGGCTATGCACTCGATGCGGCACACCAGGCCACTTTCATGGGTGTTCAGAAACTGGAATGGCAGGTTGCTACCGAGGATCCGGAATCACAATATTTGCTCGTTTTCAATCCCCATGCCTGGGAAGTTAAAGGCAATGTGGAATACGATTACAACTGGGGTACCGGGCACAAATCATCCAAGGTGGATGATGAAAAGGGAAATGCACTTTCGCACCAATGGGCGCCTGGCTCTTCAGAAGCCGGAAGCCGCAAAAAACTGGTGGTGCGCATGACAGTTCCTGCGATGGGCTACCGTCAGATCCGCCTTTGGGATAGTGAAAATGCTGCCCCCAGAAATGTTGTGAAGGTCACAGAGAATAGCATGGAAAATGATCTGATCAAGGTACGCATCTCCTACAACGGGACAATTGGTGTTTACGACAAGGTTGCAGGGAAAGAGCTGTTTGCAGGTGGAGATACCGGTTGCAGGGCAGTGATTATCGATGACCCAAGCGACACCTGGAGCCACGACATCAAGACTTTCAACAAGGAGATTGGCGCTTTTGGCAATGCCACCATCAAAATTCTGGAGGAGGGACCGTTGCGCGGAAAAATCCGTTCAATCGCCACATATGGACATTCTACCCTCACCATCGACTGGATCCTCTACGCAGATTCTAAAAACCCGGAAGCTGTTGTGACCCTCGACTGGCACGAACACCTGAAAATGGTAAAATTCTCCTTCCCTGTCGAAGTAGATTCACCTGTGGCAACTTATGAAACCTCTTACGGTACGATTATCCGGGCTACCAATGGGGATGAAGATCCCGGTCAGCGGTGGATCGACGTCACCGGTAAGCGGGGTTCTGCAAATTACGGATTATCCGTTTTCAACGATGCCAAATATGGTTACAATGTGACCGGCAATGATCTTCGCATATCAGTGGCACGCTCAGCTGTTTACGCCCATCACAATCCAAAAGTGCTCGACATGAAAGCGGAACACCTGTGGCAGGATCAGGGCATCCAGACTTTCCGAATGCTGCTGGTTCCTCATATTGGAAACTGGCAACACAGCAACATGGTCAGAATTGCTGAGGAGTTTATGGCGCCATCTATTCCCATTTACCAGGGAATCCACAGGGGGACCTTGCCAAAATCAGGATCTTTCCTTTCGGTGGATGCTCAGAATATCATCGTTTCGGCCATTAAACAGTCGGAAATCGGGGAAGATTTGATCCTGCGCTGCGTGGAGACCAACGGATCCGCTGTTACTGCCAATCTGGACCTTGCCTTTGCCAAACAGAAGTGGAGCGGAAGCTTTCATCCATACGAAATTAAAACACTGCGTTTCAATAGTAAAACTGGCAAAATCAAAGAGGTGAATTTACTGGAAGAGTAATTTTTGTGGTTAAATTTATTACACAGAGTTACACAGAGTTGCACAGAGTTTCACAGAGAAGCACAACTTTTCCCGATTTTTCTGGAAAGTTGCACAGAGTATTTTTTCTCTGTGTAACTCTGTGAATCCTCCTTCTTTCTCTGTGTAAGAATTTTAAACGAGACCAATCTCACTTCAATGCCGAACAGTAATACGACAATTAAAACACAAACAACATGAAGAAAATCAACAATTTGCTGTTGATATCATTCTTGATCCTCAGCTCCTTTCCGAGTGTTTCTGCACAAAAAAAAGACACCATTCAAGTGGTAGGGCATGCGCACATGGACATGAACTGGCTTTGGACCTACTCCGAAACCATGCAGATGTGCAACGACAACCTCCGCCAGGTGGTCGCATTTATGAAAGAGTTTCCCGACTATACCATGGTCCAAAGCCAGGCCGCTGTCTACAACTTTGTCGAAATGGTCGATCCGCCCCTGTTGGAACAGATCCGCAAGTATGTCAAAGAGGGACGGCTGGAACCGGTTGGCGGCATGTGGACCGAAGGGGATATGAACCTCTCTTCGGGCGAGGCCATCAGCCGTTCCTTTCTGTTGGGACAACGATATTTCCAAAGCAAATTGGGCAAAATGGCCAAAGTTGGCTGGTTGCCCGATAACTTCGGACACATCTCGCAAATGCCACAGATCCTGAAGCTGGCGGGTTGCGACTATTTCTATTTTCACCGCTGCAAACCCTATGTCGGCACCTTCTGGTGGGTCGCCCCCGACTCGTCAAGGGTATTGTGCTATGCCAATGACGGTTACAACGGAAATATCAAAAAGGAGCTGAAGGATGATATTCAGAAATACTCCCCCGAAAAGCGGAGAATCCTGCAGATCACCGGAGTAGGCGATCATGGGGGTGGTCCGACTAGGGCCAATATTGAGATGGTTCATCAACTCGATCAAACCCCAGGCTATCCGGCTGTCAAATTCGCTACCGCGACCGACTTCTTCACCAAATCTTCCGGGGAGATGGAGGGACGTCCTACCCACAGGGGAGAGATGCAATTTATCTTCGAAGGCTGTTACACCAATGTGGCTGGCATCAAGGAAGGAAACCGCAACAGTGAAAATTCCCTCTATGCAAGCGAATTCTTCAATACCCTGCGCTGGCTCCATGGCGAAAAATATCCGGCATCGGAGTTCCATGATCTCTGGACGACGGTTGCATTCAACGAATTCCATGATATCCTGCCGGGATCGGCCATCAACGAAGCCAACAAAGAGGCAGTTGCCAGATACAGCGAAGTGCTGCGCAAGAGCACCGAATTGCGCAACCAGGCTTTTCGCAAAATGGCCGATGAAGTCAAATTCCAAACCGGCATCGGCCAGCCAATCGTTGCCTACAACCTTCAGCCGTATGGCGGTAGAAAAATTGTCGAGGCAAACGTCTTCTCCAACGAAGAACCCACTACCGCAAAAATCGCCAGCTGGGGTAACTATTATGGCTCCAAAAATATCAAACCAATAGACAAGGGCCAGGGAAATATGCCCACCGTTCAAGTACGTGATGGTGCAGGAAAAATATATCCCGCCCAAATCGTCTGGGCAAAATCGACTCCTCCCGGATATACCTCAAAAGTTCAGTTTGTGGTAGATGAGATGCCGGCCGGCGGATACAAAACCTTCTATGTCGATATGACCAAACCCGGAACTTTCAACCAACAGATCCAGTTAAGTGACAACACTTTCGAAACCGATTTCTTCAGGGTAAAATTTGACATGAAAACCGGCGGCATTGTAAGCCTTTTTGACAAACGTTCCCAAAAGGAGTTCGTTCGCGAGGGAGGCCAACTTGACAAACTGGAGATGTTCCTCGAAGATAGAAAAGGAGGAATGAAATCCTGGACCCTCAACAAAATAGTCAAACAGGAGGAGGTAAGCAAAGTAATCAGCGTAAAAGTGGTGGAGCAAGGTCCGGTAAGGGCATGTGTTGAAACAGTCAAGACCTGGGGAAAATCACGCTTTATCGAACGCACAATGCTTTACCGCTCTTATCCGCGCATCGATTACGACATGGAGGTACACTGGCTTGAGACTGGAAGCGACTCGACCGATTCACCTATGTTGCGGGCCGTTTTCCCCATTGCGATGGATAATTCCAGGTTCTTTTCGCAGGTGCCGTTCGATGTGGTGGAACGGGCTGTCGATGGTGTGCTCAACGGGAAAGCAGCGCCCGACTGGCTTAAACACTCGTCTGCTACTGGAGGTAGTGTGGCCAACAATGATGCCCAGGAGGTTCCCGCCCAGAAATGGGTGGATGTCAGTGACGGAAAGGTAGGAATCGCTTTGCTGAACAAAACAAAATACGGCCACTCTTACTCAAAAGGTGATTTGCGAATCACCCTAATGCGCTCGGGGGGAGAACCCGATATTTATCCAAATCTGGGAAAATTCAACATCAGTTATTCTCTCTTCCCACATGCCGGCGACTGGAAATCAGGGGTTCTCGCTGAAGGAGAAGATTTCAATGTACCTGTTTATGCGGCCGAGCCTCCTTCTTTGGCACTTGTTAAAGCTCATGCAACACGTCCGGAGGAAACCTCTTTCTTCTCGGTAGATGCCAAAAATGTAGCGCTCACAGGTATCAAACAGGCAGAAGATGGCAAGGAACTGGTGGTGAGACTGGCCGAAATGGAAGGAAAGGATTCTACAGTAAAATTGCAGGTTCCAGTCTCTGTTCAAAGTGTCAGAAGGTTGAACCTGATCGAATTGCCATTGGAAAACAGTGCGAAACCAATCGTAGCAGGAAACTCCATACAAGTAAAGATCAGGGCTCATGAGATTGTTACACTGGGAATTATAGCTCTAAAGAATTAAAGTTTTCAGACTCATCTGGCAAATTGTTGATTTATGTGAAAATAGCTATCTTGGTAATCACTAATTTAAATCCTTATTTATGAAAAAGAGTTACATCCTATTGTTGATTCTCTTCTTAGCAGGCAATTTGCATGCGCAGATGTATTGGTTGATTGACCTGGAAAAGGCTAAATCCATTGCCATTGAAACGAACAGATTAATTGTGATCGATTTTTGGGCAAGTTGGTGTGGCCCATGTAATGCCATGGATCAAAATCTTTGGCAAAGTCCTGACATGAAAGATATCTCCAAAAATTTTATCGGAGTGAAAATCAATACGGACAATGATCATACTACGGCATCCACTTACGGCGTAATTGGCATCCCCAAGGTAGTGATTGTCACTGCATCGGGTAGTGTTATCTGGGAAAATGTTGGATTTAGCGGTGAAGAACCCTATCTTTCCATTTTAAGGGCAATACCCGATAAGGTTGGAGAATTGAACAAGAGCGCCGTAGCGCTTGAAACCGGGAAAAAAGATCCCAAAATCAATTATGATCTCGGTCTCGCGTTTCAACACCTCGGAAAAGATATAAAAAGTGATAATCTAAGGAATTCATTTTTAAACAACAGCGGCACCTATTTCTCCAAAGCACAAAAACTGTCGAAAGACGAAAATTTTAATATGGAGATTGAGTTCTACTCCATTCTGAACGATGTGTATTATGGCAAACCTGCAAAAGCGCTGAAGAAGATGGAAAAAATAGGTTCTAAACCCGGGAATGCAAATCTTGAGGAAATCAGGCATTATGTGCTGGCTAAATGTTACTTCGGTTCTAACGATCAGGATAATTTCCAAAAAGAAAAAAAATTGATCAGTAGCAAAGAACTGCTGGCGCAACTTGAATAACCAGCGCTTTTCAATTTAATAAATTAGCTGTCTGATATCTATCTTTTCATCAGGCCCTCTTATGAATAACCAAACCAGAAGATTTATGGACGGGCGTTTTCGTAGCACTTGGTTCAATTTTGTCGCTTTTATTAGAAGCCCAAATGAAGAAAATGATTTTGACGCCTCCATCAGTTCTAAAATAAAAACGCTGCTCTGCCTGTTTTCGTTTGCATTGATTTTGGTTTTCCTGTTTGCACCAATATTCAGTTTGCTTAAATTCTTGAATATTCTTGATCCCGGATCAAATGTATTAGAGGATTTACTGTTCGATTTCTCTTTCATTCAACTGGTATTTGTTGTTGCGATTATTGGCCCAATTTTCGAAGAACTAATGTTCAGATTACCATTGAGGTACAAATACAATTACCTCTTTCGATCGATTGTTTTTCTGATTTCCGTCACAAGACTAATCCCCGGGGAGAAACTTAAAGACTTGGTTCAGCGGTATTGGAAACGAATTTTTAAGTACCTGTTTTATTTTCTGGCTATTTTGTTTGGGTTCATTCATGTAACAAATTTTGAGAGATTTAAAGACCTTTGGGCCTGGATGCCCTTCTTAACAATAAATCAACTCTTTGCGGGCTTCGTACTTGGCTATATCCGAATTAAGTTTGGATTAATCTGGAGCATTATTTATCATTCTTTCTATAATTTGCTGTTTTTTGGAATGGCCTTCTTATCGCTGAATACGTTATCCAATTACAACTTCACAGGCGATTCTTACTCAGTTTCAATTAAAAAAGTAGCAAAACCCACCTATTCATATACAACTGATTTTAAGATTATTCCAGGAAAAATTGAATTTAGGAATTCTAAGCTATCGCAGGTGATACAAGTATTGGAAGCAAAACCGGAAAAATACTTGCTAATCAGCAAATGTAAAGGGATGTACATCGATATAAATTTCAGTTCCGGTGCCATAACGCACACCACTGATACAGCAAAAAGGATTGTTATAGATCATTTGCAGAAAGCATTTTCCCTCAAATTCAAAAAGCAACTAAAAACAAAAGATGTTTTACTACTTTTTGTTTCGGATAGTATCAAAAACAGGATGACATTTCCAAGTGATACAAGTTCAAATCGGAAACTATGTTTAAAGCAAATAGGCCGTTCTCTGGACTATATCTACAATGACCTTTTTATTGCAGGTAGTGATACAAATCATATCTATTCTATTGATCTAAATAGAATGCTATCTTTCCCGGATATGCAGCAGTATTTGCTCAAAAATTTTGGCATCGAATTCAGAAAAGTGACCAAAGAATTGGAGTTTACTAAAGTTGACTAGAAAGTTTTCCCTGATCGGCCATTTTTCACTATTTTTAAAGACGAAACTTCCATTTTCTATATCTTAAATTTTCAAAGGATGAATAAACTAAAAATCAGATTTATTAGTCTGCTGTTGCTGGCTTTTATGGCTATGCAGACGATGGCTCAGGTCAACTACAAAACAGAAACGCCTGAACAAAAAAGCAAGCGGATGGCCTGGTGGAC
>JAPLDT010000010.1 GCA_026391315.1 Bacteroidia bacterium
TCTTCTTTCCTTCTTCTCAATATCTTTCAATGAACTTTTGTCTTAATCCTTTTTCCCTCCCCTGGCTAAACCTTCAATATCTATCCCGGTTTTCGCCCCGAAAGGGAGTGCAAATGTACAGCGTTTTTATTTCCTATACAACCAATCCAATAAATAAGTTCGTAAAAAAGATGAATTTCAGCTGCTATCTTTTTGACTATCTGAAACGTTATACAACTAAAAAAAAAATAAAAAAAATAAGCGGGAGCAAATTTTTAGCAGAAATAACACTTTTGTATTATTTTTACATCTTCATTGAAACAAAAGGAAAGTGTCTGACAGCATCATTATTATCCCTACCTACAACGAAAAAGAGAACATTGAGCGGATCATCCGAACAATATTCCATCTTCCAAAGCCTTTTCATATATTAATCATTGATGACAATTCGCCGGATGGTACAGCCGAAATTGTTCGGAAATTAATGAAGAAATATCCGACACAGCTCTTTATGACCGAACGAAAGGGTAAACTGGGATTAGGTACAGCATATCTTACCGGATTCAAAAGAGCCCTGGAGGGGGGATACCAATATATTTTTGAAATGGATGCCGACTTTTCACACAATCCGGATGATTTGATCCCTTTGTACAATGCATGCGCCGAAGGAGGAGCCGATCTGGCCATTGGATCAAGATACATATCCGGTATCAATGTGATCAACTGGCCCCTGAGAAGAGTCCTGATGTCCTACAGTGCCTCGAAATATGTGAGGATGGTCACCGGAATGACAATCATGGACACAACTGCCGGATTCAAATGCTACAGGCGTATCGTACTGGACCGTCTCGACCTCGATAGAATCAAGATGAAGGGGTATGGATTTCAAATTGAGATGAAGTTCAAAACCTGGAGACTTGGATTTAAGATTGTTGAAGTCCCCATTATCTTTACCGACCGCAAGGAAGGAGCTTCAAAAATGAGTGGCAGTATTTTTGGCGAAGCTTTCAAAGGAGTCATCAAAATGAAAATTGCCAGCTATTTTTCAAATCCCGCAAAAAGATCTAATTAAAAAGCAAATTACAGAAAAATGAAGGATATAATTATCAAAGATGCAAAGGTTGTCAATGAAGGTAAGGTTCTGCGGGATACCAGTCTGCTGATCCGAAATGGTATCATCGAAAAGATATTCAGAGATTCGGTACCAGCAGCAATATTGGCTAATTCGGAGGTAATTGATGCATCCGGCAAATATTTGCTACCTGGTGTTATTGATGATCAGGTTCATTTTCGTGAACCCGGGCTAACCCATAAAGGAGATATTTACTCTGAATCAAAAGCTGCTGTCGCCGGGGGGGTCACCTCTTTCATGGAGATGCCCAATACCGTTCCTCAGGCTACCACCCAGGAACTTTTAAATCAAAAATTTCAAAGGGCATCAGAAGTTTCCCTGGCCAACTACTCTTTTTACATAGGAGCAACCAATGATAACCTGGAAGAACTGCTGAAAACTGATCCGGAAAAGGTCTGCGGTATTAAGGTATTCATGGGTTCATCGACAGGCAATATGCTGGTTGATAATCCAAAAACTCTTGCTTCTCTCTTCCAAAAATCCAAAATGTTGATCGCAGTTCACTGCGAGGATGAATCAATTGTGCAAGCCAATCTTGCTTTGGCTGTGGAAAAATATGGAGAAGAGATCCCTCTTAGCGAACATCCCAAAATCCGTGATGCAAGTGCCTGCTTTAATTCCTCCTCCAAAGCTGTTGAGCTGGCTAAAAAATTTGGAACCAGGCTCCATATCCTGCACGTTTCAACCGCGGCGGAAATTGCCCTGTTTGAATCAGCGCCTATTAAAAGCAAAAAGATAACTTCTGAGGTTTGTGTGCATCATCTCTGGTTTTCGGATGCCGATTACGAAAAATATGGGGCAAAAATTAAATGGAACCCGGCCATCAAATCTGCAAGCGACCGTGCCGGCCTGATCAAGGCTGTCAATGAAAACAGGATTGACGTGATTGCCACCGACCATGCCCCCCATACCGAAGAGGAGAAGGGTCGCCCTTACCTGAAAATGCCCTCGGGTGGTCCGCTGGTGGAACACTCCCTGGTTGCCATGCTCGAAATGAGCCGAAACGGAAAAATCTCCATCGAGAAGGTGGTTGAAAAGATGTGTCATGCTCCTTCCGACCTGTTTGGAATTGAAAAACGCGGATACATCAGGAAAGGCTATAAGGCTGATCTTGTTTTGGTTGACGCAGGTAAATGGACTGTTTCAAAGGAGAATATTCAGGCTAAATGCAACTGGTCACCGTTCGAAGGCGACTCCTTTTACTACTTTGTAACCAACACCTTTGTAAATGGGAAAATGGTCTATGAGAACAACCATCCTGGTAAGAAAGGAATATTCCACGAAGATTCAAAAGGAGAAAGACTTTCCTTCAACAGGGATACTCAATAGTTATTTGAGTAGAAAACGTACAATTTTTCGGGTACGTTGCTCAACAAAGATGGTTCTGCCATTGGTACTTTCGGCGACTGCTTCGGGAGTAAAATAGCGTATGGTAAGCAGTTCGAGCCCGTCGTTGTAATGAGCCACAAAATGTTCGGAGAGTTCGCGGATCATCTGATCGAAATCCCTCTCCGGCCTGTCGATGGCCAATGAGAAATTCATGGCAGACTGTTGCACCAGATTTACCTTCATCCTGAATTTCGAAAAAAGCCGGTAGATATTTGCGATGCTTTCTTCAGCGATAAACGAAAAATCCTTTGGAGATATGGTAATCAGAATCTGATCTCCTTTGCTGATAACAACCGGAATATACTCCATCGGGTGGTCGATGTTGCATATCATTGATCCTTCTTCTTCCGGATGTAAAAATGACCTGACATATAGAGGTATCTGCTTCTCTACCAAAGGCTTCATTGTTTTAGGATGAATTACTTTGGCACCGTAGTAGGTCATTTCCACAGCTTCCCGGTAGGAAAGCTTCTCAAGTTTGAAAGTCCTGGCATATTGGTGCGGATCGGCATTCATGATACCCGGAACATCCTTCCAGATCGTTACACTCTCTGCATCCATCACGTTGGCGATGACAGCCGCGGTGTAGTCGGAACCTTCCCTTCCCAGGGTGGTTGTCAGGTTGAAGGTGGTAGCCCCGATGAATCCTTGCGTCAGACAGACACTGTTTTCATTGAACTGAATAGCTTGAGGCAGTAGTTTTCTGGTAAGTTCCCAGTCGATCTCTCCCTCCCGCCAGGTATCATTGGTGCGGATGTAATGACCTGCGTCAATCCACTTTGTGATCTTTCCGACGTGATTTAAATAGCTCGCCAGGATTTCTGTCGAAACCATCTCTCCCGTAGATACAATCTGGTCATATTCAAAATCATAATTCAGGGAAGGCGGAATATTTACCCTTTTGAGCAAGGCATCAAACTCTTCGTACAAGGATCTTTCCAACTTTTCATTCCCATCAGCAAAAAGCTCATTCGCAATTTTAAGGTGATACTCTCTCGAACTGATAATTCCCTGTACGGCCTCATCAATTCTATCGTTGAAATAGTTTTTTGTCACCTCCACCAATGCATCTGTTGTTTTTCCCATGGCCGAAACGACCACGATCAATTGCTCTGGTTCCTTGCAAATGATAGACGTTGTGTTGATTACACCTGCAGCATCTTTTACAGAAGCTCCTCCAAATTTGAATACCTTCATCGCCTGTTTTTGTTAAAGAATCATTACAAAGGAACAAAAAAACGAGGATATCTTTCTGCAATCCACCCCCAGCGGGCATACGTGCGGGCATCCTAGTGTGTAACCCTCGGCAAATAAATCAGGAAAGGCTGTCTGACAGATTCAAACAGCCTTTCCTAGGGACGATTATAACTTTTTTTAAAATGTATCAAGCACTAACTTTGCTGCGATTTTCTTTTTATATTCACCATATATCCAAACACTGCAGCTGTAAAAAACATGATTAGGCTATAGATGACAGGAGGAATGCTCATTACACCATTGCCTAAAACAGTAAGTGCAATAAAAATAGCAAGCGTCCCGTTGTGAATTCCAATTTCCATGCCAATAGCAATGGCTTGTTTTTCCTGAAGCTTGAATAGACGCGGAAGATAATAACCTACACCTATACTAAAAAGGTTAAAGGCCAGCGAAGCAATACCCGCTATTTTAAAATACGTTCCAATATTTTCCCTTTCCTTAAATACAACTCCTGCAATTATGATAACAAGGAACAAGGCCGATAAAATCTTTACAGGCTTATCCAATATTGACGAAATCTTTGGATACAATGATTTTACTAACATTCCGAGAGATACCGGTATTAACACAATTGCAAATACTTCCATGATCTTACTAAACTGCATAGGTATCACCTGGCCGGACTTCATAAAATAATTAATAGAGAAGTTTACAATAAATGGCAAAGAAAAGAGCGTTAAGAAGCTATTCAAAGCAGTTAGTGTAATATTGAGGGCAACATCGCCTTTTGACAAATGACTGTACAAGTTGGCAGTAGGACCTCCCGGTGAAGCAGCCAATAACATTAAGCCTACGGCAAGCTCGGGCGAGAGTCCCAATAATTTGGCAATTAAAAAACAAACAACAGGTAAAATAAGCATTTGACTCACTAAACCGATTACAATTGCCTTTGGATAAACAATTACCCTTTTAAAGTCAAGGGGGGTTAGAGAAAGGCCCAGACCCAGCATTACTATGCCAAGTGCCAAAGGCAATAAGACTACATTGAAAAAATTTGATTCCATAATAGATTAATTAATTAATTAGTTTCTGTAAACATAATCAGTTTTTTATAATAAATTCGTTATAATGAAGGTCAATCATATTAAATATTGATATATATCCATAAGATTCTTTCAGTATAAGTTTGATCTTATTGACAGTTTTTACTGATTTCGACCTTTGCTTTTTCGTAGCCTAACTCCAGGGCTTTTTGGAAATCAGTACAAGCGCTGTCTTTTTGATTTAATAAAATTTTTGTCAACGCTCTGTTGAAATAAGCAACAGCAGTTTTTGGATTTAATTCAATGAATTTTGTATAGTCATATACTGCACCGCTGTAATCTTTTATCATGTGTTTGCAATATGCTCTCCTGTAATATGCCTCAGTATAATTTGGATTTAGCTCAAGAAACTTTGTATAGTCGTTGGCTGCATCCTGATAGCTATTCAAGGATGTTTTTGTCATAGCTCTGTTGAAATATACGTTTGCTATCTTTGGGTTAATTTCAATGGCTTTATTATAGTCATCTATTGCACCCTGGTAATCTTTGAGTTGATTCTTAAAGTACCCTCTGTTAAAGTAAGCATCAGGATTATTTGGATTTAGTTCCAGATATTTTGTCTCATCAGCTATTGCTCCCTGTATGTCATTGAGTGAGAATTTAGCTAAAGATCTTTTGAAATAAGCTTCTGCAAAATTTGGGTTTTTCCCAATATATTCAGTAAAATCGGTTACTGCACCAGCATAATCTTTGAGTGCATTTTTTGCAATAGCCCTGTTGTAAAAAGATTCTACAAGAGATGGTGATAATTCAATTGATTTTGAATAATCTGCTATTGCTCCGGCGAAGTCATTGAGAATATTTTTAATGAATCCTCTGTTAAGAAATGCCTCACCATCTTTTGGGTTCTTCTCAAGGTAGATTGAAAAGTCGGCAACAGCTCCTGCATTGTCCTTTATGGCATATTTAGTTGATCCTCTTTTGTAATAAATTTCGGAATTTTTGGGATCAAGACCAATGGCTGTTTCATAGTCGGCCAATGCACCGTTGTAGTCTTTCAGGGCATTTTTCACAATTCCTCTTTTGAAAAAAAGCTCTGCTAAATTTGGGTTTATCTTAATTGCAGCATTAAAGTCGGCCATTGCTCCGGAAGGATCGTTGATGGCAAATTTTGATATCCCCCTGAAGTAAAAAGGTTCTGCAAAACCGGAATTAATCTCAATTAATTTAGTGTAATCTTCTATTGCCGATTTATAATCCTGAAGGTTATACCTTGCCATCCCTCTGTCAAAAAGGGCATCCGTGTTTCTCGGTTTACTCTCCAGGTATTTAGTCAAATCGATCAATCCTCCCTGGTAATCTTTGAGCGCTACTTTTGTCGATCCTATTTTAAAGTAAACCTCAGTATTTTGGGGGTTATATGTCAATGCGTTTGTAAAATCGGCCAATGCATTTTTGTAATCTTTTGTGATGTATTCAACCAACCCTCTGATGAAAAAAGCTTCCCCGTTCTTAGGGTCTTCAGTAAGCTTTTCTTTAACGTATTTCGAGACTAAATTATCAAAGGCATTATCCTTTGCAATTGCATATTTATAATCCTCAGCTGCACCGGAATAGTCTTTGAGTGCATATTTTGAAAGTCCTCTATTCAAGTATGGTTTTGAATTGAAGTTGTTGTATTTCATACTTTGTGTAAAATCTTCTATAGCTCCTTTATGGTCCTGAATAAAACTTTTTGCAATGCCTCTATCGCATAGCACATAATAGTTAGTGGGTTCAATTTCAAGAAATTTAGTAAAATCTGCTATCGCACCCTGGTAATCTTTAAGGGAAAATCTTGCAACGGCTCTTTTGTCATAGGCAGTTTTATATTGAGGATCAATCTCTATGGCCTTACTGTAATCAGCTATTTCGCCATTTGTATCCTTTAGCATTGATTTTGCAATTGCTCTGACAGAATATATTTCGGCATCAGGCTTAAGCTCAAGAGCCTTCGAGTAGTCTTCTATTGCGCCTTTAAAATCATTGAGATTCACTTTCCCCAATCCTCTGTTTTTATATGCCCATATATCTTTTGGGTCAAGCTCAATCGTTTTTGTATAATCATCAATTGCTCCCTTAATATCCCCCAAACGGTACTTTGCATATCCCCTGTTTGCAAAAGCTTCTAAATTCTTTGGGTCAGTTTTTATCGCCATATTAAAATTGGCAACTGCCAAATTTAAATTGGCAACTGCACCTTTATGATCTTCAACATCAAGAGCCAGGTCAACTAAACCTCTGCCTAAATAAGCTTGAAAATTCATGGAGTCAAGTGCCAATACTTCGTTAAAGTCAGACAATGCACTTTTGTACTCACCCAAAAGCCTTTTTGATATCGCTCTGTTTAAATAGGCAATCAAAAGCTTGGGATTTAACTTGATTGCATTATCAAAGTCGCCTATTGCTCCGTGATAATCCCCAAGATCCATCAACGAGACTCCCCGATTGATATATGCATTTGTGAAATCAGGTTTTTTTTCGATGGCGTTAGTATAGTCAGCTACAGACCCTTTGAAATCTTTGTTGTTTCTCTTTACATTCGCGTTGTTGAAAAATTCTTCGGCAGTTTGAGTGTATCCCCGGATAATTGAAATCAAAATCAGAAAAATAGTTAGGGTAGTTCTCATGGACTTAGTTTTAGATAGTTGAAGTTATTTATTTCTTCATTGCTGATGATCAACTTATTTACAGGTTAGGGCTATAAACAATGATTAACCAATTCAAATTTATTGATTTTTTTTGAATTACAAGCGAAATAGCTCAGAATGAGCATTATACGAATCTTCGAAATTTAGATTCGTATATTTCATTTTTTTTATCCTAAGTGAATAAAAAAGTTATCACCTTTCAACTATCAGGGGAGCTTTGTGACAAGTAAAGTTTATATATTTGATCTTTAAGCACTTAAATATATACTAAATCTTGTTATTTTAAAAATATCCCTATATATTTTTACCCTTTCTTACATCGAACTCATGTTATTAATCAAAATTTGGTATTTTCATGTGTTCACCACCTTTTAGTGCGGATTGATGCGCAACGATGCCAGGCGCAGTATAAGCAATGGCCTCATATATGTTCACCGCCGGTTGTCGGTTGTTAATAAGCGAGTCAATAAATTCATGTGTGATGAAAGTGTGAGAACCTCCATGACCACTTGTGTGCCGTAAAGGCATTGGTAACATATCTGTCTCCCACCATAAAGGCTGTTTGTAGGTTTCTACGATATTCTCTCCTTGTACAAATCCCCCTCCATCATGACCAATTTGTTCTGATGACTTAACAATTATAGATTCATTACCAAGAGGAGCTCCGGGAGGAGCCCCGAGAGGAGAAAAGAAACTCATATCCCGACCACGCCATTCCCCACGTTCTGCCCCCCTGTATGCACCTTTCCAGTTCACTTCTACCCGGAAAGGCCTTCCCTGATCCGTTTCAAAAAATGCGGTCTCGTTCCAGAATGGGTTTTCATAACGGTTATTCATAAGTAAAGGACTATCATCTCCCCAGCCCATACAGCTCACACTGGTTAACCTTTCTCCCGTAACAGAAATCAGAAATGCAGTACAATGGGTTGGATAATTCATTGGAGGAAGACCATGGCGCCAGGTTGTCGCACCATTGGTCTCAAAGAATAATCTTTCTAATCCCGGGTGATTATACTCCGCTGCCGCGCTGATAAGATGCCCAAATTTACCTTCTTTATAAAACTTCCTGACGGATATCGTGATTTCATTGTAATAACTGGTTTCTGCCATCATATAGGTGAGCCCGGTATGTTTTACCGCATCCCTCAATGATTCACAATCTTCAAGTGTCATAACGCATGGCACAGTACATAGCACGTGTTTACCTGCATTGAGCGCGGTCATTACATGGCGGTGATGGTCCGGCGCCGGAGTTGCAATAAATACTGCATCAATCTTCGGATCCAGGATAAGCTTTTCAAGGGACTCATAGCTTTTGGAGCACTTATAAACTTTCATCAGTAACTCACGCCGGTCGGTGCGGAGGTCACTAACCGCTTCTACAATGCATTGTGGGTGTTCATGAAAAAAGAAATCCCTGCCGAATCCACCCCCAACGATACCAATTCGAATTTTACGGTCACTACTTGCTGTTTCTTCAGCGAAAGCGAAACGTGGTGAAACTGCCAAGGTGGCAGCCGTAATACCGGCTGTGCTTAAAAATTTACGTCTGCCGGATAATTGAACAATTGATTCTTTACTCATAGTTAATTGATTTAATCTACATTAAAAAAAGTGTCTGATACAAATGAATTATTCTCACTTCTTCAGTTCACCGGAATATTCCATCACGTTCAAATATAGTTAATTTGCATAGGTCACTGGCTAAATGAAACAGGTGTTGCCCCTTTGCCTGCCAGGTTCTGGCCAACTTCCAATGCCTGCACGAAAGCTTCTCCGTTGTTCGTCGAATTACCTTTAGGAAAAGGCAAGCCTCTGAAACGAATCTGAATCATCCCGTTGCGCGGAACGATATTTTTAAAGACCAGGTCCACCGATTTGTTCGTGCCTTTTGCAGTAGCTATTACATTTAGGTTATGCACGACAGTTTCTTCGTTGATAACAATGTCGAAGCCATTTTGGTGTTGAATGGTATCCTGAGTAGCGGCAAACTTAAGACGTACTCCATATTTTCCAGGCCCAACGGTGACATTCACCCAAAAATCACTGGCATGATAACCGTATCGATACAATTCCGGATCGGGAGTGCCTGAAATCGTGTTTTTGGTTTCATTCATCCAACATTGCACAACATTGTCGCCTCTCGCCGTGGCGAGACGAGTAACTACTTCTGTGGCCGGTCTCCACAAATGGCCATGGGCATCCTTGTAATCCTGACGTTTTGTATAGCCCAAAATCATACGTTGCGGTTCGGTGGGACCCGTTCCTGATGGAAAATTATGAATATCAGCCTCCGATGAAAAATGAATGGCATCAATATTAATCCTTCTGCCTTGAGAATATGGATTACCTGCTCCCCGTGCAATAATTTTCAAAGTATGTTCTCCAGGTTCCAAACCATTTTTGTAATAGAGTATTTGCTGTCCGCGTGAGGAAGGATTCCAGAAATCAATAAATACAATTTGCTTTATTCCGTCAATAAATACGTCTGCCTGTCCGCCAAATTGATCAGCACGGCCAATTACCCTAATTTGATTGCCTTGAAATACGGCAGTAACTGAGGCATCTTTGGTGTCTGTCAAATGAATGGAGCCCGACCTGGAAGAAGCATCCTTTTCCTGTGTCCATGCACCATCAAACTGCAATTCAGTATTTTTAAGCTCAGTTTGCGGATCAGATCCGCTTACAATTATTCTTTTCCTGCCATCGTGGCGAATACTGACGATGGCATCGCCGTTAGGAAGTTTCCTGATGACATAACCATTTCTTTTTAAGTTTCGTCGAAGTGGCAGTTTCCCTCCATCGCCTGAGATTTTTGCTGGCACATAAGATAATCGGAAAATATCTACTGTTTCGGGTGGTGAATTGAAAGTAGAGTAGGTAATAGTTCCATTACCATAAACAATAGAATCAACTACCACATTGGTTCGGACGAGATGGTTTTCACGGCTGGCGCCTAATTCTTCGGGTAACCACCCAATCGCTTGCTGCACCCATAGCAATGGCCAGGGATGCGCGATATTCAACCACCCCGAATTGACGAGAACCCCGCCATCAATATTATCCTCACTTACTCCGTTTTCATGGACGTCATAGGTTTGTAAAATCATCTGACGATACCCAAGTTCCCGCATCAAGGCATCATCTGCCACCTCGCCGTATTGTGCCATAACTGCTCCAACCATCAATGGCGCATACCATAACGAACGGCCACAGCAACTACTGGATTCCGGGTATGCCCATGCACCGTTGAATACATCTCCACCAGATTTTGGATCGGCACTGCTGTGATTCAGAAATAATGTAAGAATATTACGGGCATCATTGCGCCAGTTTGGAAACTGCTCTTTGTGTTTGATGAGATAACTGGCTACATCGGCTGTAGTCGAGCAATTTTGCGTCTCATTTAGCCAATCCCAGAAAAAATGTCCCCATGTATTATCAACCGTCCATCGTGGCAGTAATTGATCGCGCAAATAACGGATGCCGGCATCACGCGCAGTCACAATTTCCTGATTTTTACCGGAGTACCCCAACCGAATTAATTCATCCAGGAAGGACAAGATCATTGTAACACCTCCTGTTTGAAGATTGCTCCTTGGATCGCCTTTGTATCGGGCACCCACAGAAACAGCATAACGGGTCCAGGGTGCGGTGTTGGGATCCATGTTGCATTTTTCAGCAAATAAGTCCCCCCAATGTTTGGCAGCATCTAACCATCGTTGATTTTTATTGACCTGATACCCATGAAGGAGTGCTTCTCCCATTCCGGCACAAATGTCGAGTTGAATCATTCCGTTCGGATCAGCTTTTCCGTAAGCCTTGCCCTTTGTGGGTACACTAATGGGGAAGTTCGGCCAGGAATGGTCTGCAGGCGTCAAACAATAATCGAGCAGATAGTTTCCCATATATGTGAATTGAGCGATAGCTGCCGGATCTCCGGAGTAACGGTAATAATCAACCATGCCCCTTAGCACACTCGTGGAGCGTTGTCCAAGATCGCCGTTACTCCAATCGCCAAAGTCTTTCGGGGTGATTTTGCCTTCGGATGAAATCTCCCAATTGCTTGTAAATAAATAATCAGGAGCTGAAATCACCGCGTTTTTGAGGGTAGTCCAAGGATAACGTTTCAACGTTTCTGCGGCTATGCGGATGCGGTAATCGCATTGTCCATTCGGTTGATGATACCAGGGTGCAATAACGCCATAACGATCTAAAACAGCGTCATGTCCATAGTAATGAGTTAGTTTTAAGGAGTCTGGTTTCGACTTTCCAGGCAACTCCTGTGAGTAACCCATCAACTGGGTCACCATCAACAAACCTCCAAGGCAGAATGAACGCATAAACAAACGCGTTATTAGGGTACTCACTCCATTGGAGTTGGATAAACCATTTTTCTTGCCGTGTTCGAGTGTAGACATAATCCTATTTAATTTTTCTATATTTATAGTAAGACGTATTTTCATAGGCCATACCCTACATCACTTTTAAATTATTTTAAAGGAATGGTAAATAAATTGCAACCTCATTTAAACAGCCTATCTTTATAAGGAAGAACTAATTGACCAGAAACACTAAAATGAAGGTTGAAAATGCAGTGAGTGTCCAATTTTTGTGCTTGATGATTCTGTTCTCGATTTAGATTTCGTATTTTGTCCCACTTATTTGAAAAGGCACAAATTGGAACTCACAGATTTTCTGCATTTATACCGCACTCATCCATCCCTGATCGGATTAAAAGAATCACTGACCTCATCCGGAGCAAAAAAAATCTCAGTTTCGGGTCTATCAGGATCATCCACAACTGTAGCCTTTTCGGTACTGAGAGAAATGGTATCCTACCAGTCCCTTTTCATCCTTCCCGACCGCGAAGAGGCAGCCTTTTTTTTCGATGACCTACAGGTACTTGGCCGTGAGAACGAGTTGCTGTTTTTCCCGTCATCATACAAACGAAACATCTGGCATGACCACATCGACAATGAAAATATCATTCTTCGTACCGATGTATTAAATAAGTTATCCGTTAAGGAGAAAAACTACCTGGTAGTAACCTATCCTGAAGCAATTATGGAGATGGTAGTCTCTGAAACCGGACTTCAGAAGCACACCCTTCATGTCAAAACCGGTGAAAAGCTTTCAATCCCTTTCATCAATGAACTCCTGTACGAATACGGTTTTGAAAGGGTCGAATTTGTTTTTGAGCCGGGACAGTACTCCATCCGGGGATCCATTGTCGATATATTCTCCTATTCGAATGAAGATCCATACCGCATCGATTTCTTCGGAGATGTGGTTGATACCATACGTTCTTTCGATATCGAAGACCAAATCTCCAAAGTCCCCTACAACAATATCTCCATCATACCAAATATTCAGGATGGTTTGCCTGAAGAGCAGAAGGTCTCATTCTTTGAATTTCTCGATACCAAAACCTACCTGGTTTCGAGAGACTTTGACCATCTGACCAGCCATATTGGAGAATTAAGCTTTACTGCTACCCAGACACGGGGAGATAGTGAAGAAAAGGTAAAGGGTGAATTTCTCTCAGCCGAAAGTTTTAAAAGCTACCTGAAGAAATTTCACCTTGTAGAATTGAAATCAGGCAAAAAAACCGGAGGTTTATCTGTCGACTTCCACACTGCTCCCCAACCTGTTTTCAACAAGAATTTCGATCTTTTGGGAGCTAACTTAAAGGAGAACAGACACAAAGGATACCATAACCTGATTCTATCTTCAAGTTCAAAACAGATCGATAGGTTACATGCCATTTTTGACGACAAAGGTGATCCGCAGAAGCTTGATTCACTGCCATTTGCCTTGCAGGAAGGCTTCATAGATCACGACCTTAAGATCTGCTGTTACAACGACCATCAAATCTTTGAACGTTATCACAGGTACAAACTTCGAACCAAAAAGCCTTCACATCAGGCCATTACGCTCAAAGAGCTGAGCAAACTCCAGGTAGGCGATTATGTCGTTCATACAGACCACGGGATTGGAAAATTTGCCGGATTGGTACGTACCGAGGTGAATGGAAATGTTCAGGAGGCGGTAAGACTCTCCTACCGGGATAACGACTCGCTGCTGGTGAGCATCCATTCGCTTCACCGAATCTCCAAATACAAAGGGAAAGAGGGACAGGAACCTGCCATCCACAAGTTGGGTACGGCTGCATGGCAGAACATGAAGAACAAAACCAAGAGCAAGGTAAAAGATATTGCACGTGAGCTGATTGCCCTCTATGCTGCCAGAAAAATGGAGAAAGGTTATGCCTATATGGCGGATACTTACCTCCAGCAGGAGCTGGAAGCCAGTTTTATTTACGAGGACACGCCCGATCAGATCAAGGCAACCATCTCTGTGAAGGAGGATATGGAGCGGTTGATGCCCATGGACCGGCTGATTTGCGGCGATGTAGGTTTCGGTAAAACGGAGATAGCGGTACGTGCTGCGTTTAAAGCGGTAACCGATAGCAAGCAGGTTGCCATTCTGGTACCTACCACCATTCTGGCTTTGCAGCACTTCAAAACCTTTAGGGAGAGGCTAAAGGATTTTCCATGTAATGTAGAATACATCAGCAGATTGCGCCATTCGGCTGATGTAAAAAGGGTAATACATGACCTTTCAACCGGAAAGGTGGATATCCTCATTGGCACCCACAAGATGATTGGCAAGGATGTCAAATTCAAGGATCTGGGATTGCTGATAGTCGATGAAGAACAGCGATTTGGCGTTTCGGTCAAGGAAAAATTAAAGCAACTAAAAATCAATGTGGATACTTTGACCCTAACAGCTACGCCGATTCCACGTACACTTCAGTTTTCGCTAATGGGTGCACGGGACCTTTCCATCATCAGCACTCCCCCACCCAATCGCTATCCAATTTCTACCGAGGTCCATTCTTTCGATGAGGAGGTAATCAGGGAAGCCATTACCTACGAGGTATCCAGGGGTGGTCAGGTGTTTTTCATCAACAACAGGGTCAACAACATCTATGAACTCGAACGCCTGATTCACAAGCTATGTCCGGGTGTCAGAACCATCGTTGGTCATGGTCAGATGGAAGGTGATAAGCTGGAAAAAGTAATGTTCGATTTTATCAACGGCGATTTTGATGTTTTAATTGCTACTACCATCATTGAATCAGGGCTGGATATTCCAAATACCAATACCATTCTGATCAACAATGCGCAAAACTTCGGATTGAGTGAACTTCATCAGTTACGGGGTCGCGTTGGAAGATCAAATAAAAAAGCCTATTGCTATCTGTTGACGCCGCCTCTTGAGGCAATGACACTTGAAGCCAGGCGAAGGTTACAGGCCATAGAGGAGTTTTCGGATATTGGCAGTGGATTTAGTTTGGCCATGCAGGATCTTGACATCCGCGGAGCGGGTAACCTTCTGGGAGGCGAACAGAGTGGATTCATCGCGGATATTGGCTTCGAAGCCTACCAGCGAATTCTGAACGAAGCGATGGAAGAGCTTAGAAATGATGAATTCCAGGGTGTTTTTGAAGAACAGGAGATCAAAGACCAGCAGAACGCTTTCCTGCAAACATCTTTTATCAGGGATTGTAGCGTTGATACCGATCTGGAGCTCCTCTTCCCCGATGATTATGTTTCCAGCATCCCCGAACGGGTTTTACTCTACCGCGAGTTGGATGACCTGAAAGGTGAAGAGACACTCAAATTATTCGAAAAGACACTATTGGATCGGTTTGGTCAGATTCCAAAACAGGCAATGGAACTGCTCGATGTGGTAAGGTTGCGATGGTTGGCCATTGCCCTGAACATGGAAAAGCTGATTATCAAAGACAAAAAAATGATTTGCTATTTACCTTCTGATCAGAGTTCCAAATACTATTATTCAAAAGAATTCGCAGGGTTGATGCAATGGATCAGTAAGAATCCAGCCCAATGCAAAGTCAAAGAAAACAAAGGAAAACTTGCAGTGATTCTGGAGCGAATTGAGTCCATTCGCGATGCATTATCCATCCTGCAGGCAATTTCCCTCTATTTAAACCTGAAAAGAGAACAGGAATCAGCATGAGATATGCCAACCTAACCAAAGTCTCTTTGCGGAGAAGAATGACTCTCCTCAATATTCTCTTTCTCAGTGTCTTTTGTAGTCAGCTCAGCGCCCAGACATCACGCCAGATTTTGCAAGCGCATCATGAGCAAATTCCCAAAGATTCGCTGCGAAAAGCGCAACAAGGAACAGTTATGGATTCCATGCTTCATTTTGATTTTCTACCCATTGAAATAAGGGGTGAATACATTTATAACTCCAGACGGCAGGAAAAAAAGTACCACCAGCTGTGTGAAAATATCAAACGGACTTACCCCCTTTCGCAAATAGTTGCGAGAGAAGTTAAATTGGTTAATGCCGAGCTGGATTCCATCTACCGGACAAAAGCCAAGGAAAAGGCCTACCTTAAATGGTATGAAAAATATGTTTACCAAACCTATATTGACACACTTAAATCATTAAATATATGTCAAATAAGACTTTTTATTAAACTAATTGGCAGAGAAACCGGAAATTCTCCTTACAAATTAATAAAGAAGTACCGGGGTGGTCTGGATGCTTTCCTTTGGCAACTTGCTGCCAATTCGATGATACTAAATCTCAAAAGTGAATACGACCCCGCAGAGGAAGCCATGATTGAGGATATTATCGCTAAATTTTACTGATTTAGTTACTTTTTTTCTAATTTTGACGTAAAAATTGTGTATGTATCTCATCTTTGATGCCGATCAACAAAGAAAAATCCTGTCACCCTTAAAGTTTTAGCTGTGATAAATCTCAACCGCAAATTACAAAGTCAAAATCCAATCTTTGACCATTCATTGGATCATTTGCCTACCAATCTCACCCATCGGGATGTGCTCACCAAATACGAAAAAATTCCGACGTTTATTTATCAGGAGAGCTCAGATGCATCTTATGAAATAGCCAGAGAGGTTGCTGAGTTGATCCGCTCCAAGCAGGAAAAGGGTGAAAAGTGCATACTGGGTCTGCCAACAGGTTCAACCCAGTTAGGAATATATGCGGAGCTGGTAAGAATACACAAAGAAGAGGGGCTGAGTTTTCGGCATGTGATTACTTTTAACCTGGATGAATATTATCCACTTTCCTCCCACTCCATCCACAGTTACCATCATTACATGCGGTTGCACTTCTTTAACCATGTAGATATTTTGCCCGAAAATATCCATATCCCGGATGGAACCATTTTACTGGAAGAGGTGCATGATTTTTGCCGTAATTATGAAGCAAAGATTGAAAAGGCCGGTGGAATAGACCTATTACTTTTGGGGATCGGCCGTAGTGGTCACATTGGTTTCAATGAACCTGGCTCAGGTAGAAACACCAAAACCCGTATTATCACACTTGACCCTGTTACCCGGCAGGAAGAAGCAATACAATTCAGGGGTTTTATGAATGTTCCGCGTAGTGCCATCACCATTGGAATATCAACCATCCTGAATGCCAAGAAAATAATCCTTGCCGCTTTTGGTGAAACAAAGGCAAAAGTGATCAAACAGATGGTGGAAGATGAACCCAATAATCTGGTACCTGCCTCCTACATTCAATTTCATTCAAATGCCAAGGTCATTCTTGACAGTGGTTCAGCCTTGCATCTGATCAGGATGAAAACCCCATGGCTGCTAGACAGTATGGACTGGTCGGAAGACCTTCTGATCCGCAAGGCGGTTTTGTGGTTGTGTTCAAAAACCGGCAAACCGCTCTTGAAATTGACTGGCAAAGATTATAATGACTATGGCCTAAGCGATCTTCTGGCAACAGTAGGTTCTGCCTATAAAATCAATATCAAGGTTTTCAACGACTTGCAACATACCATTACCGGATGGCCCGGAGGCAAACCGGATGTAGATGACACATTTCGTCCTGAAAGGGCTGAACCTGCAAGAAAAAAGGTAGTCATCTTCAGCCCTCATCCAGATGATGATGTTATCTCTATGGGTGGTACCTTGCTACGTTTGATCGAACAAGGACATGATGTCCATGTTGCCTACCAGGTTTCAGGAAATTTTGCCGTATCAGATGAATACGTGACCCGTTATCTCGATTTTCATCAGGAATACATCGAATTCTATGACAAAGAAAATCCAGTGGCGCAACTTCAGCAGGAAAAGATCCTCGACTTCATCAAAAATAAAAAGGACAACGATGTTGACCTCCCTGACTTAAGAAAAGTTAAGAGTTTGATCAGGAGGATGGAAGCCAGATCAGCACTTAGATATTTTGGTCTAAAAAATGAGAACATCCATTTTCTCGACCTTCCTTTCTATGAGACCGGACTCAAGTCGAAAGCTCCTATCGGTGAACAGGATGTTCAGATTATCATGAATCTTGTGGAGAATATTCAGCCGCATCAAATATTCGCTGCCGGCGATCTATCGGATCCGCACGGTACTCACAGGGTATGTCTTGATGCCATTTTTATCGCATTGGAGCATCTTAAAACCCATGCCTGGATGAACGATTGCTGGGTATGGTTGTACAGAGGAGCCTGGGCAGAATGGGATGCCGACCAGATTGAAATGGCAGTTCCTATCAGTCCTATCGAACTGTCGAGAAAAAGAGAGGCAATTTTGCGCCACCAATCACAAAAAGAGGGCGCCATGTTTATGGGTGAGGACGAGCGAGAATTCTGGCAAAGAGCCGAAGAGAGAAACCGCTCAACTGCAAGTCTTTACGATGCTCTTGGTATGGCAGAGTACGAGGCCATGGAAGCTTTTGTTAAATATTATCCTTGATTGATATTACACTTTAATCTTAAAGAATGACCTCTCAATCAATTGACTGGTCATTCTTTTTAATTGTCAGATAAGAATAAAACTATGTATCTATTTCACCGTTTTCTGTTTCGACTCTCTATCCTGCTGATTTTCGCTCCCAATTTAAGTTCTGGTGCAAAAATCAATCATTTGATCAAAGACACTGATACGAAGGACATTCCAAATCAGGCTAGATCGAGCGAATTCAGGGCAGTTTGGATTGCCACCATCAATAACATAGACTGGCCCTCAAATCCCAACTTACCGGTTGAAGCACAAAAAAGTGAATTTTTAAGATTGCTGGATACCTTTCAAAAGTTTAACCTGAATGTGGTCATTCTTCAGGTAAGAGCCGCTTCAGATGCGTTCTATGAGTCAAAATCAGAACCATGGTCCCAGTTTCTTACCGGCAAACAAGGCAAAGCCCCCAGGCCTTATTATGATCCTTTGGCTTGGGCCATTGAAATGTGCCACCAGCGGGGAATGGAGCTTCATGCCTGGTTTAATCCCTTCAGGGTTCGCAATCTGGGATTTTATCCGCTTGATCCCAACAGTTTTGCGTCCAAACACCCTCAATATGTTAAAGAATTTGACAAAAAATACTTTCTGGATCCTGGATACCCTGAAGTTATCTCACATTTGGTGGAGGTAATTGCTGAAGTAGCAACTAATTACGATGTAGACGCCATTCTCCTGGATGACTACTTTTACCCCTATCCGGTAGATGGAAAGAAATTCGGAGATGAGAAAAGTTTTGCCAAATATGGCCATCATTTTTATCCCAAACGATTGAAAGAGTGGAGAAGGGAAAATATCAACCACTTTATCTCCTCACTGCACGATACCCTGGTACAAGTAAATCCGAAAATAAAATTCGGCATAAGTCCATTTGGCATTTGGCGGAATAAATCTGTCGATCCAGCTGGTTCTGTTGGACTACGGGGAATGAGCTCCTTTGACGATTTGTACGCTGATGTTCGCAAATGGCTGATGAATGGATGGATAGATTATGTGATCCCTCAGTTATACTGGGAAAAAGGAAATCATTTCGGCGACTTTACCTCTTTGGTTCAATGGTGGAGCGAAAATAGTTATGGAAAGCCCCTATACATTGGTCAGGCATTGTACAAATCAACTGCCATGAAGAATGGTTGGGTACAACCGGATGAGTTAACCAACCAAATCAATTATTTAAGAACCAACCAAAAAGTCAGAGGATTTGCCTTCTACAGCGCCTCCAACATTCAAAAATTGTCGGCAACCCAGGTAAAAGCCTTGAGAGGAAACCAACTCAATTCCGTTGCTTCCATAGATGATAACCGTCACATTCCTGTTGTAGCACCACCTACCGTTTCAACCCCGGTAACAGCACCACCGACAAAAGCCCAAATCGAAGAACTGATCCGAAAAGAATTTATCCACTCACTCGATTTTAATCCAATTTCCATCCGACCTGAATTGAGTACCTTACCAGGAAAAATTACCCTGGTAAAACGGTCCGATGGAAGCAGAATCCTATCCTGGAAAACGGATGAAAATTCAACTTCTGAATGGTACACCCTAGTTTCATTCAAAAACACTGGAAAAAGAAGATACAAGCAGGTAGTAGAGGAAATTTCAAGATCAGCCGAATTCAATTTATCTGAACAAAAATGGAAAGAGTTGAAGAAGATGGAACTGTTGCTGGTTTCCAGGGATATAATCAATAAGACGGACCGGTTCTCGAATTTCTTCCATCTAAAAAGGAGAAAAGTAAAACAGACTGAGAATCCATACAAGCACTCCTGAACCGAAATTAAGTGACAAAAAAGTAAAGAAAAAGCCGCCCCTGAACTAACTCAGGAGCGGCTTTTTACTATTTCAAACAAACAGCCTTTAGCGTGTAAACAGGAGTTCGCGGTATTTTGGTAAAGGCCACAATTCGTTGTCAACCACAAGTTCAAGTTTATCAATGTGGTAACGGATATCCTCAAGGTATGGTTTAACATTTTGCTCGTAAGCCAATGCTTTTTCCCTTGAATGTTCGATCACATTTGCCACTTTTCTAGCCTCGATCATCTCTTTGGTCTTGGACTTGATATTGGAAATATGGTTGGAGATCTCTTTAATCAGATCTTTACGTGCTCCGGCAAGTTCATTGAATTCATCATCAGAGAAAATCATCTTCAACCCTTTGACGTTTTCGATCAACATGGTTTGGTAGGTGATGGCAGTTGGAACGATGTGGTTGATAGCTAAATCACCCAGTACACGGGCCTCAATCTGAATTTTTTTGATGTATTTCTCATATTCAACTTCCACACGTGCTTCCAGCTCCTTCTCGTTAAAGATACCAAGTGATTCGAATACTTTTCTGGAGCTTTTGTACAGATAGGCATCCAAAGCAACCGGCACACTTTTGATATTGGTCAAACCACGACGTTCAGCCTCAATTGCCCACTCAGGACTATAACCATTGCCATCGAAACGAACTGGTTTGCACTCGGTGATGTATCTTTTTAGTACCTGGAAGATTGCTTCGTCCTTTTTAACATTGGCGTCAATCAGTTTGTCAACATCTTTCTTGAATTGAATCAACTGCGCAGCAACTACCGAATTCAGGGCAATCATTGCTGATGCACAGTTGGCTGAAGAACCAACAGCCCTGAACTCGAATCTGTTGCCGGTAAAGGCAAAAGGTGAAGTCCTGTTTCTGTCGGTGTTATCCAATAATATTTCTGGAATACGGCCAATATTTAATTTTAGATCCGTTTTTTCATCCGGAGTCATTTTCTTCTCTCCTACCATCTCCTCTATCTGATCAAGCATAGCGCTTACCTCCGTACCAAGAAAGGTAGAGATAATCGCTGGAGGTGCTTCGTTGGCTCCCAGTCGGTGAGAGTTGCTTGCTGAAACAATCGAAGCACGAAGTAAGTCCTGGTTATCGTATACAGCTTTGATAGTATTGACAATAAAAGTCAGGAATTGAGTATTTGATTTGGGGTTCTTTCCGGGTGAGTATAAATTTACACCGGTATTGGTTGAAAGTGACCAGTTGTTGTGTTTTCCGGAACCATTGATACCTGAAAATGGTTTCTCATGCAACAACACTCGGAATCCATGGTGACGTGCAATCTTGTTCATCAAATCCATGACCAACTGGTTGTGGTCATTGGCCAGATTAACCTCTTCAAAAATCGGGGCCAACTCAAATTGGTTAGGTGCTACCTCATTGTGACGGGTTTTAACCGGAATGCCCAATTTATAGGCTTCATTTTCGAGATCAATCATGAACATGGCCACGCGCTCAGGAATCGATGCAAAATAGTGGTCTTCCAACTGCTGGTCCTTTGCAGAAGAGTGTCCCATCAGCGTACGCCCTGTCAATACCAGGTCAGGACGAGCAATGAAAAGCGCTTCATCTACCAAAAAATATTCTTGTTCCCACCCAAGATTAGCAGTTACCTGGGTTACATTCTTATCAAAATACTGACAAACATCAACTGCAGCTTTGTCAACAGCATTCAATACTTTCAACAAAGGAGCCTTGTAATCCAGCGCCTCACCTGTGTAAGCAATGAAAATAGTTGGGATACAAAGGGTCGTTCCAACAACGAAAGCCGGTGAAGAGACATCCCATGCGGTATATCCCCTTGCTTCGAAAGTATTTCTGATACCACCACTTGGAAATGAAGATGCATCAGGTTCTTGTTGCGCCAATAATTTTCCGGGGAAGCTTTCAATAACACCGCCCATTTCGGAATGATCAATAAAAGCATCATGCTTCTCAGCTGTACCGTCAGTCAAAGGATGAAACCAGTGCGTGTAGTGGGTTGCACCATTTTCGATGGCCCAGGTTTTCATTCCAATTGCGACCTGATCAGCGATTTTACGGTCGATTGTAGTTCCATTGTCGATGGCATCACAAATACCCTTGAAAGAATCTTTGGAAAGATATTTCTTCATCTTGGGACGATCGAATACCAACATGCCATAATAATCAGATGTCAGATTCTCCTCCCTTTTGACCTCAATAGGCTTGCGCGTCATCAAAATCTCAAGTGCTTTAAATCTAAAAGTTGCCATAGCTATAATTTTAAAAAATAATAAATGCAAAATTTTCAGCTAAATTACATTTTTTTCCATACCACCCCCCAATTTTTTTGATAAAAAACCACTATTTCATGTTTTTTTAACATTGAAATCAATTTTTTATTCAGTATACTCAAAAAATATGTGTTTTTTCTACTTGAAATAATATTTTGAATAAAAATGGCCGATTTTAGGGAATCGGCCATTTTTTCTGATACCATCGCAAATTTTAACCGTTTTCACCAAAAAAATGATAAAATTGAGTCACACACCTAATTCCATTGAAAAAATTCTCTAAATGAAAATTTTCATTTGGTGAATGGATCGCGTCTGATTCGAGGCCAAATCCCATCAATATCGTTTTAATACCTAAAACCCTTTCAAATGTAGAGACTATCGGAATGCTACCACCGCTTCTGACCGGAACAGGCATCTTTCCATAGACCTTGAAATAGGCCTTTTCAGCAGCCAGATAGGCAGGATGATCAATAGGGCACAAATATCCCTGTCCGCCATGGTGAATTTTCACATCTACTTTGACAGATTTTGGAGCAATGGATTTAAAGTACTCCTTAAACATCCCGGCTATTTTCTCATGATCCTGATTGGGCACAAGTCTGCAACTTATCTTTGCATAAGCTTTAGATGGCAGAATGGTTTTGGATCCCTCACCCGTATATCCTCCCCAAATACCACAAACATCGAAAGTTGGACGAATTCCGGTACGCTCCCTTGTTGTATATCCCTCCTCTCCCATCAGTTCATCAACCTTGATGGCCTCCTTATATTTGATCTCATCAAACGGATTCTGAGAGAGTTTCAACCGTTCCTTATTCGAAACCTCAACGACATCATCATAAAATCCGGGAATGGTGATTCGGTTTTGCGCATCTGTCATTTTCGAAACCATCTTGCACAATTCATTAATCGGATTAGCGACAGCACCCCCATAAAGCCCTGAATGTAAATCCATTTCCGGTCCGGTAACTTCAACTTCCCAATAGGCCAACCCCCTTAATCCTGAGGTAATGGAAGGAGTATCTTTGGCTATCATACCTGTATCAGAGACCAGGATAACATCCGCCTTCAGCATCTCCTTGTGATCTTCACAAAATTTTTTCAGATTCGTGGATCCGATCTCCTCTTCTCCCTCGATCATAAATTTCACATTGCATGGCAACGTTTTACTCCTGACAAGATATTCGAATGCCTTGGCATGAATAAAGGACTGTCCTTTGTCATCGTTTGCGCCTCTGGCCCATATTTTCCCATCCCTCACTTCAGGTTCGAATGGATCTGAAAGCCACTTTTCGATAGGATCAATTGGCATTACATCCATGTGGGCATAAACCAAAATGGTTGGCACCGACTTGTTGATGATCTTTTCAGCAAAAACAACCGGATGTCCAGGTGTTTGATAAATGGTTGCCTGATCGACTCCTGCTTCCAGCAGTATCTTCTTCCAATATTCTGCAGCACGCTGCATATCAGGCTTATGCTTCACCAGTGAACTGACTGAAGGTATTCGGATCAGGTCAAATAGCTCATTTAAAAATCTTTCCTGATGTATCTTTATGTATTCGTTTATCTGTTCCATATTCTTATTTTTCTTTGCTTCAATTAATAATACCAATATGATGTTGTCCTCGGGTCTATACCTTATAAAGACGCAATATTTATAGAATATCTTTCAAAATATATTTTTCGTCATATCCAATGTTGAATTTTTCCAACATTTCAATATATTCTTCCCTGAATGTTCTTTTTTTGTGATGTTCTTCCTGATTCATAATGTATTTTACAACATTGTCTATTTGAGAATGGGAATATGAAAATGCTCCATATCCCTCCTGCCAACTAAATTTTCCCTGCACAAGATTTCTACTATTAATCCATCTGGAAGATGAACCTTTAATATCCTGAAGCAAGTCCGGTATAAGCTGGTGTGGTTTATAACCGACAAAAACATGTAAGTGGTTGGGCATTCCATTGATTGCAATTAGTTTATGCTTGTTATTTTTCACAATGCCAGTAATATATTTGTAGAGTTCATCTTTCCATTCTGATCGAATCAATGACAATCTGTTTTGAACTGCAAAAACAAATTGAAGGTACATTTGAGTGTTTGTATTTGCCATAATTAGTCAATAAGGATTAAAATGGTTAATAATATATCGTCCCTCCGGGACTCTGACTTGAAGATATTCACTTTTTCTATAAATATTTCGTCCCTACGGGACATTGTTTCGATCTGAATTATGTTTGACTTATTCGAAGGTGAATACTTTTGATTGGTTTCAAATAATTATAAAATTTCTTAGTCTGATCCCGTCAGGGATCGAATATTTGTAGAAATCATTGCATCTATTAACATAAGTCCCGTAGGGATGCAATAGGTAAATGATGCGCTAAATCCTTCATTGTTTTACCAAACACTATTGATATTAACAAAAAGATTAATATTTAATATTCAACTTCAGGTTACTAAATTTTAATGCAATTTTGCTTAAATTTAGCGGTTTTTTAGCTGATTTTTTAGCTCCATCACTCAATAATTTACTAACGATACAGAATAATAAAGATCATGACGAACAGTCGAAGAAATTTTATCCGCGACGCAGGTCTAACTGCTTCAGGTTTAGCAGTTCTGCCCAATGTAATGAGTTCCTGCGTTTCGGCAAGTGATAAGGTTGTTGTAGCCTTAATAGGATGCAAAGGAATGGGATTCAATGATTTAACCGCATTTTTACAACAGCCCGGCGTTGTTTGTGCTGCATTGTGTGATGTGGACAGCAACATTTTGAACCAACGTGCTGCTGAGGTGGAGAAGATGACTGGGAAAAGGCCTGATTTGTATGAAGATTTCAGAAAGGTAATTGACCGGAAAGATATTGATGCCGTTATTGTTGGAACACCTGACCATTGGCATTGCCTGCCGATGATCTATTCCTGTCAGTCAGGAAAGGATGTCTATTGTGAAAAGCCGCTTGGCAGAACCATCGAGGAGTGCAACCTGATGGTCAAAGCAGCTCACAAATACAAAAGGGTTGTCCAGGTTGGACAATGGCAACGAAGTGATCCGCACTGGAAAAGTGCGGTAGAATATGTGCACAGCGGAAAGCTTGGCAGGGTTCGTTCCGCCAGGGCCTGGTCTTATGTAGGATGGAAAGGTTCGATTCCTGTTCAACCCGATTCAGAGGTGCCAGCAGGGGTAAATTACGACATGTGGCTTGGACCTGCCCCCAAACGCCCGTTTAACATCAACCGTTTTCACTTTACCTTCCGTTGGTACTGGGATTATGCCGGTGGTCTGATGACCGACTGGGGAGTCCACCTGCTCGACTATGCCCTTTTCGGGATGAATCAATATGTTCCTAAATCGGTAATGGCATCAGGTGGAAAATATGCTTTCCCTACTGATGCAATGCAGACACCTGATACCATGATGGCCATTTATGATTTTGGGGATTTCAATATCGTATGGGACCATACAATCGGAATATATGGACAGAATTATGGACGTGGCCACGGTGTTGCCTTTATCGGAGAATATGCTACACTGGTTGTTGACCGGAATGGATGGGTGGTTATGCCAGAAACCAAAAGTACATCGGCAAAAGCGGACTTTGTACCGGTTCCGCCACAGGGAAGCACAGGTAAAGGTTTGGAGTTGCATGTCAAAAACTTCCTTGACTGCATGAAATCAAGAGAAAAACCGAATTGTGATATCGAAATTGGGGCTCATATTGCTCGAATTTCATCACTTGGAAACATAGCGTACCGTCTTGGACGGCAGGTAAACTGGGATGGGGAGAAACAAAGCTTCAAAAATGATGCCGAAGCAGACCTGTTGATCAAGGCAAATTACAGGGCACCCTGGGAGTTGCCGAAGTTGTAAGATTCTAATAAATATCAAAACTTTTCCAAAGTTTACGTTACGAGGGAATTTCGCTCGTAACGTAAACTTTGGAAAAGTTGTTTTATTAGTTTCTATTTTACTTCCCTGTAATACAACTCTTTCGCCTCAATCTTCATCCCGGGATTGTGGCCCTGGATGGCAAAATGTCCTGACTTATATTCTTTGTCGTCGTAAGTCATCACCAATTTCCCATTGATCCAGAACTGTATGTGTTCACCAACCATCTTAATATGGTATTCGAACCATTCCCCATCTTTGGTCAGCAATTCAGTGGCTTTCCCGGTAGGTTTACCTGGTTTCCATAGCCAACCGGTATAAGCGTCCTGGTTGTGACAAATCTGTGCTTCATATCCGCGTGGAAAACCATCAATGTTGTCAGCAGGAGGGTTACATCGGAAATAGAACCCACTGTTGCTTTTTGATCCCGGATCTGAAGAGATCCGAAACATTCCTTTTGCTTCAAAATCGGTACAGGTTGCATCCGTATAAATATGGCCCATGCCGCCCACGCCAACCATTACCCCATTCTCTACACTCCATTTTGCCTTTCCGTGAACGGTCCATCCGGAAAGATCTTTGCCGTTGAACAGTGATTTCCATTTCTTTGCTTCACTTTTACCTGTTAAGAGCAGCATACATACAATTAATAATAGTGTTAATTTGCTTTTCATGTGTATTAGTTTTAATGTTGATGGATATAACCCAAAATGGGAAAAAATTAAAAATTACAGATTAAAAATTAAACGACATCTTTAGAACTGTTTGATTTTCTGACTTTCTCTCCGGCGGCCAGTTTTATGATATCCAAGTCCAGTTGTAGTCTTTGCGAAAACATGGCTAAGTCGGAGCTGTGGATAATCAGGTTGATTCCTTCCTTCATCCATCTGAGCTGTCTTTCCGGAGATTCTGAAAAATGAATGCCAACTGCCAATCCTTTCTCCCTGGATATTCGAATGATTTTTTTGACCGCCTCTTCAAACACAGGATGATCGTACTGTTCAGGCAATCCCAGACTTATAGAAAGATCGTGTGGCCCAATAAAGACCGCATCTAGGCCGGGGACTGACAAGAGCTCCTCCAATCTGTTCAAAGCAGGTACACTTTCAATATTTGCGACACAAACATTTCCTTCGTTCCATTTGGAAAGATAGGTCTTGAGTGATTTTTCAATCTTTTCCGGATTCTCCAATAACTGATCCAACAACTCCCCTTTCAATGGTCTGTATTTCAATGCACCAACGAGTTCTTTAACCTGACCTATATTTTCCAGATATGGTGCCACCACACCCTCTGCCCCGGCATCCATCATTTGACAAGCGCGGTAAGGATCCGGAGAAGATATCCGTACAATAGGCGCGATCCCCATCGCCCGATAAGTCTGGCACATGCGCGCTATCTCCATTCTTTCGAGTGGGATGTGTTCTGTGTCAAGAAAAACAAAATCTAATCCTGCACGCTGGGCAATAGCCGGCCAGGTAGGAGCAGTAGATGCTATACAGGTGCCATACACCATCTGACCTGCTTTAATTTTTTCAAGCAAAGTCTTTTCCATCAGTAGTTTGAATGACTTGTTAGTGTTAATAGTAGGATTCGAAACCGATTCATGAATCCATGGCAATTTACTAATTTGTTGCGCTCATTCAAAATATATTTGTTGAGCTTTCCATTTCGGAATTTTAAACATAAATTTGGGGGTCAGACCAAATGTTTCTTTGTCGGTCTGGCCTATCAATAACTATTAAATCATTATAATGAATCCATCCAACAAACTTTCCAGAAGAGGTTTTATTGGGACATCTGCAGTTGCGGCTGCAGCCATTACGGTAGTTCCCTCGAATGCCATCGCCGGGTTAGGACACAAGGCACCCAGCGACAAGCTGAACATTGCCGGTGTCGGTATCGGCGGCATGGGATTCGGTAATCTGAAACAAATGGAAACAGAGAACATCGTAGCGCTTTGTGATGTTGACTGGGACCATAGTGCCCGCTGTTTTGAACATTTCCCAAAAGCTAAAAAGTACTGGGACTGGCGCAAGATGTACGATGAAATGCACAAAGACATCGATGCAGTCCTGGTGGC
The DNA here is from genome assembly GCA_026391315.1 of Bacteroidia bacterium. Lineage (GTDB taxonomy): Bacteria > Bacteroidota > Bacteroidia > Bacteroidales > Prolixibacteraceae > CAINVV01. Next base: position 28,306 of record JAPLDT010000010.1, read on the forward strand.
AACAGCAGACCACAACCATGCAATCGTTGGCGCTCATGCCATGACACTCGACAAGCATGTCTACATTCAAAAACCATTGACGCACTCTGTTTACGAGTCCAGATTGCTCACCAAGCTAGCTGTCAAGCATAAAGTGGCCACATCCATAGGAAACCAGGGATCATCGGGCGAAGGTGTTAGATTGATCCAGGAGTGGTTGTGGAACGGAGAGATCGGTGATGTTACCAAAGTGGAAGCTTTCACTAACCGTCCTTTGTGGCCGCAGGCATTGGCCCGTCCAAAAGAGGGTATGTGGCCGCCAGATACCATGAACTGGGATCTTTTTATTGGTCCGGCAAAATTCCGTCCCTACCATAGGATGTACACCCCTTGGACATTCCGCGGATGGTGGGATTTCGGCACAGGTGCTTTGGGCGACATGGCTTGCCATATTCTTCATCCGGTCTTCATGGGACTTAAACTGGGCTATCCAACCAGAGTACAGGGGGCTTCTACCCTTTTAATGACTGATACACCTCCTGCTTCAGAGGTTGTTCAAATGATTTTCCCGGCCAGGCCTAAAGTGAAAGGGATCAAAATGAATTTCCCTGAAGTTAGAGTTACCTGGATGGATGGTGGTTATAAGCCAATGAAACCATCCAACTGGCCTGAAGGTCGCGATATGAACGATGATGGCGGCGGCGTTATCTTCCATGGGACCAAAGACAGCATCGTTTGCGGATGTTATGGGAAAGATCCATGGTTACTTTCGGGTCGTGTACCAACTGTGGCTAAAACTATTCCGCGCATCAATACCAGCCATGAGCAGGACTGGATTCGCGCCAGCAAAGAGAGCCCTGAAAACAGGGTTGAAACTGCGTCTCCATTCTCACAGGCAGGTCCGTTCAACGAAATGGTGGTGATGGGTGTACTGGCCGTTCGTCTCCAAGACCTTAATAAAGAACTCTTGTGGGATGGTCCTAACATGAATTTCACCAACATCCACGACAATGAGACCTTCAAGTTCTGTCTGGACGATGGATTTGTTATCAAAGACGGTAATCCGACTTTTAACAAGAAATTCAGCGAACCGATCTCTGCCAAAGGTTTCGCGGCAGACCTGATCAAACACAACTACCGTGAAGGTTGGTCTTTACCGGATATGCCCGCTTAACAGGGATTTACATTATTGTATTGCAGTCGCCGGGAGCATTAACTTCCGGCGATTCTTTTTAGCTGCCCTATTTTGTACTACCTTTATGGCCGAAAGAAGAAAGACTGGGAGAGAGGAAGATTTGATGACGGAGATGATTGAAAGACGGAGAGACGGGGGCGAGTGCGACTCCAAACTTTCAAAGGTTTAAGGGGTTACCCTTCGACTTCGCTCAGGGACCGGTGCCTTATCAAACATTCAAATACTTCAATTATATGTTAAATTCGTGTAATTTGAGTAATCTGTGGTTGGAAGAGGTTGTTTCGTGCAATTCGTAATAATTTGTGAAATTCGTGGTTTTTTATGATATCTGTAGAGGAATTATATGTTGAATTTGGTGGTTTTGAGCTTTTCAAACAGGTAAGCTTCATTGTCAATCCCCGCGATCGCATTGGGTTGGCAGGCAGAAATGGCGCCGGAAAATCAACCCTTTTAAAAATTTTTGCAGGAAAACAGATTCCAACTTCCGGAAGGGTTGTCGCACCAAAAGATGTCAAAATCGGCTACCTCCCTCAGCACATGGATACAACTGACTCGAGTACCGTTATCCAGGAGGCAGCCAGAGCTTTTGAAGAGATTCATGTGCTCGAAAACAGGCTCAATTTTCTGAGCAATGAACTTTCCATCCGTACTGATTATGATTCGGTGGAATACCATCAGATCATGGATGAACTGCACGAAGTGAACGATCGTTTTCACCTGCTTGGTGGCGGTAACTTTCACGCCGACATAGAACAAACATTGATTGGCCTGGGCTTCGACCGGAAAGATTTTGAGAGACCTACCTCCGAGTTTTCGGGTGGATGGCGCATGCGCATCGAACTTGCGAAAATACTCCTACGGAAACCCCACGTTTTCCTTTTGGATGAGCCAACCAATCACCTTGATATTGAGTCGATACAATGGCTCGAAAGCTTTTTAAAGGATTATCCCGGGGCAGTGGTATTGGTCTCCCACGACCGCGCCTTCCTGGATAACGTCACCAACCGAACCGTTGAAATTAGTCTTGGCAAAATATACGACTACAAAGTCAATTATAGCAAATACCTGGAGCTAAGGGTAGAAAGACGTGAACAACAGATGGCCTCCTTTCGTAACCAGCAAAAAATGATCCAGGACACCGAAGATTTCATTGAACGATTCCGATACAAAGCCACCAAGTCGGTGCAGGTTCAATCGCGTATCAAACAACTGGACAAGGTCGATAGAATTGAAGTCGATGAAGAGGATACCAGGTCCCTGAACATCAGGTTCCCCCCCTCTCCCCGATCCGGAACGGTTGTATTCAAGGCAGTAGAACTCTCCAAATCCTATGGAGATTTACAGGTACTGGACAAGGTAGATCTCACCATTGAAAGAGGTGAAAAAATTGCATTTGTCGGGAAAAACGGAGAAGGTAAAACCACCATGGCGCGAATCCTGATGCAGCAACTCGAATGTACCGGAGAGCAGCAATTGGGTCACAACGTCAAGATTGGGTACTTTGCACAAAATCAGGCATCCCTCCTTGATGAGGAAATTACCGCACTCGAAACCATTGATCAGATTGCTGTTGGGGATATCAGGACCAAAATCAGGGATATTCTGGGTGCATTCATGTTTTCAGGAGAAGATGTGGATAAAAAGGTGAAGGTATTGTCGGGGGGTGAAAGATCAAGACTGGCCATGATCCGTTTACTGCTCGAACCAGTCAACTTTCTGGTACTGGATGAACCCACCAACCACCTCGATATCCACTCGAAGGGAATATTGAAGAAAGCGTTGCTCGATTTCGATGGTACCCTGTTGTTGGTCTCTCATGACCGCGAATTTCTGGATGGACTTGTCAATGTTGTTTATGAGTTCAAAAATAAAAAGATCAAGCAGCACCTGGGTGGAATCTATGAATTTCTGCAGAAAAAAGAGCTGGACTCTCTTCATCAGCTGGAAATCAATACTCCGGTAAAGAGAGAAAAAAAAGAACCAATCAAAGAGATAACTGTTGTATCCTTTGAAGAGCGCAAAGAGATCAATAAAATGATCAGCAAACTTGAAAAGCAGATCTCTGAGTTGGAAACTTATATCTCCAAACTGGAGAATGAGATCACTATCACCGATATATACATGAGCGATCATCCCGAAAAAGTAGATAGTGATTTGCTGAGCAAGTACGAAGCAACCAAGAAACAATTGGATGTCGAACTAAGCAGGTGGGCAGATCTTAACAGTGAGATGGAAATCTGGAACACAAAAAAACCTGAATAATTGGAAATTATGGAAGATAAAAGTTTTGTATTCGGATTGCACTCCACCATTGAAGCCATCAATGCCGGAAAAGAGATAGACCGTATTCTGATCCGAAAAGGATTGCAGGGAGAATTGTACATGGAGTTGATGAAACTGATCAGACAATTTGAGATCCCCTTCCAGCAGGTTCCGGGCGAACGCATCGACAGGGTAACGCGTAAAAACCACCAGGGTGTAGTCACTTTTATCTCTCCCATTGCCTATCAACCCATTACCGAGATCATCCCAATGATTTTTGAGCAAGGGAAGAATCCATTGATCCTTGTGCTTGACCGAATTACTGATGTCAGAAACTTTGGAGCCATTGCAAGGTCTGCAGAAGTTGCAGGTGTTGATGCCATTCTTATTCCTGAAAAAGGAGCCGCTCAAATCAATGCCGATGCCATCAAGACCTCTTCCGGAGCGCTGCTGACCATTCCGGTATGCAGGGAGAAAAACCTGATCAATGCGGTTCGGTTTTTACAGAATTCGGGACTTAAAGTGATCGCAGCATCCGAAAAGGGCGACTTAAATTACTTCAGTTGCGATATGACAGCCCCTTTAGCAATTGTGCTAGGCTCTGAAGAGACAGGAATCGATTCAGCCATCTTAAAAATCGCGGACGAATGGACAAAAATTCCTCAATTAGGCACCATTCAATCCCTAAATGTCTCTGTTGCAGCTGGAATTCTTATGTTTGAAGCCGTCAGACAAAGAATTTTGATCTGCTAAAAAGATCGATCAAAAAATAAAAAAAGGATGAAAAGCAATTTTCATCCTTTTTTTATTTTTTATCATACCCCCCCCCAAATTTTATATGATAATGTTGTAAAATATGTATATTTTTCGTTCCATACCCCCTTATATTTACATTTCGTTTGTTAATTAATCATTAATTTGAGATATACCCCCATATTTTTATATTATCCTTCGAAATATAATACATATGTTTGCGGTAGAAGATAAAAACAAGGGGGGTGTCAGTAAAAATTATGATTTTTTGAAAGCTTCCCCAAAAAATTTAGCGACAACAGAATATTAATTTTAAATCCTATGATCATGAAACTGAAATTTAAAGAAATCCGACTTTCCCTGGCATTTTTCTTATTATTTGCTTTAGTAAGCAATTTTTCTTTTGGAACTGGATCCACCCAAATCTGGATCCCATCGACCGACTTCCAAAAATTTAAAACTTTACATCTGGGCATCGATAATTATTTGAGAGTAAAAAATCAGGCTGACGGAAGCCGTGGTGCCGGAATGTATGACATTGGTCTGACAGCAGGAATTCTCCCCTGGGAGAAATTTCAAGCCGAAGTGGGAATCGACTATCTCGGCATGGGTGATGGCATTTATGACAAAAGCCCGGTTTATTTCAATCTAAAATTAGGTACACCGGAAGGTGCATTATTCAAAGGAGCTCCTGCTATTGCCTTTGGTGGTCAAAATTTTGGAACTAAATCGAATCTTACCAATTACAACGTGGTTTACGGTCTGATTGCTAAAACCATCCCCGTACTTGGAAGAGTGTCTGCCGGTTATTATACCGGAAATAGCAAAGTTCTTGTGGATGAGAATCTTGCAAAAGCACAAAGCGGAGTTTTGCTATCCCTGGATCGTGCAATGACAGAAATCTCTGACAAACTTTGGTTCGCAGTCGATTACCAGGGTGGAAAAAATTATTTAGGCGCTTTGAACGTTGGCTTTTCCTGGGCTTTTACATCTAAGATATCTGTCATTTTTGCCTACGACATATACAACAACCACAAAGTTGCATACAATACCAATAACCTCAATGTCAATTCGTTCACCACACAATTGGATATAAATTTTTGACTTTGAGTATCTAACATAGCCTATGTTTCAAGGCGTCTCAAGTATAATAGAGAGTGAAAAAAAAATCAGGCTATGCATCAATATAAACATCCTTAAAAAAATATACAATGAAAAAAATTGAAGCAATTATCAGAACATCGAAGTTCGAAGAGGTGAAAGATGCCCTGCACGCCATCGACATCGATTTTTTCTCCTTCTGGGAAGCTACAGGCGTTGGGAATGAAATGAAATTAGCACAAAGAACATACAGGGGTGTTCATGGAAGTACCTCTTTCATCCCCCGCCGAATGTTGACCATAGTTGTCAGGGATCAGAATCTCAGAAAAACGGTGGACTGCCTTCTTAAGGTTGCCTATACCGGAGAGGTTGGAGATGGAAAAATTTTCGTCTCCTCCATTGAAGAGTCCTGGCGGATCAGGACCAAAGAAAATGGCGACGAATCCTTGTTTGTCAAGGACTAAGACGGTGAAATAATCTCTTTAAAACAAAAAACTAAAAATACAAAGCGATGATATTACGAAAACTTTTCAACAGAAAATCCCTAGCTGGCCCCAAGGTCAGTAGGACTCGATCCGAAAAGGTGACTCTATTCCTGGCCATTTTTGCCGGCAAGATGATAGGTTTAGCCATGGTAATCGCAGCCATGATGATGATTCCTGGATTACTTGGTTTGTCAGCCAGTGCGGCAGACACCTATACTCCACACGAAACAGCCACAATCAATGCCATCAACACCATATGGACACTGGTTGCAGCGGCACTGGTTTTTGGAATGCAGGCGGGTTTTGTTATGCTGGAGGCAGGTTTCGCCAGAAAGAGGGAAACGGTGAATATTTTGGTTGAATGTGCTTTGGACACTGCCATTTGCGGCGTGTTCTTCTGGGCCATTGGTTACGCCTTTATGTTCAGTCATGGTAATGGCTTCATCGGCTACAACTGGTTCTTCCTGCAAGGTGTTCCTTTAACCTACGAAACAACTGGTGTTTCCATTCTTGCACACTGGATCTTCCAGTTCGCATTTGCCGACACGGCTTCAACCATTACCTCAGGTGCAATGATTGGACGTACCGGATTCCGTGGAGATATTCTTTACAGCATCGGGGTAACCGGTTTTATCTATCCAATTATAGGCCATTGGGCCTGGGGTCCTGACGGATTCCTTGCCACCATGGGAAGCGCTGGAAACTTTATGGCTACACTTGGACAACCTTTCCGCGACTTTGCCGGATCGACCGTTGTTCACACGATAGGTGGTGTAGTTTCTCTAGCTGGTGCAATTGTTTTGGGCCCGAGATTGGGACGTATCTTCCTGCGCGACGACAAAGAAAAAGGAGGATTACCGGCACCGCACAGCTTACCGCTGGCAACAATTGGTGCGTTCCTGCTGTGGTTTGGATGGTACGGTTTCAACCCTGGAAGTACACTTTCGGGTATGGACTTTACCGGAATAGGACGTGTAGCTACCAATACAACACTGGCAGCCTGCACTGGTGCACTGGGTGCCATGGTCGTAGCCTTCTATTTTGGTATGACCAAAGGAAAATTTGATGTTGGATTTACACTAAATGGCATGCTTGGAGGTCTCGTTGCCATCACAGCGCCCTGTTATTGGGTATCACCATTCGGATCAGTGATAATCGGACTGGTGGCCGGAGTGGTAGTCGTATTGGGTGTTTACTTACTAGAATATCTTCGAATTGACGACCCGGTTGGAGCCTTCTCCGTGCACGGATTGAATGGCATTTGGGGCACCCTTTCGCTCGGACTCTTCGCTTGTGGATTGTATGGAGCAACAGGCCCTACGGGCGCCGATGACTCGTCTCCTGTAGCAGGATTGTTTTATGGAGGTGGTGCAAGCGTACTCAAAGCTCAGGCAATTGGAAGTTTCACAATAACCGTTGCTACTTTTGCTATATCCATGCTGCTGATGTGGGTGGTCATGAAATTACCACAACCATGGAGCCTCCGCGTCGAAGCCAAAGGTGAGCTGGGAGAAGGGGGCATTGACGTGTTTGAACACGGCTCAAAAGCCTACTATGACTGATTCACGAGATTTGAAGACAACCTATGAATTAGATAATAACTCGTTTACTTAGCCTTTGTTTACAGAAAACAGGGTAACGAAAAGCACTTTGAAAACAATGCCCGATAGTTACCTTGTTTTTACTTCAAAATTTCAAAGATTTTACATTAAAGAAATTCAAACATTACAAGGTGAAATCAGGTTCACAGGGATCTGGCTACTTTATAGAAAACAAAAATTACACTTAACTATCTGTAAATTCCGATACAACTTTCATCTATTTTACGTGCAATATTCCGGGTAACACTGAAACAAGCTTGGTGAAGCTTTTCAGATGTTACCCGGATTTTTTATTTGATATTCTATCTGTTTTTGAGAAACAATCAAATATTCAGGGGGTATAATTGAATTTAATATTAAATTTTAAGTAATACCCCCATTTTTTTATTGCGAATTCTAAAATTTATGTGTTTATTCGCATAAAATTAATAAATACGTTCTTTTCTTCAGAATAAATAAATATGAAGACGGCTAACTGATGATGGTTCAAAAAATGGGAACCTCCCTCTTGAAGGTTTCTTCAAGAGAGATAAAAGTTTCGGTACTAGAGATACCCTGAATTTTTTGAATCTTGTCGCTCAGAACAGATTTTAAATGTTCGTTGTCCCTGGCGTAAATCTTGGCAAAAATGGCATACTGGCCTGTAATGTAATGGCACTCCACAATCTCTTTGATGGAGCGGAGCTGCTCGGCAACCTCGGCGTACATGCTGCCTTTTTCCAAAAACAGACCAATGTAGGAACAAGTTCTGAAGTCAATTTTCTTTGGATCTACATTATAGCCTGAACCGACGATTACCCCCATTTCCGTCATGCGTGTCACACGCTGGTGAACAGCAGCCCTGGATATTCCACATGCTTCTGCAACATCTTTGAAGGGGATACGGGCATTTTTGGTAACAATATCCAGAATTTGGAGGTCTGAATCATCGAGTTGGTTTCTAAGTGTCATAATAATAGCAATATAAAAATGAAAATTTTTAGTACCTTTCTGATCACTATGATGGCTATAAAGCCAACTGGAGACCCTGCATTCACAATGACTATCTAAACAAAAATAGCTTAAATTTATTAATTTGTATAGATAATAGCTGGAAATACAGACAAATGGACTTAAACCGTTCTCTATTTTGGAAAAATGATATTAACCATTGAAATACCCATGAGGAAATATTCACACCGACCGAATCCGCCAGCTGGCGGATGGGTATTCCATTTGCCATAGAAAAACTCATTATTGTCAAATGAATAAAAATAAACAGAAAGTATAAACCCGTATTACAAAAAAGATTTATCATCATGAAAAAATCCTGGCAGATTTCGCTGTTTCTACTCTTGATCCTCTCGTTGCTCGGAGTGATCATTTCCGGAAAAAACCCATTTGAGCTGGACCCTAAAACGGTTCCCGGGGATGTAGCTTGGATGCTAACCTCTACCGCGCTAGTGTTGTTCATGACCCCCGGACTTGCTTTCTTCTATGGTGGTATGATTCAACCTAAGAACATTATATCCACCATGTTACAAAGTTTTGTGGCCATGGGAATCGTGAGTATTGTCTGGGTGCTTATCGGATTTAGCCTGGCTTTTGGCGATAGTATTGGCCCCGAAAAGTATGGTCTGATCGGAAATCCTTTTACTTATTTTATGTTCAAAGGTGTTGGCGGGAACATCAACGCAGCATTGGCACCGACGATTCCCCTGGCCTTGTTTGCCATTTTTCAGATGAAATTTGCCATCATTACACCTGCGCTGATTACCGGTTCTTTTGCCGGAAGGGTAAGGTTTAGTTCGTATATCCTGTTCATTTCGCTCTTCTCTATTTTCATTTATGCGCCTCTGGCACACTGGACCTGGCATCCAAACGGATTTTTACGCAATTGGGGAGTACTCGATTTTGCAGGGGGAACTGTGGTTCACATGTCTGCAGGATTTGCGGCACTGGCAGGTGCTATGTTTCTTGGCCCAAGAAGGGATTATCAGCAGCAGTTTCATCCCGCTAATATTCCTTTTGTCTTACTTGGAGCCAGTATGTTATGGTTCGGTTGGTTTGGTTTCAATGCAGGATCGGCACTCGCTGCCAACTCGATAGCTACAATCGCTCTGATGAATACAAATATTGCGTCAGCAGCAGCCATGATAGGATTTATCCTGTTTGACGTTGCCATGGGTAGAAAACCTTCAGCCATGGGAGCAGCCATAGGATTGGTGGTAGGCTTGGTAGCCATAACACCTGCCGCAGGATTTGTCAACCTGGGAGCAGCCATTTTTATCGGATTGGTTGCCTCCTTTATTTGTAACATAGCCATTTCCTACCGTTCCAAAACATCACTCGATGATACCCTGGATGTCTTTCCTGCACACGGAATGGGTGGAATAATTGGGATGATATTAACTGCTGTATTTGCGCAAGGTGTTGGTCTGTTTTATGGAGAATACAAAACATTTTTGTTCCACCTTCTTGCACTTGTAATCGTTGGCGTTTACGCGTTTGGTGGCTCCTATTTGTTGTACCTGCTGACCGATAAAATCATTCCGTTAAGAGTCTCCCCCAAGTCTGAAAGGATCGGGCTGGACATTACACAACACGACGAATCGTATCTTGTGGAACATGTCAGGGAATAAATGAGAAAAAGGGGAAATAGCGCTGGACTAAGTAGCTTACTGGTTATGGGTCATCACTTTGTTGTAGCTGTTCCTCATCACCTTGTTCCAGTCCATCTCCTTTTCGCTCAAGGCAGGACGATCGGCAGCTTTGTAGCCTATGCCTACAATTGAAAGCACTTCCAGGTGATCGGGAATGTTGAGCAGATTACTGATAAATTCATTGGCTGTCTGGTCGTCATCGTGGTAACGACGATGAATTTGCACCCAACAAGAACCCAGTCCTAAAGCTTCTGCAGCGAGTTGAAGAATGATGGAAGCGATGGAGCAATCCTCAATCCAAACATCACTTTTGGTTTTATCACCGGCAACAACAACTGCTAGTGGTGCATGTTTCAGCAGGCAGGCGCCATGTGGCTTTGCCATAGACAATTGGCTCAACAATTCCGAATCATCGACAACCACAAACTCCCATGGCTGACTATTCTTTGATGATGGAGAACGCAATCCGGCCTTCAACAGTTGACTGATGACATCATCATCTACCTTCTTTTCACTAAATTTTCGGGTACTTCTGCGGTTATAAAGGATGTCAAGCATGGTTTGGTTTTATTTGCAAAAATATAAACCAAATTGATTCACCGCTACCTATTTATCATTTTTTTTCAAAAACTTCAAAAATCTTATCATTCAATCCGTTTTTTAACTGCTAATTAGGAAATATTATACAAAATCGAAGTGTTAGCGATTCGCGAATCGGGTATAGAGTTGATCCACCAGTAAGAGGGAAGCAATTGCTATCAAAACACCCAGGAAGGTAATGGATATTTTATTCAATGCCTGGGTAAAAACCAAAAAAGGTTTGAATAAAATAGAGAAATCAATCTTAGGCAGAGTGAGGTAACTTGTTGAATTTGTGCCTCCTGGTAAGTAAAAATAGAGAATGACAGCGCCAAGCAACAACAGGCCGGATACAACAATTACCTTCAGCCATACCTCCTTGCTTATGAGTGATTGATACACAACAGGAGATTTTATGGTTTCCAGTTGAACACGATTCATGACCATTTGAGTAAAGTTACCCGAAGGTTCCTCCCGTGGGAGCTCTTTTAGGTAAGCGATTAACAGATCCTGCTTTTTCATGCGTATATAATTTGTTTTTTAAAGGTCGCATGGAATACCCATATATTCATTTTCGGTTGGTGTGAAAGTTGTCTCATGGGTATTTCATTTGATTATAATTTGTTTTCATTTGCCAATTCATTCAGGCCAAAGCCTCTTCACTTTTCAACAGTCCATGCAGTTGCTCATACAATCTCTTCCTGCTCCTAAAAAGCTTTATCTTGACGTTAGAGGCGGTAAGATCCATGATCGCCGCAATATCATCAACCGGCATCTCTTCAAAATAGTAGAGATTAAGAATAGCCCGTTCGGAAGGATCAAGTTCGTCCATTGCTTTGTGCAGATGGGCCGATCTTTCTTCTGCCGTCATTTGACCTACTGCATTTTCAGTATCAATTAACTCGTTGTCGGAAACTTTGTAATCTTCAAAACTAACCAGATTCTTCTGTTTTCCCCTCACTTTTGAAATGGCAGTGGTGTAAACAATCCGGAAGAACCATGTTTTAAAAGTGGCCCCACCTTTGAAACTCTCAAGAGATTTGTATGCCTTGACAAATGCATCCTGCGCAGACTCTTCCGCATCCTCCCTGTTCTTTAAGATCTTCATTGAGAGCGAAAAGGCCAGCTGCTTGTACTTATCTACAAGCGGAGCATATGAGTCCGGATTTCCCTTTAGTACCTCAGCGATATAATATGAATCACTTCTTGCCTCCATTACTTCATTAGACACAAGGTATAACGAATCGGTTACAATTTTCCGGGAAAATTTATACCATAAAGATAAGAAATTTTCGAATTTCAATTTTCACAATCCAAAAAAAATCTTGCAGGGATTTTGTAACCGACTTTAGATCCTTGCGTCAAATGGGCAAATGTTGAACCATTAATATTTACTACCATGATTGCAGGAATTTTAGTTCCACTGGCATCGTTTGCCATGATTTTCGGGATCGTTTATATCATCGTAACCGCTCGTAACCGCGAGAGATTATCACTGATAGAAAAAGGAGCAGATCCTAAATTATTTGAATCTGTTAAAAAAACCTCCTCAGGAGGATTGTTAAAATGGGCTTTGCTTATGATCGGAATCGGACTGGGAATCTTCCTTGCAGCAGCTCTTGTCAATGTTGGTTTCGATGAAGATGCAGCTTATCCCGCCATGATTTTGTTGTGCGGTGGCGTAGGTCTTTTGCTCGCACATAGAATGGAGCAAAAAGCAAATGCTCTGAAAGACAAAGAATAACAGTAGAAGAGACACTGATTGCCCGACAATTATTCGGTACATCTTTGGATTACTTTGGCAATCGCCTTCTGACAAACCGGACAGAAACTGTTCGGTTTGTTTGATTTCATACGGCAATCATCCTTTGATTTCATACGGCAATCATCCATCGGACTGTAAACACCCTTTGTAACATATCCACCTCCTTCAAATACACCCGTTTTACCAGCGTATTCTTTGGTTCGCGGAGTAGGTATTGGCGTTGCAGGATCAATCAATGCACCCCATTTAGACTTAAAATCAACCATTGTGGTCAGGTTGGGCTCCCATGGCTCTACCTTTAGGTTGTAAAAATCTTCATAAGCAACTTGGGAAGAATAGTATTCATCGCCCAATCCGGCAAATTCATGTCCAAATTCATGGATGAAAACATTTGCTGCCAATGCATGATCAGATGTGCATACTGACAGATAGTTACAGAATCCACCGCCACCATATTCTTTCGAATTGACCAGCACAATCAGGTAATCGTAGGGAACTGCAGCTGCCTGGTCTGATACAGACTTCAAGTCAGTTGTAGTCAGGTATCGTGCTACATCAAAAGTATAGAAAGTACTGTTATATAGGGTATTCACATAAATATTTCTACCGGGAATGTCGGTTCCTGACTCTACAGAGGGGGTTTCGACGGCATAAATATTGAACTTATCCTGCTGAGATGCAAAGGGCTCAACCTTGAACAACGAATCAACCAATCGGCGGGCGTCATTCACAAACTTGCCCATTTCCTCTTTTTGATATCCTTCAGCAAGTATGGCAATATCCACCTTCCGATTGGGTTCACCGGAATTCTTCAGCATAACCCAGTCGCTCTTAAAAGGCGTTTCTTGGTTGATAAAATAATTGGTTGGATCGATTGTCGTTGAATACAGTGATTGAAATATCCCTTCCCTATTGCGGCATTCCAGTTCAAGGACTACCTTGTTTTTCGGAAACGGAAAACGAAGCACCTGATAGAATGCCCTTTCCATCTTTTTTGCCTCTGACGTAGTTTGCCACTCCTGAAAAAGTGGCGAGAACCCCTGACGATAAATCACGGTTTGTGTTACAAGATCCCTGACTTTGAAACGATAATTACCCAATGTTTGCTCCTCAATGGAAATTTTAGTTGTACCTCCCCAAAAAGGCTCTCTCTTCTGCTGAACTTCGGTCACCCTGGCAGAATTACTTGAACCTGAAAGCAAATAATCAAACCGAAGAACACCGCTGGTGAAAAAATCATTGAAATTCCCTTGTGCCATTAGGCAAACAGGGAAGAGTACAAGGAGGAAAAGTGCAATTCTGTTTATCATTGTAGGCGTTTTTATTCAATAGATTCTACCGGAAATCGATAAAAGACATCTGCCATTTTGTTTTTTCCCATTCGATTTTATTTCTGAATGGCTGATAAAATCCGGCTTCTTTCACTAATTTTGCAGACGACTCAAAATTAAATATTTCTGCACATCTTTTTAATGATACAAATCATGCAAGTTTTTTATGATTATCTGAGAGAATTTTTCCTAAATGCCCAGTTGCATCCAAAAATTGCCATCTATCTGGCGGCCTTTGGAACCTTCCTTATACTTTCACTTATTTCGCTTATACTCTTCTTTCCATTCAGGAAACTGCTTATCACAGTCATTGAAAGATTCACCAAACATACCGAAACACTATGGGATGATGTGCTCTTTGAACACAAGGTTTTTCACGCGGTTGCCCACCTAGTCCCAGCAATCTTCATCTATGCATCGGCAGGGTTTGGTTCGGAAGATCTGGTTTCACTTCCTGAGGTTATCAAAGGAATTGCTAAGATTTACATCACCTTCGCAGTAGTATTAAGCCTCGTCCGCTTTCTGGACGCATCACAGGATATTTACAACACCTATCCTTTTGCCATAGAACGGCCCATCAAAGGATATTTGCAACTGGTCAAAATCCTTATTTATTCAGTAGCAGCCATCATTCTTATTTCCATTCTGGTTAACCAGGATCCAGGAAGGCTTTTTGCGGGACTCGGCGCCATGGCAGCCGTACTGATGTTCGTATTCAAAGATCCTATTTTGGGTTTTGTTGCAAGTATTCAGTTGGCTGCCAACAAGATGGTAAAGCCAGGAGATTGGATCACAGTTCCAAAATTCAATGTTGATGGAACCGTTGTCGATATCTCACTCACTACTGTGAAAGTTCAAAATTGGGATAAAACCATTACATCCATTCCAACCTATTCGTTGGTGTCAGAATCGGTTACCAACTGGATTGGAATGCAGGAATCGGGCGGAAGACGCATTCAGCGCTCTGTATACATTGATATGGCCAGAATCAAATTTTGCGACCAGAAATTTGTGGATCGGATCGCAAATCTTCCCGTTATCAAAAGTTACATGGAACAGAAAAGGGCTTTGGATCCTACCTTCCCAGAATGGAAGGACCAGATGGGGGACCAGCCTACCAACCTGGCCCTTTTTCGGGCTTACGTAGAAGCCTTTCTTTGGACCAATCCTCACACACATAACCACATGACACTGATTGTCAGATTTTTGCAATCCACGGAGCGGGGTCTGCCGCTTGAATACATCGTTTTCAGCAAAGAACAGCAATCTGATCTTTTTGAATCCATTTCTGCAGAAATCGTTGACCACATTTTGGCTGTCATCTCAGAGTTTGAACTGAAAGTATTCCAAAATCCATCAGGCAGCGACTTCAGATACATTGCGAGGAACCAGTAAAAATTCGGTAAAAGATTTGCTGTAAGGTTGAAAAATTATAATTTTGCAGAAAATTCCTCAATTTAATATCAAATTGAAAGCATCGTGAAGAAAAATAACCTTGAATTAGAAGAAGATTTTAAAGAGATGGCAGTCCAGATTGATGATCTGGATCGAAAAATACTGAAACTTATTACCAACAATGCCAGGGTTCCATTTCTGGAGGTCGCCAGGGAATGTGGCGTTTCCGGTGCTGCCATCCACCAGCGTGTACAGCGTCTGATCTCCATGGGGGTGGTTACAGGATCTGAATTTATTGTCAGCCCCTCCAGAATGGGCTATAACACAACGGCTTTCATGGGTATCTACCTGGATAAAACAAGCTTTGACAAGAAAGTACTGAAACAACTGAAGGACATTCCGGAAGTGGTAGAATGTCATCATACAACGGGTCAGTACGCCATTTTTATTAAAATTCAAACAAAAACGAACAAGCATCTGATGAAGATCATTGACACTGATCTTCAGGCGATAGATGGCATAGCGCGTACCGAAACTTTTATCTCCCTGGAGCAAGACTTCAAACGTCAAATCCCAATCAAATAATTTACCATTTTAAGTTACCTCACTGAAACGGCTTAAAAGGGTAAGTCATCATTTTCTCCATCCTTAACAGGCAGAAAATCATCTTCGTTGTAAGGAGGTGGCGGCGCCTGATCTCCGGTTGCCGAAGATTTCTCCATTCTGTCGATCTTGAATGCATTAACATTGTGGTACCATTTACCATTGTATTCGCGCCCCTCCAGACTAAAACTTACCTCCAGCTCACAATTCTTATCGCTTTCCCTGATCATCTCTGTTTTGTCGTTAAACAGGGTAAAACAGATTTTTTTTGGAAACTGATCGTCCGGAACTTCCAGAACAAAATCAAGTTTTTTCCACTCCCCTCTTGCACTGCTTCCTGTCTGCATTGGAAGTATGTCAATTAATTTACCTTTTACTTTAAAGCTCATAAATTCGGTTATTAAGAAATAAAACCCGGAAGATGAGATTCATCCATTCCGGGTTTTGTTCCAGAGGTTACACCCCTATCAATGAATCAGATAATTATTTTGTTGCAGGAACAGCAGCCGCAGCAGCAGCTGGTTTAGGCTCAATGCTGATCAACTCAACTTCGAAAATTAACACAGAATTAGGTTTAATTTTCGGTCCGGCAGCTTGCTCACCATAACCCAGTTCAGAAGGAATATAAATTTTCCATTTTGAACCTACAGTCATCAATTGCAAAGCTTCTGTCCAACCTTTAATCACCTGGGTCAATCCGAATGTAACTGGTTCGCCACGATCAACTGAACTATCGAATACCTTGCCATCAATGGTTGTACCATGGTAATGTACCTTCACGGTATTTTCAGCAGTCGGTTTTGGACCGGTTCCGGTCTTAATAACTTCATACTGAAGACCTGATGCAGTTGTTGTTACGCCTGAACGTTTCCCATTATCAGCCAAGAATTTCTTACCGGCTTCTTTGTTTTTTCCACCCTCTAAGGCCTGAATCACCCTTCATGACTGTAGAAAAAGCCTTCAGAATAATCTCAGTATTGAGTTCTTTACCTCCCGGTGCTTCCGGTAGATTTTTCTTGATGTTGTTACCCAAATCCACGCCAATTGCATAGGCAGCAGAGTCGGCCTGGGTCTTCAGGTTTACTTTGGTGTTTGATGTGTTACAGGATGCCAGAGCAATTGAACCGGCTACCATAGCGAGAAGTAAATTTCTAATTTGCATAACTGTTTCTATAAAAAATTGAATGATGGTTCTAAAAGCTGCGAAGATAACTATTTTTCAATTGATTTGTATCTTGTGAGGCTAAATTAATTATCTGTAACTCGTTGTTTATAGGGTTCTTAATTTTGCTTTATCAACTTTTCAATTCCTGGAGTATAAAATATAGTAAAACCTCCATGCTGGTCGTCGCTAATGAAATAGGCTTGAAGTTCAGGGTGATTAACCAGAAAACCTTTCGATTTTTCCAACCCCATTACCATGAAAACAGTGTCATAAGCATCAGCAGTAATGCAATCGTTTGCTATTACTGTGACACTAAGCAAATTATGCTTAACAGGATAACCGTTGGAAGGGTCAATAGTATGCGAATACCTTGTTCCGTTCTCTTCATAATATTTCCGGTAACTCCCCGCAGTTGTAATGGCCTTATCCTTCAACAATAAAATTGTCTGAATCTGGCGTTCATCCACAGCATTTTTGGCAGGCATCTCAATGGCGACACTCCATAACTGGCCATCCGGTTTTTGTCCATGGCTCAAAACTTCTCCCCCAATATCAATCAGGTAATTATGAATCCCCTTCGTTTCAAAAAATTGAGCCAACCAATCGCAGGTATAACCTTGGGCAATCCCATCAAAATCAATTCGAATCCGCGGATCAGTTTTGATCAATTTCCCCTTTGAGAGTCTTACTTTCCGGTATCCGACCAAAGTAAGAAGGGAGTCGACCATTGCCTGATCAACTTTAGCCTTTTTTGAGAAGCCAAATCCCCAGGCATCTACCAATGGACCTACCGTAATATCAAATGCACCATCGCTTGCTGCTGAAACCTCCATAGATTTTTTGAAAACAGTTTCATATATATTATCCGCTGTCGCAGTTGTATCATTGTTATTCAATCGTGAGATTATGGAGGTAGGCAGATATTCCGAAACCGATCTGTCAAACTGCTTTAAAAGTGAATCAACAGCAGGTTGAAGATTTTCATTGTTATCCGAACAATAGGTGATGGCATAATAGGTCCCCTGCGCCGCACCTGTCATTTTGAATATCTTAAGCTCTTTCTTATCCCCACAGCCCGATAGAAATGACAAAATCAGTCCAATCAAAATAAAAAAACACCAATTCAATCTTTTCACTTTCTTTGATTTATCCTCTGGAAATCATTATTTTCCGGTAAATGATTAACTGGTTAGCCTTTCTCTAACTAACCCAACACTGCTATTCCTGAGTTCCCATTTTAAAAATGGTTCATGTGGGTAAAGATAAAATAAACAGTCAAATTCTAAAAACAATATTACAATCAGAGCACTACCTATTCTTTATCGCCCTGATCATCTCCCGTTTCCCAGGCGGACCGGGAATTCTATCCACCCCAAATCCAACGGACTGGAGTGTCCGCCTGACAACTCCCTTGGCACAGTACGTAACAAGTATGCCATTGGAATTCATTCTGTCATAGATCTTTTCGAAAATTGAAGGATTCCAGAGTTCCGGCTGCTTTTCGGGCGAAAAGGCATCAAAGTAGACCAGATCAACAAGGGGCAGTTTATCCCATCCCATGCCAAGCAGATCTGACTCAATTTTATGCAGGATGAACCGAGGTTGAATCTCGGCTTCACAATTCCATGGAGCCTGGTGAATGAGGGAGTACCATTCGGGATTACTATCAGGAAAATGATAACAAAATTCCAATTTTCCCCAGACTATTTCAGGTAAAGGATATTTCTCAATGGCGCTGTACCAAACTTTTTTTCCTAACCCTAAACCTGCCAGAAGTGTCAAGTAGCAATTTAAGCCTGTTCCAAAACCGATTTCCAGTACCCTGATGTCGCTTTGCGGACACTGTTTAAACCCGGCCTGTATAAAAACATGTTGCGATTCCTGTATGGCTCCAAAAGTCGAATGGTAGTGTTCGTCCAACTCCCCGAGATACAAGGTCTGCGACCCATCGAGCGTCTCCCTGATTTCAACTTTCATCCTCTTCTTCTGTTTTTGAATCAATAACGTCTTGCCTTAACCTGGTAGGCAAAAGGCGGATAAAATCAATTTTCCTTCTGTTTGTTACCGCGTATTGGGGATGACTTTTCATCCAAAAATAAAACCAACCAAACAATATCAGCCCTTTCATAACAGATGTAAGCGTGATGCTCCACCACACACCGGTAACACCAAAAATAGAAGGCTGTGATAGATAAAGAGCAAGCGGGATTCGCAATCCAGTCACTGTGATGCCCACAAGGGAGGGAGGAATCGTCTTTCCAACACCGTTAAAAATACCACCAGTTGTAATCTCCACACACATAAAAAATTGGGAAATAGCCAAAATGGAAAGGTAACGTACTCCAAGGCTGATAGCCTCCTCCTCCCGGAGGAATAACGTATAAATCTCCCTGCCAAAGACCAGAAAGCTGATTGTCACAAGAATTCCGATGGTACCACTTATCATGATTGTGGTATAATAGCCATTAAATATTCTATCCCATCTTTTAGCGCCAAAATTCTGTCCGGTAAAAACGCCAAGCGCCGTTGAAAAACCTCCGGCAGTCATCCAACTCAGCGCCTCTATCTGCGCACCAATACTTTGAACAGCAATCGGCATTGCTCCCCAGGGCGATATGATCCGTGCCAGCACCGCGCCAAAAGAGGCAAAAAGGATGCTATGGAGCGCAACGGGAGATCCTAGTTTAATGATCTTTTTGAAGTATTCGGCGTTTAGCTCAAGCCGCATTCTGATCCTTCCCAATGCACTCTTACCACTTCCAATTGTGAATATAAAAATCAATAATACAATCGTTTGCGAAATTACAGTAGCAATGGCAGAACCGTTTGAACCAAGCCTTGGGACGGGACCAAAACCAAAAATCAAAATGGGATTGAGCACCACATTGGCGATCAATCCTACAGCGTTGATCCTGAATGGCAATTTCGAATTGCCAGTCCCGTTGATGATTCCTGTGAAGGTAGGATTGGAATAATATAGCAGCGAACCGATGGCGATGATACGCATGTAGGAGATAGCTGATGCCTCGACACTTTTATTTTGAACATGAAAAAAAGAGATCAGTTCAGGAGCAAAGAAATAGGTAAAGGTTCCGTAAAGGATCGACAGAACCACCACAAGCGAAACCGCATTGACTGCAAAGGATTCGGCTTTGATTTTATCTTTGGCACCCAACGACTGGGATACACCCACTTCTGCACCAATCCTGCCAATTAGCATCAATGAGACTCCCAGCCAGGTAAAATATGAGGCAATACCTACTGCAGCTACTGCATTGCTACCGACCCTTCCCAACCACAACATGTCGGTCAGATTGTAAGCCATCTGCACAAAGGAGGTGCCCAGAATAGGTACTGTCAAACGAATGATCTGACTGGTAATGGGACCTTCTGTGAGATTTTTTATTTTCAAGTGACTAAAGTGAACTAAAGTGACTAAAGTGAACTAAAGTGACTAAAGTGAACTAAAGTACCTTAAAACTCAGCCACCAAAGTTTGGAGTCCCTAACTTTAGTCACTCTAGTCACTTCTCCCAGCGAAAGTATATCGAAAAAAGCTATTTTTACTATTTGAAAAGCAAAAATGTAAATTGTAACTCATGCTCGTCAGGCTTTATGATGATAATCCAAATCAGAAGGAGATAGATAAAATTGTGGAATTGCTGAGAGATGGCGCGGTCATCATCTTTCCAACTGATACCATCTATGGCATTGGTTGCGATATCACAAAATCTAAAGCTGTGGAGCGGGTTGCCCGAATAAAAGGTGTCAGACCGGAAAAAGCGGATTTCTCCTTCATATTATATGATCTAAGCCAAATTTCAGATTATTGCCGCCCCTTCTCCAACTCCATTTTCAAGCTTTTGAAAAAAAACCTTCCCGGCCCATTTACCTTTTTGCTACAAGCCAATTCCAATGTTCCAAAACTTTTCAAAAACTCAAAGAAGAACATTGGCATCAGGATTCCTGATAACAATATCATCCGGACCATTGTAAAAGAGCTCGGAAATCCGGTTTTATCCACATCGGTTCACCATGAAGATGTTGTTTTGGAATATATTACAGACCCTGAGCTCATTGAAGAAAACTATGGTGACCTGGTAGACCTGGTCATCGACGGAGGATACGGTGACAATCACCCTTCTACCATTGTAGATTGTACATCGGGTGATGCTGAAATAATCAGACAAGGGAAAGGTATTTTGCTGGATTAACAAGTTTATTCGGTCACAATATCTCAGGCACCAACAAATTCGCGCTATTCTTTTCCCTGGTTGAAATACTGACAAATAAACCGGTTTTTGTTTTCAAACGGAAAAGATTGAATAAGGAGTCGCACGGAACTTTTAACATTGAAAGTAGTAGTTGGATAGTGCGTTTTAATCTCCTTTTCAGCCTCCTTTGATGCATGATAAAGTATGATCCTGCACGATGGTAGGTATAGACTATGATCAATTCCTGTTTTGATTGTACCAATCCAAACCAGATCTGCAATTAGCCCTTTGGAGGTGCTTTTTAGAGCTGTGGATTCAAGTGACTGAATGACGATCCTTGCGCCTTTATAAAACACCATATTCCCTACAACGCACAGACTTCCATTCGAAATTCGCAGAGAATCTGAAAGTTGCAACATATCTGTTTTTTTTATTCCTCTCTCTCCAAGAAAAGGCTTCAAAACATATCCTATCTTTTCATTTGCTTTTTCGCACCGATCATAGAGTACCACTGCCCTTTCCCCTTTTGTCACGACCATGGCACGGGTACCGGGAATGTTCAGAAAGATGATTTCTGAACTTGTCAACTGTCTGTAGGTTGCCAGAACACCTGTAATGGAAAGCAAAATTGCAAGAAAACATAGATTGCGCAAACTCTTGAATTGTTTCACCTTACAATAATTGTAAAATAACCAACCCATGAGAAGAAAAATGGCTACCTGAAAATAAGATGGATAAATTCCTTTAATGACCGCATGTGGCAATGCTTCTACTATATTTACAGACAGCAAAACCAAACGGACAGACCAATCCAGTACAAAAGCGAAAATTGAGGTAAAAAACCCTGAAATCAGCGAAAGAAAAACCACCACAAATGAGAGGTATAGAATGAGTGTTACCAAAGGTATCACAGCCAGATTGGCCAACCAGAAATAGACCGGAAACTGATGGAAATATTGAAGCGTAAATGGAAGAGTCCCAATTTGCGCTGCAAAAGTAACAGAGAGCAGCAACCATATTTTGTCCAGAAAACGGCTTTTCAAATAGAGACGCTTGTACAATAAAGGTTGAATAACTACAATCGATAAAACTGCCGCATAGGAAAGCTGAAACCCAATATCGTTAATGATTGCGGGATCCCAGAGAACCAAAAAAAAGGCGGAAACAGCCAGTGAATTGAAGATATTGGCATTTCTGTGGAACGCATTGCCAATGACCACAAATGTAAACATGACTGCTGCCCTAAGGATGGAGGCTGACATACCGGTTACCAGTGCATAACTCCAAATCCCAATCAGCACCGCCAAAGTATGAAATAGAAAACCGAGCTTCCAGCGCTTTAGAAATCGTAAAAAAAAATCAAGAATGATGAAGATTAGCCCAACATTCATTCCTGAAACAGCAAGAACATGGATAACACCTGTATTGGTAAAGCTCTGCACCGTCTCCTTGTCTACATCATCCCTTGCTCCAAATGAAATAGATGAAATCAATGGTACCCGATCTTGCTGAATACCTGATTTGTAAAGAATTCCAATCAATTTCTGCCTAAAAACCAGTGCATGACGGGAGATATTCATGAGGCTGCAACCTTTTAAAAGATTGTATTCCCCCTCCCTGAGGAAAATTCGGTAACCAATTCCCCTGTCATTCAAATACTTCCGATAGTTAAATTCATATGGATTTCCACCGTTTTCGATCAACTCAGGCAATCCGTTCATGCTGAGAAGGTCACCGGGTTTTGCACTTTTAACTGCAGGGGATTTGGGGAGGTAAGTCAGGATTTTTAGTTTCGAATCGATCATTTGACAAACAACCTGATAGGTTTTTGCCTTTTCTATGGGATAGGAATCAAGAATCACAAAATAGTGCTGATTATTGAGCTTTGGGAAGAGAATTTCTTTTTCCTGTGCGCGGGCAATTCCAATAAAAAGGATGGCAAGAAATAAAATGACCGCCCAAATGGGCTGAAACACAAAGACTATATCTTTTAATACCAGCAGGGTAACTACTGCAAGGGAAAGGAGTACAATAAAAAAAAGGACAGGTAAATGAAATCCACTTTTTTCCAGACAAACGCCCAGGCAAAGAGGAAGGAGCAATCGCACAAAGGGTGCAGATGTAAATTGAAATCCTGAGTTTGCCATGTGAATCGGGAATTCACATCAAGTTACGGCATTCGGACGAGAAAAGGAAAAATTAAGGTCAAAAAGATAAACCAGATACAGGAAAAGAATGAATTATATCCCGAGATTTAGAGACTGTTTAAATTTATAACACAGAGAATAACTTTCTATTAATCGAAAATATATGGTGTATAGACATTTCTGCCATTATGTATATTCAAGAGAGAAACCCCGGAGTTACACAGAGTTGGAAAATCGCAAGCGATTTTCTCTCTGTGTAACTCATTGTTTCCTCAATTGAATTTTTACTGCAAGCGACAATATCAAAGTCATCTTTAATCTCATTATGGAGCCATAAATTCTCTGTGTAAGAAATTTAAACCGCTTCTTAGATTTTAGGAACTTTCACCCGATAAGAAGCAGTTGTTATTCCCTTGGAAATTTCAGACAAACGGCGTTTGAGTAACCTCTTTCTTAAAGGCGAACAATGATCGGTAAACATCACTCCATCCAGGTGATCATATTCGTGCTGCAACACCCTCGCTGTGTAACCGGTATACTCCTCATCGCGCTGAATTCCTTCAGGATCGAGGTATTGAATCCGAATGTAATTTTTACGATAAACCTCCTCATGGATTCCGGGAATACTCAAACAACCTTCTTCCATCAGCTCCTCTTCGCCGCTGCGTTCAATTATTTTGGCATTGATAAAAGCCTTGCGGAATCCTGAGAGTGAGGGTTCATCCTTCTCAAGTGGTGATAAATCAACCACAAAAATTCTAATGGATAAGCCTACCTGGGGTGCTGCAAGACCAACTCCCTCAGCATTGTACATTGATTCAAACATGTTTTCGATCAGTTCGGACAAACCGTCGTACTTCATGTCAATATTTTCGGCTACCTTTCTCAGAACAGGATCACCATACAATGTGATTGGCAATATCATAGTCAAATATATTTTTTTTGTTCAAGATACGACTGTAGAAGAATGGTTGCACTAACCCCATCGATGGTACCTTTGTTCTGACGTTGGCTTTTCCTTAACCCGGCATCAATCATCGATTGAAACGCCATTTTTGAGCTAAACCTTTCATCAACCAACCTGATCTCTTTCTCATATTTCTGCCGAAATTTCTGCACAAAAGGGTTTATGTATCTCAAAGCTTCAGATGGCTGGTTATTCAACTGCACGGGATAACCTACCAAAACCAGATCAACAACCTCCTTCGCGAAATATTCATCCAAAAACTTCCAGATAAGATCGGCATCTACTGTATCCAGTCGGGTCGCGATCAACTGTAAAGTATCAGTCACCGCCACTCCTACCCTTTTTTTGCCGTAATCGATGGCCATGATCCTTCCCATACCTTCTATCAATTTCACGCCAAAGATAGTGGTTTCAAAAATCTTACAAAAATGAGGGACACAATTGTAATGAATGATGATAAGTTAATACAAATTAAGAAACATTTAACACACGGAAACGTTTTTAGTGTAAAACGTTTCCTATATTTGCACTCGAAATTTAATTGAATTTTGGAGTAATGGATAACGAGGATATACAAAAAGAGCGATTTCAGGAATGGGTTGAACCGATTAAGAAACTTTTCTACGCATATGGTTTGAAAAACCTGAGCATGGACGACTTGAGTCGCAGTTTAGGTATATCAAAAAAAACACTCTATACCTATGTAAAGAACAAAGAGGACCTGATTGAGAAAATCTTCCTTTACCAGGAGTCAATAGTGTTCAAAATGGGTGAAAAAATTTATGGCGCCTCCATCAATGCCATAGAAAAACTATTACGAATCAGCCAGTTGGTGCATGACGAATTGAAACAAATCAACCCTATGATTCAATTCGAAATGAAAAAATATTACCCTGCGATTTTTGAAACCTACGTGGAGAAAAAGCGAATCCAGGTGTTTGAGGGGATGAAAATCAATATGCAGCAGGGTATTGAAGAAAAACTTTACAGGGATGACATAAACATTGATGTGGTTGCCACAATATATCTTAACAGCTTTATAGAACTTCACAATTCAGATATCTGTAAAGTACTGGATGTAAACTTTCTTAAGCTTTTTGAAGTGTTGTTTGAAAATCATATCAGAGGCATCTCTACCCCTGCCGGTATTGCCTACTTTGAGTCAAGAAAAAACGAAATTCTGGAATATATTAACACCAATAAAAAATAACAACTATGTCATTTTCTTACCGTTATCTAATTTTGATAACCATTTTTTCACTTCTCCTTGGCGCTGGTAATGTGGATGCCCAGGATTCATTGCACATCTCTCTACAGGAGGCCAGACATCTGGCTTTTGAAAACAACACCAACATCAGGAATTCAAATTTGGATATGGAGATTGCCAGGAAGAAAATCTGGGAAACAACAGCCATAGGATTGCCGCATGTCGATTCAAAAGCTGCCTACCAATTTCTTCCCAACGTCCCCTCTTTGCCTCCCGGTACCATGGGACCGGGTACACCGGCAGTTGAACTCGGTGTCAAGAACAATGCAACTTTCGATGTAACTGCCTCTCAACTTATTTTCAACGGATCCTATCTGGTTGGATTAAAAGCCATGAAGACCCTTTACCAGCAAACGAACGAGAATACAGAGAAAATAGTGCAGGATGTCAATGAATCAGTCATTAACACCTATTATATGATTCTCGTAGGTGAAGAGAGCCTTAAAAATCTTCAGAAGAATCTCGACAACGTGAATAAAACGCGATATGAGATAACTGAAATGAACAAACAAGGATTTGTCGAAAAAACCGATGTCGACCAACTCGAACTTACAGCCAATAACCTGAAGAATGCCATGAATCAGGTAAAAGGGAATTTAGATGTAGCCAACAGGCTTCTTAAAATTATCCTTGGTCTGGATGTAAACAAAAATGTGGTTTTGACCGAATCACTTACTGCCGGACATGCACTTCCGGTGGTTGTAAACTCATTGGTCAATGAGTCTTTTAACATCGATAAAAATATTGATTACCGGATCATTAAAACGGCTACTACCCTTTCAAAACTCGAATACCAAAATGCCATAGCAGCCTATATGCCAGTGATCTCAGGATTCTATAGCCATACAGAAAAAGTGAACAAACCCGCATTTGATTTTACAGTAAAAGATATATTTGGAATTAATTTGAGTCTGCCGATTTTCAGCAGCGGACAAAGAATGGCTGTCGTTTCCCAGAAAAAGCTGGCTATCAGTAAAATGGATAATACCAAACAGCTTGTCTACAACAACCTGATGATGCAGGCAGATCAGTTTCAGACAGATTTAAAGCTTAAATATGAGAAGTACGAAATACAAGAGAAGAGTCTGGCGCTTTCTGACGAGATATACCAGCGTACCCTCGAAAAGTATAAAAACGGAGTATCATCCAGCATGGATCTGACAACTACCCAGAATCAATATCTGACAGGTCTTTCCAGTTATTATCAGAGTATATATGATCTGGTAATAGCAAAGACCAAATTGGAAAAATTGTACAACATCAATCAGGAAATCAATAAAAAACAGTAATATGAAAAACGCATTATTTACCCTGGTCATCCTTGCCGCACTGGTCTCTTGCAATCAAAGCAACGACAAAAAAGGAGAATTGGAAAAATTAAAAACAGAACGTGAAGTTCTGAATACCAAAATTTCAAAACTCGAGGCTGAAGTGAACCCTAGTCAACAAAAAGTTGAAAAAGCTATTCAGGTAAAGATTTCAAAACTAGAAACCACCCCTTTTAATCACTTTGTCGAAATTCAAGGTGTAGTTGATGGCGATCAAAACGTTTCGGTTAGCCCACAAATAGGCGGAATTGTAACCAATGTTTATGTCAGGGAGGGTTCGGTTGTCAAAAAAGGTCAAATTCTGGCTACACTCGATGCGGAAGTACTTAAACAATCGGTCGAAGAGGTCAAAACTCAGCTCGATATGGCCAATATCATTTATGAGAAGCAGAAAAACTTATGGGACAAGAAAATTGGTAGTGAAGTTCAGTTTCTTCAGGCCAAGACAAGCAAAGAGTCACTTGAAAGAAGAATCAAAACTTTGCAGGAACAAATCTCCATGGCCAATGTCATCTCTCCCATCAATGGGTCTGTCGAAAGTGTTCCCTTGAAAGTAGGACAAATGGCATCTCCCGGATTACCTACTTCAGTTATTAGGGTCATCAATATGTCTTCTGCCAAAGTAACGGCTGAAGTTTCCGAAAATTTTGCATCTAGGATTAAAAATGGCAACCAGGCTTTTGTACGCTTTCCAGATTTCGGAAAAGAGATTGAATCGAAACTGAGCTTTACCAGTCGCTTCATTGATCCTTCCAACCGAACTTTTAAAGTTGAATGCCGCTTTTCAACAAATGAGTTTGAGCTGAGGGCCAATATGATTGCCTATGTAAAAATAAAAGATTACACCAGCGAGGCAGCATTGGTTCTTCCGGTAAACATTGTCCAGAGCAACCAGTCTGGAAAATTTGTATACGTTGCCGTGAAACAAGGTGATAAATTTTCAGTCGTTCGTAAAATGGTTACTACCGGAATGGATTACAATGGAGAGACAGAAATTATTTCAGGGCTTAATGCGGGTGATCAGGTTATTACTGCCGGATACCAGAACCTGAAAGAGGGAGAAGCTGTCATTTTCTAATCGACAAATAAAAAAAACATGTCAAAAGATAAATCCTTTATCAAAGAATTTTTTGCAACCAGCTGGGCTGTAGATAACAAGACGAGTATTTATGTGCTTGCCTTTATCATCTCGATACTGGGAATGATCAACTATTACCAGATCCCAAAGGAGCAATTTCCTGAGGTGGTAATTCCATACATTATCGTTAATTCTCCCTATCCGGGTACTTCACCTGTTGATATTGAGAACCTGATCACCCGACCGATCGAAAAACAGTTAAAATCCATCGCAGATGTGAAGAAAATCACCAGCAACTCTGTGCAGGACTTTTCTTCTATCATCGTCGAATTCTATCCGAATGTCGCAGTTGAAACAGCCAAACAGCGTGTCAGGGATGCTGTCGATAAATCGAAAAAGGATTTGCCCAACGATTTACCCGATCAGCCTCAGATTATGGACGTCAACCTGGCTGAGTTTCCGGTTATGTATATCAATATCTCAGGAAATTACGACCTCGATAAACTCAAGAAATTCGCAGATATTGTTCAGGATAAGGTCGAAGGTGTGAAGGAAATTACCCGTGTTGACATTGTGGGGGCTTTGGAACGTGAAATTCAGATCAATGCCGATATTTTCAAAATGCAGGCCGCACGTGTCACATTTGCAGACATTGAGAGCGCTGTTGCACGTGAGAATTTAACTATTTCCGGAGGTACCCTGACCCTGAACGGCACAAAAAATTCTGTCCGGCTAAAAGGACAATTCGAAACTGTCCAGAATGTGCACGACATCGTTGTTCATGCTTCCGGAGGTGCCTATATCAAACTGAGTGACATTGCTGAAATCAAGGATGATTTTAAGGAACAGGAGAGCTTTTCCCGTTTGGATGGCAAAAACGTCATCACCCTCAATGTCATCAAAAAGGCAGGCACCAATCTGCTCGATGCTTCCGACCAGATCAAGGATATCGTCGCAAGTGTAAAAGGGAAAGAACTGCCGGATGATATTACAATGACAATATCAGGAGATCAAAGTGTCAGAACCCGCAATACGCTTGAAGAACTGAACAACACAATTATTATCGGCTTCATACTGGTAACCATCGTGCTAATGTTCTTCATGGGATTTACCAATGCCTTTTTTGTAGGACTATCTGTACCACTTTCCATGGCCATCGCCTACCTGGTCATTCCAAACATCGGATTTACAATGAACATGATCGTCATGTTCGCTTTTATTTTTGCCCTGGGAATTGTGGTGGATGATGCCATTGTGGTCATAGAAAACACCCATAGGATGCACAAGAACCACCATGATATCCGGGTGGCAGCCAAACTGGCGGCTGGGGAGGTATTTCTGCCAATTCTTTCGGGAACGCTTACGACGCTGGCTCCCTTCTTTCCTTTGGCATTCTGGCCGGGCATCGTAGGTCAATTCATGCATTATCTACCTGTCACATTGATAATCACACTGTTTGCATCTTTGTTTGTTGCTTATATCTTTAACCCGGTCTTTGCTGTTTCTTTCATGGCGCATGAATACGATTCAGATGAGAAGGCCGAGTGGAAAAACACAAAGAAGATTTTACTCGGGATGTTTGGTTTGGCAGTGGTTTTCTATCTTTTCAAATCATACGGGATCGGTAACTTCATTGTATTTGCTATCCTTATGGTTTTCCTGTATCACTATACCATCAGATACTGGATCAAATCCTTCCAGGATCAATTCTGGCCAAAGATGATGGCTGCCTACGAACGCCAGTTGCGATGGATGTTGCAAGGGTTCCGTCCGTTATATATGCTTGGGGCAATGACCGTTCTTTTCATCTTTACCATTGTTTTGACCGGAATAGTCAAACCTACCGTGTTATTTTTTCCCAACAGTGATCCAAGTACTGTCATGGTTTATATCAAGATGCCGGGAGGCACAGACCAGAATGTGACCGACAGCGTAACAAGAATAGCTGAGCGGCGAGTTTATCTGGCCATCGGACAACACAATCCGGATGTGGAATCAATCATCTCCAACGTAACCATCGGGGCTGAAGAAGAAGGGTTTGCAAGTGCCGGAAAACCGTACAACAAAGGTAAAATCTCAGTCAATTTTGTTGAAAGCAAAAGCAGGACAACAGGAATCTCCACTACAAAATATATGGAGAAAATACGGGAATCAGTGGCTGATATTGCAGGAGCAGAAATTACTGTTGGCAAAACCAAAATGGGCCCTCCCACCGGTAAGCCTATCAATATAGAAGTTACCAGCGAACACATGGACGAACTGGTGGCAGATGCTTATGGGTTCCGCAATTACCTCGATTCCCTGAATATCCCTGGTGTGGAAGAGCTAAAAACCGACTTTGAACCCAATTCACCCGAAATTATGATCGACATTGACCGCGACAGGGCCCAAAGAGCCGGTCTGTCTACGGGACAGATTGGAATGGAACTCAGGACAGCCCTCTTCGGCAAAGAGATCTCTAAATTCAAAGAAGATGAGGATGAGTACCCTATCACTTTACGCTACTCAAAACTGACGCGCGAAAATATCAATTCGCTGATCAACCTCGTCATCACCTACCGGGATATGAACTCCGGACAGATCAGAACGGTTCCACTGACAACTGTGGCCAAAATTCACTACTCAAGCTCTTACGCAGGCATTAAACGCCTGGATCAAAAACGTGTTATTACGATCTACTCCAATGTTTTAACAGGTTATTCGCCCAATAATATTGTGCCTAAAATAAAGGCTTTAGCCAACCAGTATCATTTACATCCGGGTACGATCATTAAACTCACAGGAGAACAGGAGGACCAGGCTGAAACCATAAGCTTCCTGATGAAAGCCATGATTATCGCGCTTGGAATGATTTTCTTCATTCTGATTTCCCAGTTCAATTCCGTCAGTAAGACCATCATCATTTTGAGCGAAGTCATATTCAGTATTATCGGTGTATTGCTCGGAGTCATCGTCTTCCGCATGGATCTGGTGATTATGATGACTGGCTTAGGTGTGGTTGCGTTGGGTGGCATTGTTGTTCGAAATGGAATATTGATTGTTGAATTCTGCGACGAAATGAAAAAACGCGGAATGAAAACAAGGGATGCCATTGTTCAGGCAGGTAAAACGAGGATTACGCCTGTTGTCCTTACAGCCTCTGCAACAATCCTGGGTCTTATTCCATTGGCAGTTGGATTGAATATCAACTTTGAAACGCTCTTCACCCATTTTAATCCGCATCTTTTTATCGGCGGTGACAATGTTGCCTTCTGGGGACCGCTTTCGTGGACAATCATCTTTGGATTGAGCTTTGCGACATTCCTGACGCTGCTTTTCGTTCCGGCGCTCTATTACATGGATTATATCATCCGGATCAAGAATCGCAGAAGAAAAAATCTAAAGAAAATAAAGGCCATCAATAGCTAATTGATTTTGAAATAGATAGACAATACAAAAGGGCTTCCAGGTTGGAAGCCCTTTTGTATTTGATAGATCCCTGCCATTGATTTCAATCCCAAAGAAATTGGGAGTAGAAAGTGTATTACTATCCACATCTTAATGAACCGCAGTATACGAGAACCGCCTGGTTTACCCTGAGGCCTGTCGAAGGGTACAGTGGTGTGAGAGGCGCCCCCGGTCAGTCCTTGCTGGGGAGACCCGTCTACTAGATTTAGTATTATATGGCTTTATTATTGTTAATTATTGAATCCAACCTATCAATCATTTCATCCAAATATGTTTCTACTATATTCCAAACAATCTCATAATCAATCCCAAAATAATCATGTACAATACGATTACGAAAACCTCGTATTCTTTTCCATTCAATTGCTGGATTCTGATCTCTAAAATCGGGGTCTATTCTATTTGCGGCTTCTCCAATTATTTCAAAATTCCTAACAACAGCATCAATGGTCTTGTTATCCATTAGAAATTCCTTATAATCAAAACCTTTTGTATATTGCTTAATCTTCTGTGCGGATTGCAACATATCATCTAACAACAACTGCGTATCACGCTTAGACATAAATTAAATCTGAATCGATTGATTCTAAATATTTCTCTTTAATTCCATTTTTTGAAACTAAATCCACTTTGAATCCAACAATGCTTTCCAAGTCCTCAGCTAAATCTATGAATCTTATACCTATCTTATCCGAAAACTCAACTAGAATATCCAAATCACTGGAATCTTTATTTTCTCTTCTTGAATATGATCCAAAAATTGCCATCGATTTAAGGGGATAATCATGAAATAATCTTACTTTATGAGTTCCCAACGTATACTGGATGTCTTGTAATGTTCTCATAATTCAAATATACCATTTTTTCGATCATAAAAATCATCTTCCAAAACCTTGAATCGTCGGAATTCTTTTTCGCCATTAGCCCTAACGTTCCGAGGCTAGGAGCAGGAGCGGGTTGCGAGCTGCGAAAGTGTCCGCAAGGACAATTTCGCCAACGTGTTTGCCGGATGGTTTCGCACTTAAGCCGCTATTGCTCCATAGCCTTTGTTAGTGGCTGGCGTTCCACTCCAGGAAAACCTAATTATTGGAGTTAGGCATTGATTTTTCTACGTTGAGCTACCTTCGTACTTCTAACTTGTTTCTTTGCACCCAACAATTTATGAGCTTTTATATATTCACTGATAACTTTCTCTTCTTCTTTTGTCATGGGATCTTGTCCTCCAATAAAATCCACATCAAGCTCTGCAGGTTTACGTTTCATTTTGGAAAATATTTATTGATGAGTTTTAATGCTGCTTGGGTATCAATTATCATTATTCGTCCACCGATATGTATGGCACCTAATGTGTCAATATAGTGCTGAACAAGTTGCGTCTTTGAGATAAAGGAAACATTTCCTTCGTGTCCCCGCTGGAAAGCAAGTTTACAAGCAAAAGCAACTAAGTTGCCTGGAACCCCAGCATAAACTTTAGTTTTACCTTTGTTAAATGGCGCACTCTCAACCAAGTGCATGTAAACATGGTCAGACTTTATTTCTAAACTTACTAATCCTTGAATGACCGATTGGTTGTTTACTATTGTCAGTTTGTAAACGTCTTTCTCAGGTTGTTTAAACTCTGATTTCCAGTTAAACTGCCAGCCATTCTTCTTGGTTACTGTTTTGAGGTCCGCAATTGAAATAATTGTGATATCAGTTGCAAAACTGTCGCCAGTCACAACATTTTCAATCGAGTTTGTCAATTTGTCAACCTCAAAATCAAGCCCTATTCGTTCGCGCCTCTTCACTAATCAAAGATACTAAATAAGGGTTAAATGTACTCATCTGCAGTCCGAAAGTTTCAAATTTGCACATGTCTTCTACGCTTGCCACTAACGTATTAGCGTTTTATTTAACGTTTCCCCAAATTTATGTAAAATATAGTTGAGAGGCAAATTGTTAAGTTGAATTATTCGAAGAAGAGAAGAGGGGAAATGGGAAATAATACCGAGTTGGACTATGCCGGTTACTATGG
>JAPLDT010000003.1 GCA_026391315.1 Bacteroidia bacterium
ACTTTTTATGACCTGATCTTTCCCCTGTTTGAATTTGTTATGGGAATGTCGGTTCTCTTTTCACTGAAGAAAATACTACAGAAAGACGGTAAAGCTGCAGCTTATCAACGGCTTATCAAAAGATTTGTGGTGCTGTTCTTATTAGGGATCATCTATTATGGAGGATTGTCCAACGTCTGGCCCGAGATTCGTATCCTGGGTGTCCTGCAGCGACTGGCCCTCACCTATCTTTTCACAGGAATCCTCTTTATCCATTTTGACCTTCGTGGTATGGTTATCATCTCTGCAGCGATTCTCATTGGATATTGGATCTTGTTCAGTTTTATCCCGCTACCGGATACCGGAGTTGTCGCTTTAACACAACAATCCAACTGGGCGCAATACATTGACTCGCTATTTCTCCCCGGCAAGAAAAACGGCCCCGGAGGTTTGTGGGACATTGTAGGGATCCTCGGTACCCTTCCGGCGACGGTCTCTTGTATGCTTGGTGTTTTTGCCACCCATGTTTTGCAAAGCAAGAAACTGGACGACAAAAAAAGACTCATCTGCCTGATTGGCGGGGGATTGGTGATGGTGGTTATCGGTTACCTATGGGGTATACAGTTTCCCATTATTAAAAAAGTCTGGAGCTCCACTTATGTGTTGGTGGCTGGCGGATACAGCCTGATGCTGATGGGAATTTTTTACTACCTGATTGATGTGAAAGGTTACCAAAAATGGACTCCGATCTTCGTCTGGATCGGCGTCAATCCCATTACAATCTATATGTTAAGAAATCTGATCGACTTCGGCGGTATCTCAAAAAAATTGGTGGGCGGCGATCTGGCTATATTGGCAGGAGAGCATTGGGCCTATCTTCTGGCTAACATTGTTTCACTGGGTCTTTCCCTTTTGCTGCTGAAATTCATGTACGACAGAAAAATCTTCATTAAAGCATAGTTACCGATGCAGAGCTTCTTAATTTAAAAATTACACAGAGTTGCACAGAGAAGCACTGAGGACCACGGAGAAAAAATATTATTAAGCTCTGTGAAACTCAGTGCTTCTCTGAGCAACTCTGTGTAAGAATAATTATTAACACAAATTATATGATCAAGTCACTACTACAAAAAATTATCTATTTACTACCACTGCTCTTAATGGGGATCCATATGAATGGTGAGTCCAGGACAACCGACTACACCAAAAATGTCAACCTTTTTATCGGTACCTTCAGGGATGGCCAGACGTTCCCAGGTGTATGCTATCCTTTCGGAAGCGTTCAACTTAGTCCGGATACCCGCAAAGAGGGAGGGCTCTCCTGCGGAGGATACTACTATCCCGATCCGATGATTCTTGGCTTTTCGCACACCCACCTCAGCGGCGTTGGCGAGCCTGAGTACCGCGATGTGTTATTTATGCCTACCGTTGGTAAAATCAGGCTACAATCCGGTAAAGAGGGAGTGGCAGGTACTGGATACCAGTCAGCCTACGACCACAAGGATGAAAAGGCAGTTCCAGGTTACTATTCGGTAATGCTGAAAGATTATCAAGTGAAGGCCGAACTGACCGCAACCCGTCGGGTGGGATTTCACAGGTACACCTTTCCAAAGAGCGACAGCTCAAGGGTCATCATCGATCTTGCGCATCCCAACGGCGCCGAAGATCTGATCATCACGAAAGTGAGCGACCATGAAATCGAGGGACTGAGGCGCTCACATGGCTGGGCATGGGATCAGTATGTCTATTTTGTGGCGCAGTTTTCCAAGCCTTTCAAATCCTTTGAGATAGCAAAAAATGACTCCCTTTTAGGAAACCAGATAACAGGCCGCGGTAAGAATATCAAGGCCGTTGCAACTTTCTCTACCAAAGAAAATGAAGCAGTACTCGTCAAAGTTGGCCTCTCGGCTGTAAGTTGTGAAGGGGCACGCATGAACCTGCTGGCAGAAGTGCCGGATTGGAATTTTGATGAAGTTGCCGGTCTTGCCGGAAAAGCCTGGAACAAGGAGCTGAGCTGCATCGAGGTGTCGGGTGGTACGAAAAACGACATCACCCAGTTTTACACCTCCATGTACAGGATCTGCATTTCGCCGAATCTTTTCATGGATGTCGATGGTCACTACCGTGGAGTCGATCACCAGGTGCATCTCGCCAAAGGTTTCGAAAACTATACCGTTTTCTCGTTGTGGGATACCTTCAGGGCTTTTCATCCGCTGTTCACCATTATCGATCAGAAGAGAACGGTAGATTTTATCAAAACCCTTCTGCAAATCTATGATGATGGCGGCCGTCTGCCTATGTGGCCGCTTGCCGGGAACTACACCGACGACATGCTGGGTTATCACGCTGTACCGGTTATCGCCGATGCCTATCTGAAGGGGATTCGCGGTTACGACACCATCAAGGCTTTTGAGGCCATGAAGCACAGCGCCGAACTGGATAAGCTCGGATTGAAATACTACAAAAAAATAGGATACCTCCCTTGCGACCGTCAGGGAGAATCGGTTTCGAAAACACTGGAATACAGTTACGACGATTGGTGCATTTCGCAGGTTGCTCAGGCCATGGGCCAGCTGGAAGATTACATCAACTACCACCAACGCGCCCATCATTACGAAAATGTATTTGATGCCTCCACCGGTTTCATGCGGGGCAAAACCATTGGCCGCAATTGGCTGACACCTTTCGATCCCAAAGAAAACTCTGCCTATTCGGAAGGAAATGCGTATCAATACATGTTCGTTCCGCACGATGTGGATGGCTTAAAGAAGCTGATGGGCGGAGACAAAAAATTTGCAGTCTGGCTCGACACCCTCTTCTTTATGCCATCAAAAGATCCGTTGAAAATCGGTGAGTACTGGCATGGCAATGAGCCCGGTCACCATCTCCCCTACCTTTACGACTATGTTGGTGAAGCCTGGAAAACCCAATTTCTGACCCACAAAATCCTGACCCAACTGTACCGCAATGAAAACGACGGACTGGCAGGTAACGAAGATTGTGGACAAATGTCGGCCTGGTATATTTTGAGCTCCCTGGGATTTTATCCTGTTGCACCCGGACAAAAAATTTATGCCATCGGATCACCTCTGTTCGGGAAGGCTATCGTTCATTTGGAAAACGGAAAGTCGATTGTCATTCGTGCGAAGAATAGTTCGCATGCTAACTTTTACATCCAATCTGCCACCATGAACGGGAAAAACTATCCCAATTCCTATCTGAATCACGATGATCTGATGAAAGGGGTTGAACTCACCTTTACCATGGGGGCTTCACCCAACAAGAGTTGGGCACAAAAACCGGAAAACCGGCCCTGGTCGGAAAACGGGAAGGGAGTGACCAAACTTCCCTACATCCAATCGGGCGACCAGTTGTTCCTTAAATCAACCAAAATCGCCCTCGCTTGCGAGACCGAGGGCGCCGAAATCAGGTACTCCCTGAATGGCCCGGAGCCAGACAAAAATTCAGAATTGTACCGATCCCCGATAGGAATGGAAAAGAGCACTTTGCTCAAGATGAAGGCCTTTCATCCAGGCCTGATGACCAGTACTCCTGTGGAGATTTTGATCAAAAAAGCGGAGTTAAATGATGCTGCCCTGGTTTCGGATGTTGTTCCGGGTCTGGCTTATGATTATTTCGAGCGGTTTTTTGTTCAGGCCACCGATCTGGAGCTGGTTAATCCAATGGCCAAAGGGGTTACTGAAAATTTCAATATCAAGATGGCCAAAGTGCCAAACTATTTTGGGCTTTGGTTCAAAGGGTACATCAAAATTCCAGCCGATGGAATCTACACCCTCTATCTCTCCTCCAACGATGGAAGCTATCTATACCTGGATGGAAAGGAGTTGATAGAAAATGACGGCAACCATGCCCAGGTGGAGGAACCCGGATCCATCGGTCTGAAAGCCGGATACCATGCCATCGAAGTTCAGTACATGCAATGCGGCGGAGGGAAGGGCTTAAAGGTTAGCTGGGATGGACCCGGAATTGATAAGGAGGAGATTCCAGGTCCCGTACTATTCAGGAAGTGATTGAGACGGTTTAAACAAAGACAGCCCTGAAAATTTCAGGGCTGCCTTTCTAAATTTTTTGGTCAAATCGATTTCTCTTTACAAAAGTGCATCAATTTTGGCGGCGAGGATCGTTTTTGGAACGGCCCCGACCTGTTTATCGGCGATATCGCCACCTTTAAAAAAGAGTATGGTAGGAATATTTCTTATTCCAAATCTAGCGGCAGTCCCGGGATTGGAGTCAACATCCATTTTTGTAATCACTGCACGATCTTTGTAATCGTCGGAAAGTTCACTTACCAGCGGACCAATCATCCTGCATGGACCGCACCATTCTGCCCAAAAATCAACCAAAACGGGTTTGTCGGATTGAAGGACAATCTCCTCAAAATTTGCATCAGTAACTTCAATGGTCATGAGATATATTTTAAAATTGAATATTGTATCGCGGTGACAAAGGTATAAAATTACGGAATTAATTTATACTAAAGTAAATTTCTGTCTGATTTTGCAAATAGCTTTTTAGTTCCTGAGTGAGTGTAATGCTCTTCGTTCTCGAAAACATCTGGACCTTTGTGTCGGTTTCAGGGTCGATGAAATTGAAGCGCAGCGTGGTTTTCCCACTGTTGTTGGTCAATATATTTTCCAACTCCTCAAGGGCTTTTTCCTCCAATTTATCAATTGGAATCTCCAGCATAAGATTTTCCGCTTTGGCCGCCAGTTCCTCAAGCAGCTCCATTTTTGCCGGTTTGAATTCGAAGTCATTTCCTCCGCTCCAACGTTCGGAAACTCTGCCCCGAACCAACAAAAACAGTCCTTTCTTGCAGAACTTGCTAAACGAGACATAGTCATTGCCGAACAACATGATTTTTAATGATCCGTTGTAGTCGGTCAGGACCATGCTGGCGAAATTTTTCCCATTTTTGGAGATTCCCTCCTGTGCTTCTGTAACGATACCGGCCAGAATCAGGTCACGGTTTTTGTAGGCTGGCAAATCCGTAGACAGATCGGAAAAGGTAACTCCTTTCGTGCAATAGCTGTTGATCTCCATCTTGTACTCATCCAGCGGATGCGCAGAAAGATAGATACCAATGAGATTTTTTTCCTTCTCCAGCGCCACAATGGTAGGCCACTCGGGCACATTGGGAATTGCAGGAAGTTTAATGGAGATGGGTTGGATATCGCCGAACAGGTTGGCCATGGAGCCCGATTTCTCACTTTGAATCTTGTTGCCATATTTGATCAACGCTTCAATAAAAGTGCTCCCATCTCCGGTGTCAGCGAAAAACTGGGCCCTGTTCATCGTTTGAAAACTGTCAAAAGCGCCTGCTGTCGCGAGTCCCTCCAGATTCTTCTTGTTGGTAGATTGAAGATTTACCCGTTCGACCAAATCAAAAATGCTTTTGTAATCGCCATTCTCATCCCTTTCTTTGAGAATATCAGCTACAGCCCCAGCTCCTACCCCTTTGATGGCGGTAAGTCCGAAACGAAGCGCCCCATTTTTGTTAACAAAGAAGGAGGCTCTCGACTCATTCACGTCAGGACCAAGGACCTTCATACCCATGTGGTTGCACTCGTCCATGAAAAGCGAGATTTTGTCTGAATTGGAGAGGTTGCAACTCAATACAGCCGCCATAAACTCAGAGGGATAGTGCGCTTTCAGATAGCCGGTCTGGTAGGCGATAAAGGCATAACAGACGGAGTGGGATTTATTGAAAGCGTAGGAAGCGAACGACTCCCAATCTTTCCATATCTTTTCGGCGAGTGAATCCGGGGCCCTACCCAGCTCTTTGCAACCCTCCACAAAAGTGCTGTTGTGTTTGCATCCTTCCTTGAACTTTACTTTGAGTTCGTCCATCATCTTCCGGTCCTTTTTCCCCATGGCCTTGCGAAGCGAATCGGACTGGCCCCTGGTGAAATTAGCCAAAGAGCGTGCCTGAAGCATCACCTGCTCCTGATAGACGGTAATCCCATAGGTATCTTTGAGATAGGCCTCCATCATAGGATGATCGTAGACCACCTCTTCGCGTTTGTGTTTTCTGTTGATGTAGGATGGAATGTACTCCATCGGTCCCGGCCGGTACAAGGCATTCATGGCAACCAGGTCTTCGAAACAGTTCGATTGCAGCAATTTGAGCCACTTTTTCATCCCTGCCGATTCGAACTGGAAAATTGCGGTCGTCTCTGCCGCGCTGAAAAGCTCGAATGTTTTGGCATCGTCCATTGGCAAACGATCGATGTCCAGATCTATTTTCCTGGTAAGCTTGATATTTTCGAGACACTCTTTGATGATAGACAAGGTCTTCAATCCAAGAAAGTCCATCTTCATCAATCCGATCGACTCTACAAAATGGCCGTCGTATTGGGTTGTGAGCAAGTCTTCATCCTTGGTAGGCATCAATGGAATATGCATATCCAGGGGATCCCTGCCAATAATGACCCCGCATGCATGAACGCCAAACTGCCTGACACACCCTTCGAGCGTACCGGCGAACTTCAGCATCTGAACCACCATTGGATTCAGCGAATTTTTTTCGCGCTCCAAAAGCGGATTGGCAGCATAAGCCTCTTTCAGGGTAATTTTGGGCGTCTCAGGTACCAGCTTTGCAATACGATCGGTCTCTGACAGGGGAATACGGAGTACTCTGCCCACATCCCGGATCGCCATTTTTGCCGCCATGGTACCAAAAGTACAGATGTGTGCGACCCTGTCGCGACCATATTTTTCTTTGACCCAGTCGAGAACAAGTTGCCGGCCGTCATCGTCAAAATCGATGTCAATATCGGGCATGGAGATACGGTCGGGATTGAGAAAACGTTCAAACAGCAGCTCGTATTTGATTGGGTCAACATTGGTAATTCCAGTCGTGAAGGCCACCACAGAACCTGCGGCAGATCCGCGTCCCGGCCCCACGATCACCCCCATTTGCCGGGCCGCATTGATGAAATCCTGAACGATCAGGAAGTAACCCGGGAAACCCATTGTTTTGATCACATGGAGTTCGAAATTGATCCGCTCAATCGTTTCGGGATCAATCAGTTCTCCGTACCTTTCTATCGCACCATTGTTCACGAGCGATTGAAGGTAATCTGCCTCGAACTTCACCCGAAGCACCGATTCATATCCGCCCATGCGATCAAAATCTTTCCCAAACTCCTCCTTAAGCTCTTCTTCAGAGAATTTTAACCTGAAGTCATCAATGGTACCAAAACTATCCGGAATCGGAAATTCGGGCATGATGGGATTCGCGTTCAGCTCATAAAATTCCACCTTGTCGACAATCTCTTGTGTGTTGCTTAGAACATCCGGCAGATCTTCAAAAAGAGTGTTCATTTCGGCAGTGCTCTTGAGCCACTCCTCCTTGGTGTATCTCATTCTCGAAGGATCGTCAAGATCCTTTCCTGTATTGAGGCAGATCAGCAAGTCATGGGCATCTGCATCCTCCTTGTTCACGAAATGGACATCGTTGGTGGCGATCAGTTTCACGTTGTGCTCTTTGGCCAGTCCGATCAACACCTTGTTAACGCTTACCTGCTTATCGTATACATCTTTCCGCAGTTCAGGATCAGCAGCAGGATGCCGCTGGACTTCAAGGTAAAAATCCTCCCCGAAAACAGATTTGTACCAATTGATCGTCTCCTTTGCTCCGGTAAGATCGCCCTTCATGATCAGTTGCGGAACCTCACCACCCAGGCAGGCTGTCGAAACAATCAGTCCTTCGCTGTACTTTTCGAGCAGATCTTTATCGATCCGTGGTTTGTAGTACATCCCCTCCGTGTTGGCAATGGTGACCAACTTTAGCAAGTTGCGATACCCTTTGTTGTTTTTGGCCAAAAGGATCAGGTGATCACCCGAGCGATCCTCCTTTTCATTCTTGTCTTTGAACTTGATGCCCCTGGAAGCGACATAAGTCTCAACACCAAGGATGGGCTTAATATCATTTTTTTTGCATGTTTCATGAAAATCCTTTATCCCGAACATGTTCCCATGGTCCGTCAAAGCGAGGGCGCTCATGCCATCCGTTTTTGCTTTGGTGACCAGCCCGCCTACGCTGGCAGCACCATCCAGAATCGAATATTGGCTGTGAACGTGAAGATGTGTAAAAGGGATCATGGGACGAAAGAGTTGACTTAGAGAAAAAAAGAGTTGCTACGTTTCGAAAAACCGGGAGGTTTAAAGATAATTAAAAGCACTAATCATCCAAAGCAATAACGCCAGATTATCACATTCCCCTCCGGTATGGGTGTAAAATTTTTAGCTGGTGGCTGTTAGCTATTGGCTGTTAGCTGTTAAGACCAAAATACGGGGCAGAACCTGCAGATAGGTAGGAATAATTAACCACAAAGGGCACCAAGTCAAAACACGAAGGACACAAATAGCAAATAATCTGATGCTAATTTGTGCCCTTCGTGAGTACTTTGAGTCCTTCGTGGTAAAATTAGGATGCATGTAACACCCTACATAACAAACACTTGTTATATAAATTTAAGATCCAAAATATTTCGTAATGTTTGCTACACTAACAGCCTCATAGGTATCCTTGCCTTGCTCGAAAATAAAAGAAGAGACTTCGAAGGTTAAATTCGTAGATAAGTAGGAGGAAATGCTTATCAGAGAAAAAGGAATAGATAAATCGGTGGTTGCATCTTTTGGTACAAGAAAACCTGACTCATAGACCAAAGTCTTCACATTTGAAGTAAGATCCGTGCTAAAAACACGCACTTTGTACGCCTCAACATTGGCCACAGGTTTCCAGGTCAAAGTGATATCAGTGGAATTCTTTGTTGCAATAACCTGCTGTGCTGGAACAAGGGATTTTGAAACCGCATCAATTTTAACGGCAGTGGTGCCATCATTGTAGATGACATTGTAGGTGAAACTTTCAGCTGCAGGAATTGCTGGCATATAGCTTGCAGAATCCGGTTGGGAATAGAAGGAGAAACCGTCACCTGCCATATCAGTCAACGGCTTCACCGCCGTGGCGGTACCTGTAACAGTGACACTGTTGAGTTTTGTAAAACTATAGGCAGAGTGCACAACTGAATAAACGGGTATACCAGCCTTATTCATAAATGAATGAACATATGAATCAATATAAACCGTCTTATCGACCTCCGTTTTGGTACAGGAAGAGAGAATTGCTCTCAATACAGCTACTACCGTGAAGATTTTCAA
The DNA here is from genome assembly GCA_026391315.1 of Bacteroidia bacterium. Lineage (GTDB taxonomy): Bacteria > Bacteroidota > Bacteroidia > Bacteroidales > Prolixibacteraceae > CAINVV01. Next base: position 9,166 of record JAPLDT010000003.1, read on the forward strand.
TGAATTTTTCATCTTTTTACTAATTATTTGAACCTGAATGTTTTATTAACCGCAACTTTTGATGATGGAGTTTGAGCTTCCGTTTGCGAATCTTTCAAATGATATATTTAACAGTTCCGATAATCTTTAATTACAGCAAATGTTGTGCCATGGATATCAGAAAACAGGAAAAACGTCGATGAAACATGAAATATTTCCACCTAATAATCCCCGCCAATAAATAATTACCAAAACTACAATTTTTATTTCGAAGAAATATTGTACCTTTGCCCCTCGTTTTTATTAATAAACATTATAAGAGAAAACTGTATGTCAGTAAAGATTCGTTTGGCTAGGCATGGCCGCAAACAACATGCCTACTATCACATTGTGGTAGCAAACAGCAGGGCGCCACGAGATGGCAGGTTTATTGAAAGGATCGGTTCTTACAATCCAA
>JAPLDT010000038.1 GCA_026391315.1 Bacteroidia bacterium
TAACACTTTATTACAATGCAAAACTTCTCCAAAATGGACTGCAAAAGTACACATTTCTTTGGAAAAAACACTACAACCTTAAAAAAAAGTGATTTTCAGCGGGATTGCCGGCATGCGAGTATATGAGAATCAGAATGTGGAAATTGGGAAATATGAAAATGTGGAAATGGAGGACATCTCTTCACTAAATCGATAATAGTTTTAGCCAAATAAGTGTTTCGGTCCCTGAGCGTAGTCGAAGGGTCACATTTCCACATTTTCCAATTTCCACATTAATAATTAACAGCCGGATGAAGTATCCGGTCCAATAAGCTTCGCTCTACTGTAATGATTTCGGCAGTGCCTTTGAGCTCCTGCTGAAATTCCAATTTCTTTCCGAATGTTGAAACCATCTGGCCTGGAATATTTACCTCCAGGGCGTAGGAATCCCCGTTAGGAACTGTGGATATTTTGCCAACGACTCCTTTGACGACACCATACTCCATATAGGGATAATTGGCAAACTTAAGATTAACCCGCTGACCAATCTGAACCTTTCCCGAGGGATTCATTCTTAACTGCACACAACCGATGAAAGTAGTTGGATTGCCTGGAGCTGTAGTAACCACAACCGGAGCGGCGATAACATCAGGGTACTTAAAAGCCCAACTGCCGGCAACCAGCACCATCAAGAGTAGTATCACCATTACAATTCCATTCCGGATCAGCCAGGAGGGCATTCTCCCCATCAAATCCTGAACCTCCTTGCTGTGAAGCTCTATTTCATCTATCTTTTTCGACATACTTATTCAAATAACTTTTACGCGCCCAACTCCAACTGATTCTTAACCAAATTCCAATAAAAGCCCTTCAATTTTATTAACTCTTCATGCTTGCCCCGTTCAACAATTTCTCCCTTGTCGAGTACAACAATCTGACCGGCATTCCTTACCGTGCTCAGCCTGTGCGCTACCACCACAACGGTACGGCCTTTGTAGAATTCATTCATGCTCTCCATAATCACCTTCTCGTTGTTGGCATCCAATGCGTTGGTAGCTTCGTCAAAAAACAGAAATTCCGGATTTTTGTACACAGCCCGTGCAATAAGGATCCGTTGCTTCTGCCCCTGGCTAAGTCCTGCCCCCTCCTGACCAATTTTTGTATGATAACCCATTGGCAACGACTCGATGTACTCACCAATATTGGCCATCCTGACAGCCTCCATAACCCTTTCCTTGTTAATCGTGTCGACACCAACGGCTATGTTATTAACAATGGTGTCAGAAAAAATGTACCCATCCTGCATCACAACTCCGCATTTTTCGCGCCACATAGAGGTGGAGAACAGATCCAGATTGATCCCACCGATCGATACAGAACCCGAAACCGGGGGATAAAAACCCAGTAACAACTTGATAAGGGTTGTCTTTCCGCTCCCACTCATTCCGACAATAGCCGTTGTTTCATTGACAGGAATGTCCAGTGTTATCCCTTTTAAAACTTTAGGGGAACGTGGACCTTCGTATTGAAAGGTTACATCTTTTAAAGAAATATCCCTGTTTTCGGGAAGATGGACCAATTTATTCTCATCCTTACGCTCTTCATCCTTCTTCAGATGAATCTCATTGAACCGTTCCAGTGATATTTTGGCATCCTGGGCGTTTTGAATGAATTCCATCAAATTGGTCAAAGGGGCATTCATCTGTGCGATGATGTAAGAGACAGCAACCATCGCCCCTATGGTTATGTGCCCGTCAATAACCAGCTTCGCCGCAAGAAAACTAATGAGAATATTTTTAAGCTGATTAATAAAGGAAGAGCCAATGGTCTGGGTTTGGCTCAACGTGAGACGACGAATGTTCACTTTAAAAAGCCTGGCCTGAATTCTCTCCCACTCCCATCGTTTCTGTTTTTCACAATTGTTCAGTTTAATCTCCTGCATGCCTGTAATAAGCTCAATCAATTTTGCCTGATTTTCTGACAGTTGTCTAAACCGGTGAAAATCCAATTCTCTCCTTCTCTTTAAAAACAGGACAATCCAGACCACATAGAGCACACTTCCCAACAGAAAAATGAGAAGGATTGTCCAACTGTAAAGCGCCAGCACAATGGAGAAAATAAACAGATTGACCATCGAAAAGAGCACATTCAGGGTCTGGTTGGTGATAAAATTTTCGATTCTTGTATGATCCCCGATGCGCTGCAACAGATCACCAATCATCTTGGTATCGAAATAGGCAATCGGGAGCTTCATCAGTTTGATGAGAAAATCTGAAATCAGGGAAATATTTAAGCGGGTTGTAAGGTGAAGAAGAATCCAACCTCTAAAAAACTCGACAGTCATTTGGGATACAAACAGGATCAACTGGGCGATCAGTATCAGGGTAACAAATCCAATATCCTGATTATTGATACCCACATCGACCATCGATTGGGTAAGCAACGGGAAGATCAGTTGAAACAAACTCCCTAAGATGAGTCCAAGCAGAAGCTGCCACAAGAATTTTTTCTGGTTCCTGAAATAGGAGAATAGAAAGGCAAAGGATGATTTATCTATTTTTTCATCCTGTAACTGATAAAAATCCGGAGTAGGTTCAATAATGAGAACCAGACCTTTGGCGCTCTTTTCATCGGTAATGCCACTCCATCCTTTTAGAAACTCCTCTTTCTTGTAACTGATCAATCCAAAGGCCGGATCAGCAACCAGCACTTTTCCCCTTTTAACTCCATAGACAACGACAAAATGCTCATTCTTCCAATGGACAACTGCAGGAAGAGGTATTTCGTCAGAAAGTTGCCGAAAGCCAATCCTTGCCCCAACCGACCGCATTCCCAACGACTCGGCCGCATCCGACAACCCAAGAAATGATACTCCCTCCCTTGTCAGGAAACTTTTGTCACGAATCGTTTGCAATGAAATATTTTTACCATAGTGCTTTGCGATCATCCTTAAACAGGAGGGTCCGCAATCCATGGCATCCAATTGCTTGTAAAACGGGAATCGTGGCATCAGGCAAAATCCGTATTGGTTACGTGCAAATATGCAAAATTTATCAGGATCTTGCCTGTTAAGTGAAAGACAACTTAAAATTTGCGCTTTAAATATGTTTAAAAGTCCATAACATGTTTAGTAACATGAAATCCAGCTTCATGCCAAATAGTCAGTAGTGCATTTCATTGATATCAGGTTCTTTACAAATATTCCGAAAATCGAAAATCGAAAATCGAAAATCGAAAATTCTACTGCCGGTCGTACCATTTTAAATAATTTCTATTTTTGAAGGAATTGAATATAAGTTTTCTAAACAACCAGATAATTTTATTTAAAATTTTTGTTATGAAGGTATATCAAACGAATGAGATTAGGAACATTACGGTGCTCGGAAACTCGGGCGCTGGGAAAACCACCCTTGTAGAAGCCATGCTCTTCGAGGGTGGGATTATTAACCGCAGAGGAGATGTCAAAAGCAAGAACACTGCGTCAGACTATAACCTCGTGGAGCAAGAGTATGGCAACTCTGTTCATGAAACTGTTCTTTATACTGAATTTGAAGGATGCAAGATTAACATCATCGACACTCCTGGGATGGACGATTTTGTCGGAGGGGTAATACCCGCCCTGAGTGTCGCAGCGACAGGATTACTCGTTTTTAATGCTGTCAACGGTGTCGAAGTTGGAACCGAAATTGCCAACAGGAATGCCGAAAAATTTCACAAACCGCTGATTTTTGTTGTCAACCACCTTGATCACGAAAACAGCAACTGGGAAAATACAATGGAAATGGCCAAAACAACCTTTGGCAATAAACTGGCCATTGTCCAATACCCTGTAAACCCGGGATTGGGTTACAACAAAGCCATCGATGTTTTAAAGATGAAGATGCTTCAGTGGGGGCCAAACGGTGGGAAACCGGAGATGCTGGATATCCCTGCCTCTGAAATGGATAAAGCCGAAGAATACCACAACAACCTGGTTGAAATGGCTGCCGAGAATGACGAAGCATTGATGGAACTCTTTTTTGAGCAAGGTTCTTTGAACGAAGATGAAATGAAAAAGGGACTAAAATTGGGCATGCTTTCAAGAGGGCTGTTCCCGGTTTTCTGTACCTGTGCGGCAAAAGACATGGGCATACGCAGGCTCATGGATTTCATCGTCAACGTTGCTCCCGATCCGGGAGAATTGGCACCGGTAGAGACAGTCGATGGGAAATTGATCCCGATCAGTGTAAAAGGTCCTACCTCCATTTACTGTTTCAAGACTTCCCTGGAGCAACACGTTGGTGAAGTCACCTATTTTAAGGTAATATCCGGAACACTGAAGGAGGGAATGGATTTGACCAATATGGCCAAGAACTCCAAGGAAAGAATCTCCCAGATTTTTGCAGTAGCCGGAAAAACCAGAACCAAGGTGGCCGAAATGGTAGCCGGAGATATTGGCGCTACAGTTAAATTGAAAGATGTCAAACACAACAATACGCTTTGTGATAAAGATGCCGAGATTGAATTTCCACCCATTCAATTCCCCGCTCCTAGGTATACCACAGCAGTAAAAGCTGTCAATGAAGCGGATGAAGAGAAGATGGGTGAATTCCTTCACCGCCTTCACGAAGAGGATCCAACTTACCTCATTGAATACTCAAAAGAGCTGAAACAAATTCTGATTCACGGTCAGGGTGAATACCACATCAATACACTGAAATGGTATTTCGATAACGTCTTTAAAATTGACATTCAGTTTCTAAACCCCAAAATCCCCTACCGTGAAACCATTACCAGGATAGCCCAGGCCGACTACCGTCACCGCAAACAGAGTGGTGGATCAGGCCAATTTGGCGAAGTTCACATGGTGATCGAACCTTTTGAGGAAGGAATGCCTGCACCTACCATGTTTGTCATTGACGGCAAGGAGATGAAGGTGAGTCTTCGCGGAACTGAGGTCGTAGAATTACCATGGGGCGGGAAATTGGTCTTCTGCAACTGTATTGTCGGTGGTTCTATCGATGCACGTTTCCACCCTGCCATCTTGAAGGGGATCATGGAGAAAATGGAAGAGGGACCTCTTACCGGTTCTTATGCACGTGATATCCGTGTCTGTATTTATGAAGGCAAGATGCACCCAGTCGACTCCAACGAAATTTCTTTCCGTCTCGCCGGAAGAAATGCATTTAGTCAGGCCTTTAAAAAAGCGGGCGCCAAGATTCTTGAGCCCATTTACGATGTAGAAGTTCTGGTACCCGGCGACCGCATGGGTGACGTGATGGGAGATCTTCAAAACCGTCGTGCCCTGATCATGGGGATGACCTCCGAAAAAGGGTTCGAAAAAATTGTTGCAAAAGTACCTCTGAAAGAGATGAACAAATATTCGACTACCTTAAGTTCTGTCACACAGGGACGTGCCATGTTTAAAATGAAATTCGCCAGCTACGAAAAAGTACCTGCTGAGGTTCAGGATGAACTGCTCAAGACCTATGCAGCAACTCAAACTGAAGAGTAGCAAATATTATCTGCTAACTATGATTTCTGGCGCTCATCCTTACGGGGATGAGCGTTTTTTTTGAAAATTTACAGTACCGTGCGGCAAAATTGATTAACTTTCGTTCTACAATTCGATGCAGATCAAAAGAGAGCATCATTAACAAAACAAATTACCATGAAGATAAAATTTATTGGTGCAGCCCGCGAAGTGACAGGAAGTAAACACCTGATTACACTCGACAATGGCAAAAAAATCCTGTTGGATTGTGGCATGTTCCAGGGGAAAGGGATGGAAACTGACTCCTCCAACCGTAACCTTGGATTTGACCCCAAAGAGATTGATCACATTATTTTGACACATGCCCATATTGACCATTCCGGATTGATTCCATACGTCTACAAACTCGGATTCAGGGGATCCGTTATCTGCACCAATGCAACCCGCGACCTTTGTGCCATCATGCTGGCCGACAGCGGCCATATTCAGGAACTGGACGTCAAATGGTACAACAAAAAGCTAATAAAGCACGGTTTGGAACCTATCGAGCCAATTTATACTTCTGATATTGCCAAAGAAAGTATGGAGCTTTTTATCGGAATTGCCTACAACCGTAAATTTTACATCGATGATAACGTAAAAGTCCGGTTTACCAACAATGGACACTTGCTCGGTGCAGGAACCGCCTCTCTTGAAATCACAGAGAATGGCAAAACAGTAAAGATTGCCTACACGGGAGATATAGGTCGTCCCACCAGCAAAATATTGAAAGTTCCGGAGGCATTCAGACAATGCGATTACCTGATCACGGAATCAACTTACGGAAACAGGCTGCACAAGCAGTTTGCCCATGCAGAAGAAGAGTTGCTGAAAGTCGTAAATGACACCTGTGTCAACAAACAGGGGAAACTGATCATTCCTTCTTTTGCCATCGGCAGAACGCAGGATATTGTCTTTTCGTTGAACAATTTTTACAATGCCGGACGGCTTCCAAAAATTCAAATTTATGTGGATAGTCCGCTGGCAGTCAATGCAACAACTATCTTCCGACTGCATTCGGAGTGTTTCAATGAGGAGGTTTTGAAAGTGGTGGAAACTGACGATGATCCGTTTGGATTCAATTCACTGCATTACATCACTTCCACCAATGATTCGAAGCAACTCAACTTTCTTAAAAACCCCTGTATCATTATTTCTGCATCGGGTATGATGGAAGCCGGACGGATCAAGCACCACCTGGCCAACAACATCTCCAACCCAAATAATACCATTTTGGTTGTAGGTTATTGTGCCCCCCGCACCTTGGGAGCAAGACTGGTGAATGGTGAAAAAATCGTCTCCATTTTTGGAAACAAGTATCAGGTGAACGCTGAAATTGCACGTATTGAAGCTTTCAGTGGACACGGAGACTACAACGAGATGCTGTCATTTCTAAATTGTCAGGATAAACCTGCCATCAAGAAAATCTTCCTGGTACATGGCGATTATGAGGCTCAACTTTTCTACAAGGACCAAATGATCAAAGCCGGTTACCAAAACATTGAGATCCCAGAGGCAATGTCTGAAGTGACTATCTGATTTAAGACTTTGACTGTTTAATCTTTTCCAAAATCCGCTCCGGAGTTACCGGCATCTGGGTTACCCTTGCTCCCGATGCTTGGAATACAGCATTGGCGATGGCCCCGCCGACACAGATAATCGCCGGTTCTCCTCCCCCTTGCGGTGGAGCGCTCATGTCATCGTAGAAGACCGTTTCGATAGGGGCCGTTGTGGAGAATCTGGTGATCTCATACGTGTCAAAATTTCGGACCACCACCTCGCCCCAATTGAACGTAACATCTTCATACAAAGCATAACCCAACCCCATCGTTATGCATCCCTCTGCCTGCACGCGGGCTCCGTGAGGATTGATAACCTGCCCCATGTCCTGGGCACAAACCACCCGGAGAACTTTTACAGCGCCGGTTGTGGGATTCACTTCAACTTCCGCGATGAGTGCAACGAAGGTCCCTGCATCATTTCCCAATGCGATGCCAACCCCTCTGTTCTTTCCCGGTTTTGCTGAGGTATAGTTAAATGTTTTGGCCGCCAGTGTAAGTGTCCGCTCCATTTTTGTATTCGAAACATTTGCCAGCCGAAAGGACAGCGGGTCCATTCCTATTTTATCGGCCAGCATGTCGATGTGCGATTCACGGGCAAAAGTGGTCGTATTGTTGCCCGGGGCTCTCCAGGGACCAGTTCCAAACGGGTGTATACCCTTTTTGTCATACAGGGCCGACCGCAAATTGGGAATACCATAAAAATCATTGACGCCACGGCTTCCGGCACAATAGATATTGTATTTCCATGCAACGATCTTACCACTCTTCTTTACTCCGGCTTTTATCTGCATCACAGCGGCCGGCCGGAACTGATCGTACATAAATTCTTCTCCTCTTGTCCAGGCAAGTTGCACAGGCGCTCCAGCCTCTTTTGCCAGCAAAGCTGCTTCCATCGCCTGTTCCGAATAAACCTTGCCCCCAAATCCTCCCCCTATTAATATTTGTTTTACCAGTATATTTTCGATTGGCATCTTTAATCTGGCAGCAAGATCTTTTCTGGTACCAAAAGGTGACTGGGTGGATGCCCAAACAATAAGTCTGTCCCCTTCAAAACAGGCAGTTGCAGTATGCGTTTCAATGGCGGCGTGGGCCTTGTACCCGTCATGGTATTCTGCCTCCAGAACAAAGTCAGCATCGGCAAATCCCAAATCCATATTTCCCTTTTCTTCAAAGACCCTCGTCTCTTTCCCCTCTGCAACCAGATAGCTGAAGATGGTTTTGTCTGTGGCCAGCACTTCGGGTTTACTCCATTCAGCCCGGATGGCTGCAGCAGCAATGGCTGCCATGTTAGGATTGCTATGCAAGACGGCAACCAGGTTATCAATCACAATTACCTTTACCCCCGCCATCGCTGCGACTTTTCCCTTGTCGACCGATAAAAGCTTGCATCCATGCGCAGGCGGACGGCTGACAGCGGCATACAACATTCCCGGAAGTTGAATATCTCCAGCATATTTTGCCTTTCCTGTCACTTTTAGAAGTGCATTGGTGGCATGGACAGGTTTCCCAACCTGCTGGAATTCTGCAGGCTTTTTAAAGACAGGAGCACGTCTGACGGTTTTTACAATTTTTTTGCCTTTGGTGAGTGACGCATAACTGACTTTTATTTTATTGTCCGTTTTGCCCACAACATGACCATTCTCAGTTTTAAGCTGATCTTCGGGGACCTTCAGTTCAACGGAGGCCAGCTTAATCAGCTCCATGCGTGCTTCGATGGCAGCAGCCCTCAGCACAGGGTCAAAAAAGCGGGTGGTCATTGAACCCCAGGTGCCTGCGTCATAAGGACAAAGATCGGTATCTCCCATGATCATGTCGATGCTGTTGAGTTCAACCTCCAGCTCTTCCGCCAAGGCCTGGGCAAGCGAGGTAGTGATACCCTGTCCCATGTCAATTTTCCCGGTGTAACACTCGACCCGGCCATCCTCCCGGATTCTGAGAAAAAGATTGAAATCAGGCCTCTTATTTGCCTCTTCATCCTGTTCTTCCGCAAACAATTTTACAGGTTGAAGTGCAAAAATGATGAATAACCCTGCTCCCAACTTTTTGATAAAATCACGACGGCTTGGACTGATGGGCAGATCCACATCTCCAAAATATATTTCATTAATCTCTTCTGCGTTCATAATTTGGTCCCTCCGTTTATTTCTTTTGAAGCCGTTTCTACTGCAGCAATAATCCTGTTGTATGCACCGCAACGGCAGAGATTGCCATTCATACCTTCAATGATCCGTTTGCGGTTGGGTTTTGGATCCGCTTTTAAAAGCGCTACAGCATTCATGATCTGACCTGAAGTACAAAATCCGCACTGCAGGGCCTCATGCTCCACAAACGCTTTCTGAACAGGATGCAGCTTATCCCCGTCGGCCAATCCTTCTATTGTTACCACTTTTTTCCCTTCGATCTCTTTGACAGCCATTCCGCATGATCTTTGTGCCACTCCATCAACAAGAATGGTACAGGCACCGCAAAAACCTACTCCGCAACCAAATTTGGTGCCGGTCAATCCGAGCTCAGTACGCAGTACCCACAACAATATCTGACTGGTATCTGTCTCTAATTCAGTAGATTTCCCATTCAAAGTAAATTTGATTTTTTCTCTCATTTGATAGGAATTTAAAAAGTTTGTTTGGTCTCCCGTTCATAATCACCGGGGGTGTCAATATCTTTTAACACCTCTTCAGATGCAACCTCAATTTCAAGGATATCATCCGGGTGATTCAGAAACAGTTCCCGAAGTCCAATTTCCGGATTTAGTATTTTTATCTCATTTCTGTACTTTGAACCAATTAATACCGGATGCCCGCGTTTGCCATTAAACACCGGTATCAGTAACCCTTTCCCACCTTTCTGAAATACGGAGATCAAGCGGTTAATAACAGCTTCAGAAACCATTGGCTGGTCACCCAAAAGAATCAGATAACCATCCGTTTCCTGGCTTGCAGCAGCTACACCAGCCTGAACAGAGGTGAGCATGCCTTCTTCATATCTTTCATTGTCAACAAAAAGCACAGGATAAGCTTCTAGCTCCTCTTCTATTTTATTTCTGTCACATCCGGTTACCACGATAGTCCGGGATGAAACAGAACCGGCAATTTTGCCAACTACAGTGGAAATCATACTCTTACCCTCAAAAGGCATCAACAGCTTTTGTTGGCCCATCCGGATACTTTTGCCTGCTGCAAGGACGATGGAAGTTACCTGTTTTTTGCTCCTGCTGAAATATATCTCGTGGCGCTCCTTGATCAGTTCGGCCAGAATGCTCACTGCTATTTCATTGACTGTTCTGGAATGGATATCGATACCCACCGGGGTATGAACGAATTTCCACTCTTCGGGAGTTGCCCATTTTTCGGCAATGAATTTTTGACCCATCAAAGTCGTCTTACGCTTGCTGCCAATGACCCCGATGTAAGCTGCACTTGAGCAGATACAGGCTTTCAGCGCCTCTATGTCGGTTCGGTGACCCTGTGTTGCGATCACTATATAAACATCCGAAGTTAATGAAATTGCTTGAAATGCCTGCTGCAAGGGTTGGCAAATAACCCTGGATGCTTCAGGAAATCTGGAAGATACTGCCAGTTCAGGCCGGTCATCTACTACTGTTATTTCAAAATCTACCAGACTGCTGATCCGGCAGAGCGCCTGTCCAATGTGTCCGGCACCTGCGATTATCAATTGAGGGATTGGCAGGATGGGTTCGATGAAGAGAATCGTCTTTTCTTCCTTATCTCCGGCCGTTTCAATGTAACGGGGAGTCCTGCTGTCAATTATCTGTTTTACCTCTAAATTTTCAGAATGGAGAATAGAAGTTATTGTTTCGGGAAGTGCATCCTTCAGTTCAATCCAGCCGCGTTGAAGTCCCGTAACCTGACTGTCTGAATTTTGGATAAGCGTAAACAATGCCCCGTTTTTTCGGCGCCGGATTGAATCAACCAGCAGCCGGTATACTTCAAGATGTTGCGCGGGATTTGCATCGATCAGAAACAGTGCGCTTCCGCCGCAGATGGCTCCGGTCTGATCCTCCAGTTCTGACTGGAAATGGACCCATTGCAAAACACTCTCCCGGGTGGAAGCCGACAAAGCTGCGACCTTTTGCGCCTCCGCTTCGAGCAATCCTCCGCCAAGGGTGCCGCTTAACACCTTCTCTTTTTCGAAAATGGCCATGGCCCCCGGAACCTGGGGGGCAGAGCCCTTGGTAAAGAGCAACGATCCTGTCTGAATATTTGCTCCTGCCTGCAGGCAGCTGATTAATTGTTCATACAAGGCGCTCATAGTTTCTGAGTTTCAAAGATTCCGGATTTTGCCGACAATCCCATATTAATCTGCCTGATCGGTCCAGATTATTCTCGTAACCATTTTCCATTCCTTAGGGTAACGTCCTCATTTGAAACGACTTTACCTGTCTTATAATCGGCAATACTTTCAGAAATTAATTTTTCCTCTGAAGAAGAAAGTATATATTGCTCACTCTCTCCTGCTTCGCTCAAAAGCTGGTTGAGATAATTAAGTAGAGCATCATCTTTTGAATCCAATACTTTTCTGATGATACTATTTTGAATCCCTTCAGAACTCATGACGATATATTTTACCCAAATTTACTTAAAATTAGATAAAAGAAGAATTTTCTGTATCAAAATGCAACCAATTAATGCCTCCCTTCTCCTTGCTTAATTTTATTTCGGATTTCGAGCGAATCATCAGAATAGAGAAATTCGCGGGTGGATTCTGGGAGAAATTCCTGAAAATCGTCCAGCTTGTCCATTTTTATGGCCTGCCGGATTTTTGAGGCGCTGATAAAATCGGGAAGAACAGAAGATCCTGAAATAGCAACCTTTCTCATCAATTCAACCACTTCAACTCCGTAAGAAGGGAGAATCATTTTCATAGCCTTGTTATATGCAGCCGTGGTTGCGCAATAATTTTCTGTCCCAATGTAACGTTTTTTAATACCGAGAACCGGAACAACATATTTGGCAAAAATCCTGACGTCCAGTTCCGCTTGCTTTTCCATCACATCGCCGACCGTTTCATTTTTCAGAAAATAAGCCGGGAAGATAGATCCCGAAACAATGTACATCCCGCCACGAACCATCAGGACATTCTTTAAGTGGGCAATTCCCTTTTTGATCAATTCCCATCTGATAGCAAAAGGGAAAGCAGAGAGATCTTCTTCTACCACAAACAAATAGACCAATTCATTCTCGGCAGCAGCTTTTTCTATCAGAAATAAATGTCCGTTGGTAAAAGGATTACAATTGACAACGATGGACGCAACTGATGTGGTTTCGGTCTTATATTTCAATGATTTAAGATAATCCTGATAGGTAAAAATCGACTCAAAGCCAAACTCCAAAAGCGTAAACAAAGGTGGCGAGGAGGCAATCTCAGTGAAACCTAACCCTTGAAACCTGACAGAATTCTCCGGGCGGGTGAATACAAAGGTGTGCTTGTAAATTTTCAGGAGTTTCTCTGTCATGTAGGTAACGATCAAGGCAAAAGCGGTCGTGTCGCGGAATTTTGGAGAAACGGCAACATATTTCAGGATCCGGCCAAGATGTGATCCCGTTCCGACAAGCTCCCCCTTCAGGTTATAAACAATCATGGTTGCCTCAACATCGGCAGGATCAAACTCAAATCCAAGTTCGAGGAGAAATCCAGTCACCAGTTTTACATCAAAGGGATTGTTGAGGTCAAGGGTCTCTTGCCTGAAATCAGTATCTTCAAATGTCATAACTTTGTATCAAAGGAGAAATAAAAAATGGGGATTCAAACTTCATTACAGACCAGAAAAAAATAGAAAGCGCAAGTAAATCGGCAGATCCACCCGGCGAAATATTTTCATTTCTGCAGAATTCTGCGACCTCCAGATAATTTGAATCAGTAAAATTTTCCAAAGCTGCTTTGCAGAGCTTTTGAAAGGCCTTCAATGCATCTTGCCCACCCCGAAAAAGAATATTTGTATCCATGTTCTGCGATGCGATGGCAAGAAAACATTGGGTCAAGGCAGTATCATTCAATTGGTTTTCCTTTGTGAGATAAGGTAATCCAATCTCAAATACAGTTCGGAAACCTCCTTCTGCCTCACCCCGTGCACCGCTGAATCCTGAGGATTGAAAAACGGTCAATCCATGGGTGGAATTTGATGGCTTGCTGTCCTTTAGTTCCCGTTTCACAATATCCCGGCAAATATCCCTGACAATACTCCGAAAATATTCCGGATCGAACTGATTGAGACTGCTGTAAAGCTTGCCACAGGAGAAAAGTGTGAGTCCCATCAAAAAGATCAATCCTTTGTGCGTATTGATGTTACCCGTAGCCCGGAACATTGCTGCCTCCATTCGTAAACCAATGTTCCGGATGATTGGCAATGCCCGGATGTACCCTTCATCCTGAAAAGCAAATCCTGCCTGCACTAACTCCTCAAAATATAAGGATATGGCTGCGGATGAATCTGCAAAAGTCAGAAAATTCATGTCCGCATGACTGCCATTGCTTAACCTGTCTACCAACCCCGGTTTTGGTGTGAGAGAAATTTCATAAAGCAGCGCTTTCAGCGCCAATGAGGCGAGTTGCTTCGAAAGGAGAGATTCTCTTTGCCGGTTGCAGTAATCCCGCATATTAGAAAACATCAGAGAGCGCAACTGCACCATTTCATGCGCCTGCTCACGCCGGCATTCAATGGCCGGTTTAACCTGACAATAAAAGCACAATTTTGATTTTCCTGAAGAGATACAATTACCCTTTTCATCATTCACATCCACATCGATAAACCTGCCAAGCGGATGACTCTCTTCAAAATTCTCACAAATTTGCTTTAGCTCAATGATGCCCAATTTATCGGCAGTAAATGGCGTCACAAAAAAATCGCCCGCTGCATCACACCTTTCAATCGCTTCGATGTTATGAAGCTCAACTAAATGAGACTTCAGCGTGAATTGCAGATCCTGCAGACAATATTTGAAAAAGTAGTAGACACTAGGATTGCTTTTGGGGAAACCCGGAACATTTAAACTCAAACTCACGCACTGATATCCCTTTCCTGCAATTTTACTTTTCAGAAGCGCCCTTTGTTCCCGGGCATTCAATATGGATTGCAGTGGTTCGATTTTGTTCCTCCTCAATTTATTTTAATCCCTGTTCCAACTCTCTGCCAAATACTTTCCGCCTGGAGTTCCTTCCGTCCGAAACGGTCTAATTTCTATTTTCAGGATGCTACCACGGACGGCGCACATTCGGCGTTCATTTACCAGGGGTTCCGCTTCGCTTTACCCCTGGCTACCATGATGTCGCCGCTACGCGGCTTAACCCCGGAGTCGCACTCGCCCCTTCACCCCATCTCCCCTTCGGCTCAGGGACCGGTCTCATTTCTCTATGCACTATGCCCTCTGCTACTTCTCCTTCAACTGGTGGATCACATCAATTATTGTTCCATCCCTGTATTCCACAACCCCCACAATTTTATCGGTGTACTCCAGAGGAGCAGGAATACCAGTGATTTTATCAACCTCAATTTCAAGGTCATGGATATCCTTGATGTTGAGACCAGCCTTGCGAAGATTTGCCTCAAGCTCAGGGAAAGCCGGATTTACACAGGTACCTCGCTCAGTTACAAGAACATGGATGGTTTCTCCCGGAGTTACTATTGTATGAACCCGCTTCTTAATAATAGGAATCCGGCCACGGAACGAAGGACAAACAACTACCGTCAGTTTTGCTCCCGAAGCAGTATCGGAATGCCCGCCGGAAGCTCCCCTGATTTTCCCTTCAGATCCGGTAATTACATTGACATTGAAATTAACATCGATCTCAAGTGCACCAAGTACAACCACATCTATTTTGTTGGTGATGCACCCGCAATTAAAAGGATTAGCATACAAAGCTGCCGGGATCTCAATGTGATGACGGTTGTTCAGTAAGGAATTACTTACCACCGCATCAAAAGATTGCACATCGAATATGGTCTCAAAAAGACCTTCGTTCAGCATATCAACGCAATAGGAGGTGATACCTCCCAACATAAAGCTGCCTTTCAGCTCTTTTTTCTTCATCTTTTCCCGGATGAATTTTGCAACCGCCAAAGAAGCTCCACCAGCCCCCACCTGAAAAGCGAATCCTGGCACAAAAAATCCTGAATGCTCGATCACATCCGCAGCAAGTTTGGCAATCCTCAAATCCATGGGGGAGTTGGTGATACGGGTTGTTCCGGTGGCAATTTTCGACGCATCACCAATAGAATCAACCAGCACGACATGATCGATGAAGTTCTGTGAGATGGAAAGCGGAATACAAGGAAAATTTACCAGGTTGTCGGTAACAACAATCACCTGTTTCGCATACCTCGCATCAATGACGGCATAGCCAATCGAACCGAAGGCCGATTTTCCATGAGACCCTGTCGCATTGCCTTCACAATCGGCAGCCGAGGCAGGAATAACTGCCAAATCAATCTGAATTTTTCCAGTATGGATGCATCTTACCCTGCCGCCATGTGAATGAATAACCACCGGGGTATCCAGTACACCCTTTGAAATGGCGTGTCCCAGTTCACTGCGGATTCCGGAAGAGAAAATCCGGGTTACCGTGCCATCTACCAAATAAGGAAGGATTGGATCGTGACATTCGTTGAGCGATGAAGAGGCCAGGGTTATTTCGCGAATTCCCATGTTGTGCAGGATGGTCAAAGTCTGTACCAGAAGAATATCCCCGTTTCTAAGATGATGGTGGAAGGAGACGGTCATTCCATTGTGCGGATTGCTTCTGATGATGGCCTCCTCCAGGGTCTTGCACAATTTACTTTGATGCGGAAGGTATGCCTTGTTGGGGGCAGGTATGGTCGGTTCGTCCATCCAGCCTTTGCTCAACTTCGTGAGAGCTCCCTGAAAAGGTTCCAAATTGCCTATTCCTTCAATGTATTCAGGGATTTCCCTTCCTAAACTGTTTAACATCGTATGGTTGTTTTTATGCTTTTGATCTCATTTGTATCGTCATTTTTCAATCCCCTATGCGAAACCATTATCCAACCGTAACATTGGCAAGTCTCAGCAAATACTCGGCACGGGCAACAATGGGGGCATCAATCATCTTGCCGTCGATGGCAAAAACACCGATGCCAGCCGCACTGTTTGACCTGAACTCCTTAACGATCCTGTAGGCTTTTCTGATCTCCTCATCAGTTGGCGTAAATACCTCGTGAACCACATCAATTTGCCTTGGATTGATGATCGCTTTCCCTGTAAATCCAATCTTTTTGGCATATTCGGTCTCCCTCCGCAATCCCTCCTCATCGTTTACATCAGGAAAAACCGTATCGATGACATCAATATGACTGGCTTTTGCAGCCATAACGATCCTCTTCCGGGCAAAATCTATTGACGCCCATGGCTGTTTCAATCATCGCATGAAGCGTCATTTTATCATGGGGAAGACCATGTCTGTCTTCAATCTTTTCGATGATATTCAAAAGTTCAATGACCTCTTCCGGCGACTCTGTTTTGGGATACCGGATGGCTGACGGCTGAAGCGGAACAATTTCCTCCAGATCGGCCAATCCAAAAGGAGTACTTAAATGATTGACCCGTACACATACCTCTGAATCATAGAAATCTGTCACAAGGATCATATTCCTGACCAAAGTCCTGGCGGCGTCCTTTTGATTGAGGGCAACAGCATCTTCCAAATCCAGAAGGATGCTGTCGGCTCCGTATATTCCACCCTGCTGAATCATTGCCGGATTATTTCCGGGGATGTAGAGCATCGTTCTCCTATTCTTAAAATTCTTCATCATGAATCTTTTATGTCAATGTTCCTTCCTGTTGACCGAGTGAGCGTTTGATGGCTGTTTCGAGCCGGGCCTTGATGGTAGGCTCCAGCGCGCCCTTGTCTTTGGCAATCAGATGGATATCTGTCATTTCATAATGATCAAGCATTCCATCTACAATTTGCCTGAAACTTGCTCCATACTGCTTCATCACTGTTGATGAAATCTCAATTTTCCTGCCCGAACGATTTGGAAGTGGTTCAATCAATACAATGACATCGCTCGACTCAAAGGTTCCCGATTGTGCGGGTATTTTTGGCTTCATGGCTAAAATTTAATATTCGGCTTAAAAATACGGAAATTCGAAGGATTATAATACTCCATATCGCGTTCAACCTGCCTTTTCCCTTCGATTTGAACTATTCGAAAATTTCGAATAGTTGCCTCTTGATTTTGTTCCAGTTTACTGGCTTATTTCGTTATTCTTTTTAAATCTTCCGGATTTTGTCTGCAATCCCAAATTGACAACACAACTATCTCATTTATTGAGATTTCATAAATAATTAGATATTCTCTCAAAACTTTGACCCTAACATTTTCTTTATTTGTAAGCCTCCCAATCAAAGGATGCTTACAGATCAGTACAAGAGACTCCTTAATTAATTCATTTAATTTTTTGCTATAAATAACCGATTTGTTCCGGTCATTCCAGAAAGAGAAAATTTCAATTCTATCCTTTTGAGCCCTTTGGGTCCAAATTATTTGCCTAGCCATTCTTCTATTTCTTTGTCTGCCTGATCGCTTTTTAAAAATTGTCCGTTTTTGAATTGTTGCCGGGCTTCTTCTACCGCTTTTTTCTGTTCATCAGAAAGTTCATAAATGTTGTCGGTTTCTTCATTTACGATTAAACGGTACATCTCTTCCAATATTTCGTTATTTTGAGTTTGATTGATTTTGCCTATCAATCTTTTCTTTAATTCAATTGAAGTCATGATATTTCGTTTTTTACAAATTTACAATATTTGTCACTTTGAGCTGGTAACCTACATATCCCGGGGGTGTCTAATCTCCAAAATTAAGTAACATTCTACTTCTAAGAACTTGTCGTTCATATTCCTGCAACAATTCGAATGCCTCATGATTCCCCTGATCATAAGCCATCTGCATCTGTTTTCGAAATAGATCAAGATGTTTACTGAGCTTTTTATCATCCCAGACCTTCATCTCTTCAATGTAGCTTTCAGCATTTTTTAATGCTTCTTCAATCTTGATTTTTGTATTGGTTTTCATCTCCCTTCCATAATTTTTATTTCATCTTCAGTTAAATCATATAGCTGGTAAACAATTTCGTTTATCCGGTTTTCGCAATAATCAATCTTGCTCTCTAGTTGAGAAACTCTTGATCCTAGCTTTGTTGTATATTTTTCTTCATTAAGAAACAATAGTTGGTCAACAAGTTTTACGATTTCATCGTGTTTCTCAACTTCTTTTATGTTTTCAAAATCAATTTCTCTAATAGGAAGCTTTCTCAAATCACCTACCGACAATCTAGGAAATGAATTTGCTTCAATCTTATTTGAAGTATAAGTAAACAAAAATGATAACAGTTCAGAGTTAAGAACACCGCAAAGAAATTTCATTGAAAATGCAGTGTCATGGGTTGGATTTACGTTGAGAATCGTTTTATAATTGCAATATGTTTTCTCAACATAGGATGCTTGAATTTTATAAGGACTCTTGCTTGTGATTTCTCTGACTAATACTCTTGCTCCCGTTAACCAATCCATTGACCGGTAGTCGTGAAGCCAAGGCCCATATTTTATCCATTGGCCTTTCCCCCTTTTTATTAAATACCGGCTTACGTCTGACCCTGCAAGTTCTTCCAGATATTCATCACCTAATTTCTCATCAGAATGAAATATACGTTGTTCAATTTGTTCTTTTGTATGTTTACCACTATTGTATGCCTGACATCCAAGTGATGCTCTCGCTACTTCGTCAAGTCGTCTGTTTTGACTAATAATCTTCAAAGCTAATTTGCCTTCTTCACTTAGAGTCCTAATATCAATACTATAGCCTATTTCCTCCAAAAAATAAAATTGTTTTTCTTGAAATATTTCTGGTGAAATAAAATTTTCTTTATCTGCTTTAAAGAAATTAATTATATGTTTTGCATCTGGTAATTCATTTTGTAGAATAATGATTTCTGTATATACATCAGCTTGTTCGAATACTTTGAAATTAAGATGAAATATTTCATTAATCAAATAATTCTTAAGAATATGCTTTCTGAGTTTATCGGTGAATTGTTGTGTCATCCATGTGCTTGGTAATATGAATCCAAGCCTTCCTTTTTCTCGAAGAAGTTTTAATCCTTTTTCTAAAAATAGATGATAAAGGTCAACTTTATATTGAGAAACCTTATAATGATTAAGATACGCAACCTCTCTTTCAGGGAATAGATCATTAGAAATTAAAACGTAAGGTGGATTACCTATCACACAATCAAAACCTCCTTGCTTAAAAACTTCTTGAAACGCTTTTTGCCAACTAAATGGTTTGATTTTCTTCTCAAAACCAAAATCTAGCTCACCTCCATAAAAATCAATATCAACCAAGCTGTTACCGTCTTTGATGTTATTGTCTAGTGTTGGTAAAACCCGTTCGTGAAAAATGGATAACTGATAAGCGATTGAAGCGTCCGTTTCGCCTTCCATGCATTTCAGAAGCAGGCTCAGCTTGGTTACTTCAACTGCATTTACATCAATATCAACTCCGTAGATGTTGTTGAGCAAAATGCGTTTCTTCTCGGCGGTAGTGAGGTTGCCTTCGGGAGTAAGAACATCACTTTTAACCCCTTTCCGAAGAATAGGGGAATTCCCTTTGGACGTACCGTTTTCGGTGTAGAAATTCTTATGCCAGTCTAATAAATACTGGTAAGCTCCGATCAAAAAGCTGCCACTGCCACAGGCGGGATCAACAATTTTTATCTGGCTGATCTCTTTAGGTGTCTTGCCTTCTACGAGTTTACCGACGGTGTTTTTTACAATGTATTCCACCACATATTGCGGGGTATAATAGACGCCGCCTGCTTTACGGACTTCGGGTTTTTCTTCAATTTTGGCATGGTGTCCGGGCGTAATCCTGATCACTTTACCCAAAAACTGTTCGTAAGCACTACCTAATATTTCGACGGCCAATATGGAAAACTCGTAAGGACTCTCGGGGTAATACAACTCTTTGATGATGGTTTTAATCACCTTGTTGTCGATCTTTATATCCTTGCTGAGCTTGTCTTTTTTAAAGTCGAAGAGTCCGGAATTGTATTTCGCGTCGGCCTCTCCGAAAATAGCAAACATGTTTTGGTAACTGTCTCCTTGCTTAACCGCGTTTTGCAAATTGCCGTAAGGTTCTATGCCCCTGTCCTCGGCAATGCGCAAAAAGATAATACGGTCGAGGGTTTGCTGGACCACGAAATTTATTTCGTCTTCGTCCAGGTTTTTGTTGTTCCAACTGATCGAAGTAGCAAGGTAGGTTCTCCAACTATCCAACGATAGTAAGAACTCTTTGTCAACCGTGGCTGTCCCTCTTTTGTTGGCAATGCCTTGCACATACTTGTCGAAGCTACCTTTAAGCACCCGTTCTTTGCTGAATGTATCCCAGATAAAATCAAACTCTTTTAGGTATTCGCGAAAAGTCAGGTATTTTATTCTCGCAACGGATGCTTTGTCGGTGGGGTTTGGCTTTTTAGTGCAGTCATAAATGGCAAATTCCTCAAAGTCGGTAATGATACTCACTGAAAGTTTGGCATTCCAACCATAACGTCTTACCTGATAGGCTGGTAAAATATCGTCTTTTATGGCGACGCTGGGTTTTTTCGCTTCAACAAAAAATAACCTCTTCCCGCCGGAGAGCCGGAAAGAATAGTCGGGGGCTTTTGTCGCTTTACCAATCTTCACCCGGTCTTCATGAATCACTTCCCGATAGGCTTCGGCATATCCTTGTTCATTGTCGATATCCCACCCCAATGCTTTGAAAAACGGATCGATGAAGTCCCTGCGGGTAAGGGTTTCATTGTAGTTTACGTTTTTATAAGAATCAAATTGCTCGCCAAAGCGTTCGACCAGTTCCGATATTTTCTGAAAGGCTGCCTCTTTAGTAATCATTCATCTGTTTGTTAAATTAGGTCTGTTAAAAATACGATTTTATAATTCAAATCCCTCTTTTTCTTATATCTCCAGTATTTAAAGAATAGACTTCAATGGATCCATTATTTTAAATTAAAATTTGCATAACTGAATAAAAACACTTTACTTTGTTCGCAATTTCACGAACAACGAACAATGACAAAAGAAATAATCACCAAAGAGCAACAAAAGGCGGCTCGTTACGCCAAAGCAATGGGGCACCCTATCAGAATGTATGTGCTTGATTTATTGTCGAAACAATCTTGCTGTTATAGCGGAGATTTGACCGAAGACCTGCCAATCGTCAAGTCAACACTGTCCCAACATCTGAAGGAGTTGAAAGATGCTGGATTGATTCAGGGTGAAATTGAAGCACCTCGAATTAAATACTGCCTGAACAAGAAATCTTGGAAAGAAGCGCAGGAGCTGTTCAGAAATTTTCTAAAAATCGATATAGAAGAACCAATACAAAACTGTTTAAAATAGTAAAATCATGGAAATAAAAATCTTAGGCCCAGGTTGCCCAAAGTGTAAGACACTTGAAAAAATAACCCGCGAAGTAGTTGAGCAAAATGGAATAGATGCCACTATTACCAAAGTAGATGATATAATGGAAATCATGAAATACGGTGTCATGACCACTCCGGCGTTGGTCGTAAACGGGAAAGTTGAAATTAAAGGCCGTGTTCCATCTTCAGATGAAATCAAACAAGTCCTAACCAGGTAAATCACTCGGTATGAAAAGAGCAATTTTATTAAGTATATCCATCCTGTTTTTAGGTTGTTTCTTTGGGAAAGCCCAAACATCTCAAAAGGAAACCTCCCCTTCCGGATCAGAAAAGATAGAAGCTTATTATTTTCACTTTAATGCCCGGTGTGAAACATGTAGGGCAGTTGAATCTGAAGCAAAGGCTGATATTCTTAGTCTTTACCCTGGCAGGGCTACCTTTAGGGCCATTAACTTAGATGAGATCTCCAGCAAAGCGATTGCGGAAAAACTTAAAGTTTCCGGACAAACACTATTGATTGTAAAAGGGGATAAGCAAATAAACCTGACAAATGAGGGATTTTTGTATGCGACAACAAACCCTACCAAGCTCAAATCAGTCATCAAACAAAAAGTGGATGGTCTTTTAGATCTTTAATTGATGGATATTCTTACAAACCTTTTAGAAAACAGCACAATGCCTTGGCTTTCAGCCTTGTTGTTGGGTTTAATGACTGCCATCAGTCCTTGCCCGCTTGCCACCAACATTACGGCTGTCGGCTTTATCAGCAAGGATATTGAAAACCGGAACCGTGTTTTCGTGAATGGCTTGCTATATACCCTGGGACGGGCAATTTCCTACTCGACTATCGCATTTGTCATTTACCTGGGAGCAGATCAGTTTAAATTTTCTGGTCCTTTTCAACGTTATGGAGAAAAGATTCTGGGACCATTACTAATTATCATCGGGCTATTTATGCTTGATATAATTAAGATAAAGTTTCCCGGCATGAATAGGCTTACATCAAAAATGGAAAGCAAAACAAAATGGGGATACTTTGATGCTACCTTACTGGGTATGATATTCGCGTTAGCCTTCTGCCCATATAGCGGAGTCCTTTATTTCGGCATGCTGGTCCCATTGACGGTATCAAGCGCAACCGGACTTTATTTACCCATAGTCTTTGCAATAGCAACGGGCATACCTGTCATCATTTTTGCCTGGGTCTTGGCCTACGCGGTTTCAAGTATTGGGAATATTTACAAAAAAGTGAAGAATTTCGAGCTCTGGTTCCGACGGATTATCTCCATTCTGTTTATTGCAGTCGGTATCTATTATATTTTCAGGGTATTACTTTAAAAAATTTGCATTATTCGTTCGTTTATTTACGAACATACTGAATCATATTATATGAAAAACAAAAAATATACAATCTGGTTACCTGTAGTCCTATTGCCAATTTGGTATTTGATTTATCATTATCTCCAACCAATAACCGATTTTTTCATTGACTCTACTTTGGGAATGACTAAAGGGGAGCATCTTACTGAAGCCTTGAGGTTCTTTATTTTTGAGTTTCCAAAGGTGATGCTTTTGCTTACGCTAATTATCTTCATTGTCGGAATTATCCGCACCTTCTTTACTCCTGAACGCACTCGGAAAGCCCTCGAAGGGAAAAAAGCCTTTACTGGTAATGTGATGGCTGCAACGCTGGGAATTGTTACTCCGTTTTGTTCCTGTTCTGCAATCCCTCTCTTCCTAGGATTCGTAGAATCTGGCGTTCCTTTGGGAGTTACTTTCTCCTTTCTTATTTCATCACCCATGATCAATGAAGTGGCAATCATTCTGCTATATGGCATGTTTGGCTGGAAGGTTGCCGCTATTTATGTCGGAACGGGATTAGCCATTGCTATTCTGGCTGGTTGGATCATTGGTTTGCTGAAACTCGAAAAATGGGTAGAACCTTGGGTATATCAAACCCACATGGGCGACAGCGGACCGGAAGAAGAAAAATTTGCTTTTGTCAAACGGATAAATCTTGGCTATAATGCCATAAAAGAAATTGTAGGCAAAGTTTGGATTTATGTGGCGCTTGGAATTCTTGTTGGTGCAGGTGCTCATGGATATGTTCCTGAAGAATTTATGGCAGCATTGATGGGGAAATCTGCCTGGTATTCAATCCCTCTTTCAGTTTTGATCGGGATTCCCTTGTATTCCAATGCTGCGGGTATTGTTCCGATTGTCTCGGTGCTAATTGAAAAAGGAGCCTCTCTTGGTACAGCCCTAGCTTTTATGATGGCTGTAATTGGCCTTTCCCTACCGGAGATGGTAATCCTTAGAAAAGTATTAAAACTCCCACTAATCTTCACTTTTATTGGAATTGTAGGTTTCGGAATAATGATTGTGGGGTATTTGTTTAATTACATTTTTTAAAACGATGAAAACAACAGAAAGACCAACCTTGCAAAATTTTCATATTGAAGGGGTAAAACATATCGTCCCCTCAGATGCGCACCAAGCCATTGTAAAAGGTGAAGCTGTATTGATTGATGTACGCGAATTAAGCGAAGTCAGACTCGAGAAAATTCCTCTCGATCGTGTATTGAACCATCCGATGTCGGTAATTACAGATCGCTTGCCATATATATCAAAAGATCAGCATATAATATTGATATGTCAGGGTGGGGTTCGTAGTGTGAAGGTTGCCAATTTGCTCAACAGGCAAGGGTATCCAGATGTTGCTAATCTGGAAGGTGGAATTTCTTTGTGGAAAGCACAAGGCCTTCCCATTGAGAGCAATATCCCTGTTGGGGGATGTGGGTGCACACCTGTATTTCCTAAAACAGGATTTAAAATGCTTTAATCAGGAATTATTCATTAAAAAGTAGTTCAAAATTAAAATTTGAGGATGATTGGAAATGAAAAAAATTAATATTCACAGGTTCCTTATTGCATTCATTTTTGTGTCAACCATGCTGTCCGATGTTTATGCACAAAGTGCCTTAACAACAAAGAACCAGAATCCGGTCAGTGAGCAAACAAATGAAGTCAATAAATACAAAGTAACATTTATTGAACTTGGCTCTGTGCGTTGCATCCCCTGCCAGAAAATGCAAACGGTCATGAAAGCAATCAAAAAGAAATATGGCAGTCAGGTAAAAGTGGTTTTTCACGATGTCTGGACAAATGAAGGAAAACCGTTTGGCAAACAGTATAGTATTGAGGTAATTCCTACCCAAATATTTTTAGATGAAAACGGTAAGGAATTTTCCCGGCATGAAGGATATTTCCCGGAAGATGAACTGGTAAAGGTATTGAAGACAAAAGGAGTTAATTAGCTTTCTATGACCATGGTAACAACTGAGCAATTCCAAATGAAAAAATTTCATTTTGAAGGAGTACTGCATGTTACTGCAAAAAATGCATTTGATGGTGTTAAAATGGGAGAAGCAATTTCATTTATAGCATAAAAACAAAATCAACTACTAATTTATAACATTACTGTTAAGATTTGTTTATTGAAAAATATGTCGTATGTTTGCGTCAATAGAAATAGCATCTATGAACAAATCAGAAAAATTTAATGACAATCTACAGGAACTAGCGCGGTTTGCCAGGGTAATCTCCCATCCGGCCCGTCTGGCAGTCCTTCAGTACCTGGCAGAAACCAAGACCTGCATCTCCGGAGATATTACCGATTTCATTCCGCTGAGCCGAACTACTGTTTCACAGCATTTGAAGGAGCTCAGGGATTTGGGCCTGATTCACGGCGAGATAGATGGATTGAAAATAAACTACTGCTTATGTCTATCTGCCATTGAGAAGTACAGCCAATTATTCGATTCATTTTTCACTCCAATCAAAACAAGTACAGTTGATTGCAATACAATTGATTGCAATACTGAAAAATGTATTTCCGATGTAAATTCATCTGAGGAACTTCAAAAACAAAATATTGAAAACTAATAAAAATCAAAAAACATGAACTTAAGGAAAGCATCACCTTTATTGTTTTCGGCAATTGGTCTTTGGGCATTAACAGCTTGCGGTAATTCCAACGCTGTTAACAAACAGGCAAATTCGAGTGCAGAGATAACCCAAAGCTCACAACCAGGGCAGCCAATCGCATTGCCTCATAGCGATTCAAAAATACAGGCCGAATTAGACAAGGCTAAAAAAGAAGGGAAAGCTGTTTTTGTCGTAATAACAGGAACCGGAGTAACCGAAACCGATAAGGCAACAACAATTGCCAAAGGCGCCAATGCAATCTACAAAAATGCTACCGTTGTTCAAATGGACAGAGATGATGCCTCCAATTCACAATTGGTAGCTGAATGGCGCTTGGCCGGAGCACCGCTTCCTCTGGTATTGGTTGTTTCTCCAAAAGGTCAATTATCAGGAGGAATGATACTCGCCCAGGCAACTTCTGAAAATATAGCTGCCCTTGTTCCATCACCCAAACTGGAAGAAGTGCAGGAAGTTATTAGCAATAAAAGACCTGTTTTTGTAGTCTTCACAAAAAAAACATACAGCGACCGCACTGAAGTACTTCAGGCGTGCAAAGAGGCCGTAACTATATTAAAGAATAATGCTGCGATTGTTGAAGTGGATTTGGATGACATTAAGGAAGTAAATCTTATTGACAGGCTTGAAGTGGACAAATCATCAAAGGAAACCACCACGCAAGTTGTCAATGTACAAGGACAAATTGCCGGAACTTCATCAGGTCTGCCAGATGCAGCCAAATTAGCCGCTGCAGCCATTGCACCTCCCAAAAGCGGATGCTGCCCAGGAGGAGCCGGATCCCCAGGTTGCGCTAAGTAAATAAGCACGAAATTATGAGATTAACAGATTTAACAATAAAGGAGCTTTGGCACCGAAAATCACAACTTGTTTCGGGTTTGTTAGCCATTACATTGGGCATTGGTGTGATCGTTGGTATCCGTTCTTTCTCTGTTGTGTCAGAGAAAGCAGTTGCGGTGAACCTCGACAATTTGGGGGCAAATGTATTAGTACTCCCACAAGCAGCCAGTGTTGACAACTATTATTCTGCCGATATTGATGCCCCAACTTTTCCGGAAAGCTATGTGGAAAGAATCGTTACTTCCACTTTGCCTGGTGTCGATAATTTATCACCCAAGTTAACGCGCAGGGTTAAAATCGGCAATGAAAACATTGTGTTGACAGGCATCCTTCCCAAAAGCGAGATAGCATCAAAACCTATTTGGCAGCAAGGCGGATTAGTTGCTGAAAAGGTAGCGGCAAGTTGTGCCCCTGTGCCCGGTACAGAACCTGCTAAATATCTGGATGCAAAACTTCAGCGAAAGGGAATTGACAGTCTTGCTGCATCCGATTGCTTCGTTGGTGCAGCTGTTGCCCAAAGACTCAATGTTAAAGAAACGGGAACGCTGGTCATCGAAGGCAAAACCTTTAGCATTGTAAAAGTACTACCCGAAACGGGAACGGTTGATGACGATCGCGTGTTTGCAAACCTGCATACGGTTCAGGCACTCTTAGCCACGGGCGAACAAATCAGCGCTATCGAGATTATGGGTTGTTGTGCCGCCATTTCCGGCGGACTTTTGGGCAAACTCAGAAATATATTGCCCGACACCCGTATTACAACCATTGGGCAAATTGTTTCCACACAAATAGAAACCAACAAAATGATGAATAAAATATCGTTGGTATTTCTCATCATCATCCTATTTGTAGGCAGCATCTCGATAGGCAATTACATCTGGGCAAACGTGAACGAACGTCGCAAAGAAATCGGAATACTCCGGATGATTGGCTACCACAAACGGCATGTGTATTACATCCTTGTGCTTAAAGCGACCATCATTGGCCTTTTGGGCGGTATTGCGGGTTATATACTTGGAACTTTAGGCGCGATCTGGCTTGGGCCTCAATTTGCCGGAATCGAAGTCAGTCCGATTTATTTGCTGCTTCTCGTTTCAATTGCCCTTTCAATTTCCATTTCAATTTTAGGCTCAGTCATTCCTGCTTACCTGGCCGGAAAAATAGAACCATTTTCAAACATGCAGGAGGATTAATTATGCTGATTCAATTAAAAAATCTTACAAAGACCTATCAACACCACGATGGAGCGGTTAATGCGGTTGACAATGTATCGCTCGATATTCCCAAAGGTTCGTTTGTAACCATCACCGGGGCTTCAGGCTCTGGCAAAACAACCTTGCTGCTGATTCTAGGTGGTTTATTACGCCCGACGTCAGGCAAAATGAGCTATAACGGCGATGAGTTGAACCTGCATAACGATGAAGAATTGGCAAATTTCCGCAGCAAACATGTCGGATTTGTGATGCAAAGTTTTGCCCTTGTACCTTATCTGACAGCTATAGAAAACATCATGATTGCCCTGAATGTGAAAAACAGCAATATGGCTGAAAATAGGAAAAGAGCTATTGAATTGTTGGAATGGGTTGGATTGGAAGATCGTACCACTCATTATCCCAAAGAACTTTCTGCAGGGCAGCAACAGCGTGTGGCAATAGCCCGCGCACTGGCAAACAAACCGGATTTACTACTTGCCGATGAACCCACAGGCAACCTCGATCCCGGCTTATCCGGAGAAATACTTGGCATCTTGAAAGATATCAATCAAAAACAAAAAACAACAGTTGTTATGGTTACACATAGTCCAATGGCTGCCGAATATGGTGACACAAAAATTCAGCTCAAGGATGGTAAGTTACATAACCTCGATTCCAACGGAATTAAAGTACACATGAAGGAATTAATAAACTAATTTTTCAACATGAAATACCCATGAGGAAATATTCAAACCAACTGAAAATGAATATCCGGGTATTCCATGCGACCTTAAAAAACAAATAATATACGCATGAAACTCGAAATCTTTGAACCCTCACTTTGCTGCGAAAGCGGATTATGCGGACCAGAGCCCGACAAAGTGCTTGTTGACCTGCAAAACACCATTCAATTACTGAAAAAGGCTGGTGTAGAAACCAAACGGTATGCCATTAATCAGGCTCCGGTTATGTTTGTACAAAATGCAGTTGTCAGGGATTTTATTAAGGCAAACGGACCAGGCAGACTACCACTGGCATTGCTCGACAACCAAATTATTAAAAGTGGAGGTTACCCAACAATTGATGAACTAAAAACGTTTATTCCAGCCCTAAACGGTATTGAACCTGACACCAGAATATTGGGTGTGTTCAGCTAATAAATGCAAAATGGGAACAAAACAGATCTTGGTAGAACTTTTCACAATCCCTCAGGCAGCTTGTAACTCGGGAAAAGCAAACTGGACTCAGACAGGAGAATTGGTGAAAACTCAACTCGTAACCAGGTTTGGAAAGGCCATTGAATTCAGGCACATCGAATTCATGTCCGAACAATGGTTTGAGAATCAGAAAGCCCAGGAAATGCTTGAAAATAGCGAAGTAAATTTTCCTTTCGTATTGGTGGATAGAGAAATCGCCAGCGCCGACAAAAAGATCAATCTATCCGGGATAAGCCGGGCGATACAATTGAAAATAGTGCAATGACACAATATATATTCTTTTCAGGAAAAGGTGGAGTTGGTAAAACAACGATGGCTGCGACAACAGCAATTTATCAATCGGGCAAAGGCAAACGCACATTACTGGTTTCGACCGACCCGGCAGGAAACCTGGGCGATATTTTTGAACATAAAATTGGCGTTGAGCCTGTTCTGGTTTCACCCAATCTGTCAGTTGCCCAAATGGATTCTGATGCCATAACCGATGCTTACAAAAACCGGATGCTCGAACCACTTTCTGCCATTCTTGACGAACTGGCGCTGGCACAGGTTAAGGAAGAGTTTAACGGAGGTTGCACGGTGGAGATTGCCACATTCGATAAGTTTACTGATTTTCTGGGTGATGAAACTTATGACCTGATTGTGTTTGATACCGCTCCAACGGGCCATACACTCCGATTGATGACTTTGCCAAACGAATGGGATAAATACATCAAGAAAAGTTCGGAAGGAAGTGGGCAAACCTGTATCGGCCCTGTTTCGCAGATTGAGGGTGCTAGGGCAAAATACGGACATGCAGTTCAGATGATGCAGGATGCCAGCCGCACCAAAGTATATTTGGTCAGTCGTCCCGAAAAAACCTCAGTTTACGAAACTCTTCGGGCACGTACAGAGCTTGAAAAAACCGGAATCCATAACTTTCACCTTATTATCAACGGTGTATATCCCAATCATGGTGCAACTTCAGGCATTTTCGGAAAGTTGGCCGAAAATCAAAAAATCTATATTAATGAACTTCGAAGCAAATTTCCTGACGACACCTCCGAGGTGCCTATGCAGCAATCGGAAGTAAAGGGTGCCGGTAATATTGCATTGTTGGGACAAATTGCTTTTGAGAAGAAAGTTGCGACTTTGCAAAGTGGCTTTGCCAAAAGTGAACCATTTAACGAGTTTGCATCTGTTGAAACGCTGACCCAATTACTGGAAAAGAAAAATCACAGCCGTATCGCAATTCTCACAGGAAAAGGAGGAGTTGGAAAAACAGTAACAGCCTGCACTGTGGCCATGAAGTTGGCTGAGAAAGGTAAAACCCTGCTTTTTACCACCGACCCGGCAGCCCATATTGGGCAAGTACTCGAAACCAATGTTACCCATATTCCTGTAAATGTAACAGGTAACCTGTGGGCCGTAAACATCGACCAGAAAGAAGCGGTTGAAGAATATCGCCGCAAAATACTAGACGATGCAAAGGCAACCGGCTATACGGCGGAATTGATCGATGCACTCGCGGAA
Organism: Bacteroidia bacterium; assembly: GCA_026391315.1. Lineage (GTDB taxonomy): Bacteria > Bacteroidota > Bacteroidia > Bacteroidales > Prolixibacteraceae > CAINVV01. The sequence continues at coordinate 30,271 of JAPLDT010000038.1, forward strand.
GAACTTGAATCACCCTGCACCGAAGAGATCGCCATTTTCGAGCAATTTGCCAATCTCCTCAATGAACCCGAATGGGATTATTTTGTATTGGACACAGCTCCAACCGGACATACTTTGCGCCTTTTGGAGCTGCCTTTTGAATACAAGAAGCAGCTCGACATGAAGCTGAAAGGAAGCATTGATTCCGCAATTACCGAAAATGCAGGAGGTGCTAGTTCTAAAATTGAAAACTTAATTACCAGGCTGAAAGATCCGGAGGAAGCGACGTTCCTGTTGGTTGCTTATCCCGAATTCACTCCGCTACATGAAAGTTTCCGTGCCATGAAAGATTTGGAAAGGGTTGGCATTCGGGCGCAGGGCGTATTTTTGAACCATATCCTGAATGAACAGGATTGTACCGATGATTTTTCGATGGAACGGTGGAAGCTTCAGCAACATTATTTACATCAGGCTTCTGAAATATATCATCCAAAACCACTATTTTCAATACCGCTTCAATCTTCCGAAATTATTGGCATTAAACAGGTAAAAGCGCTTTCAGAATTGATTTTCAACAAAAAATAACTTTAAAAATTAACATCATGAATATTACAGAACAAGCAGCAAACGAATTGAAAATGGTTCTTGATGAATTTAATAAACCAGGCGCCGGCATTCACGTTTTTAGCACACAAGGTTGTTGTGGGCCATCTATCCAAATGGATGTTGCTACTCACATTGGGAATGGAGAAACAGTGATTTCGCTTGAAGGAATTGATTTTTTTGTATCCAACGATTTGTTGACAAAACTGGCGGATGTAACCATTGAATACAGATCGAATACATTCCGTTTAGCCGGACTTCAAAAGACCAGCAGCGGTTGTTGCTAGTAAAACATTTAATCCAGAATAAGAAATATTGTATTTAGGTGGAATGCTTTCAGAAATAAACTCGAACTCTAGTAGCGATGAAGGTATTGGTAAACTATGTGATCCAGGATGTAATATATCATTCTCATCATTCAGAGACACTTGAATTTGAAGGTCCACCCTATAGCTGTAATTCAGACCCTCCTGTTTATGATGTAATGAAATGGGTGGACGAGAAACAAAATACACTCTCCCAAGAACGGAAAATTGTTATACTGAGTATGTACAAAATTTGAATAAGCCAGGATAAATGAAAGTGCTTATTATTTGCAGGGCCAATAGTTGTCGAAGCCAAATGGCTGAAGCAATCCTAAAAAGGCTCGATCCTGATTTAATAGTCGAGTCTGTCGGGCCAGAACCAGCAGAAGTAGTCCACCCTTTAACCATTCAGGCAATGGCTGAAATCGGGATTGATATTTCACAATCATCAACAACAAATATTAATCAATTTTTAAACGAAGATTGGGATTTTGTAATTACGGTTTGCGATATTGCAAAGGAATCATGCCCTGCATTTTTGGGAAATGTCAAAAATTCAATTTACCTGAAGTTTGCAGATCCTTTGGCCTATGAGGGCGATGATGAGTTCCTTTTAAAATTGATCAGAACTACCAGAGCCCAAATAATAACCGTATTTGAAGATTTTTATAATGAATTCATAAATCAAGAACCTCAAAAAAATTAGGAGTATGGTAAAGGTGTTATTTATATGTGTACATAATTCGGCACGAAGCCAAATGGCAGAGGCATTTCTCAACCAGATTGGGGGTGATCGGTTTTACGCAGAAAGCGCAGGGTTTGAACCGGGAGCACTAAATCCTTTGGTTGTAGAAGCGATGGCTGAAACAGGAATCGATATATCTATGAAACAGTCCAAGGAAATTTTTGATCTTTATCGTCAAGGACGCTCATATAACTATGTCATATCGGTTTGTGATGAAGCCCATGCCGAAAAATGCCCCATTTTCCCAGGATTATCGAAACGATTGGTGTGGTCATTTGAAGATCCTTCATCGTTTACCGGATCAAAAGAAGAACAAATGGAGAAGGTTAGAATCTTAAGAGACAAGATCAAATCAGAAATTGAGAATTTTAATAAAAACTATGAAGAAATTGAATTTTAATAAATACAAAATGAAAGTATTAATTCTTTGCACAGGCAATAGTTGCCGCAGCCAAATGGCACATGGGTTCTTACAATCGTTCGATCCGAGCATCACTGTTTGTTCAGCGGGAACCGAAGCATCGGGAAAGTTGAACCCAAAAGCAGTTGCTGCTATGAAAGAGATCGGCATTGATATCAGTCACCACACTTCAGATTCCGTTGATTTGTACCTGGATCAGGAATGGGATTACGTAATCACGGTTTGCGGTGGGGCCAACGAAAACTGTCCTGCTTTCCTTGGGAAAGTAAAACACCGCCTGCACATTGGTTTTGATGATCCTTCACATGCCGTTGGTACTGATAAATTTATCTGGAGCGAATATATTCGTGTACGAGATGAAATCAAGGAGGGGTTTTATCAATTCTATCTGGAAAATATCAAAAATAAAATACCATGATTTACTACATTATCAAGGTGTTACTCTCATCGGTGACAATTGTCGCTATTTCCGAAATTTCCAAACGAAGCACATTGGCAGGCAGTATTTTGGCTTCAATTCCGATTGTCTCCTTGTTAGCCTTTATATGGATGTACATCGATACAAAAGATACCGCAAAAATTGCCGGTCTATCTCAGGGTATCTTCTGGCTGGTGATTCCATCGCTGCTATTCTTTATCCTGTTTCCGGTTTTGCTGAAGAAAAACGTCGAATTTTGGGTTTCGCTTGGTATATCGCTGACAATAATGGTCGTAGGATATTTTATCATGTTGTTTATCTTAAAAAAATCTGGCATAAACATTTAGAAAATATTAATCATGGAAAAAGATTTAAAGCTGATTGTAAAGGAAAAATATGGGGCCATTGCCAAACAAAGTCTATTATTAAACCAGACATCTTGCTGTGGAACTTCAGGTTGCTGTGGTGATCTGGAGATCAGCATGATTGGCAACGAATACCGAAATATTGAAGGACATCACCAGGAAGCAGATTTGGGATTAGGCTGTGGCATTCCAACCCAGTTTGCAGCCATCAAAACTGGCGACCATGTTCTTGATTTGGGTAGTGGCGCCGGTAACGATTGTTTTGTAGTAAGAGCTATTGTTGGGGATAAGGGAAAGGTAACCGGCCTTGATTTTACAGAGGCGATGATTGAGAAAGCAATTATCAACAACAAAACGCTAGGCTATATCAATGTGGAATTTGTCCAAGGTGATATTGAAGATATGCCACTTCCTGATAGTAGCTTTGACGTAGTTGTTTCAAATTGTGTATTAAATCTGGTTCCGGATAAAGAAAAAGCCTTTGCTGAGATTATGCGTGTATTAAAACCTGGAGGTCATTTTTGCATTTCTGATGTGGTTCTAAAAGGTACACTACCCGAAAAATTCAGAAATGACATGGAGATGTATGTGGGATGTGTATCCGGAGCCATAAAGGAAAGTGAATATTTAGGCATTATACGCAAACAGGGCTTTCGAAATATAATAACGCACAAGATTAAACAAATATCAATTCCCCTCAATGTACTCGAAAAATATGTAACCCGAAAAGAATTAGATGAATTCTGGTTTGGTGAAAGAGGGATATTCAGTATTACAGTTTCAGGATATAAACCAAACCAATTCGACTATTAATTAATTCGATAATGATGATCGATTTCAATTTACATTTTCAAATTATTTTACTATGAGTACAGCAAAACAACTTTCATTTTTCGATCGCTACCTCACGTTATGGATATTTCTGGTCATGTTTGCGGGGGTAATGATAGGTTTTTTTATGCCTGGCATCTCAGGTTTTTGGAATTCGTTAAGTTCGGGAACTACAAATATTCCCATTGCCATTGGGCTCGTTCTGATGATGTATCCTCCTCTGGCAAAAGTGAAATACGAAAAATTGCCATTGGTTTTTAAGAACCTGAAACTACTTAGTTTGTCGCTTACACAAAACTGGATTGTTGGCCCGTTGGTAATGTTCTTTCTGGCTATCTTGTTCCTGCATAACTATCCCGGGTTGATGGTAGGTGTCATTCTGGTTGGATTGGCCCGTTGCATTGCGATGGTACTTGTTTGGAACGACCTTGCAAAAGGAGATGTGGAACTGGCAGCCGGCTTAGTGGCTTTCAATGCCATTTTCCAGGTGTTTTTGTATTCTATATATGCTTATGTATTTATTACATTATTGCCCCCATTGTTTGGTTTAAAAGGCGCTGTGGTGCAAGTTTCAATTTCCGAAATTGCAATTACGGTTTTGATTTACCTTGGAATACCTTTTGCTGCAGGGTTAATCTCAAGTCTGGTACTGCGTAGCTGGAAAGGAAACGATTGGTACTTTGCCAAATTCATTCCAAAAGTATCTTTGCTGACACCCATTGCTTTACTATTTACAATATTTGTCATGTTCTCTTTGAAAGGAGAAAAAATCATTGAATTGCCTATGGATGTTGTGAGGGTTGCAATCCCTTATACAATCTATTTTGGTTTCATGTTTTTTACAACCTTCTTTATTGCCAAATGGATGGGCGAAAATTACGAGAAGTCAACAACCATGGCATTTACCGCAGGAAGCAATGACTTTGAACTGGCCATTGCTGTAGCTATTGCAGTATTTGGTATTAATTCCCAGGCAGCCTTTGCCACGGTAATTGGCCCTTTGGTAGAAGTGCCTGTGATGATTATGCTCGTAAATGTTGCACTTCGATGGAGAAAATCTAAAAGCAAAGGATAGAATAAAAAGGATAAAGGATAAAGTTAAAAGGATAAAGTGCTGGACTCCAAATATTACAACGCTTATTTAAAAGTTATGAATTATGAGTTATGACGCAGTAATCAAGATTGCAGCGCCTTACTTTATCCTTTTGACTTTATCCTTTATCCTTCCTTCTTTGGTGCAACAAAAGCATCACTAGAAAAATTAGTCCAACACCAAAGAAGATGGTAATAGCCAATACCGAGTAACGCATGCTTCCGGTGATTGCTTCAATGATACCAAAGCTGAAGGTTCCGGCTACTGTAGCCAGTTTTTCAGTCACATCATAAAAGCTGAAGAAGGAGGTGTGGTCGGTCGTTTCGGGTAACATTTTAGAGTAAGTCGACCTGGCGAGCGACTGGGATCCACCCATGACGATGCCAATGACAAACGCTGCTACAATAAATCCAACTGCTTGTTTGATGGTAAACGCATAAATGCAAACAACAATCCAAACGACAACAGACACAATCATTGCCTTAAGATTGCCTACTCTACCGGAAAGCTTTGCAAAAAACCAGGCCCCGAACATGGCTACAAGTTGGATCACCAGAATCGTTGGGATGAGTACACCCTCCTTCAGGCCTAACTCCTTCTCCCCAAAGGTGGCCGCCATAAACATCGTGGTAAGGATTCCCATCATGATAAAAAAGAACCCAAGCAAATAGATACTTAGCTGATAAGAGCTACGCACTTGCCTGAATACCATCCTCAACTCTTTGTATCCATTGGTAAATACATTTTCGCGGTGCAAACGTTTGCCGAACGTGTATTTTGGAAGATGTCTGAAAGTCATGGTAGAGAAGCCGATCCACCAAATACAGACCGTCAGAAATGAAATTCTGGCCGGTTGTGAGGAGTCAGGTGTGAACCCGAATAACTCTGGCTTCATGATCATCAGTAAATTGAAAAGCAGCAGAATAACACCCCCCAGATAACCCATTGAATACCCTCTCGCACTGATACTATCCTGATCTTTAGGTTCCGCAATTACAGGAAGAAAGGAGTTGTAAAAGACAATGCTTCCTCCATAACCAACCGTTCCAAGGGCAAATGCTACAATTCCAAATTCAATGTGTTGTGAATCAAAAAAATAGAGCGCTCCGCACGAAACAGCGCCGATCCAGGTAAAAGCACGCATAAAGCCTTTTCGGCGCCCTGTATAGTCCGCAATCGAAGAAAATAGCGGAGAACCTGCTGCTACAATGAGATAAGCGGCTGCAATGGCCCAGGAATAGAGGACAGTATTGACAACTTTCCATCCAAAAAAGGAGACCATAAAATCATTTCCATGACGAGTTACCGTATTGTAATAAATGGGGAAAATGGTGGATGAGATGGTGAGTTGGTAGACCGAATTAGCCCAGTCGTACATGACCCAAGCCTTAACTACTTTTGGATCACCTTTTTGTATTGGATTGGTCTGATCAGATTTATTCATTTGTTAGTCCGGTCTATTTTCTCCCTAATCGATGGCGATTAGCTGTTAGCAGTTAGCTTCAATATCAGTCATAAGCAGCCATGCCACTTTATCCTTTTAACTTTATCCTTTATCCTTTTAACTTTATCCTTTATCCTTTATCCTTTATCCTCTTGACAATGACCTTCTTTTTAACATCCGAACCTGCGGCCACTGGTTTCTCCATCGGTCCCCTCAGGTGAATAACCAGCCCATTTAGAAAATTTCGCAGCAACTGGTCTCCGCATTCCTTGTAGTTGGGGTGATCTTCTTTACGAAAGATGGCACCAAGTTCAGTAGTAGTCACTTTAAAATCAACGAGTGAAAGTATTCTGACGATGTCGTCATCCTTCAGTTGCAAGGCAACCCTTAATTTTTTTATTATATCATTGTTAGTCATAATTCAAAGATACAATTTTAAATAAGATCACTAAAGCTGAAGTTTCAGCTCTTTTGATGATAATCGCATATCGGTCTACTACTTCATTTACCGCACTCCTGATTTCTATCAGTTCCTTTTCAATTGAATGAACTACTTTTGCAAATAAATATATTCTTTGATTCGTTCAAAAATGGAGACTTACTTCGGGAAATTCAGAGAAAACATTATCGGTATAGATCAGGAGTTCACCTCCCCTTATGGGAAAAAGAAGATCATCTATGGCGATTGGATAGCGAGTGGAAGGTTGTATCGCCCCATCGAAGATCTCCTCACGAACCGGTTTGGTCCGTTTGTAGGAAATACCCATACCGAAACCAGCGAGACAGGAACGCTGATGACCAAAGCGTATCATTATTCACAGCGCATTATCAAAGATCACGTGAATGCCGGTCCCAATGATGTAATTATCAATGCAGGATCCGGTATGACTACCGTGATAAACAAATTACAGCGTATTCTTGGCTTCCGGACCATGACAAAACTCCGCTGTCCTGAACAAATTGCCAAAGAAGATCGTCCAGTCGTGTTTATCACCCACATGGAGCACCACTCCAACCATACCTCCTGGCTGGAAACCATAGCAGATGTAGTACAGTTGATGCCTGACAAAGATTTGCTGGTCGATCTCAACCAGCTTCGCATGGAATTAGGAAAATACAGGGAGCGCAAAATGAAGATCGGCTCTTTCACTGCCTGTTCCAATGTAACCGGAATCTCAACACCCTTTCACAAGATGGCCAGGATCATGCACGAGCATGGCGGTCTGTGTTTCATTGATTTTGCAGCTTCTGCTCCCTATGCAAAAATCGACATGCATCCCGATGATACATTAGAGGCACTGGATGCCATTTTCTTTTCACCGCATAAATTTTTGGGCGGACCCGGAAGCTCAGGGGTGATGGTTTTCAACTCTGCCCTATACCACAGTCCGGTGCCTGATAATCCTGGGGGAGGGACAGTCGACTGGACCAATCCATGGGGCGAATTTAAATATGTGGACGATATTGAAGCAAGAGAAGATGGTGGGACACCGGGGTTTCTTCAGACGATAAAAACAGCGCTTTGTATCAAACTAAAAGAACAGATGGGAGTTGACCAGATTAGACGCCGGGAAGAAGAACTGGTAAAAATAGTTTTTGAGGAGATGCCAAAAATCCCTCAATTGCATATTCTCGCTGACAATATTCGTAACCGGCTTGGGATCGTCTCTTTCTACCTCGAAGATGTACATTTCAACCTGGTTGTAAAATTGTTGAATGATCGGTTTGGAATACAGCTTAGGGGAGGTTGTGCCTGTGCCGGTACCTACGGTCATTTTTTGCTGCACGTCTCTCACGATCAGTCCAAACAGATTACAGAACGCATCAATTTTGGCGACCTTTCTCAAAAACCGGGATGGATCAGACTATCACTCCATCCTACCATGACCAACGAGGAACTCTATTTTATCCTTGATGCCATCAAACAAGTTCAGCTCAATCACCAGACCTGGAGAAATGACTACATATACAACAACAAGACCAATGAGTTCAGACATAATGCTGAACCAGATGACAAAACTGCAGTTGTAAAGCCTTGGTTTGAAATGTAACCAAGTTTTTGAGCCAAAAAAAAAACGCCCCATTTCTGAGGCGTTTATATTTATATAGGTTGCAGAATTAACCCAATCTTACCTCGAGTTGTTCAACCTGAAGTTTCAGTTCTTTTGGATACCTGTCGCCGAGCGAAGCCTGTTGCTCTTTGATCAGTTCAAGTTCCTCTTTCCACAGCGCCTTGTCCACTTTGACCAGCTCTGCGATATCATCTTTGGTGACATCCAACCCGCTGATGTCGATACCATCAACTGTTGGAACAAATCCGATGGCAGTCTCAGTGGCAGCTGCAGTACCTTCACATCTTCCGAAAATCCATGCAAGAACGCGAATATTATCGCCATACCCCGGCCACAACCATTTGCCGTTTTTGTCTTTACGGAACCAGTTCACATTGAAAATTTTAGGCAATGCTTCCGGTTTTGGAGCATTCTTTCCAATGGTTAACCAGTGACCGAAATAATCAGCCATGTTGTAACCAATGAATGGGAGCATGGCGAATGGATCCCTGCGCACACCTGCTTTTAGGCCAATGGCCGCAGCTGTAACTTCAGAACCTACTACTGAACCCATAAATGTTCCGTGTGCCCAGCTCATGGCCTCGTAAACAAGTGGAATGGTACTTGGACGGCGTCCGCCAAAAAGGATTGCTGAAATTGGAACTCCTTTCGGATCTTCCCAGGCAGGATCTATACAAGGACATTGGAATGCAGGAGCAGTAAAGCGTGCATTCGGATGTGCTGCAGGTTTGCCTGATTCCTTGTCGTAAACTTCATTCGTCCAGGTGATGGTACCTTCCGGTGCTTCAGTGCCGATACCTTCCCACCAGATGTCGCCATCAGGTGTTAAACCTGTGTTGGTGAAAATAGTACCCGATGCAGCCGACAGCATGGCGTTCGGATTGGTATCAAAAGAAGTTCCGGGAGCCACACCAAAGAATCCGGCTTCCGGATTGATGGCATACAACTGTCCGTCCTTGCCAAATTTCATCCAGGCAATGTCATCGCCAACAGTCTCAACTTTCCATCCCGGAATTGTCGGGATCAGCATGGCGAGGTTGGTTTTACCGCAAGCGCTTGGGAAGGCAGCTGCGATGTATTTTTTTACTCCCTTGGGATTGGTGATACCCATGATCAACATGTGTTCGGCAAGCCATCCCTCCTCCTTAGCCATCGCAGAGGCAATACGCAATGCAAAACATTTTTTACCAAGAAGTGCATTACCGCCGTATCCACTGCCGTAAGCGATGATCTCTTTGGTTTCGGGGAAATGGGTGATGTATTTTTGCTCAATTGGCGCACATGGCCATTTGACATCTTTCTGTCCGGGCTGAAGTGGTGCGCCGTTGGAATGAACACATGGAACAAAATCTCCGTTCCCAAGAACATCCAAAACAGCCTTCCCCATTCGGGTCATAACTCTCATATTGACAACCACATAAGGAGAGTCAGTAATCTCTACACCAATGTGGGCGATATCTGAACCAAGCGGTCCCATGCTGAAAGGAATTACATACATGGTACGGCCTTTCATAGCTCCCTTGAAAAGAGCTTTAAGGGTAGCTTTCATTTCTGCAGGTGCAGCCCAATTGTTGGTTGGCCCTGCATCTTCCTGCTTTTCAGAGCATATATAAGTTCTATTTTCGACACGTGCTACATCACTGGGGTCGGATTGGAAGTAATAGCTGTTAGGACGTTTTTTATCATCTAGCTTAACTGCCATTCCTGAGGCAACCATTTCGGCCATCAACCGATCATTCTCCTCTTGTGAACCATCACACCAATATACTTTTTCGGGCTGACACAGTTCAGCCCATTCGTGAACCCACCTAATTAATTTTTGATTGTTTGTCATGAATATGAATTTAATAATGAATCTGATCTATTTGTAGATTTCAGGAGTCCTGAAAAGTTATTTACTGACTAAATAGTCCTGGCATGCACCATGGATATTCTCAATCAACTGATTGATCTTCTCCGCGGGAACAGCAGAAAACGCAATTCTGATCAAATTCCCGAAAACAATAACGCCGGTACTGTATTTCTCAAGAAGAATTTTCCTAACATCTTCAGCTTTAATACCTTCCCTCAACTCAATGCACATGAAATAACCTGAATTGTATGGCAACGCCGAAAAATAACGGTTGAATTTTGGATCGGCCAAAACTTCTTTGATTTTTTCATACCTGGAATGCAGGATATTGAATTTCTCTTCTTTGCTTTTATCGTAATTTTCTGATGCATAAGCCTTTTGCAATAGGGATTGCGACAGATGACTGATGTTGGATATGTTTCCACGAACCGCGCCTGCGGTTTTATTTTCCAATGCTTCATAAAGAGCCGGAGTTCCGTTCTTCACTCCATAGGTGATAAAACCTACCCTGAAGCCCCAAACATAATCTTCCTTGGTGGCTCCATCCAGCTTGACTGCCAAAACATTTTCGTGGAGTGTTGAAAGTTGGGTAAAAATGGATTCCTTGAAAACACCCTTTTCATAAACCAGACCAAAATAGGCATCATCGATGAGTACAACAACTTTTTTCCCCTTGTTTGCCTGCTTGGAAATCAGTTCCACAATGCCTTCTATTTCACTGACAAGTGGAGTATACCCCGTTGGGTTATTGGGGAAATTCAGAAGCAGAATAATCTTCCCTTTGGAATGATCCAGCATTTTCCCAAGTCCCAGATGGTTGAACCCGCCATTTTGAAACAATGGGAAGGTTTCAATCTTACCCAAATAGTTGTTTTCAAAAATGAGCGAATAGTTCTCCCAATAAAGATCCGGAATTATAACGGTATCTCCTTCGTCTACAAAAAGATAGGACGAAATACTGAGGCCATGTGTAATACCATTGGTGGCTATTGACAGACTGATTGGGGTCTCTCCAAGGGATGGATTCTTCTTGTAGATAAAATTCTTCCAACTGTTTCTCAAATCCGGTTTTCCAAAGCTTGGTGCATATGGAAATACAAGAGAATCCGGTAGGTTAACCAACTGACCCAGTTCCGCTAAGTGCATGGGGTGCCCGTTGTCTTCAATCGCTTCTCCGATGGTCGCATTGATATCTTTACCTTTTGCCTGTGCTGACTGTGCTAGAATTCCCAATTTAGGAAAGAAAATATTCTTTCCTCTTTCGGAGAGTAATTCATATACAGAGGCGTTGCCCTTCTGAATTACACCATTCAATGTAATAGCTTGCTGATCCACTTCGCTGAAGATTAAATTATTTATAATGAACTCGATTGCAAATCTATTTAAAAAAGAACAACCAATTTCGGAACATATATCAACCTGATAAAACTTAACGATGAATTAATGTTTTTGTTTCCAACATACAAAAGGGCGTTGAAAAAATCAACGCCCTTTTGCTGTCCAATTTGTCATTCCATGTCGCTAAGATCGAGGATGAAATTTATTGACAGTCTCCTTCAGAAATTCCTTATCGAGGTGTGTGTAAATCTCGGTAGTCAGAATAGATTCATGTCCCAGCATCTCCTGAACCGCCCGAAGATCTGCACCACCTTTTACCAGAGCTGAAGCAAAGGAGTGTCTGAATGTATGCGGACTAATACTTTTTTCAAGTTTAATTTTCTGTGCCAGATTTTTTATAATGGTGAAAATCATGACCCTGCTCAATTTCCTACCTCGCCGGTTCAGGAAAAGTATATTTTCACTTGACTTATCAATTTTCAATTTTCTTCTGTATCCAACCATGTATTTCTTGATATCTTCAATGGCTCGTTTACTGATTGGAACCAATCTTTCTTTCTCACCTTTTCCAGCAATCTTAACGAACTCCTGTTCAAAATGAAGATTAGAAAGACGTAGATTGACGAGTTCGGAGACCCTTAGTCCACAACTGTAAAGTGTTTCAAGAATGGCTTTGTTTCTCAAGCCTTCTGGTTTTACAAGATCTACTGCATCAATCAAACGATTGATCTCATCATCGGTGAGCACTTCCGGAAGCTTGCGGCCTATCTTGGGTGATTCAAGCAGCGTGGTAGGATCATTCTCTACCACCTCTTCAATCAAAAGAAACTTATAAAACGACTTGACACCTGAAATCGTTCGCGCCTGTGTTCTGGGGCTAACCCCTTTATCATTCATCCATTCAACAAATTTTCTTAGCTGAACCAATCTTACTGCCTCAGGGGAAAGTCCGGGATAATATTCTTCAACGAAGGAAATTAACTTATGAATGTCATTTACGTATGCACTTACTGAATTTTGAGAGAGGGATTTTTCCAATCTCAAAAAAGTCTCATATCCTTTTTTGCTTTCTGTCCATTTCATAACTTGATTTTTTTATTGAAACAATTGAAATACATTTTTGTTTCAATAGTGTGAAATAAATATGTTATATAAAATTCAAAACTTATTTTTTTTTTGACAACACTCATTTTTTTTTCCGATTTTAGTCGAGTTTTTCATCGGAAAACTGTTCAGTCTGCTTGATTCAACTATTCATTAATGGATTAAAACATACGCTATCAATCAAGCAAATAGTCAGTATGTATGTAACATTAAGATATTTAAATATTTTATCTGAATTAAAATCGGCATATAGAAGTCTGAATATTCTATAACACATAAACTTATACGCATGAATATTTGTATTGTTAATGGTCCCAATCTCAATTTGTTAGGGAAACGGGAAAAAGGCATTTACGGCAACAGCTCTTTTGAAGAATGGTTCGAAAAAATCAGACCCTATTACCCGGAAATTAATCTGAACTATTTTCAGTCAAATGTGGAAGGAGAAATCGTAACCTATCTGCAAAAAATCGGCTTCACGGAAGATGGAATTGTCCTGAATGCGGGGGCCTACACACATACCTCTGTTGCGATCAGGGACGCCATTGCAGCAGTGACATCCCCGGTGGTTGAGGTCCATATCTCCAACATCCTTACACGTGAATCGTTCCGGCATGAGTCGATTATTGGACCAGTCTGCCGTGGAAGTATCATGGGCTTTGGACTTGATTCTTACCGACTGGGGATTGAAAGTTTTTTAAAACCGGATCTCAAATAACACTTATCCAATCATTTCATTGGAATTATCAACTTTATCATCCTTAATAAACGGATCTAAATGAGCAAACAAAAGCATACCAAAATCGTAGCTACCATCTCGGATAAGAATTGCGAACCCGGTTTTCTACGTACCCTTATGGAAGCTGGGATGAATGTTGTCAGAATAAATACAGCGCATCAAACGACTGATTCGGCAATGAATATCATTAACAATGTAAGATCTGTAAGCGATGGCATTGCCATATTGGTTGATACAAAAGGTCCGGAAATTCGCACTAAAAACATCACTGAACCTATAAAGATTAACAAAGGAGATCGAATCGCCATCAAATGCGGCGATGAGACATCAGGGGAAGGGATATTAGTAGTTGACTATGTAAATTTTACAAGAGATATCCCGGTAGGTAGCGCAGTCCTAATTGACGATGGAGAACTTGAGCTAACCATCCTTGAAAAAACGAATGACAGCCTAATTGCACTGGTGGGCAATGATGGTTTTATCAAAAACAAAAAGAGCATCAATGTACCTGGTGTTTCCCTTCATTTGCCGTCACTTACGGAGAAAGATCGTCAGTTTATCCGATGGGCAGCCGCCAACGACCTCGATTTTATTGCCCACTCCTTTGTAAGAAATAAAGAAGATGTCATGGCAGTTCAGGAAATCCTGAATGAAGAAAACAGTAAAATAAAGATCATAGCCAAGATTGAAGACACCGATGGTGTCAGGAACATTGATGAAATCCTGGATCACGCATATGGAATCATGGTGGCACGGGGTGACCTGGGTATTGAGATTCCCGCTGAAAAAATACCTGCTATTCAGCGCAAATTAGTCAGAAAGTGTGTAGAACGGAAGAAGCCGGTTATCATCGCCACTCAAATGCTGCATACCATGATCACCAATCCAAGGCCCACGAGGGCTGAAGTCAGTGATGTGGCCACAGCCATCTATGATCGCACTGATGCCATCATGCTTTCGGGAGAAACTGCCTATGGACAATATCCGGTCGAAGCGGTTCAGCTCATGTCGCGCGTTGCCATCGAAGTAGAATCCTCAAAAGACAAAAGGAATGATCTCTCGGTTCCGAGACTCGAAAACGAAGTATCTGCCTTTCTGGCTGAAGCAGCCGTCATGTCGGCAAGTGAACTGAAGGTTGCTGCTATCATTACTGATACCCTGACCGGGAAAATTGCCAGATATATTTCAGCCTTCAGAAGTCCGCGGCCTGTTTATGCCAAGTGTCATACAGGAAGGGTAAAAAGGGAGCTGGCACTCTCCTACGGAGTATTCGCAAGTGAAATTGTGGTAAAGAAAAACAAATACAAACTCATCGAAACCTCATTGCTCGATTTGGTTGAAAGAGGATACATTTCCGAAAAAGATACCGTCGTTTATGTGGGAGGAAATTTTGGTGTAGGAGGAGGTACCAGCTTCATTGAGATCGCCTCTGTTGCTCAGATGATGCACCAGAAAAAAGTAAAAGAAGAGAAATAAGAATGGGGGAAATTTCCCCCATTCTTATTTCTCTTCTTTTACTAAGATTATCTCATGTCATTAATTTCCACTCCCGGATATTTGGATTTATCGAATTTGAAATAATCGTCTTTCATTTCAACATTGGTTTTCATACTCTTTAAGACCAGAATGTACGTATTCCCATCTTTGTTAAATGTCTGTGCCTTAGCTATTTGATTTTTTACCTTGTCAACATACAACCTGACTTTCTCGAACTCTTTCTTTTTGTCTACAGGAAAAAGGTCGAGTACATGAACCACTTTACCTGCCAGATTCTCCTCTCCAATGTATGAGTAATTGAACCCTTTCTCATAAATGGTAAAAATATTTGCCGGATTTAGTGCTCCATCTTTATCATCCTCTACTCCCGAAATGTTGCACTCTTTAGCCTCTGTCAGGTAACTCCATGTAGTAGTCCCATCACAAAAAATATCCATGCTGAACACCGGCATATGCAACCTATAACTTTTCCCTTTCAACGCAACCTCGCCTTCGTTGGTCTGGTTCACATTGTTCTTTTTGTTTTCGAGGGTAAAAGAGAAACCAATCTGAATCGTTTTATAGCTCTTTGTTGTTTGCGATAACTTATCCAAAACTTCCTTTGCTTTCGGATCCTGTTGTGCCATTAAATTCGCAGCAATTATCAGTACTGCCATTACTAACGTTAATCTTTTCATTATTACTTTGTTGTTTATATCGTTTAATTAAAGGCTGTTAGCTGTTAGCTTTTAGCCATTGGCTATTGGCCTTACCTCTCACCGAAAAAACTGAGGTGCCTCCTCCCTTTATCCTTTATCCTTTTTACTTTATCCTTTTTACTTTTTACTTTATCCTTTTTACTTTATCCTTTTCCCTTTATCCTTTTTACTTTATCCTTTTTACTTTATCCTTTATCCTTTATCCTTCCTCTATTGGGGCAATCTCCTCAAAATATGTTCCAAACTGGTTTCGTCCTGGATCAACACTTCCCGAGCCTTGCTGCCGGCATTTACACCAACAATTCCAGCAGCTTCCAGCTGATCCATGATCCGTCCGGCCCTGTTGTAACCAATGGAGAACTTCCTTTGAATTGACGAAGTCGAACCAGTTTGGTTTAACACTACTATACGTGCAGCATCATCAAAAAGTTCATCCCTGTTCTTCAAATCCACTTCATCTGAACTATCGGAGCTGTCACTGCGATATTCGGGCAATGCCCAAGCAGTGGGATAACCTGGCTGCTTCCCAATAAAGTTGGCAATTGCTTCCACTTCGGGAGTATCAACAAATGCGCATTGGATCCTGGTAAGAACGTTTCCTATAGATACTAGCATGTCGCCTCGTCCAATCAGTTGGTTGGCACCCGGAGTATCCAGAATGGTTCGTGAGTCGACCATAGAGGCCACTTTGAATGCAATCCGGGTCGGGAAATTTGCTTTGATCACACCAGTAATAATGTTGATAGATGGTCGTTGCGTTGCTATAATCATGTGAATTCCAACGGCTCTGGCCAACTGCGCTATCCGCGCAATAGGAAGTTCAATCTCCTTCCCGGCCGTCATAATTAGATCCGCAAACTCGTCTACAACAACCACTATATACGGCAGATAACGGTGACCCTTGTTGGGATTAAGCCGCCGCGCAATGAATTTGACATTGTACTCCTTGACGTTTCTGGTCTGGGCAATTTTGAGCAAATCGTACCGTCGCTCCATCTCGATAATCAGCGAGTTGAGCGTATCCTTTACCTGCTGAACATCGGTTATAATAGAATCTTCCATCCCCTCCATTTTGGCCAGGAAGTGTTTCTCAATGACAGAATAGAGGTTGAGCTCAACCTTTTTAGGATCAATAAATACAAATTTCAGCTGAGAGGGATGCTTCTTGTATAGCAGGGAAGAGATGATGGCATTCAGTCCTACAGATTTACCCTGTCCTGTCGCTCCAGCAACGAGTATATGTGGCATTTTTGTCAGGTCGACGACAAATGTCTCATTCGAAATGGTCTTACCCAGGGCAAGCGGGAGTTCGAAATCCGACTCCTGAAATACCTTTGAAGCGATCAGTGACCGCATGGATACCACCTCCGGCTTGTTGTTTGGTACCTCAATACCTACAGTCCCCTTCCCTGGCATGGGTGCAATGATTCTGATTCCCAGCGCTGACAAGCTGAGCGCGATGTCATCTTCCAGGTTCTTAATTTTAGATATCCTCACCCCCGGAGCAGGTACGATTTCATACAATGTGACGGTCGGGCCCGTTGTTGCCCGTATCTTCTCAATCTCTATGCTATAATTCTTCAGCGTTTGCAGGATCTTGTTTTTGTTGGCCATCAACTCATCGTTGGTTACCTGTGGGTTACCTGTAGCGCGTTCTTCCAAGAGGTCTATGGTGGGGAAAATATACCTCGACAAATCAAGTGTAGGGTCATAATCTGCTTCAAGCACCTCTAAATCAACATTATCCGAATCCAAATGATTTTGATTAGACCGAGGTGCATCGACCCGTTTTTTTTCAGTCACCTGATAGGGCTCATCCTCTACAAAGACCTCCGCCATCTCCAATTCAATTGAATCTTCGTCCGGCTCTGCATAGACAATTTTCACCTCATCATCATCTGCAACTTTCGAGAAAGATCGATCCTTTTCGATGGATTTAGGAGGTTGGGCTACCAAAAAAGGATCGTTGGTTGTAAGTTCAATCTCTTTCTTCCTGGCAGGACGTTTATAATTCAGCAAGCCGATGATGACGCCCCATGCATCTTCAAAAGCCACAATAATTAAAATCAACAAAGATCCAAACAGAATGAAAAAAGTACCCATTTTGCCAACAACAGAATTCAGGTGCTGCGACATAAGAAATCCATAGGCGCCACCAGGCAGTATGGGTGAGTTTTTATAAAAATAAGATAGGGAAAATGCCAGCGCGATAGAAATCCAGATGATAAAAAAGATCCCATATCCGAAATTTTTTGCCAAAGAGAATTTCCCGATCTTGGCCAAGCGCAAGGAGATCAGGATGGAGAGGTACAGGATAATGAAAGATGCAAATCCAAATCCTTTGTTGATGAACCAGTTCGCAAGAATGGCACCCCATTTTCCACCAGCATTCTCAATTTTAATGTTTGGATTAGTCAGAAGTTCTTTGATGGAAACATCCAAATGACTTACATCTGCACCCTCTTGAAGAAGAAAGGAGATGAACACCACAAACAAATAAAGCGAAAAGAAAAAAAGAGGAACAGCAACGATATTGCGGAATTTCTCCCATCGTGTAAATTTGGTGCCCCTGGCCCCTCCTCCATTTTTTACTGATACTGTTTTTTGCTGATTATCAACCTTTTGTTGAGCCATTATCTGATCGTTTTGAAAAGTCAAATTTAGGATTAAATCTAAGCAAAGTTAAGGAAAATTGGTGAATGACCCGTAAAAATGGTTATAACATCCGATATCGAAATGCATACCATCCTTAAAAGAGTAATATGTATGGTAATTTTTATCATGAATTCCTTCCCAAACACTCCTTACCTTCGGTCACATTTTAGCCAAGAAATTAAGCTTACCATGAAAAAACTGGCTGTAGTTGCCCTGGGTGGCAATGCGCTGCTGCGCGATAATGAACAAGGAACCATTGTACAACAGGAGTTGCACACTACCGAAACCATCGAGAACCTGCTCTTCCTGGTAAGAGAGGGCTATGATCTGATAATTACACATGGGAATGGGCCACAGGTAGGGAACATCCTGATGCGAAATGACGCAGGTGAACAAATGTATGGCATTGCACAAATGCCGCTTGATGTTTGTGTTGCAGATTCCCAGGGGGGAATTGGATACATGATTGAGCGGATCTTTCGCAATATCCTTAACAAGTATCAAATAGTGCGGAATGTCGTTACCATTGTTGGCATGGTAGAGGTCGATCCGGAAGATCCTGCGTTCCGCAATCCAACCAAACGAATTGGCGCAACCTATAGTATCGAACAAGCAAAAGCCTTGGAAAAACTAAAAGGATGGTCTTTTAAAGAGAGTACTAAAAGCGGAAACGGTTGGAGAAGAGTAGTTCCCTCACCTGTACCAAAAAAAATCCTGAACCTGAAGTTGATTGGTGATCTCGCCCGAAAAGGAAACATAGTGATCACCTGCGGAGGTGGAGGAATTCCGATATTTTTTGACAAAGAGAACAATCTCCGAACGGCTGATGCTGTGATCGACAAGGATCTTGCTTCATCAGTACTGGCTTCCGGTGTTGGGGCAGATGAATTTTACATTTTGACAGATGTATCTTTCATCTACAAAGATTTCGGGTTACCAACCCAGGAAAAACTCGAATTTCTGGATTATCAGGATACAAAAAAATACTTGGAAATGGGTACCTTTGGTGAAGGAAGCATGGCCCCAAAAATTGTAGCGGCGATGAAATTTGTTGAGATGGGTGGGATAAAAAGCATCATCACAGAAGCTTCCAAACTGGAGGACAAATCGTACGGATCAAAAATTACGTTAAGATACGAATCGTAAACAATTCGACCTATGCAAAACCTTTTGTACAATAAGAATTTTTTAAAACTACTTGATTTTCAGCCATCTGAAATAGAATATCTGCTCAATTTGGCCGCAGAACTTAAATGGGCAAAGAATACAGGTACCGAAGAGCCCGTTCTAACGGGTAAAAATATTGCGCTGATCTTCGAAAAAACATCGACACGCACCAGATGTGCCTTTGAGGTAGCTGCCTATGATCAGGGAGCTCATGTCACCTACCTTGGGCCAACCGGATCCCAAATCGGGACCAAGGAGTCGATGAAAGATACGGCACGTGTGCTGGGCCGCATGTATAATGGCATACAATACCGCGGATATGGGCAGGAGTTGGTAGAAACTCTGGCAAAATATGCAGGTGTCCCTGTATGGAACGGATTGACCGATGAGTTTCATCCCACCCAGATTCTGGCAGATTTTCTCACCATGCGAGAACATTCGGACAAACCATTGTCCGAAATAAAATTTGCCTATCTCGGCGATGCGCGAAACAACATGGGTAATTCACTGATGGTAGGAGCAGCAAAAATGGGAATGGATTTCAGGGCGGCTGCACCTATGCAATTTCAACCATCTATCGAATTGCAAGAGACCTGCAAAGCTATTGCTAAAAGTACGGGTGCCAAAATTACTATCACCGAAAACCTGGAAGAGGCGGTAAAAGATTGTGACTTCCTTTACACCGATGTTTGGGTATCCATGGGAGAATCTGCAGCTGTTTGGCAGGAAAGAATTTCCTTACTAATGCCGTACCAGATTAATTCAAAGACCATGGAGCTAACAGGGAATAAAAACGTTAAGTTCCTGCACTGTCTTCCGGCCTATCACAACCGAGAAACGAAAACAGGAGAAGAAATCTTCCAGAAATTCGGCATTGATGCAATGGAAGTCACAGATGAAGTTTTCGAAAGCAAAGCTTCCATCGTTTTCGACCAGGCCGAAAACAGGATGCACACCATTAAAGCAGTGATGGTGGCAACCATGCGTTAGTCTACCAGCAGGAATTTTTTTTGTCGGTCCAAATAGTTTCAGGATCCAGGTTATCTTTTTCGATCTCCTTGAAATACTTGTAGGTTCCAACTTTCAACTCGATGGTAGCATCTTCGTCACAAACCATCATCCCGTGAGAATGATTTTGAAGAGCGGAAATGGTCCACATATGGTTGACGGCACCCTCAACAGCTTTGTGCAATGCACGTGATTTATTATGTCCTGTCACTAAAATTAGCACTTCCTGAGCGTCCATGATGGTACCAACTCCAACAGTTAGCGCTACTTTCGGAACCTGATTTATATCGTTGTTAAAGAAACGGCTATTGACAATTTTGGTGTCTGTATTCAAAGCCTTGTCCCTGGTTCGGGATGTCAGGCTGGATCCTGGTTCATTAAAGGCTATGTGACCATCGGCACCAACTCCACCGAGGAACAGATCAATCCCTCCAACCGATTTAATCTTAGCTTCATACCGGCTACATTCCATTCTCAGATCAGGGGCATTTCCATCGAGAAGGTTCACATTGGCAGGTTTGATATCGATGTGTTTAAAGAAATTGTCCCACATAAATGTATGGTAACTCTGTGGATGATTTTTATCAATACCCACATACTCATCCATGTTAAAAGTAATAACATTCTGAAAAGTAACTTTACCTTCCTGATGAAGTTTAATCAATTCGATGTAGGTCCCGAGAGGAGTGCTCCCAGTGGGCAGTCCCAGGACAAAAGGGTTCTCGGGAGTGGGATTGGCTGTGCAAATTTTATGGGCAATATAATTGGCAGACCATTGGGCTACATTATTGGGTTCAGGTAGGATGATTAGTCTCATTATACGTCGTATTTTGTTTTTCTCAAAGATTCTTCAAAATTGATAAAATTTATAAAACAATCACCCCCAAATTCAAAAAAAGAAGCTATTATTTTGTTCCGGCAGAAATCGGCATTTAATATTAAGGCATTTTAAGCCTTTTTAATATTCATGTTGTAAGTTGGTGCAAAGTTTATTGCAACTTTTGTGTTTCTGTTTAAAGCCGTTATTCTTGCAAAAAAATAGCGCTTCGATTAAACAAATGAATCAGTTTAGAACTTTCTGTTAAACCATTTTTAGATTTAGCTGTCAATTTAGATATATGCAATGGTCTCAATAGTATTGATTTTTTGACTGGATTATCAAAGAAATTCAATACAACAATTTTTCAGTTATGATCCAAAACACGAATCAGGAGAAAATCTAATGAAGAAAACTATCTCTCTGATTATAACCATATTTATACTTTCCCTCCAGGTATCACTCGCTCAAAAAACCATCGTTTCGGGAAAGATTACGGAGGCAAAAACTGGGATCCCGATCCCATACGCAACAATTGTCTTCAAAGGGACCTACATAGGAACCATGTCTGACCTGAATGGGAACTTCAACCTCAGCACCCTTACACCTACCAATAGCATTGAAATCTCTTCCATTGGTTACAAGAAAATAGAATTGCCAGTGAAACTCAAGCAGTCTGCAAAACTTGATATTACCCTGGAGGAGGACATGATCATGACTGGTGAGGTGGTTGTTAAGCCCGGCGAGAATCCGGCTATTCCCATATTCAAAAAGATTATTGAGCATAAAAAGGAGAATAATCCGGCCAATTTCCCCTCCTGGCACAGCAAGTTGTACTCCAAGACAGAGGTTGATCTTAAAAATATAGACAAATCCTTAAGGACAAAAAGACTATTACAATCGTTCGACTTCGTTTTTGACTACATCGATTCGCTCAAGACCGAGGGGAAAGCCTTCCTGCCAGTATTCTTCTCAGAGACCTTTTCCAACTATTATCACGAAAGTGGAATTACAAAGGACCATGAAGATATCTTTGCCAACAAGGCTTCAGGTATGACTTCAAATATGATTTCAAAATTTACCGGGAAGGTATATGAAGGGTTAAATCCATATGACAACTATCTTATGATCAGGGATGTTGGCTTGGTATCGCCCATTAATAGTATGGGACTTCAGTTTTACAAATATTATCTTATCGATAGCACATTTAAGGCAGGGAAGAAATATTACGAACTCTCCTTCAAGCCCAGGTCGACCCAAAGTCCCACCTTCAAAGGTCAACTTTGGATAGATGCGGAAAGTTATGCCCTGACAAAAATTGATATGCAACTCTCCGAAAAAGCGAACATTAATTTTGTCAACAATTTTAAGTACGCGGTAGAATATGACCTAGTCAAGGATAGATGGACACCAAAAAATGAGGTCATAATCCTGGATGTTGACATCCAAAAAGACCAGAAATCAAAAAAGCTAGGTGTGATCGGTAGAAAAGCCAATTTCTATCAGGATTTTACTTTTGAAGAGGCCAAAGGAGTAAAACTGGAGGCCACCGAAAGAATCTCTGTCCATGATGATGCCATGAACAAAGATGAAAAATTCTGGGAAGATTCAAGACCCATCGAATTGCAGAAAAGAGAGGTGGGTGTTTATAAAATGGTCGATTCGATTAAAAATGTACCTCTATACAAAACTACAGTCGAGTACATTTACATGTTCTACTACGGTTACAGGGATTTAGGGAAAATCGAGCTTGGACAGTATTACTCCTTCTATTCAAACAACCCTATTGAGGGGAACAGATTCAAGTTTGGTGCACGCACAACCATGAAATTTAACCACGACCTTCGTCTCAACGGTTATGTAGCTTACGGATCGAAAGACCAGGAATACAAGTATAGCGGGGGTTTCGAATACTACTTCTCTAAAAAGCCCAAAGATTACCTTTCTGCTCAGTACAAACACGATTACGAGATTTTTGGCAAAAGCAAAAATGCCTTTATGATCGACAATATACTAAATACGTTGTTGAATAAGGTTCCGTACAATAAATTAAATCTTGTCGACAGGCTGGAGATCAATTATGAAAAGGAATGGGTGGCAGGTTTAACCAATAAATTCTCTTTCAATGGAACAAAATATTACAGTGCCCCTTTTATCAAATTCGAATCACCTTCCGGGAATTTAATTCCATCTATTCGAAACAGTGAGCTGAGTCTCAGCACCCGTTATGCGCCGAATGAGTATTACATACAGGACGGTTTTGAGAGATCAAAATTTGAAAACTCCAAACCTATTTTCAATCTGGACTTCTCGGTTGGTATGAAAGGACTTCTGGGCGGAGAGTTCAACTATTACAAACTGGAAGCCCGGATCAACCAAAAACTAATGCTCAATCCATTCGGGTTTAGCTATTATTCCATTCAGGCCGGTAAAATTTGGGGTGATGTACCTTTCCCTTTGATGAAAATCCACGAAGGGAATGACACCTACGCCTATGATTTTTACTCGTTTAACATGATGAACATGCAGGAATTTGTAAGTGATACCTATTTGTCACTGTTTCTGGAGCATCATTTTCAGGGCTATTTCCTCAACAAAATTCCACTTTTCAGGAAACTGAAGTGGAGAGAGTTGGTTGGTGTACGTTCTGTAATTGGAAATTACGATCCTTCCAAACATAACACC